>JAYSEL010000004.1:170082-213171 GCA_041913885.1 Thermomonas sp. | reverse complement strand
TCTTGCCGGTCTGGCGGTCGCCGATGATCAGCTCGCGCTGGCCGCGGCCGATCGGGATCATGCTGTCGACCGACTTGTAGCCGGTCTGCACCGGCTGGTCGACCGACTTGCGCCAGATCACGCCCGGGGCGATGGTCTCCACCGGCGAGGTGGTCTTGGCGTCGATCGGGCCCTTGCCGTCGATCGGCTCGCCCAGCGCGTTCACCACGCGGCCCAGCAGCTCCGGACCGGTCGGCACCGACAGGATCTGGCCGGTGGTCTTGGCCACGTCACCTTCGCGCAGGTGCTCGTAGTCGCCCAGCACTACCGCGCCCACCGAGTCGCGCTCCAGGTTCAGCGCCAGCGCGGTGGTGTTGCCCGGCAGTTCGATCATTTCGCCCTGCATCACGTCGGCCAGGCCGTGGATGCGCACGATACCGTCCGACACCGAGGTGACGGTGCCTTCGTTGCGCGCCTCGGCGGCGAGCGCGACCTTCTCGATGCGGGTCTTGATCAGTTCGCTGATTTCGGACGGGTTGAGCGTGGTGGTGGCCATCTTGGTTTCCTTGGTGCCGGCGTCGCCGCCTGCGTATGCAAATGGATTAGTTCGTCAGCGCCGACTGCAGGCGCTCCAGCTTGCCCTTGATCGACCCGTCGATGACGATGTCGCCCGCGTCGATCAGCGCACCGCCGATCAGGCTGGCGTCGATCGCCGTCTCGACCTCGACCTCACGGCCGAAGCGCTTGCGCAGCGCGGCCTTGATGGTCTCGAGCTCCGCGTCGGCCAAGGCCGCGGCGGACGTGACCTTCGCGCGCACCACGCGCTCGGCCTCGAAGCGCAGCTCGTCGAACAGGCCGGCGATCTCCGGCAGCAGGGCCAGGCGGCGGTTGTCGAACAGCAGGCCGAGCAGGTTGTGGAACGCGTCCTGCGCACCGTCCGGCGACAGCAGGGCGACCACGTCGGCGCGGGTCAGCTTCGGGTTGCCCAGCAGCGCGGCGGCCTGCGGCTCGGCCGCGACCCGGGCGGCGAAGCCCAGCGCGGCCGACCAGGCGGGCAGCGCGCCGGCCTCGCGCGCCACCGAGAAGGCGGCGCGGGCGTAGGGGCGTGCGAGGGTCAGGGCCTGGCTCATCGTCCGGGCCTCAGAGCTGCGCGGCCAGCTCGTCGATCAGCGCCTTCTGGTCGTTGGCGTTGATCTCGCGCTTCAGCAGCTTCTCGGCACCCGACACGGCCAGCGCGGACACCTGCTTGCGCAGGTCTTCCTTGGCGCGGTTGGCGGCGGCTTCGATCTCGGCCTCGGCCAGCGCCTTCTGGCGCGCGCCTTCGGCGATCGCGTCGGCCTTGGCGGCGTCGATCAGGGCGTTGGCGCGCTGGTGGGCCTGCTCGATGATCTCGTTGGCCTTGGCGCGGGCGGCCTTCAGCTCCTCGGCGACCTTGGCGTCGGCCTGCGCGAGGTTCTTCTGCGCGTTGTCGGCGGCGGCCAGGCCTTCGGCGATCTTCTGCTGGCGCTCCTCGATCGCCTTGATCAGCGGCGGCCAGATGAACTTGACGGAGAACCAGATGAGGATCGCGAACGAGATCATCTGGCCCAGCAGGGTGATATTCGGATTCATGTCGTGACCTGACGTTTCAAAAGACCCGGCGCTGCGGGGCTTTTTCAAGGCGGCGCCGCGGCGACATGCCGCGGCGCGATGTTGCCGGTGCGCGCCGCCCGGGGGCCGCGCGCACCTTCATCCACGCGACGCGATCAGGCGCCGGCGGCAGCCTGGACGGCGGCCAGCAGCGGGTTCGCGAACGCGAACATCATCGCCACGCCGACGCCGATCAGGAACGCCGCGTCGATCAGGCCGGCCAGCAGGAACATGCGGCCCTGCAGCATCGGGACCAGCTCCGGCTGGCGGGCGGCGGACTCGAGGAACTTGCTACCCATGATGCCGATGCCGAGGGCGGCGGCGAGGGCACCCAGGCCGACGATGATGCCGATGGCGATGGCGGTGTAGGCCTGGACTTGGGCGATGAATTCCATGGTGGATCTCCAGTTGCGGTGCTTGCGGTGAATTGAAGGTGGAACGACGGAAGGTGAAGCGGAACCGGGGTACAGCGATGGATCAGTGGTGCTCGTGAGCCATCGCCAGATAGACGACAGTCAGCACCATGAAGATGTAGGCCTGCAGCAGGATGATCAGGATGTGGAAGATCGCCCACATCGACTGGAACACGATGCCCGGCAGGAAGGTGAACCAGGACACGAACAGGCCGGCGATCAGCATGAACACCAGCTCGCCGGCGTACATGTTGCCGAACAACCGCATGCCGAGGCTGACCGGCTTGGACAGGTACTCGACCACGTTGAGGAACAGGTTCGGCAGGGCCAGCACGATCTTGGCCACGGTACCTTCCGCGTGGAACGGCGCGGTGAACAGCTCCTTTGTGAAGCCCCAGCCGCCCTTGGCCTTGATCGAGTAGAAGATGATCAGCAGCAGCACGGTGAACGACATCGCGAACGTGGTGTTCACGTCGGCGGTCGGCACCCAGCGCAGGTAGGTGTGGTGCGCGGCTTCCTCACCGGCGACGGCCTGCACGGCGGCGCTGGGAAGGTCCAGCGGCAGCAGGTCCATCGCGTTCATGAAGACCACCCAGACGAAGATGGTCAGCGCCAGCGGCGCGATGAAGCGGCGATCGCCGTGGAACGTGTTCTTGACTTCGGAATCGACGAACTCGACGACCAGCTCGACGAAGGCCTGGCCCTTGGACGGCACGCCGGCGGTCGCCTTGCGGGCGTACCACCACAGCCAGAAGCTGGCCAGCAGACCCAGCGCCAGCGCGACGATCCACGAGTCCATGTGGACGGTGCCGAACGCGAACTGCTTCGTGTTGTGGGTCAGGTGGTGGACGATGTAGCCGGTCAGCCCGCCGCCGGTATCGCCGCCCTCTGGGGCCAGGCCCATTGCTTCCAGAATCACGCGTTCGTCCTCGTCGTACTGCGCTGCGTCACGAATCTCATCGAAACCACGAAGGCCGCGGCGGCCATCGCCGCCCCTGCCAGCACCGGCACCGCCGGCAATGCCCAGACCGCCATCGCCAGATACAGCCCGACGATGACGACCAACCACTTGACCGCGGTGCCCAGCAGCAGGCGCCCCAGCGCCACGCCAGCCCCCGCCACGCCACCCCCGAAGGCACCCCAGGCCGCCAGCAGGCTGCCCAGCGCCATCGCGCCACCGCCGGCCAGTGCCGCGAGGGCGGCGCGCGGACCGCTGGCGTAACAGGCTGCGGCTGTCGCCAGCGTGGCAGCGGCTTGGAAAGCCACCACCCGCAGCGCCAGCCGCCAGCCCGAGGCGGCGGAATTGAGCACGCGTGTTACCCCGGCGATGTCGGCTTGTGACGGCGAAGGTGCGCGGGACGGCGATGAAAGCCGCCCTGCGAAGCCGCGGAAGTATAGCAGCGGCCCGTTTTCAGCGGCAACCGCCATTCGCCGGGGCGCGATCCACGGAACTTCACGCGGCAGGCCCGGTCCGAACCGTTGCGTCCGCATTTCCTCGTCGATCCCCGTGCGGACGCCCGAAGCCCCGGCCCGATCCCCGGCCGGGGCTTCTTTTGGGCCGCGGGCAGCCGCCGATGCATCGCATCGATGGCCGGCATTGCACGAAACGATTGGGCGTACAGCGGCGCGCCACGAAAATGAGATCAAATCTCATCTAGCGGCGCCCCCATGCACAAGACCCTGAGTTTCGCCGGCCTGCACTTCACGGTGGCGTTCTCGATCGGCTGGCTGATGACCGGCAGCTGGCGGGTGGGCGGCGCGCTGGCACTGGTCGAGCCCGCCTGCAACACCGTGGCGTTCCATTTCCACGAGAAGGTGTGGAAGCGGATCGACGCGCGCCGTGTCCGCAGGGAGTTGCCGCACCGGGAGGCCCTCACGGCCTGAAGCAGAACGGCGCGAACCCGGAGGTTCACGCCACTGCCGTCGTCGCGTGGCGGAGGGGCCGCCCTACTTCTTCTTCGGGAGGTACAGGTCGGTGATGCTGCCGTCGTAGACCTCGGCCGCCATGCCCACCGATTCGCCCAGCGTGGGGTGCGGATGGATGGTGTGGCCGATGTCGTGCACCTCGCAGCCCATCTCGATGGCCAGCGCGATCTCCGAGATCAGCTCGCCGGCGTGAACGCCGACGATGCCGCCGCCGATCACGCGATGGCTGTCCTCGTCGAACACCAGCTTGGTGAAGCCCTCCGTGCGCGACAGCCCGATGGCACGGCCGGAGGCCGCCCACGGAAACTTGCCCACGCCGACCTTGAGGCCCTTGGCCTTGGCCTCGGTTTCGGTGACGCCGACCCAGGCGATTTCCGGATCGGTGTAGGCCACCGACGGGATCACCCGCGCCACCCATTCCTTCTTCTCGCCGGCGGCGACTTCGGCCGCCAGCTTGCCCTCGTGGGTGGCCTTGTGGGCCAGCATCGGCTGGCCGACCAGATCACCGATCGCGAAGATGTGCCGGACATTCGTGCGCATCTGCGCATCCACCGGGATCAGCCCGCGCTCGCCGACACGCACGCCGGCCTTGTCGGCATCGAGCTTGCCACCGTTGGCGCTGCGCCCCACCGCCACCAGCACGCGGTCGAACAGCGTGGCCTCGGGGACGGACTCGCCCTCGAACGTGCAGGCGATGCCGTTCTTCTGCGCTTTCGCCTCGACCACCTTGGTCTTGAGATGGATCGCCACGCCCTGCTTCTTCAGGCGATCGGCCAGCGGCTTGACCAGGTCCGCGTCCGCGCCGGGGATCAGCTGCGGCATGAACTCGACCACGGTCACCTCCGCACCCAGCGCGCGGTAGACCGTCGCCATTTCCAGCCCGATGATGCCGCCGCCGACCACCAGAAGCTTCTTCGGCACCTCGGCGAGATTGAGCGCGTCCGTGGAATCCATGACGCGCGGATCGCCCCACGGGAACGACGGCAGCTTCACCGGCTGGCTACCCGCGGCGATGATGCAGTGGGCGAAGCGCAGCAGCTGGGTGCTGCCGTCCGCCGCGGTGATCTCCAGTTCGTTGGGCGAGACGAACTTCGCCACGCCCTGCACGGTGCGCACCTTGCGCTGCTTGGCCATGCCGGCCAGGCCCTTGGTAAGCTGGCCGACGACCTTGTCCTTGTATTCCCGCAGCTTGTCGAGGTTGAGCTTCGGCTTGCCGAAATCGACGCCGTAATCGCTGGCGTGCGCGGCCTGGTCGATCACCTCGGCGGCATGCAGCAGCGCCTTCGACGGAATGCAGCCGACGTTGAGGCAGACGCCGCCGAGCGTGGCGTAACGTTCGACCAGCACGGTGTCGAGGCCGAGGTCGGCGCTGCGGAACGCGGCGGTGTAGCCGCCGGGACCGGCACCGATCACCACCATCGCGCACTCGATGTTGGCCTTGCGGCCGGAGGTGGCGGCGGCCTGCGGCGCCGCTGCGACCGGGGCCGCCTGCGCCACCGGTGCCGGGGCGGGCGTTGCCGCCGGGGCGGGCGCGGATGCTGCCGGCGCGCCAGCGCTCGCCGCGCCCTCGATGACCGCGATCACGCTGCCTTCCGACACCGTGTCGCCCAGCTTCACCTTCAGCGCCTTGACCACGCCGTCGGCGGCCGCCGGCACTTCCATGGTGGCCTTGTCGGATTCCAGCGTGACCAGGCCCTGGTCCTTCTTCACGGTGTCGCCCACCGCCACCAGGATCTCGATCACCGGCACGTCGCCGTGGCCGCCGATATCGGGCACCTTGCTTTCGATGTCTGCCATGTCGTTGCTCCTCGGCAAGGTGGATTTACAGCATGGCCCGACGGAGGTCGGCCAGCAGTTGCTCCAGGTAGCTGGTGAAGCGCGCCGCGGCAGCGCCGTCGATCACGCGGTGGTCGTAGCTCAGCGACAGCGGCAGCATCAGGCGCGGCTGGAACTGCTTGCCGTCCCACACCGGCTTGGTCTCCGACTTGGAGACGCCCAGGATGGCCACTTCCGGCGCATTGATGATCGGCGTGAACGCGGTGCCGCCGATGCCGCCCAGCGAACTGATGGTGAAGCAGCCGCCCTGCATCTGCTCGGGCTTGAGCTTGCCGTCGCGCGCCAGCGCCGCCAGCTCGCCCATCTCGCGGGCGATCTCCATCACGCCCTTCTGGTCGGCATCGCGCAGGACCGGCACCACCAGCCCGTTCGGCGTGTCGGCGGCGAAGCCGATGTGGAAGTACTTCTTCAGGACGAGGTTGTCGCCCTCCAACGATGCGTTGAACGTCGGGAACTTCTGCAGCGCCGCCACGCAGGCCTTGATCAGGAAGGCCAGCATGGTGACCTTGCCGCTCTTGCCCGCCGCGATCGCCTTGGCGTTCTCGTTGTTGAGCGCGACGCGCAGCGCCTCCAGCTCGGTGATGTCCGCGTCGTCGTGCTGGGTGACGTGGGGGATCATCGCCCAGTTGCGCGCGAGGTTCGCGCCGGAAATCTTCTGGATGCGCGACAGCGGCCTGGTCTCGATGGCGCCGAACTTGGCGAAATCCACCTTGGGCCACGGGATCAGGTTGAGCCCGCTACCGCCGCCCGCCGCCACCGCCACCGGCGCGGCCACGCCGCCAGCCAGCGCCGCCTTCACGAAATTCTGCACGTCCTCCTTCGAGATGCGACCGCCGCGCTCGCTGCCGGCCACCTGGCCGAGGTCCACGCCCAGCTCGCGCGCGAACAGGCGCACCGCCGGGCTGGCGTAGGGCACCTTGGCCGGCAGCACCGCATCGGCCTCGAAGCGCATCGGCGGGATGCCGGGCTGGCCGGGCTCCGCGACGGGGGCCAGGGCCGGGACCGGGGCGCCGCTTTCCACCGGCACGGGGACCGGCGCAGGTGCAGGCGCCGGCTTCGGCAGCTCCGGGGCGGGGGCAGGCTTGGCGGGCGCCGGCGATGCGGCGGCAGCGGCGGTCGCCTCGGCCACCTCGATGATCGCCACCAGGCCGCCTTCGGACACGGCGTCACCGAGCTTGACCTTGACCTCCTTGACCACGCCGGCGAACGGCGACGGCACTTCCATCGTCGCCTTGTCCGATTCCAGCGTGACCAGGCCCTGGTCCTTGGCGACGGTGTCGCCGGGCTGCACCAACAGCTCGATCACCGGCACGTCGTTGTGCCCACCGATGTCGGGAACGCGCGCTTCCTTCAGCTCGGCCATGGCCGGAACTCCGCTTCGTGGAAAACGCCATGGGAACACATCCCGCGGCGCGCCACAAACCGCGGTGCGGCAATTTCAATATTTCACCCGGATATTTCAATCAATGCCACCGGGAATCAGCCTCGCGCGGCGTTTAATCCGGCGAAAACCGGCATTTCACCCCCCGTGGAATCAGGGGTGCTCGGCCTCCACGTGCACCCGCTCGCGCCGGAGCAGGTACAGCCCGCTGGCCACGATGATGCCGGCCCCGAGCCAAGTGATGCCGTCCGGCAGGACGCCCCACAGCGCCAGATCCAGCCCGACCCCCCAGACCAGGGCGGTGTATTCCAGCGGCGCGATCAGCGAGGCCTCGCCCTGCCGGAACGCCTCGGTGATGGCGTACTGGCCCAGCGCGCCGGCCACGCCGATGGCGGCGACGATGGCGAGGTGCTCGCCGCGCAGCGCCACCCAACCCGGCAGGGCCAGCGCCCCGGCCCCCAGCGCCATCAGCGCCAGCAGCCAGAAGGTGATGGCCTGCGTGCTGTCGGTCCGGGCCAGCACCCGCACGGTGATCGCCGACACCGCGTAGCCGGTGGCTGCCACCAGCACCGCCAGCCCGGCCAGGGTCAACATGCCCTGCCCGGTCGGCCGCAGCACCACCAGCACGCCCAGCAGGCCGATCGCGATCGCGGTCCAGCGCCGGGGCCCCACGCGTTCACCGAGGAACGGCACCGACAGCGCGGTGATCAGCAGGGGCGCGACGAAAAAGATCGTGTAGGCGGTGGACAACGGCAGGCGCTTCAACGCGTACACGAAGCTGGCCATCATCGCGATGCCCAGCGCGCCGCGCAGCAGGTGCAGCGGCCAGCGCACCCGCAGCAGCGCGCGCGGGCCCGCCGTCCACAGTGCCCAGGCCAGCACCAGCGGCAGCGACGACAACCCGCGCAGGGCCGCCACCTGGAACGGCGGGTAGTGCGCGGACAGCGCCTTCAGCCCCGCGTCCATGAGGGAGAACAGCGCCACCGAGGCCAACATCAACCCGATGGCGCGACGCGGATGACTGGAGGACGAGGCGTGCATCCGCCCAGCATGCGGCAGCGCCGCGGGTTCGTCACCCATTCAACTGTCACAATCCGCCGGCAGGCTGTCGCATCCCCCGTGCCACCGTCGGCTTCGCCTGCCCTCCCCCCCCTCGGCGCGACGCTTCGTCCATCCACCCATCCTCCAACACCGAGGTTGCGCCATGCGCTTTGCCAAGATCGCCATCCCCGCATTGCTGGGGCTGCTCGCCGCCGCCCCCGCGAGCGCCGACGTCTTCATCAACGAGCTCCACTACGACAACGCCAGCACCGACACCAACGAGAAGGTCGAAGTGCTGGCCCCGGCCGGGACGAGCCTCGCCGGCTGGACCGTGGTCCTCTACAACGGGGGCGACGGCAAGCGCTATGCCACCTTCGCCCTGTCCGGCACGGTCGCGAACCAGTGCAACGGCTACGGCACCGCGACGGTGGCCGTGCCCAACATCCAGAACGGCGGTCCGGACGGGCTGGCGCTGGTCAACGCCAGCGGCACCGTCGTCCAGCTGCTGAGCTACGAAGGCAGCTTCACCGCGACCGACGGCCCCGCCGCCGGCAAGGCCAGCACCGCGATCCCGCAGTCGGAGACCTCATCGACCGCCGCCGGCACGTCGCTGCAGCTGGCCGGTAGCGGCAGCCGCTACGCCGACTTCGGCTGGCAGGCCTCGCGCACCAGCTCCTTCGGCGCCTGCAACGCCGGGCAGACCCCCACCGGCACCGGTGGCGGCGGCACGGGCGGTGGCAACACGCTGCAGAACGGCGTGGCCGTCACCGGCCTGTCGGCCAGCACGGGCCAATCGCTCACCTACACGCTGGCCGTGCCCACCGGCGCCACCAACCTGCAGGTCGCCAGCAGCGGCGGCAGCGGCGATGCCGACCTGTACGTGCGCTACGGCAGCGCGCCGACCACCACCAGCTACGACTGCCGTCCCTACCTGACCGGCAACAACGAGACCTGCACCGTCGCCAGCCCGCAGGCCGGCACCTGGTACGTGACGCTGCGCGCCTACACCTCCTTCTCGGCGACGAGCCTGGTGGCCAGCTACACCCCGGCCAGCAGTGGCGGCGGTGGTGGTGGCAGCAACGACCCGTACTACGCGGGTGTCGATACTTCCAGCGCGGCGGCGCTCCGCGCCAGCCTGCACGCGCTCATCAAGGACAGCACCAAGATCCCGTACACCGCCAGCACCACCGACACCTGGGACGCGCTGGACTTCGCCGACGAGGATCCGCTGGATGCCGGCAAGATCCTCGACATCTACAAGAACACCGCCTACGCGAAGGCCGGCGGCGGCAACAACTTCTACAACCGCGAGCACACCTGGCCGAACTCGTACGGCTTCTCGGTCGACGGGTCGACCAACTTCGCCTACACCGACCTGCACATGCTGATGCTGTCCGATATCGGCTACAACAGCGCGCGCAGCAACCTGCCCTACGGCAACTGCAACGCCAGCTGCACCGAGTTCCCCACCGTCGCCCACAACGGCCGCGGCGGCGGCAGCGGCACCTTCCCGGGCAACTCCAACTGGAGCAACGGCACGGTCTGGCAGACTTGGAAGGGCATGAAGGGCAACGTCGCACGCGCCGTGCTGTACATGGACATCCGCTACGAGGGCGGCACCAACAACGGCATCAGCGAGCCCGACCTGCGCCTGACCGACAACGCCTCGCTGATCGTGAACACCAACGGCAACGCCTCCGTCGCCTACATGGGCCTGCTCTCGGCCCTGCTGCAGTGGAGCCAGGAAGACCCGGTGGACGCCTACGAGCGGATCCGCAACGACGCGGTGCAGACCTACCAGGGCAACCGTAACCCGTTCGTCGACCATCCCGAGTGGATCGCCTGCATCTACCAGAACGTCTGCCCGTGACATCGCGGCCGGCACGGGCAGATGCCCGTGCCGGCACGCGTTATCCTGTCGGCCCGATCACCGACCCGCACGCCGCATGCCTTCCTTCGACATCGTCTCCGAAGTGGACATCCACGAACTCACCAACGCGGTGGACCAGGCCAGCCGCGAGCTGACCACCCGGTTCGACTTCAAGGGCGTGGACGCGAAGTTCGTGCGCGAGGACACCGTCATCACCCAGTCCGCGCCCAGCGACTTCCAGCTGCAGCAGATGACCGACATCCTGCGCGCGCGGCTGATCGCGCGGAAGATCGACGTGCGCTGCCTGGAATTCGGCGACGTCGAGACCAACCTCGCCGGCGCGCGCCAGAAGATCACGGTCAAGCAGGGCATCGAGCGCGAGCTGGCCAAGAAGCTGCAGGCGGCGATCAAGGACGCCAAGCTGAAGGTCGACACCCAGATCAACGGCGACAAGCTGCGCGTCACCGGCAAGAAGCGCGACGACCTGCAGGCGGCGATGGCCGTGCTGCGCGAAAAGGACTTCGGGCTGCCGCTGCAGTTCGACAACTTCCGGGATTGAGCCGCATGTCCGACTCGCGTGCCGACGCAACGGGCTTCGACGCCGACGCCATCGAAGCCGACGTGCGCCGTTGGCTGGAGCGGGCGGTGATCGGGCTGAACCTGTGCCCGTTCGCCAAGGCCGTATACGTGAAGCGGCAGGTGCGGATCGTCGTCAGCGACGCCAGCACCGAACGCGCCCTGCTGGAGCAGCTGGGCGAGGAGTTGGCACTGTTGCGCGACGCCCCCGCCGAGGTCGTCGATACCACCCTGCTGGTGCATCCGCAGGTGCTCGGCGACTTCCTGGACTACAACGATTTCCTCGACGATGCCGACGGCCTGGTGGAGGCGATGGAGCTGGACGGCGTGCTGCAGGTCGCCAGCTTCCACCCCGACTACCGCTTCGCCGACACCGCGCCGGACGACGCCGGCAACCTGACCAACCGCGCGCCGTGGCCGATCCTGCACCTGCTGCGCGAAGACAGCATCGACCGCGCGGTCGCCGCCTATCCCGACCCGGACGGCATCATCGAGCGCAACATCGCGACGATGCGGGAACTCGGCATCGAGGGATTCCGCAGGTTGCTGGCCGGCAATACGGACTGACCGTGCGCCTGCTGGTCATTGGCAATTCCGGCTCCGGCAAGAGCACGCTGGCAAGGCACGTGGCCGACGTGGAGTGCCTGCCGTTGCTGGACCTCGACGCCATCGTCTGGGAGCCGGGGAAGATCGCCGTGCAGCGGCCCATGGCCGCCGTGCTGGCCGACCTGGACAGGTTCCTCGACGCCCATGACGGCTGGGTGGTGGAAGGCTGCTACGGCGATCTCGCCGCGCACGCCGCACCGCGCTGCACGCAGCTGCTGTTCCTCAATCCCGGGGTCGAGGCATGCATCGACAACAACACGCGCCGCCCGTGGGAACCGCACAAATACGCCTCGCAGGCCGAGCAGGACGCGATGCTCGATACCCTGCAGCAGTGGGTGCGCAGCTACGGCGAGCGTGACGACGCGTGGTCGCTGCGTGCGCACCGCGCCCTGTTTGATGCCCAATCCGGAGCCAAACGGGAACTGACGGACCGCGCTGCGATCGCGATCTATCCGGCGGCCTGATCGCCCGCGAAGAGTCGCGCCCGGTCGCTTTCGCCCAGCGGCCGCCATTCGCCGGGCGGCAGCCCGTCCAGCGCCAGCCCGCCGATGCGTTCGCGGTGCAGCGCGACCACGTGGTTGCCGACCGCGGCGAACATCCGCCGCACCTGGTGGTACCGGCCTTCGTGCAGGGTCAGCCGTGCGCTGCGCGCGCCCAAGACCTCCAGTTCCGCCGGCAGCAGCGGCGCCTTCTCGCCCTCCAGCAGCAGCGTGCCGCTGGCGAACAGCGCCGCCTCGCCGCCGCGCAGGTCCTCGGCCAGCGTAGCCACGTAGACCTTGGGCAGCTTCGCCTTCGGCGAGATGATCCGGTGCAGCAGCTGGCCGTCGTCGGTGAACAGCAGCAGGCCGGAGGTGTCGCGGTCCAGCCGCCCGACGGTGGACAGCACCGGCTGGCGCAGGCGGAAACGCGGCGGCAGCAGGTCGTAGACGAGGCGGCCGGCATCCTTGGTGGAACAGGTGTAGCCGGTGGGTTTGTGCAGCACCAGCAGCAGGCCCGGCGGGGGATCCAGCGGCTGCCCGTCCACCCGTACGTCGTCGTGGTCCAGCGGGTCGTCCGCGTACAGCACCTCGCCCGCGGCGTTGGTGATGCGGCCCTCGCGGAACAACCACTGCACTTCCTTGCGGCTGCCGTAACCGAGGTTGGCCAGGTGCTTGACCAGCTTCATGCCTTCACCGCGCGGACGATCTTGAAACCGCCCTGCTGGGCGACGGCATCGACCTGGCCGAAGCCGGCGCCCAGCGCCTCCTCGTACGGCAGATGCCGGTTGGCGACCAGCCACAGCTGGCCGCCCGGGCGCAGCGCCCGCGCCGCCGCCGCGATGAAGGCCCGCCCGAGGTCGGGGCGCTCGCCGCGGCCCAGCGCATGGAATGGCGGATTGCAGACGATGGCGTCGAAACGCCCGTCGACCCCCGCCGCCACGTCGTGCCAGTGGACCTGCACCGGCACGCCGCGGGCCTGCGCGGGCCCGGCGAGGTTGGCCTCGGCCAGCGCCAGCGCGCGCGCATCCGCCTCGAACAGGTCCAGCGCCGCCACCTTCGGGCAGCGCGCCAGCACCTGCAGCGACAGATAGCCCCAACCGGCGCCGAAATCGGCGATGCGGCCCGACAGCTCTGCGGGCAGCGCCGCCGCCAGCATCGCCGAGGCGGCATCCACGCGGTCCCAGGCGAACACACCGGGGCGGGTGCGGAAGCCGCCGCCGGGCACCTCGGCGCACGCCTGCGTGCGCGGCGCATCGGCCTGCGCCCACTGCGCCTGCAGCGCGGCATCGGCCGTGGCGGCTGCGGTCGTCCAGAACACCCGGCAGTGGTATTTGCTGGCGGTGCTGATCGCTCCCGACAGCTGCTTCAGGTCGGCCTCGCGGGACTTGGCGCCCTCGTCGTTGGCCACCGCGACCACCACGGTGCCGCCGGGCGCGACCGCGGCGCAGGCCTTGGCCAGCAGGGCGCGGGCCTCCTCGCGCTGGCGGGGCGGCAGCACCAGGACCAGCGGGAACGCCGCCGCCGGCAGCGCATCTTCGTCCAGCAAGTCGACGCCAAGCCGCTGCAGGCGTTCGGCCTCGGGCTTGAACGGCTGGGTGCCCACCACCCCGCGCCAGCCGCGCGCGTGCAGCGCGGCACCCTCGCGGGCGCGCAGGAACAGGCAGCGCTCGGGCCAGCGCAGCAGGCCGGCGTCGAAGGGATACAGCAGGGCGTCGAGGGCAGGATCACGGTGCGCGGCAGGCATCCGCGCAGTGTAGCGGGTGGGTCAACCCGCCGCGGACAGCCCCACCCGCCGGCGCAGCAGGCCCAGGCCACCGTTCGCCAGCAGGCACAGCGCCGCCGTCGCGCACCAGCCCAACGCCTCGCGCCCGCCCGGCAGGACCTGCACCAGGCCGGCGGCCCAGCCGCGGCCGAACCACGCCACCACCACCGCGGCGGACAGCGCGAACACCACGCCCAGCGTGCGCAGCAGCCAGGCCTCCAGGTCGAGGCCCGCGGCGGCGTCCGCGCGGGCGCGGGCCGCGACCCGGGCGGCGAAGTCCGGCGGCAACGCCATCGGCGGCGCCTGCCGCAGGGCGCGGGCGACCCGCAGGTCCAGCGGATCGGCCTCCGGTTCGCCGCGGCGCGCCCGTTCCTGCGCGTGCCAGCGGGCGTCGTTGATGGCGGTGGGGTCGTGGGGCTTCATGCGGCAACTCCGATGCGCGGCGCGAGCAGCTCGCGCAGTTTATTCCGGCTGCGGAACAGGTGGCTCTTGATGGTGCCTTCGGCCAGGCCGGTGATGGTGGCGATCTCGCCGATCGGCAGCTCGTCCAGGTGGTACAGGGTGAGGACCGTGCGCTGTAGCGGTGGCAGCCGTTCGATCGCCGCATGCAGGTGGCGCGCGTCCTCCGCCTCGAGGTGCGACTGCTGGAGATCCACGTCGTCGCCCAGGTTGTCGAGCAGCGACAGGCCGTCCTCGTCGCCCGCGGGCTCGGCCAGCGGGATGCGCTTGCGCTCCAGATGGCGCCTGGCGACCGAATAGGCGACCTGGCCGATCCACGACTTCAGCGGACTGTCGAAGCGGTACTGGTACAGGTAACGGTGCACCCGCAGGAACGCCTCCTGGCACAGCTCGCGGGTGTCCTCGGGATGGCGCACCATGCGCTGGATCACATGCCAGCACAGACCCTGGTAATCGCGCACGAGCTGTTCGAACGCGCCGGGGCGGTCCGCGAGCACGGCATCGACAAGGGCGCGATCGGTGTCCATGCTGCATGGGATACGCCGGGGGCGGCCCCGGTTGCAACGGATTTCTTCCAGGGCCCCTGCAACCGGCCGCGCGGCGCCCGTATCCCTTTGCACGACCGGCCATCCCGGCCCGACCCACGAGGCATCCCCATGAACTTCGAACTGCTCATCCCCGTCACCCTGTTCGTCTGCATCGCCTACTCCATCAAGGCGGTGGTCGACGCCCGCGTGCGCAAGCAGCTGGTGTCCAGCAACGGTTCGCCGGACCTGGTCGCCAGCATCCTGCAGGCCGACGAAACCAACCGCCGGCTGTCGTCCCTGCGCTGGGGCATCACCCTGGTCATGCTGGCGCTGGGCTTCGGCATCGTCGAGGCGGCCGGCTGGCAGGACGTCACCCCGGGCGTGATCGCGGTGCTGGTGGGCGCGGTGGGCCTGGGCAACCTGGCTTCGTTCGCCGCGGCGCGCAAGCTCGGCTGAACGGCCGTCGGCGGGTATGCTGTCGGCCCTCTTCCACGCCGGCAGCCTGCCCATGTCCGACACCCCGCCCGACCGCCTCTCCAACGACCCGCGCAGCCCGTTCTACCAGCCCGAGCTGCTGGAGCGCGGCATCGGCATCCGCTTCAACGGGACCGAACGCAACAACGTCGAGGAATACTGCATCAGCGAAGGCTGGGTGCGCGTGCAGGCCGGCCGCTCGCTGGACCGCCGCGGCATGCCGATGACCATGAAGGTCAAGGGCACCGTGGAAGCGTGGTTCCTGGACACCGCCGGCGACGCCGAAACGGCGGCTGACTGACCCGCGCCGTCCGGCGCCCATCCGGGGCCGGACGGTCGCACACTGGGCCTGTCCCGAGCCACGGAGCCCGTCCATGAAGTCCGTCACGCACACCGCAACCGCACTGGCGCTGGTCCTCGCCCTGGCGGGCTGCGCGTCGTCCGGCAGCAGCAGCCTGCTGGCCGCCGACGCACCGCGCGCCCTGCCCGATAGCGGACCGGTGCAGGTCACCTGGGGCGACCCGTCCCGGTTCAGCGAGCTGACCAGCACCGGGAACCGTTACGCCGCCGCCCAGGGCGACTGGCTGCCGAAGCTGGCCACCTACCTGCGCACGCAGGCCGAGAAGCAACTCGCGCCCGGCCACCGGCTGGAGCTGACCATCGTCGACATCAAGCGGGCCGGCCAGTACGAACCGTGGCACGGCATCGAGCGGCAGGACGTCCGCATCATCCGTGACATCTACCCGCCGCGCATGACGGTGAAGTTCCGCGAGCTGGACGCCAACGGGCAAGTTGTGGCCGAGGGCGAGCGCAAGCTCACCGATCCGGGGTTCCTGGCCAGCGGCGGCATGCTCAACGACACCGACCCGCTGCGCTACGAAAAGCGGATGATCGACAGCTGGATCCGGCGCGAATTCCGCGACCCCGTCGCCGACCGCTGATCCCCCGCCGCCGAACGCACCGCACGAAGCCGCCCCCGGGGCGGCTTCGTCGCGTCAGGACGGCGCGCAGCCCTCGGCCCGCGCCAGCAGCACGGCGCGCTCGCGCGCGTTGCCGGTCAATGCCGCCGCCCGGGTGAATTCGGCGTGCGCCTCGTCGCGGCGATCCAGCGATTCCAGCAGGTCGCCGCGCACCGCGTGCAGCGGCGGGTAACCGCGCAGCGCGCCGTCCGCCGCCAGCGCCTCGACCAGCGGCAGCGCCGCCGCCGCGCCCTGCGCGCGCGATACCGCCACGGCATGGTTGAGCGCGACCACCGGCGACGGCTGCACCCGCAGCAGGCGCGCGTACAGCGCGGCGATGCCGGCCCAGTCGGTGTCCTCGAAGCGGCGCGCGCGCGCATGGCAGGCCGCCAGTGCCGCCTGCAGCGCATAGGGACCGTCGGCGCCACCCAGGCGTTGTGCCGCCGCCAGCGCCTGCAGGCCGCGCTGGACCTGCAGCCGGTCCCAGCGCGCGCGGTCCTGGTCGGCCAGCAGCACCGGGGTGCCGTCGGCGCGGGTGCGCGCCGGCATTCGCGCCGCCTGCAGCTCCATCAGTGCGAGCAGCCCCAAGACTTCGGGCTGCGCGGGCAACAGACCAGTCAACACCCGGCCCAGCCGCAGCGCCTCCTCGCACAGCGCGGGACGCATCCAGTCGTCGCCGCTGGTCGCGGCATAGCCTTCGTTGAAGACCAGGTAGACCACTTCCAGCACGGCATCCAGGCGGGCCGGCAAGGCGGCCTTGCGCGGCACCTCGAAAGCCACCTGCTTCTCGGCCAGCGTGCGCTTGGCGCGGACGATGCGCTGCGCGACCGTCGCCTCCTGCTGCAGGAAGGCGCGCGCGATCTCCGCGGTGGTCAAACCGCCCAGCAGGCGCAGCGTCAGCGCCACCCGCGACTCCATCGGCAGCACCGGATGGCAGCTGGCGAACACCAGCCGCAGCAGGTCGTCGCCGATGTCGTCCTCCGCGCGCCGCTCCGCCTCGTCGCCCTGCATGTCGGCTCCGTGCAGCGTCAGTTCGATGCCGAATTCGTCCTGCTTGCGCGCGTGCAGCCGGCGCTGGCGCAGGTGGTCGATGCCGCGGTGCTTGGCGGCCTGCATCAGCCAGGCCGCCGGGTTGTCGGGCACGCCGTCGCGCGGCCAGCGCTCCAGCGCGGCCACCAGCACGTCCTGCGCCAGCTCTTCGGCGATGTCCAGGTTGCCGGTGATACGCGCCAACCGCGCCAACAGCTTGGGCGATTCCATCCGCCACAGGGCATCGAGGCGGCGATGGAGGTCGTCGGCGGTCATCGCGCCGATGACACCATCGCCCGCTGCCCCACGCAAGCGCCCGCTTACTGCTGCGGCATCTGCGACGCATCCATGTGGAACACGCCCCACTGGTGGCCGTCCAGGTCGACGAAGGCCCACGAATACATGAAGCCCAGGTCCTCCGGCGCGTGGCCTTCCGTGGCGCCGGCCGCGATCGCCTTGCGGACCAGCGCATCCACCTCGTCGCGGCTGTCCAGCGACAGCGAGAACAGCGCTTCGGTGGCCTTGCGCGGATCGGTGATCGGCACCTTGGACAGGGTGGAGAAGAACGCCTCGGCCACCAGCATCACGCTGGTGTTGTCGTTGATCACCAACGCGGCACCGTTCTCGCTGGTGAACTGCGGGTTGAACGAGAAGCCCAGGGCTTCGAAGAAGTCGACGCTGCGGTCCAGGTCCTTCACCGGCAGCGTGACGTAGAGATTGCGGGGCATGGGATGTCCTTTTGTCTGTTGGATTGCGGAAGGTGCGGATCAGGCCTGCGTCGGGGCCCAGCCGGCGGCGGGGACGACGTTGATCATCCACGGCACGCCGAACTTGTCGACCAGCGAACCGAAGCCGGGCGACCAGAACGTTTCCCCGAAGGCCATGACGACGCGGCCGCCGTCGGCCAGCCGCTCGAACCAGCGGGCGGCCTGCGCGCGGTCCCCGGTGTGCAGGGTGACGTCGAAGCCGTTCTTGGGCTGGTCCACGCGCGGCGCCCAGGCGGTGTCCATGTCGGCGCCCATCAACGCCTGGTCGCCGACCTCCAGCCAGCAGTGCATCAGCCAGGCCTTGTACTTGTCCTCGGCGATGGGCATGCCCGGCGGGGCGTCGGCATAGGTCATGGCCGTGGTGATCCTGCCGCCCAGGACGTCGGCGTAGAACTCGAAGGCGGCGCGGCACTGGCCCTGGAAGCTGAGGCTGGTGACGATCTTCATGTTGCGATGCTCCTGTTGGGTAGCGGGGTCAGTCACCGAGACGCTCGCGCAGGCGGTCTTCCTGCGCGCGCAGTTCGGGGGTGAAGGCGTCGCCGAAGTCGGCGGCCTCGAACAGCGGGCGGATCTCCAGCTCGGACGGCCCCGGCATCGGATTGGGGCAGCGCTTGGCCCACTCGATCGCCTCATCCATCGAGCGCACCTGCCACAGCCAGAAGCCGGCCACCAGCTCGCGCGTTTCGGCAAAGGGGCCGTCGATCACGCGCCGCTGCGGGCCGTCGAAGGCCACGCGCACGCCGCGCGCGCTCGGGTGCAGCCCCTCGCCCGCCAGCATCACCCCGGCATTCACCAGCTCCTCGTTGAACTTGCCCATCGCCTCCAGCAGCGCGGTCTCGGGCATCACCCCGGCTTCCGAGTCCGCCGTGGCCTTCACCAGTACCATCACCTTCATCGCGTTCCTCCCTGCGGGCGGCCGTGGCCCGCTTGCAGGAAGGACGACGACCGGCGGCAGCCGGAATCGACACGCGCCGGAAAATTTTTCCGGCTGCGCATTCAGTTTGTGCACGCCGGCCAGGCCCGGCATCATCGGACCGCCCCGACCGCAGGCCACCCGATGCACTACCTGACCCTGATCCACATCGATCCCGCCCTGTTGGCCGAGTTGCCGGCGGAGGAGTACGACCGGCTGATGCGCGGCTGCTTCGAGAAGGCGGACGCGCTCCGCGACGCCGGCTGCCTGCTGGGCTCGCAGCAGCTGGAGGATCCCGCCGGCGCGCGGACGCTGCGCGTGCGCGACGGGCTGGCGCGGGTGACCGACGGCCCCTTCGCCGAAACGCGCGAATTCCTGGCCGGCTTCAACCTGATCGAGGCGGAGTCGATCGACGCGGCGATGGCCATCGCCCGGGAATTCCCGTGGGCGCGCTTCGGCAGTATTGAAGTGCGCCCGGTGCGCGACATGCAGGCGGTGCGGAGCCGCGTCGGCGCCGACTGACTCGGACTATCCCGACGCATCGACGCGGCTGCGACCGATCGTCGCGATGCCGGTGACGCGCGAGGCTGGCACCCCGTTCCCTCGGAGCCCGCCATGGACCTGCGCACCGCCCTGCTCGCCCTGCTGCTGCCGGCCGCCTGCCTGTCGCCCGCGCCCGGCTGGGCCGCCATGCCGGCGCCGGCACCGATGCTTGCCACCGCGCTACACGGTCAGATCGACGTGGCCGGCTACTTGGTCAGCGAAAAGCTCGACGGCGTGCGCGCCCGCTGGGACGGTCGCCGGCTGCTGACCCGCAACGGCGACCCCATCGATGCCCCGGCGTGGTTCACCGCCGGCTGGCCGGCACAGGCCATGGACGGCGAGCTGTGGCTCGGCCGCGGCGGGTTCCAGCAGGTCAGCGACTTGGTGCGCGCAGTTCGTCCGGACGACGCCGCCTGGCAGGCGGTGCGCTTCATGGCCTTTGACCTGCCCGCCGACGCCGCGGCGTTCTGGCAGCGCGCGAACCGGTTGCGGATGCTGGTCGCGCAGGCGGATGCGCCTTCATTGCGCGCCATCGCCCAGGTGCGCGTTGCCGACCGCGCCGCGCTCGACGCACGCCTACGCGCCGTGGTGGCCGCGGGCGGCGAAGGACTCATGTTGCATCGCGCCTCCGCCCACTACCGCGGCGGGCGCAGCGACGACCTGCTCAAGTACAAACCGGCGGCCGATGCCGAAGCGCGCGTGGTCGGCTATCGCCCGGGCCAAGGTAAATACGCAGGCATGGTCGGCGCTTTGCTGGTGGAGGACGCGCACGGCCGCCGCTTCGCGCTGGGCAGCGGGCTGTCCGATGCCGACCGCAGGCGCCCGCCTCGCGTCGGCCAATGGGTGACCTATCGCTACAACGGCCTGACCGCCAAGGGCACGCCGCGCTTCGCCCGCTACCTGCGCGTGCGCAGCGACACCTCCATGGCGCGGCGCTGACGCTCAGGGCTTGCGGTAGAGGTGCACGAAACGGTCGGTCCTGCCGCGGATCGCGGGGTCGAACACGTTCTTCGTGCGGTCGTCATCGGCGTTGCGCAGCACCGGGATCGCCGCTTCCCACTGCAGGCCGTGTTGGCGGAAGTCGGCGATGGCGAACTGCTCGTCGATGCGGTGCAGGGTCTGCGCATCCGCGCTACCGGTGCCGGCCTTGGCGCTATGGTCGACCACCAGCAGCACGCCACCCGGCTTGAGCGCGCGCACCACCTGGTCGAGGAACCGGCCGGCATCGACCTTCGGCCAGCCTTCCTTCTCGTCCACCCAGTAGAGGTCGTGGTAGGACATCACGATCACTGCGCCGTCCAGCACGTTCTCGCCCATGCCCAGCGCGTCGCTGGGCCCGACCACGTGGGTGACGTTGGGCAGCCGGTCGTTGGCGAGGCGCTCGGCCAGCGCCTTCCTGCCGAACGCCTCGTAGCCGGGATTGTTCACCAGCAGCACCTTGCCGCCTGGCCCGACGATGCCGGACAGGAGCTCGCTGTAGTAGCCACCGCCGGCCAGCAGGTCGGCCACGGTGTCGCCGCGCTTGAACTTGGCCAGCGCCAGCACTTCGGCCGGCTTGTCGCGGGCATCGCGTTCGCGGTCGGCGGCACTGCGGGCGGGATTGGCCAGCACCTGCGCGACGGCGGGCGACGGGCTGACGCTGACGCCGGCGCAGCCGGACAGCAGCGCGAGGGTGAGGGTCGACGCGAGGCAGTGAGCAAGCAGGGCACGGCGCATGGCGGGTTCCGGCGTGGCGTTGGGTGCCTCCATCTTCCTCCCTGCCGCGGGTGAAGCACGGGCCGGAGGTCATGCCGGGCGGCACCGGTTTCGTCGCGCGCCATCCGGCCTTCGTCGCCCGCCCCCTTCCCCCCGCGGTGGGCACGGCTATGCTCGCGGCCATCTCCCGTCGGCCCATCGCCCATGTTCAAACGCCTGTTCTTCCTGCTGCGCATCACCGTTGCCTGGGGCCTCGCGGTGATGCTGGTGGTCGGCGTCTACTCCAGCCTGCCGTTGATCGGCCAGCTGGAGTTCCCGGCCGTGCTGTTCACCCTGTTCACCATGGGTCTGGTGGTCGCCGGCGCGTTCTCGCACCTGCACCGCGTGCGCCTGGTGGCCGGCCGGGTGGACAACGAAACCCTGGACAACCGCCAGAAGCGCGTCATCGAGATCCCGCTGGAAGCCGGCGAGGCCTTCGACGTGGTCGAGGCCGCGGTGCGCGGGCTGCCGGGCGCCGAGGGCGTGCAGGCCACGCGCGACAGCCTGCAGGTGCGCGCCAAGATCGCCCGCCCGCATCTGTACGGCGAGCCGCCGCTGCGGCGCTGGAACCCGCTGCTGTGGTTCGCGCCCGACCACAACCAGCTGCAGGCCACGGTCACCCCGGCCGGCGACAGCGGCCGCGTCACCCTGATCTGCGAACCGGAAAGCCCCGCGTGGAGCGACTGGTTCCTGGTCGACGACGGCACCAACTTCGAGAATGCCGAAGCCATCGCCCGCGCCATCACCCGTCGCATCGGCGACCGTCGCCGCAGCGAACAGGCCAGCGCCGCGCAGACCGCGACCGAGAAGGAACTCACCGAGGCCAAGCTGCACCTGCTGCACGCGCAGGTCGAACCGCACTTCCTCTACAATACGCTGGCCAGCGCCCAGCTGCTCACCCGCAGCGACCCGGCCCGCGCCGAGGCGATGCTGGGCCACCTGATCCAGTACCTGCGCCGCTCGCTGCCGAATGCCGAGGACGACATGTCCACGCTGGGCATGGAGCTGGAGCGCGCGCTGGCCTACCTGGAGATCCTCAAGATCCGCATGGGCGACCGGCTTGGCGTGCAGGTGGACGTGCCGAATGCGCTGCGCGCCACCCCGCTGCCGGCGATGATGCTGCAGACGCTGGTGGAGAATGCGATCAAGCACGGCCTGGAGCCGCGCACCGGCGGCGGTACCGTGTGGATCCGCGCGCGCCGCGACGACGACGGCAAGATCGCGGTGACGGTGGCCGACGACGGCGAGGGCTTCAACACCCAGACCAGCGGCACCGGCATCGGCCTGAAGAACGTGCGCGAGCGGTTGCGCCTGCGCTACGCCGGCGAAGCCAACCTGTCGGTCATCGCCAACTTCCCCAGCGGCGTGGCCGCCACCATCACGGTGCCGTCCAACGGAGCCCGCCATGACTGAGACCGCACCCGCCAAGACCTGGACCTGCGTCGTCGCCGAGGACGAAGCGCTGCTGCGGCAAGCGCTGGTGGCCGAACTCCGGCGCGCCTGGCCCGGCCTGCAGGTACTGGCCGAATGCGAGGACGGCGCCAGCGCGGTGGAGGCGCTGGCCGAACACCAGCCCGACGTCGCCTTCCTCGACATCCGCATGCCCGGCCTGACCGGCCTCGAAGTGGCCCGCATCGCCACCGACGCCAGCCCGCGCACCCACATCGTGTTCGTCACCGCCTACGACCAGTACGCCATCGACGCCTTCGAACACGGCGCCATCGACTACCTGCTCAAGCCGGTCAAGCCCGAGCGCCTCGCCGCCACCCTCGAACGCCTGCAGGCGCGCGAGGCGCAGCCGGACGCGGCGGCGCTGGCGACGTTGCTGGACAAGCTGGGCGCGTTGCCCAAGGCCGCCGGCGCGGTGGAGCCGCTGACCTGGCTGACCGCCAGCGCCGGACGCGAAACCCGGCTGGTGCTGGTCGACGACGTGCTGTATTTCCGCGCCGACCAGAAGTACACCACCGTGGTCACCGCCGAGGGCGAGGCGCTGCTGCGCAGCTCCCTGCGCGAACTGCTGCCGCGGCTCGACGGCAATACGTTCAAGCAGATCCACCGCTCCACCATCGTCAACCTGAAGGCCATCGCCGGCATCGTCCGCGACGACAGCGGGCGCGGCACGGTCCGGCTCAGGCACCGCCCGGAGACGCTGGTGGTCAGCCAGCCCTTCATGGCCCTGTTCAAGCACATGTGAGGCCCACCATGTTCGATCTCGGCATGACCAAGTTCGTCGCGCTGCTGCAGTTCCTGCTGGCCCTCGGCGGCTGCTCGCTGGGCGGCACCACCTACAGCAACCACATCGCCAACGGCGGCCACGACGTGCTGGCCAGCAAGGCGCGCGTGCAGGACGGCGTGGCCCGCTTCGACTGCCGTGCCAGCGACAGCGGCTGGTGCCACTACACCCTCTATCCCGATGCCTGCGGCGACGGCAAGGACTGCGCGCTGGCGCCGATCCAGCGGTTCGCGGTGGCCCGCGGCGACAGCCGCCAGATCGCCGGGCTGGGCGGGTTCCGGCTGTGCGTGGGCACCGACGACACCGCGCTGGGGCCGGACTGCCAGCCGGTGGGCGCGCACACGACCCGCTGACCGCCACCGCGCATTAACGCGGCACCTGCCGCGCGCGCATGATTGGCGCGCCGACTACCATCGGCGCATGAACTATCTCGCCCACGCCTGGCTGGCGCGACACTCGGACGAGGCGATCCTGGGTGCCCTGCTGGGCGACTTCGTGTTCGGCCAGAGCGCCCTGGCGGATTGGTCGCCGGCGGTGCGCGCGGAAATCGTGCGGCACCGGCGGATCGACCGCTACACCGACGACCATCCCGCGGTGGTGGCCACGCGCACGCGCTTCGGCGACCTGCGCCGCTACGCCGGCATCGTGCTGGACGTGTATTTCGACCACTGCCTGGCACGGGACTGGGCGCGCTGGGACGCGACCCCGCTGGACGTCTTCACCGATCGGATCTACCGCATTCTGGACGAGCGGCGCGAGCTGCTGCCGCCGCGGCTGGCGGCGCTGGCACCGCGCATGGCCGCGCATGACTGGCTGGGGTCGTATGCCCGGCGCGAGAGCGTGGACGCCGCGGTGCGCGGCATCGCGACCCGGCTCTCGCGCAATGGCGACCGGCTGGTGGCCTGCCTCGACCGGCTGCGCGCGGACGAGGCGCACGTGCAGGGCACGTTCGAGGCGTTCTTTCCGGATCTCCTGCGGGCCGCGGACGGCCTGCGGCAGGCGCCACCGGGGGCGTAGGCGGCGCTCAGCGGCAGCGGAACAGGGCGGGCTGCGAGGTCACGTAGCTGCGGGTGCGGACGTAACCGCTGCTGCGGCCGTAGCCGACACCGAACTCGCGCTCCCCGCGCGGACGCGGCTCGAACACGGTGGCTTCGGGGCTGCGCGGCAGGCGACGACGCTCGGTGGCGTGGACGGGGCGGGGGATCGGGCGGTTGAACATGACGGGCTCCTGAACTAGTGTGCTGGTAATGTAGTACACCATCAGACAAAAGCACATAGGCAGGAAGTCATGCCCCGCGGTGCGGCCAGCGTTGGTTCAGCTACCCTGCAAGCCCCGCTGGCCCTGATGGCCGGCCTGCCGGAGATGCCGCATGCCCCGTCCGATCCCCGTCCTGGCCGCCTGCGCCCTGTTGCTCGCCACCGCCTGCGCCCATGCCGGCACACCGGTGGCCCGCGTGCGGGTGGCCTTCGACAAGGCCGGTGAAACCGCCGTGCAGGTGGAGGGGCTGGCCGACGTGGCCACGGGCCGCGCCCTGACGGCCGATGATCCGGCACGCATCGCGTCGATCAGCAAGCTGGTCACCACCCTCGGCGTGCTGCGGCTGGTAGAGGCCGGCCAGCTGGATCTCGATGCCGACGTGTCCGCGCTGCTGGGCGCCCCGCTGCGCAACCCGGCCTTCCCGGACGTCCCGATCACCCTGCGCATGCTGCTGTCGCACACGTCCAGCCTGACCGACGCCGCCGGCTACTGGAACGTGCCGCTGGGCGAGGACATCCGCAGCATCACCGGCCAGCCCGAGGCCTGGGATGCCGCGCACGCACCCGGCACGTTCTTCCGCTACACCAACCTCAATTTCCCGCTGGTGGCGCAGGTGATGGAGCGCGCCACCGGCGAGCGCTTCGACCGGCTGATGCGGCGGCTGGTGCTGTTCCCGCTCCGGCTGGACGCCTGCTTCAACTGGTCGGGCTGCAGCGACGCGGCGCTGGCCCGCGCGGTGGTGCTGTACGACGCCGACGGCCAGCCGCAGAAGGACGACCTGCACGGCCGGCGACCCGCCTGCCCGGTGATCGCCGCCCGCGACGGTAGCTGCGACCTAGCGCGCTGGCAACCCGGCACCAACGGCACCCTGTTCTCGCCGCAGGGCGGCCTGCGCATCTCCGCGCGCGACCTGGCGCGCATCGGCCGGATGCTGCTCAACGACGGCACGCTGGACGGCGTGCGCGTGCTCAGCCCGGCCTCGGTGGCGCTGCTGGCCACGCCGGTCTGGCGCTTCGAGGGCGACAACGGCGTGATCGGCGAGGAGGACGAACCGAACCGCGGCGGCTTCTTCTGCGCCTACGGCCTGGCCACGCAACAGCTGGCGCAGGGCAACCGCACGACCTGCCGGGACGACCTGTTCGGCGACGGCCGCAAGCGCATGGGCCACAGCGGCAACGCCTACGGCCTGCTGTCGGGCCTGTGGATCGACCGCGCCGCCGGCACCGGCGTCGCCTACTTCGCGACCGGCGTGGCCAACGATTCCAGCGGCACGCATTCCAACTTCAGCGGCACCGAGGAACAGGGCGCCGCCGGTTGGTGAAAGGCGCCCGCGCCGGGGCGCCGTGACGGGCTCAGCCGCCGCGCGCCCAGGCCGCCAGCAGCACCGCGGTGGCCGCGGCGACGTTGAGGCTTTCCACCGCGCCGGTGCCCGGGATCGACAAGCGCAGGTCGCAGGCCGCCGCCAACTCCGGCGACATGCCCTCGCCTTCCGCACCCAGCACGTAGACCAGCCGGCGCGGCAGCGCCGCCTGGAACAGGTCGCTGCCGCCGCGCACCACCGTGGCGGCGAGCGTGAAGCCCGCACCTCGCAGCTGGGCGATGCTGTTGTCCTCGCGACCCAGCCGCACCAGCGGCACCGCTTCCGCGCCGCCCTCGGCCACCCGCGCCGCGGCACCGGACAGCGACAGCGTGGCGTGCTTGGGCAGGAGGATGGCGGCAATGCCGAAGTGCGCGGCGCTGCGCAGGATGGCGCCGAGGTTGTGCGGGTTGCCCACGCCGTCCAGCCAGAGCGCGCACTGCGGCCCGGCCGGCAGGTCGCGCAGCCAGCTGGACAGCGGCTGCGGCTCCTCGCGCAGGACGTCGGCGACGACGCCCTCGTGGTGCGCGCTGGCGGCGAGTTTCTGCAGGTCCGCCTCGTCGACGACCCGGTAGCCCACGCGATGGGCGACGCACCACTTCAGCAGCGGCTGCAGCTGCGGGATGCGGGCTTCCAGCAGGTAGAGCTTGCGCAGCGCCTCCGGCCGGCGGGCGAACAGCGCGTGCACCGCGTTCAGGCCGTAGATCCGCAGCTCGACGTCGCGACGCTCGCGCGCGGGATGCGCGGGCGCTTCGTCCACCGGCAGGCCGGAGGGCACCGCCGCAGCGCGGGCGTCATCGCGACGCGGGGCACGCCGGGGCGGTGCACCCTCACGCGGCGGACGCGGGCCGCGCGGCGTCCAGGGGGAGTTTCCGTCGCGATCACGCATGGCCGCCCACCTGCGGGGTCTCCGCCTCGAGTGTCTCCAGCGTGTGGGCCAGCTCCTCCGGCGAACGCGTGTACTTCGCCAACACGGCGTAGAACGCCGGGACGACGAACAGCGACAGCAGGGTGGAGAAGGCGACGCCGAAGATGACCACGATGCCGATGGTCGCACGGCTGGCCGAGCCCGGCCCGCCGAACACCACCAGCGGTACCGCGCCCATCACCGTGGCGATGGAGGTCATCAGGATCGGCCGCAGGCGCACGCCGGCCGCCTCGACGATGGCGTCGTGGATGGCGCGGCCCTCGTCGCGCAGCTGGTTGGCGAACTCCACGATCAGGATGCCGTTCTTCGCCGCCAGGCCCACCAGCATCACGATGCCGATCTGCGAGAACAGGTTGACGGTGCCGCCGGTGATCCACAGCCCCAGCAATGCGCCCAGCACGCCCAGCGGGACGGTGAGCATGATCACCAGCGGATGCAGGAAGCTCTCGAACTGTGCGGCCAGCGCCAGGTACACGATCAGCAGCGCCAGCGCGAAGGTCACCAGCACCTCGCCCCCGGACTGCTGCAGCTCGCGCGACTCGCCCTTCCAGCTGATCTGCGCGTAATCCGGCAGCGATGCGCGCGCGGTCTGCTGCGCCCACGCCACCGCCTCGCCCAGCGGATAGCCGGGCGCCAGGCGGGCGCTGAGGGTGATCGAGCGCAGGCGGTTGAAGCGGTTGAGCGTGCCCGGCTCGGCGATCTCCTTCAGCGTCACCAGGTTGGAGAGCGGCACCAGGGCGCCGTCGCGGCCGCGGACCTGCAGCGCCTCGAGCGCCGCCACGGAGTCACGCCCCTTGCGATCGGCCTGCAGCTGGACGTCGTACTCCTCGCCGTTGTCGACGAAGGTGGTGACGCGGCGGCCGCCCATCATGGTTTCCAGCGCCTTGCCGATCTCGGTGGCCGACACGCCGAGGTCGGACGCGCGGGCACGGTCGATCACGACGCGCATCTGCGGGCGGGTCTCCTTGTAGTCGGAATCCGGGCCGAGGAAGCCGGGGTTGTCCGCCATCTTGACCAGCATGATGTCGCGCCACTGCGCGAGCTCCTTGTAGTCCGGCCCGCCCAGCACCAGCTGGAACGGCTGGCCGCGGGTGCGCACCAGGCCACCGCCCGCCTGCGTGCGCACGCGCACGCCGGTCAGGCCAGCGAACTTCTTCTCCAGCTCGCCGGCCAGCTCCACCGTGCTCTTGTCGCGCTGATCCCAGGGCTGCAGGAAGATCATCGCGCGACCGGTGTGCATCTCTTCGCTGGCGCCATAGCTGCCCGGCACCCGCGGATTGGCCCGAAGGATGGGC
Organism: Thermomonas sp.; assembly: GCA_041913885.1. Lineage (GTDB taxonomy): Bacteria > Pseudomonadota > Gammaproteobacteria > Xanthomonadales > Xanthomonadaceae > Thermomonas. The sequence goes on along the minus strand of JAYSEL010000004.1, from coordinate 185,197 downwards.
TTGTCCGGGCCGGTCTCGTTGGCGAGGATCGCCTCGACCTGCTTCATCTGGCCGACGGTGTAGTCGAAGCCCGCACCTTCAGGCCCCTCCATCGTCAGCTGGAACGCGCCGCGGTCCTCGGTGGGCGCCAGTTCGCTCGGCAGCAGCTTGAACAGCAGCACCAGCGCCACCACCGCCGCCACCATCAGGCCGCCGAACAGGCCGATCCGGTGGACGTGGCGATCCAGCAGGCCGCGGTAGCCGGCGGCCAGCCGCTTGAAGCGCGCGTCGATCCACTCGCTGACGCGGTTGCCGTGCACCGCGTGCGGCCCGGTGTGCGGGCGCAGCAGCTTGCTGGCCATCATCGGCGTCAGCGTCAGCGCTACGAAGGCCGAGATGGCGACGGCCGCGGCCAGCGCCACCGACAGTTCGCGGAACAATCGCCCCGTGTTGCCCTGCAGAAATCCGACCGGCAGGAACACCGCCACCAGCACCGCGGTGGTGGCCAGCACCGCGAACGCCACCTGCGCGGTGCCGCGCTTGGCGGCGACCAGCGCCGGCTCGCCCAGGTCGACGCGGCGCTGGATGTTCTCCACCACCACGATGGCGTCGTCCACCACCAGGCCGATGCACAGCACCAGCGCCAGCAGGGTGAGCAGGTTGATCGAGAAGCCGAACGCGTACAGCGCGATGAAGGAGGCCACGACGCAGACCGGCACCGTCACCGCCGGGATCAGCGCCGCGCGCACGCTGCCGAGGAACAGCCAGATCACCACCAGCACCAGCACGATGGCTTCCAGCAGCGTCTCGTACACCCGCTCCACCGCCGCCGAGATGAAGGTGGTGCTGTCGTAGGCCACGTAGATGTCGGTGCCCTTCGGCAGGGTCGGGCGGATGCGATCGGCCTCGGCCTTGGCCGCGTCCGCGACCTCGAGGCTGTTGGCGGTCGACGTCTTGACGATGCCGATGCCCATCGCCGGTTCGCCGTTGCTGTGGTAGTACGCACGGCGCTCGGCGGACTCCAGCGCCACCCGCGCCACGTCGCCGAGGCGCACCACGTAGCCGTCGCTGCCCTTGCCTAGCGGCATCTGCGCGAACTGCTCGGGGCTGGTGTAGTCGCGCGCCACGCGCAGGATGAAGTCGCGCTGGGTGGATTCCAGGCGCCCCGCGCCCAGCTCCACGTTCTCCGCCCGCAGCGCGTTCTCCACGTCGGTGGCGGTGAGGCCGCGCGCGGCCAGCTTGTCGCCGTCCAGCCAGATCCGCATCGCGTAGCGCTGGCTGCCGCCGAGGAACACGCGCGCCACGCCCTGCAAGCTGGAGAACCGGTCCACGAGGTAGCGCTGCGCGTAGTCCGACATCTGCATCTGGTCCATCGTGGTGGACCGCAGGTTGAACCAGATGATGGCGTCGGAATCCGCCTCCACCTTGCTGATCTCGGGCGCGTCCGCCTCTTCCGGCAAGCGGTCGACGACCCGGCTCACCGCGTTGCGCACGTCGTTGGCCGCGGCCTCGATGTCGCGGGTGGCGTAGAACTCGATGCTGATCCGCGAGCTGCCGTTCTGGCTGTTGGAATCGAGCGTGTTGATGCCCTCGATGCCGGCCAGCGCGTCTTCCAGCGGCTTGGTGATGCGGGTTTCCACCACGCCGGCGGAAGCACCGGGGTAGTTCACCTGCACCGACACGATCGGCGGGTCGATCGCCGGCAGTTCGCGCAGGGTCAGGCGCAGGAAGGACATGGTGCCCAGCACGATGAGCAGCAGGCTCATCACCACGGCCAGCACCGGCCGCTTGATGGAGAGATCGGACAGCTTCATGGCGTCAGCCCTTCGCCGGCGCGGCGGCCTTGCCGGCGACCACCTTCGCCCCCGGCTGCAGCTTGCCGGTGCCTTCCACCACGATACGGTCGCCGGCGCGGATGCCCTCGCGCAGCATCACCTTGCCGGGGATCCGGCCGCCCACGACCACGTCGGCCTTCTCCACAGTGCCGTCGTCCTTCACGCGCCAGACGAAGGTCTCGGTGCCGATCTGCTGGACGGCCAGCTCCGGCACCACCAGCGCCTGCCGGGTGGCGCGCACCAGGGCGACGTCCACCAGCATGCCGGGACGCAGCAAGCGCTCCGGATTGGGGAACTCGCCGCGGACGGTGGCGGCGCGCGTGCCCGCGTCGAGGCGGGCCGCCACGGTGGCGACGCGGCCCTCGAAGGTCCGGCTGGGATAGGCGCCGGCGCGCCCCACGAGCGCCTGGCCCGGCGCCACGTCGGCCAGCTCGGTTTCCGGCACCGGGAAGTCCACGTAAACGCGGGCGATGTCGTCCAGCGTGGCGATGACCGTGCCCGGCGTCACCAGCGCGCCGGGGCTGACCTGGCGGATGCCGAGCACGCCGGCGAACGGCGCGCGGATCACGCGGTCGGCGAGGTTGGCGCGGATCTGGGCGGCCTGCGCGCGCGCGGCATCCCGGGTGGCGCGGGCCGTATCGATCGCGGAACGCGCCACCAGCTGCTGCCCGCCCAGCTGCTGCAGCCGCGCGAACTGCGCTTCGGCATCCTTGGCCTGCGCCTGGGCGGACGCCAGCAACGCGTTCTGCTGCTGTCCGCTGAGGGTCACCAGCGGCGCGCCCTTCGCGACTTCCTGGCCGCTCTCGAAATGCACCTGCTGGACGGTCTCGCTGACCTTCGCCGTGACCGTGACCGCCTCATGGGCATGCACGGTGCCCAGCGCGCGCAGGGTGTCGTCCCAGGGCTGTTCGCGGACCGTCTGCAGCTCGACCGGCACTGGCTGGTTCCCGCGGTTGCCGCCGGGGCCAGTGCCTGCGGCGCCCTGCTTGCCGCAGGCGGACAACCCGCAGAGGGCCACGAGGACGAAGGGCACGGCGCGCAGGCGGATCGACGGCATGGGGGGACTCGTTGCGGGGGGCTCGCGATTCTAGCGGCCACGCAGGGCGGCCTCCCTGTGCCATCGGCTGGGCCGGCCCGCGTCAACCGGAATCGCACCCAAGCGTTACGAGGAAGCACTCAGGGCGGATGCAGACCCAACCACGCCGCCAGGGCCAGCAGCGCCAACACGACCAACACGCGGCGCGGGCTGCCGGGCGGATCCCCCATCGTCACGGTCGGCGGACGCTTGCGCGCCTGCCAGGCCGCGACGCCGGCCTGCACCTGGGGCGCCTGCTGCCTCGCCTGTTCCGCGGCGTTCGCCAGCAGCCTCGAGGCACGCGCCTCGCCCTCGTGCTTGGCCACCGCGGCCTGCGCCTGCGCTTCCTGCACCGCACGCCGCAGCGCGGGCATGCCCGCCTCGCGCAGCAATCGCAGCGCCTGCGCCTTGTCGCCCTGCGCCAGCGCCTGCTTCACCTGCGCGGCCAGAAGATCCGTCGTCGACATCGCCCGCCCCCGCTTCGATGCGCCGAGGATACGCCGCCGGTGCATCGGCCGGAAACACGAACGCCGGCACGAGGCCGGCGTCCGCAGGAGGGTTCACGTCGCCTTGCGGCGGCGGGCTCAGCCTTCCCACTGCCCCAGCGCCGCCAGGCCGTTGGCCTTGGCGCGCTCGAACACGGTCTGCTGGGCCTTGGCGTAGTTGCCCTGCATGTCCTGCGCCCACAGCTTCAGCGCGGCCTGCTGCATGGCGCGGCCGTAGGAGAACGACAGCGGCCACGGGTTCGGACCCATGCGGTTCATCGCGTCGAGATGCGCGGTCGCGTCCTCGTCGCTCTGGCCGCCGGACAGGAACACGATGCCCGGCAGGATGGCCGGCACCGCGGACTTCAAGCACATCAGGGTGGACTCAGCCACCTCCTCGACGCTGGCCTGCTCCGGGCAGTTCTTGCCGGGCACGACCATCGACGCCTTCAGGATGGTGCCTTCCAGCATCACGTTCTGGTTGTACAACGCATCGAACAGCGCGCGCAGGGTGACCTCGGTGACCTCGTAGCAGGTCTCGATGTCGTGGTCGCCGTCCATCAGCACCTCGGGCTCGACCATCGGCACCAGGCCCTGCTCCTGGCACAGCGCCGCGTAGCGAGCCAGCGCGTGCGCGTTGGCCTCGATGCAGGTGCCGGAGGGCATGTCCTCGCCGATGGTGATGACCGCGCGCCACTTGGCGAAGCGGGCGCCGAGCTTGTAGTACTCAGCGAGGCGCTCGCGCAGGCCGTCCAGGCCCTCGGTGACCAGCTCGCCGGGGAAGCCGGCCAGCGGATGGGTGCCCTTGTCCACCTTGATGCCCGGGATCATGCCGTGGTCGGCCATGTACTTGGCGAACGGCACCCCGTCCCGGGTGGACTGGCGGATGGTCTCGTCGAACAGGATCGCGCCCGACAGGTACTGGTTCGCGTTCGGCGCGGTGAGCAGCAGCTCGCGGTAGGCGCGGCGGGTCTCCTCGGTGCACTCGATGCCGACGCCGTCGAAGCGCTTCTTGCAGGTGCTGGAGGATTCGTCGATCGCGATGATGCCCTTGCCCGGGGCGACCATGGCGCGGGCGGTTTCGGCGAGTTGTTCGATGCTCATGGCGTGCGGCTCGGGTGGCGGGTTGAAAGGGCCATTATAGCGACCCTACCGGACACCGCCCTTCCCACCAGCAACCCCAAATGGGCAGGCCGATCCCTACTTGACCAATGCGCGATGGATTTCCCGCTTCTCCCCCATCGCGTCGCCCCGGCGCTGCTGATCGATACGCGTCACCATGCTAGGGTCGATATCAAGACGATCAAAGATGCCGGCAAATGCCATTTTTCGGCCAGCTTTTGGATCGTAACGAAGCTCGACAAGCCGGGTCATGAGACTCGGGATCGCGCATTTGTTCCGCAACTCCGAGGCATTTCGAGCCCCGAAGAGAAAGGTGGCAACCGTGTAAACCGGCTTTGCCGTCGACACCTCTGGACGCGGCGTAAATTTCCAGCGAGCCAATGCATTCGAGGCATCACCCGCAAAAGTAGACCAGTACTGATCTCGCCGCATCGTCGGTTCGTCGGAGCTCCACGACTTCAGCAGCGCGAAATCTGAAGTGGTCCCATCCGCATTCAGCAGATAACCAACCGCAACACAAACTTCGGCGGCAGTCCCCTCGTACGCCTTGGGGTAAGCCGGCACCGGAAGACTAGCCCCAGGCGCTAGCGTCCAAGCATCCCGGATGCCGCCCTCTGCAACAACGGCAATCTTGTCTTTCGACTGCGCAAGTGCGGAGCTGCATGCCACAAGCGAAATCAGCGCAGCGATAACGCGTCTATTTGCCATACGCATGAGATTTTTACTCCGACAGCGGCGTGGTGATTTGCTTTTAACAGCCTCCCCACTGCACCGCAAGTACCCGCGACGCTAAAGCTCCCCCAGCCCTGTGGCGCACCCATCCGGGCCGACTTCCAGCAGGCGGAGGGTGTTGGTGGCACCGTGGGTCTGCATGTGCTCGCCGCTGGTGAACACCACGCGGTCGCCCGGGCTCAGCAGGCCGGCTTCGACCAGCAGGCGGATGCTGCCGCGGGCGGCTTCGCGCGGGGTCTGCCCGCGGCTGTCGTAGTCCATGGGGAACACGTCGCGCATCAGCGCCATGCGGCGGCGCGCGCCGCCGTGGTGGGAAAACGCGAAGATCGGCACCGAGGAACGGAACCGCGACAGGTAGCGCGCGGTGCCACCGGACTCAGTCATCGCCACCACCGCGCGCACGCCGATGTGCTCGCACAGGAACATGGTGGCCATCGCGATGGCCTGGTCGGCGCGCTCCAGGCCGCGGCGGGCCTTCTCGAAATCGGTGTCGGAGGCGAACTGGCGCTCGGCGCCGCGGCAGATGCGCGCCATCGTCTCCACCGCGCGCGCCGGCCAACTGCCAGCCGCGGACTCCTGCGACAGCATCACGGCGTCGGTGCCGTCGATGACCGCGTTGGCGACGTCCAGCACCTCGGCGCGGGTGGGCATCGGGCTGTCCACCATCGACTGCAGCATCTGGGTGGCGGTGATCACCACCTTCTCGCGCGCCACCGCCTCGCGGATGATCTTCTTCTGCAGGCCCGGCAGTTCGGCGTCACCGATCTCCACGCCCAGGTCGCCGCGGGCGACCATCACCACGTCGCTGGCGTCCACGATCTCGGCCAGGTTCTCGATCGCCTCGGCGCGCTCGATCTTGGACACCAGCGCGGCATTGCTGCCGTGCGCCTTCGCCACCCGGCGCGCCTCGTGCATGTCCTCGGCGTTGCGGCAGAACGACACGGCGATGAAGTCCACGCCCATCCCGGCGGCGACCGCGATCAGCTCGCGGTCGCGCTCGGTGATCGCGCCCAGCGACAGGCCGCCGCCCTGCTTGTTCAGGCCCTTGCGGTTGGACAGCACGCCGTCGTTGAGCACCGTGGTGACGATGCGCTCGCCCTGCACCGCATCCACCTGCAGCTGCACCAGCCCGTCGTCCAGCAGCAGCACGTCACCCGGCGCGACGTCGCCCGGCAGCTCGAGGTAGCTGACGCCCACCTGGGCGGCGTCGCCGGGCGGCGCGTCGAGGCTGGCCACCAGGTCGAAGCGGTGCCCGGCCTTGAGCTGCACCTTGCCGTCGGCGAAGGTCTCGATGCGGATCTTCGGGCCGGGCAGGTCGGCCAGGATGCCGACCTCGCGACCGATCTTCGCCGCCATCGCACGCACCGCCTCGCCGCGCGCGACCTGCGCGGACGGGTCGCCGTGCGAGAAATTCAACCGCACCACGTCCACGCCCGCGCGCAGCACCGCTTCCAGCACCTCCGGCGGATCGGTGGCCGGGCCGAGGGTGGCGACGATGCGGGTGTGGCGGCGTTGTTCTGGCGTGGCGGCAGCGGTCATGGAGGCGCGGGATCGTCGTCTTGAGGTTGATCCCACGCTACCACGGCGATCCGTCGCGCGAACGACGGATCCGGGGCCTGCAATCGACTTCAGCCGGCGCGGGCCTGCAGCGCGGCGACCGCCGGCAGGGTCTTGCCTTCCAGGAACTCCAGGAACGCGCCGCCGCCGGTGGAGATGTAGGACACCTCGGCCGCGATGCCGAACTTGTCCACGGCCGCGAGGGTGTCGCCGCCGCCGGCGATGGAGAACGCCTTCGATGCGGCGATCGCGCGCGCGACCGCCTCGGTGCCGGCCGCGAACGCATCGAACTCGAACACGCCCACCGGGCCGTTCCACACCACGGTGCTGGCCTGGGCGATGAGTTCCGCGTAACGGGCGGCGGTGGCCGGGCCGATGTCGAGGATCATGTCGTCCGCGCCCACCGCGTCCACCGCCTTGACGGTGGCCGGCGCGTCGGCGGCGAACGCCGGCGCCACCACCACGTCGAGCGGCAGCGGGATGTCCGCGCCGCGCGCATGCGCATCCGCCATGATCTGCTTCGCGGTATCGAGCAGGTCCAGCTCCACCAGCGACTTGCCGACGCCGTGGCCCAGCGCGGCGATGAAGGTGTTCGCGATGCCGCCGCCGACGATCAGCTGGTCGACCTTGCCGACCAGGCTGCCCAGCAGTTCGAGCTTGGTGCTGACCTTGCTGCCGGCGACGATGGCCAGCAGCGGGCGCGCGGGATTCGCCAGCGCCTTGTCCAGCGCATCGAGCTCGGCCATCAGCAGCGGACCGCCGCAGGCGACCGGGGCGAAGCGGATGACGCCGTGGGTGGAGGCCTGCGCGCGGTGCGCGGTGCCGAAGGCGTCCATCACGAACACGTCGCACAGCGCCGCGTACTTCTTCGACAGCGCTTCGTCATCGGCCTTCTCGCCGACGTTCATGCGGCAGTTCTCCAGCAGCACCAGCTGGCCCGGCGCCACGTCCACGCCGTCCACCCAGTCCTTGACCAGCGGCACGTCCATGCCCAGCAGGGCGGACAGGCGCGCGGCCACCGGCACCAGCGAATCGGCGGCGCTCCAAATGCCCTCCTTCGGGCGACCGAGGTGCGAGGTCACCATCACCGCCGCGCCCTTCTCCAGCGCCAGGCGCAGGGTGGGCAGCGACGCCAGGATGCGCTGCTCCGAGGTGATGCGGCCGGCCTCGTCGATCGGCACGTTGAGGTCCTGCCGGATCAGCACGCGCTTGCCGGCGAGGTCGAGGTCGGTCATGCGGACGATGGACATGGGGCGTTCCTGCGTGGGCGAAGACGCCTATTGTCCGGGCAGCCGGCGGCCCCCGCAAACCGCGCCGCATACTGCGAGGGCGGACTGACGGCGGCCGAACGGGTCGCGCCGGCGCCCGGTGGTCCAGAACGCGACGAAGAGTCGTTCGCGCCGGAAAGACCGGGCTTTCGCGCCGCACTGGACGGCATGGCGAGGGCCGCAGGATGACGCGAACGAACGCCCTGTCAGGCCTTGCTGCGCAACAGGTTGATCGCGAACCCCGCCACCAGCGCCGCACCGCCCACCAGCAGCGCCCACAGCAACCAGCGCGTCCAGTCGGCACGTGGCAGCGGTTGCAGCGCGGCAGCGCCCGCCTGCTGCTGGCGCACGCCGAGCGTGGCGGCTGCAGGCTGCCAGTCCTCGCCGCGCCCGGTGCGCAAGGCATCGACCAGTTGCGGCAGCGGCGATGCCGGACGCACGGCGCGCGCACTGCCGGCCAACAGGGCGAACGGCGGGCGGCCTTCGGCGAGGAACACGACGGTTTCCGGGCGGTAGCCAAGACGCAACACCGGCGCCTCGACCGCGCTGCCGTCGCGCGTGCGCAGCCGCCACTGGCGATCGCGCGACAGGTCGTGCAGCGGCTGCGGCGGCGAGCGGCTGGATTGCCCGCCGCTGTCCACGCGGTAGGCGACCCACGGCGCGGCCGCCTCCCGCCATGCGCCATCGGCGCCGTCGCGGCGTTCCAGCAGCCAGCTGCGGGTGCTGTTGCCCGATGCGACCACATCGGCGGCCTCGACCGGGAAGCGCCCCTCCAGCGCGTACTCGAAGGCCACGCCGTCGCGGCCTTCGACCCGATGGCCGCGCAGCTCTTCCCATTGCAGCGCCGGCGCGGCGACGTGCCCGGCCAGCTCCGCGCGCACGCCGGTCAGCGCCAGCGGCGCCGGCTGGCGCGCGTTCGGCTGCAGGCGCAGGTACTTCGCGCGCACGCTCGGCAAGGCGATGCGGTCTTCGACCACGCGACGGTCGCCGTTGCGCAGCTGCACCAGCCGTCCGTCCGCCTCGACCTCGCGCCACTGCCGCAGGTCGTCGGACGCGCTGACGCGGTAGCCGCGGTCGAACGCCGCCGCGTCCGACCAGCCGAAGCGCAGTGCGACCACCGGCTCGCGCAGCCGGCTGGCGTCGATCACCACGCCGGTGTCGCCCGCCGCAGCGCCGACGCCGCGCAGCTCGACCCGGCGCAGGCTGCCGTCGGTGGCGACCTCGCTGATCGCGGCGATGTCCAGCCCCGCCGCGCCGGCATCGCCCGGCAGCGGGAACCACGGCAGCGCGACGCTGTCGCCCACCTGCGCCAGCGGCGCGTCGGGCGGGAACACGGCGGTGGCGACGGGCGCGTCGTCGGCGTTGACCACCACCAGGTCGTGCAGCGCCGGCGACTGCAACTGCCGGTACACGCCGCGATCGAGCACCACCCGGTAGGCGCCGCCATCGGCGCGTTCCAGCGCCAGCGGCCAGCGGCCAGCGTAGTCGTCGGCGGTCGCCGCCAGCGCAGCCAGCGGCAACGCCAGCAACCACGCCCAGCGTGGTATGCGGATCGTCTTCATGCGGAGACCTCCGTCGGTTCGTCGTCGGCACGTTTCGGCGGCGCCGGCGCGAAATACCCCACCACCGTGCACAGCAGGCCGTAGGCGATGAACGAGCCGATGCCGAGCAGATTGCCCAGATGCTGGCGGTCCACCAGGACGAGTTTCGCCAGCACCACGCCCATCAGCACTGCGCCGGCCAGCCACAGCATGCGCTGGCCGCGCTTCGATCCCACCACCCAGCCGATCACACCGAGCACGCTCCAGGTCACCGTCAGGCTGGTCTGCGCCAGGCTGGTCGACAGCAGGCCGTCGCCCCACGGGATGCCGCCCCAGTGGTGCACGGCACGCAGCACCAGCGCGGTCACCCATGCGAAGGCCAGTGCCGCCAGCAGCACGATGCGCCGCGGCGGCAGCGTGCGCGCATCGCCCCACTGCCAGCGCAGGGCCAGCACCAGCGCGGCGAGCTGCGCCAGTTCCAGCGGATTGAGCAGTGGCAGCCAGGGCAGTGGCGCGGCGGCGCCGGCCTGGAACAACGCACCCAGCCACCACAGCGCCAGCAGCGCGAACACCGCTGCGAGCAGCCGCTCGCGCCAACCGTCGAACAGGTCGCCCAGCGGCGCTGCCACCCACTGCCAGCGCAGCAGCGCCAAGGCCGCCGACGCCAACCACGGCAGCGCAACCAGCGCGATGCGCCAGCCCTCGCCCATCCCATCGAACCGCTCCGGCAGCCACGCCAGCAACAGGCTGGCCGCCAGCGGCCAGACCAGCCACATCACGAATTGCGCGACCGGCGCCATCGCCTTGTCGTCGCTGTCGCGCAGGCACAGCAGCGCGCGCAGGCCCAGCAGCACGTAGGCCAACCACGCCCACAGGCCGTGGCCGGCGAACGGCTGCTGGTGCGCCGCGCTCTGCCACAGCGCCAACGGCACCGCCGCTGCCAGCGCCGCCAGCGTGGTCCACGCCAGCGCACGCGCCGGGCGGCGGCGATGCGCTTCCGCCGCCAGCCAGCCGGTGAGCGCGGCGAAGGCGAGCAGCGCATCGGGGATGCTGACATTGGCGATGAAGGCGTCGATCTCGTGCACGCCGTTGCCCAGCCACCACAGCAGCGCCCAGCCGTAGTACGCGCCGGCGATGGCGTCGCGCCGCTCGGCGCGATACGCCCACGCGCTGGCGAAGCCGGCGATCGCGATCAGCAACGCGCCCATGAAGCCGGCGTTGGCGAACATCGTTCCGCCGCTCGCCGCGCCGTCGGCCTGGCCGATGGCGAACGCGACCGCCGCCGCCAATTGGAGGCCGGCGCCGGTGAACTGCGGCAGCCGCCGCTGCCGGCGCAGCCCCAGCCACGCAAGGCCCGCGCCTTCCAGCGCGAACACGCTGGCGGTCCCGCGCGCCGACAGCGCCAGCGGCACCGCCAGGGTGGCAAAGCCCACCGCCAGCATCGCGTAGGCCTGCACCAGCACGCCGTAGTCGCGGCGGCGCCGCAGCCACCACGCCAGCGCGGCGTACAGCGCGCCGAGGCCCAAGGCGCAGAACGCCAGCGGCATGCGCTGGCCCTCCAGCAGGCCGGCTTGGAGCGAGAACGCCACCAGCGGCACGCCGAACAACAGGCAGCCGTCGATGACGTCGCGCCGGCCGGGCGGCTGGCGGCGCGCGAACAGCAGCGGAATCGCCAGGTAGAACAGAAAGAACAGCGCCAGGAACGGCTGCGTGCTGGCGTACTTCGCGGGCGCGTAGTCCAGCACGCCCCAGACCGTGCCGATGCCGAAAGTGAACGCGAAGCCCAGCAGGTTGAGCAGCCGCCACGCCTTGCGCCAGGCGATGCCGACGATGGCCGCGTTCAGCACTGCGTAGTACGAGAACAGGGCGACATGGCTGCCGCTGCCGGTGGACAACCAGATCGGCGCCAGGAAGCCGGCCAGCAGCGCGAACACCGCCAGCGCCTTCGCGTCCTGCAGCACGGCCAGCACGCCCGCGCCCGCCACCAGCACGATGCTGAGCGCGAACGCCGCGCCCGCCGGCACGAAGCCGAATACCTTGAACGCCGCGAACACCACCAGCAGCAACACGCCGATGGCACCGCCCTGCAAGCTCAGCGCGAAGCTGCGGTGGCTCTCGCGCTTGCGCCAGGCGAACGCCAGCGCGCCCAGCGCGGCGGCGGCGACGCCGGCCAGCCGCAGCTCCGGCGGCAGGGTCAGCCAGCCCTGGTCGGCGGCGTATTTCAGCAGTGCGGCGACGCCGGCGAACAGCACCAGCATGCCGATCTTCACCGGCACATTGCCCACGCTGAACCAGCGTTTCATCGCACGGATGCCGACAGTGACGATGTCGGGTCGGGCCGGCGCCGCTGGAGCGACCCGCGATGGCGTAGGCGGAACGGACGCCGCCGTCGTTTCGTGCGCGCGTGCCGTCGTCACGGACGCAGCCGGCGGCGCATCGGATGTCGAAGACACGGGCGCCGCGGCGGTAGGCACCGCCGGCGCTACAGGAGGCGACGGCGGCAACGGCGCGGAGGGTCGCATCCAGTCATCCGTGGCGTCGGCAGGGGCCGTCTGCCCTGCCGGCTCCGTTCCCCGTCTGCGCAGCCGCGCCACCTCCGTTTCCAGGTCGGCAACGCGGCGCTTGAGACCAGACACCGAGACCAGCGCCACGACCAACAACACCGGCACCGCAAGCATCGCGAGCACCAGCAACCCGATCAGACTTTCCATGCCTGTCCCCATTCCTTGCCAATGCCGCTGGCCCCGACCGCAGGATACCGGTGGCGGCATACCGCCACACCCATCCCGCCAGCAAGGGCGTACTCAGTCGCTCACACCATCGCGACCGGCCGCCTTGACCCGGTACAGGGCCGCGTCGGCACGCTTGAGGATGTCTTCCAGCTCCTCGTCCACGGGCGCCAGCGTCGCCACGCCCACGCTGACCGTCAGCCGCTGCTTGGGCGAGCCGGCATGGGCGATGTCGGCATCGCGCACGCGCTGGCAGATGCGCCGGGCGACCAGCAGCGCCTGCGCGTGGGTGGTGTCGGGCAGGAACACCGTGAACTCCTCGCCACCCGGGCGCGCCAGCACGTCGTCGGCGTGCAGCAGCGCGCTGCGCACCGCGCCGGCAAAGCGACGCAGCGCGCTGTCGCCCTCGGCGTGGCCGTAGAGGTCGTTGTAGCGCTTGAAATGGTCGATATCGAGGGCCAGCACCGACAGCGGCCGGCCGGTGTCGCGGGCCGCCTGCCACAGCCGCTCGCCGGCTTCGGTGAAGCCGCGGTAGTTGAGGCTGCCGGTCATGGCGTCGGTGCGGCTCAGGCGGTCGAGCTCCGACACCGCGTTGCGCAGGGATTCGGTGCGCGTGGCGATCTCGTGTTCGCGCTCGTCTAGGACGATCTTGAGCTCGGCGAAGGCGGCATTCATGCGCGCGCCCAGCTCGCCGATGCCGGCGGCCAGCGGCTGCAGCTCGGCGGGCATCGCGTCGACCTGCGCCGGATCGATCCGCCCGCCGAGCGCGTACCCGCGCAGGCTGGCCAGCAGGGTGCCGATGCCGCGCCCCAGCAGCCGGCGCTGCAGCCACAGCGACCAGGCCACGCCCAGCAGGCAGGCCAGCAGCAGGAATGCCAGCAGCACCAGCCGCGGCAGGACCGGCGCCCACAGCAGCTGGCGGGGCCCGACCAGCACCAGCGTCCAGCCGTTGCGCAGGGTGACCGCATCGACATAGGCCGCTCCGCCATCGCGCAACAGTCCTTCCCGCAACACGGGCGTTCCCGGTCGATCCGGCGCCACCGCCAACCGGCGCAGCGCCTCGCCCTCGGCGCCAGCATCGTCCAGCGGCCGCCAGCGCAGGGCGGGCGCGGCATGCACCACCCGGTTGCCGCGATCGATCAGCAGCAGCGCCAGCTGGCGGCGCGCCAGGCTCTCGGCGGTGGTGCCCACCACGGCCTGCACCGGGATCTCCGCCAGCACGGCACCCTCGAAGCGCCCCGCGCGCAGCAACGGCGCCGCGACCCCGACCACCACCTCGCGCCCGTAGACGCGGCGCTGGTACACGCCCGTGACCTGCGGCCGGAACTGCGTGCGCGCCTCCCGGAACCAGGGATCATCCGCCACCAGGCCGGGATACGGCGACAGCTGGCGGCCACGCGCGTCCCGCGCCGCCACCACGTCGCCACGCGCGTCCACCTGCAGCGCGCGCAGCATGGTGGGATAGACGTACAGCAGGCGCGACAGCTCCTCGGCGCGCACGACCGGATCCTCGGACAGCCGGTCCGCCAGCAGGCGCACGCCCGCCAGCTGGGCATCGAGCAGGTCGTCGATGACGCTGGCGCCGAGGCGCGCGTTGGCATCCAGGCGCAGCAGGAGATCCTCGCGGCCGCGCTGCCACTGGCTGAGCAGCAGGACGACGGCGAACAGCAGCATCGGCAGCAGCGCGGTGAGCACCAACCCCTGGGCCAAGCGCTTGCGCAGGCTCCAGGCAGGGGCGGAAACCGGATCGGTCATGGCGCCTCTTCTACCACAGGCACCTGCTGCGTCCTGTCATCCCCCGACCGGATACGGCTCATGCCGCGGGATCCGCACCATCAAGCCCCAACCCGTGCCGCAGGCTGCGGCCGATCCGCTGCGCGGCTTCCGTCAGCAAGGCGGCCTGCGCCGGTGGCAGCAGTTCCGCCGCCGTGGCCCGCCACAGGGCCAGCCAGGCGTCGAAATGCGCGGCGGTGATCGGATGCGCGCGATGCGCCGCCATCGGATTGCCGCGATAGCGTCCAGCACGCAGCGCGACCGCCGCCCAGAACTCGACCAGCAGGCGCTTGTGCGCGGGCCAGTCGTCGATCGCGGCGGCAAAGACGGGGCCCAGCTCGGGATGCCGCTGGACGCGGTCGTAGAACCGGTCCACCAGCAGCGCCAGCTGCCCGAGGCTCAGCGGCGGCACATCGGTGGCGGGAAGGGCGGAAGGCATGCGGCGCGGGGATTGCGGGAGACGTGCATTATCGCGCCCCCGGTGCGGCCGGACTTGACGTGGATCAGCGTCGACCACCGGTCCGGAATGGAAAAGCCCCGCGCGTGGCGGGGCTTTCCGGTGGTCGCGGGCCGTGTCGGCTTACTTGCCGGCCATCACCTTGACCATCTCGAGGCACTTGTTGGAGTAACCCCACTCGTTGTCGTACCAGCTGACCAGCTTGACGAAGGTGTCGTCCAGCGCGATGCCGGCTTCGGCGTCGAAGATGCTGGTGCGCGCATCGCCGCGGAAGTCGGTGGCGACCACCTTGTCCTCGGTGTAGCCCAGGATGCCCTTCAGCGCGCCTTCGCTCTGCGCCTTCATCTCCGCGCAGATCTCGGCGTAGGTGGCGGGCTTGTCCAGCTCGACGGTCAGGTCGACCACGGACACGTCGCTGGTCGGCACGCGGAAGCTCATGCCGGTGAGCTTCTTGTTGAGCTCCGGGATCACCACGCCCACGGCCTTCGCCGCGCCCGTGCTGGACGGAATGATGTTCTCCAGGATGCCGCGGCCGCCGCGCCAGTCCTTGTTGGACGGGCCG
>JAYSEL010000004.1:21028-170054 GCA_041913885.1 Thermomonas sp. | reverse complement strand
CACGGTGGTCATCAGGCCGCGCTTGATGCCCCACTTGTCGTTCAGCACCTTGGCGATCGGCGCCAGGCAGTTGGTGGTGCAGGAGGCGTTGGAGATCACGTCCTCGCCCGCGTACTTGGCGTGGTTCACGCCGTACACGAACATCGGGGTGGCATCCTTCGACGGCGCCGACATCAGCACCTTCTTCGCGCCGGCGGCGATGTGCTTGCGCGCGGTCTCGTCGGTGAGGAACAGGCCGGTGGACTCCAGCACCACGTCGGCGCCGACGGCGTCCCACTTCAGGTTGGCCGGGTCGCGCTCGGCGGTCAGGCGGATGGTCTTGCCGTTCACCACCAGCTGGCCGTTTTCGACCTTCACGTCGCCATCGAAGCGGCCGTGCACGGAGTCGTAGCGCAGCATGTAGGCCAGGTAGTCCGGCTCCAGCAGGTCGTTGATGCCGACGATCTCGATATCGTCGCCGAAGTTCTGCACCGCCGCGCGGAACACGCAGCGCCCGATGCGACCGAAACCGTTGATGCCGACCTTGATGGCCATGGAACGAGACTCCTGACGGGGTTGGGCAAACCCGCATTCTACCGGATCGCCCCGGCGCGCCCGCCGAGGCCCGTTTGATCCCGATCAATACCGGCACGGAAGGGCAGGCGGATCATTTGTTTCAGCTGAAACAAACCCGTTCCCACAACAGGAGTCCTGCCATGCAGCTGTCCCGCCTCGTCCTCGCCAGCGCCCTCGCCCTGGCCGCCAGCCCCGCCCTCGCCCAGTCCGCCGGTACCTGGACCGTCGGCGTCGGCGTCCACAACGTCGCGCCCAAGTCGAACAACGGCACCCTCGTCGGCACCCCGCTGGGCGACCTGAAGATGGACGTGGGCAACAACGCCCGTCCGACCGTCACCGCCGAGTACTTCGTCAAGGACAATCTGGGCGTGGAAGTGCTGGCCGCGCTGCCGTTCCAGCACGACATCGACGTGGTGGGCGTGGGCAAGGTGGGCTCCACCAAGCACCTGCCGCCGACCGTGTCGCTGCAGTACCACTTCGGCAAGGGCAAGGTGCGTCCGTTCATCGGCGCCGGCGTGAACTACACCCGCTTCTTCAGCACCAAGACCGAGGGCGCGATCGCCGGCACCTCGCTGTCGCTGTCGGATTCGTGGGGCCTCGCCGGCCACATCGGCGTGGACATCCAGGTCCATGAGAAGGGCGCGCTGCGCATCGACTACCGCATGATCGACATCGACACCAAGGTCAAGCTGAACGGTGCGAACCTGGGCACCCGCAACACCGTCAACATCGACCCGTCGGTGTACGGCGTCGCCTACGTGTTCTCGTTCTGATCCAGTCATCCGGTGGCAACCATGCCGGGGTATCCTCCCCGGCATGGCCATCCGACTCCGTTTCCGCCCCCTGCTCGCCACCGCCCTGCTCTGCCTGGGCGCCACCTCCACCGCGCTCGCTTGGGCGCCGCTGGGCCATGCCCTGGTCGGCGAACTCGCCCAGCGCCACCTCGACCCGAAGGCACGGGCCGAAGTCGCCCGCCTGCTGGCCGGTGAGCCCACGCCCACCCTGGCGGGCGTCGCTTCCTGGGCGGACGAGCTGCGCAACACCGATCCCGAGCGCTTCAAGGCGACCTCGCGCTGGCACTACATCAACGCCAAGGGCGGTGGCTGCGGCTTCGACCTCGCGCGCGACTGCCCGGACGGCAACTGCGTCACCGGCGCGCTGGCCAACCAGCTGGCGATCCTGCGCGACCCCGGCCAGCCGCTCGAAGCCCGCCGCGACGCCCTGAAGTTCGTGGTCCACCTGGTCGGCGACGAGCACCAGCCGATGCATGCCGGCAACCGCCCCGACAGCGGCGGCAACCGCTTCCAGGTCAGCCTGCGCACGTCCATCGCGCCGGAAGCCTATGCCCGCAAGAGCTACGTCGACGGCGTGATGGGCACCAACCTGCACTCGGTCTGGGACTACTACCTCCTCGCCAGCCGCGGCCTGGACCTGCAGGCCTACGCCGACGCCCTCGACACGCACCCGTCGCCCGCGGACATCGGTCCGGTCGGCAGCGGCGTGCTGCTGGCGTGGGCCGAGGATTCCTGCGCGCTGATCGACCGCGCGGGCCTGTACCCGGCCGACGACCAGCATGTGATGGATCACGCCTACCTGGACAAGTTCCGCCCGCTGGCGGAAACCCGCGTGCGGCTGGCCGGCGCCCGCCTGGCCGCCCTGCTCAACCAGGCCCTGGGCGATGCGCCGCAGGGCGCGGCCCCGACGGGGCACGCGCCCTGAGCCACCTCAGGCGCCCGCGCCCAGCGCGCGGACGTCGAACCGCACCGTGACCCGCCCGCCACGCTGGAACACCAGCGTGGCGTCGAAGTGGTCGCCCGGCGCCAGCGCCCGCCGCGGCTTGATGAGCATCAGGTGGTAGCCGCCGGGCTTGAGCTCCAGCCTGCCGTGCGCGGGCACCACCACGCCGTCAGGCAGCGCGCGCATCCGCATCACGCCGCCGTCGTTGCGCATCTGGTGGAGTTCCACCCGTTCGGCGATATCGCTTTCCACGCGCAGCAGGGTGTCGGGCTGGTCGCCGTCGTTCACCACGGTCAGGAAGCCGCCCGCGACCGGCGCCACCGCGGGGGTGGCGCGGGCCCAGGCATCCTGCACGCGCACGCCGGGCGTCCCGGCGAAGGCGGCGCCGACCGCCAGCAGCAGCGCGGCGGCGAGAGACAGTCGTCGTTGCATCGTCGTTCTCCTCGGTGTCGGATTCATGGGGCCAGGATGTCGTCGCGGTCCAGCAGGTGCAGCGGCCGGCAATCGCCGCCCGGCCGGCACAGCCACGCCATGCCCAGCACCACGAACCAGCCCAACAGCCAGAACGCGACGGCGCCCAGAAAGTACAGGAAGTCGTGCATCACGCCGTTCCCCGTCAGTAGGTGACATTCAGCTTCAGCCAGAGGTTGCGGCCCGGCTCCGCGATGCGCACCGGGTCGGCCGGATAGCCGAAATCGGCGCTGCCGGCCAGGTTCAGGTGCTCGCTGTAGGCGCGGTCGAACACGTTGTCCACGCCGGCGGTGAGCTGCAGGCGCTCGTTGAGGCGGTAGCCGGCATTGAGCGCCAGCGTGGCGAACCCGGCGCTGGGGCCCAGGTCGCGCCCCACCACGTTGCCTTGCCCGATCGCCACCCGGTCCTGGCGGCCGACGACCCGCAGCAGCGCACCCGCGCTCCACTGCCCGTTGTCCCAGGCGGCGGTCAGGCGCCCCTCCAGCGGCGTCATCTGCGGCAACGGCGTGCCCGCCGTGGTGTTGGCACCCCACGCCCATGCAAGGCTGCCTCCCACCGACCAGTCGGCAGCCAGCCGCAGGTCGACGCCGGCCTCCGCGCCATGGATGCGCGCATCCACGTTGGACGCCATGCTGGTCGCGCCCATCATCCCGCCGGCCTGGTAGCGGAACAGGATGAAGTCATCGATGCGCCCGGCATAGGCCGACACCCAGGCATCCACGCGCTTGCCGCGGTACTGCCCGCCGATGTCGAGCTGGGTGGTCTTCTCGGGCCGCACGCCGGCGAACGCATTCACCGTACCCATCGGCCCCATGTTGGGCGAAATGAGTTCCCAGTAATCGGGCATGCGCGCGGTGTGGCCGACACCGGCATACCAGCCGAACCCGCTCCCGGCGATGTCGTGCTCGAAGCGCACGAAGCCGGCGGGCAGCGTCTCGCTGCGGGTCGATCCGAAGGTCGGGTTGGGCATCGCCATGCCACCCATGCCCATCGCACTGCGGGTGGCGCGCTGGTCGGTGGCGCGGGCACGGTCGCTACGCAGGCCCGCCACCCACCGGCGGCCGGCGTCGAGCGTCCAGGTGCCTTCGGCGAACACGCCGGTGTTGCGCAGCGTCGCATCCGGCGACCAGGCCACCGCCTTGTAGGCATCGCGTCCCATCGCGTTGCGGGTGCGGTGGCGGCTGCGCTGGGCATCGATGCCCGCGGTGAGCGCGACGTCGCCCCATCCCCACTCCGCCGCGATCCGGCCGCCCTCGGTGGTGCGATCGACGTTCGAGGCCATCGGCATCGGCATCGGCCCCATCGGGTTCGGATCGCGCAGGGTGTAGTTGTCCATCACATGGTCGGCGTTGTTGCGGTACAGGCTGGCCTGCACCTTGCGCAGCGCTCCGTGGAAGGTCTTTTCGAAGCGCAGGCCGAGGCTTTCGCGCTTGAACTGCGCGCCGTCCATGCCGCGGCCGGCGTAGCGCGCCTGGCCGTCGCCGATGCCGGCGGACACCTCCAACACCGTGTCCGCATCCGGCGTCCAGCCCAGCGCGAGATCCGTGTTCCACTTCTTCCACGCTGACGGCACCCGATCGCCGTTGCCGTCGCGGTAGTCACCGGATTCGGAGCGGTTGGCAGTGAGTCGCGCATAGCCCGTCGCGTTGCCGGCGGTGGCGTCCAGCAGCTGGTCGTTGCGGCCGAAGCTGCCGCCCAGTAGGCTTCCCTGCACGCGCAGGCCGGGGGCATCGAACCGCGGCGTCTCGCGCTGGAAGCGCACCGTGCCCGCGGAGGCGCCCGGCCCCCACAGCACGGTCTGGGGGCCCTTCACCACCACCAGCGCGTCGTACGTCTCCGGCGCCACGTAGGACAGCGGGTTGTCCATCCGCGCCGGACAGGCGCCGGGCATGCTGCCGTCGTTGGAAAGCAGGTTGAGGCGCGAACCGAACATGCCGCGCAGCACCGGATCGCCGTTGGTACCGCCGTTGCGCAGCGCGGTGAAGCCGGGAATGGTCTTGAGGTAGTCGGCGCCGTCGCTGGCCGGCACCGGCTGGCGCGGGAGCTTGGTGTCGGTGACGAAGGTCAGCGGCTGGGTCGGCGTGCCGATCACCACGACGCGATCGAGCGTCTTGGCATCGGGCGTGCCATCGGCGGCAGCGGCGGCGAGCGGGAACAGGGCAAGCGAGAGCGCGCACGCAAGCGCGCGGCGCGACGGACGCACCGTCGCGGAACGGAAGGAAGACATGGTGGCTCCAAAGCACGAGAGGACGGGGCACGGCCCCGCGGAACGGCGTCGTGGTTCAGAGCAGGATCGGCGGCCCCCGTGCCCCGAGCCCGCGCAGGCGGGGCGGCGCGTGCGGCGTCGGGCGCGCGCCCGATGGCAACAAGGCACGCGGCTGCGCCGGCAGCAGGAACGCCAGCACCGCCAGCACCAGCGGCGCGAGCGAGGCCAGCAGCGGACAATAGCCGCAGTAGTCGTCGGGCATCGTGCCGCCGACCGGCACGGGCACCTTGCCCGCGCCGTCGTCCAGCAGGCTGGCGGGCTTCGCCCATGCCAGGCCGTCGGTGGTGCACAGGGCCAGCACCGTGTCCGGCAACGCCTGCGCCCGGCTTTCCAGCCAGCGGCTGACGGTCGGCATGGCCGACAGCAGCAGGACGGCCGCCAGTGCGAGGCGGGCCATCCAGGCGTGGAACGGGCGGGAGCGCAGGAGCATCACGCGGACAAGGCTACGCCGGTTTTCAGAGCGCGTTGATGACGTCGATCAAGCGCTCGACGGTAATCCCGAAATGCGGGAACAGCGCCTCGGCCGGGGCGCTGGCACCGAAGCTGTCGATGCCGACCACCGCGCCGTCCAGGCCCACGTACTGGCGCCAGAAGCCGGTCACGCCGGCCTCCACCGCCACCCGCTTGCGGCAGGCCTTCGGCAGCACCGCTTCGCGGTAGGCCGCGTCCTGGCGGTCGAACACGTCGGTCGACGGCATCGACACCACGCGCACCTTGTCGCCCAGCTTGTCCGCCGCCTGCATGGCCAGCCCGACCTCGCTGCCGGTGGCGATGAGGATGACCTCCGGCGCGCCCACGCTGTCCTTCAGCACATAGCCGCCGCGCGCGATGTCGCCCAGCTGCGCGTCGGTACGCGTCTGGTGGGCCAGGTTCTGGCGGCTGAACACCAGGCAGGACGGACCGTTGGCGCGGGCGATCGCCGCCTTCCACGCCACCGCGGACTCCACCGCGTCGCAGGGGCGCCAGACATCGTTGTTGGGGATCTGGCGCAGCGACGCCAGGTGTTCCACCGGCTGGTGGGTGGGACCGTCCTCCCCAAGGCCGATGGAGTCGTGGGTATAGACGTGGATCGCGCGGATATCCATCAGCGCGCTCATGCGCACCGCGTTGCGGGCGTAGTCGCTGAACACCAGGAAGGTGGCGTCGTACGGGATGAAGCCGCCGTGCAGGGCCAGGCCGTTGCCGATGGCGCTCATGCCGAACTCGCGCACGCCGTAGTAGACGTAGTTGGCGTCCGGGTCGTTGCCGGCCACCGACTTGCTGCCCTTCCACAGGGTCAGGTTGGAATGGGCGAGGTCGGCCGAGCCGCCCACCAGCTCCGGCAGCAGCGGCGCGAAGGCTTCGATGGCGTTCTGCGACGCCTTGCGGCTGGCGATGACGGGGCCGTCCTGCTGCAGCTTGGCGATGAAGGCGTCGGCCGCGGCGTCGAACCCGGCCGGCAGCGCGCCGGACAGGCGGCGCTCGAACTCGGCGGCGGCCTCCGGGTGCGCGGCCTTGTAGGCGGCGAACCGGGTGTTCCACTCGGCTTCGGCGGCGGCGCGATCGCGCCCGCGCCAGCCGGCGTAGATGGCCTGCGGGATCTCGAAGGGCGCGTGCGGCCAGCCCAGCGCCGCGCGCGTGGCCTGCACCTCGTCCTTGCCCAGCGGCGCGCCGTGGCTGGACTCCTTGCCGGCCTTGGCCGGGGAGCCGAACCCGATGGTGGTGCGGCAGCAGATCAGGGTGGGCTTGCCCTCGGACTTCAGCGCGGTCTCGATGGCGGTCTTGATCTCCACCGGGTCGTGCCCGTCGACGCCGCGGATCACGTTCCAGCCGTAGGCCTCGAACCGCTTCGGCGTGTCATCGGTGAACCAGCCGTCGGTGTTGCCGTCGATGCTGATCTTGTTGTCATCCCAGAACGCGACCAGCTTGCCCAAGCCCCAGGTGCCGGCCAGCGAGGCGGCTTCGTGGCTGATGCCTTCCATCAGGCAGCCGTCGCCCAGGAACACCCAGGTGCGGTGGTCGACGATGGCATGGCCGTCGCGGTTGAAGCGCTGCGCCAGCAGCTTCTCCGCCAGCGCGAAACCGACCGCGTTGGCCAGGCCCTGGCCCAGCGGGCCGGTGGTGGTCTCGACGCCCGGGGTGACGTGGTTCTCCGGGTGGCCCGGGGTGCGGCTGCCCAGCTGGCGGAAGCGCTTCAGCTCGTCGATCGGCAGGTCGTAGCCGGCGAGGTGGAGCAGCGCGTACTGCAGCATCGACCCGTGGCCGTTGGACAGCACGAAGCGGTCGCGGTCGGCCCAGCCCGGATTGGCCGGGTTGCACTTCAGGTAGTCGTTCCACAGCACCTCGGCGATGTCCGCCATGCCCATCGGCATGCCCGGGTGGCCGGAATTGGCGGCC
Organism: Thermomonas sp.; assembly: GCA_041913885.1. Lineage (GTDB taxonomy): Bacteria > Pseudomonadota > Gammaproteobacteria > Xanthomonadales > Xanthomonadaceae > Thermomonas. The sequence goes on along the minus strand of JAYSEL010000004.1, from coordinate 162,649 downwards.
TGCACCGCGTCGATGGCGAGGAAACGGATGGCGTTGGCGAGATCGCGGCGGCTGGGCGCAGTCATGGCGTGGGGCAAGGCGGAGGGAACGCCTATTGTCCCATCCCGGGCGTGCCGCTGTCGCGCGGCCCGCCCGGCGGCGCCCATGGAGCGGCTCAGCCCGCGGCGTCGTCCAGCGCGGAGACCTTTGAATCGTCCAGCTCTTCCTCGCCGCTGCGCTTGGCCACGACCACCGCCATCGCCAGGTCGCCGGTCACGTTCAGCGAGGTGCGGCACATGTCGAGGAAGGTGTTCACGCCGAGGATGATGCCGATGCCCTCGGGCTTCAGGCCGATGATCCCGCAGATCATCGCGATCACCGGCAGCGAGCCGGACGGAATGCTGGCGGTGCCGATGCCGCCGAGGATGCACAGCACCAGCACCAGGATCTGCTCGCCCAGCGGCAGGTGCATGCCGTAGACCTGGGCCAGGAACAGGATGGTGATGCCTTCGAACAGCGCCGAGCCGTGGTGGCTGGCCGAGGCGCCCACGGTGAGCACGAAGCGGCTGACCTTGCGCGGCAGCTTCAGGTTCTCCTCGGCCACGCGCAGCGTCACCGGCAGGGTCGCCGCCGACGAGGCGGTGGCGAAGGCGGTCAGCGAGGCCTCCTGCGAGCCGCGGAAGAACTCGCGCACGCCCATGCCGCCCATGAACTTCACCCACAGCGGCAGCACCACGAACCCGTGGATGGCCAGCGCCAGCACCACCGTGACCACGAACCAGCCCAGCCCGACCAGCACCTCCCAGCCCATCTGCGCGCACAGGATGAACATGAAGCAGGCCACCGCGTAGGGCGCCAGCTTCACGAACATGCCGATCAGGTGCATGCACACCTCGAACAGGCCGTGCATGGCGTTCTTGAACGCCTGGGTGCCGGGCGTGGGGCGCATCACCAGGCCGATGCCGAACATCAGCGCGAAGAACACGATGCCCAGCTTCTTGCTGTCGTCGCCCATGGCGCCGACGATGTTGTGCGGGACGATGTCGACGATGATGTCGACGATGTGCAGCTCCCGGCCCTTCTCGACGATGGCGCCGGTCTTCGCCGCGTTGCTGCTCAGCGCCTGCTCCACCAGCGCCGGGTCCATGTGGGTGCCCGGCTGCAGCAGGTTCGCCATCACCAGGCCGATCACCACCGCGATGCCGGTCACCACGGCGGTGTAGACCAGCGTGCGCCAGCCCAGCCGACCGAGACTGGCAACATCGCCCAGCTCCGCCACGCCCAGCACCAGCGCGGAGAAGATCAGCGGCACCACCATCATGAACAGCAGGTTGAGGAACACCGTGCCGAACGGGCGTGCCGCGTACTCGATCACGTCGCTGACCCAGGTCGCACCGGGCGCCACCACGTGCACTGCCAACCCCAGCAACGTGCCGAGGAGGAAGCCGATCGCCACCTTCAGGTGCAGCGGGATGCCCTTGGCGGGCGCGGGGGTCGCGGTCTCGATCGTGTGCATGCGGTGCTCGCGGGACGTGCAAACCCGCAGCTTAGCAAACGCCGCCCCTCACCTCTCCGGGTAGAGCGGCGGCAGCACGGACGTCGTGCCATGCCCGGCGTGCTTGCGGCGAAGGCCTCCGGCAAAAGCCGTGCGCAGCTGCCGCACGGCCGCCTGCGGATCGCCATCGCCCCAGCGCGCGGCCTGCAGCGCTCGCACCGCGGCGACCTGCGCGGGGTCCATCAGACGGGTGCACAGCGCATCCAGGTCACTGCCGCCCTCCGCAACCAGTGCCTGCGCGATGGCCCCGAGATCGTCGCCGCGCAGCGCCGCGGCCAGCGCGGGTGGCTGCGCACGAATGACCTGCTCGGGCCGCCCCTCGGCCGCGGCGGCTGCGCGGCGGCGCACCCGCCGCCACGCCACGAGCACCACCACCGCCGCGAACACGGCGAGCACGACGAATGCCGCGGGCAGGAACGCCCGTGCTCCGGACCTCGAAGCGGGCCTCGCCGTGGACGCCACCGGCGCGGGGGGCGATGCCGATGCCGCCGAATCCGGCGATGCGGGCGGTTGCGCGCCCGGCGCCACCTGCAGTTGCAGGGGCGGCAGCACGGCCGTACGCGGCTCGCCATCGACGGCATCCCACCACGTGATCCGCGGCCCGGGCACCGCCTGCGTCCCGGCCCGCGCCGGCACCAACGCGATGCGGCGCCGCACCACCGTGCGCGGCCGTCCCTCGACGAACTGCTCCTCCACCTGCGGCGGATCGGCGAACGCCTGCACGCCGGGGACGTCGGCCAACGTGATCGCCGGGACCTGCGCGGCGGTGGCGCCATCGGCCACCAGCTCGATCTCGACCTCGGCCGCCTGCCCCGCGAAGGCCTGCCGCGGCGCCTTGAGATAGCGCAGGGACAAGCCCCGCAGCGGCAGCCACGGCTGCGGCGCGGCGGCCGGGATGGGCTGCACGTCCAGCCGTACCGCCGGCGCGGCCGCGGACACCGGGCGGCGGTCGTCCTCGAACATCGGGCCGCTGTAACCGCCGCCGGTGATGCCGTTCAACCGCGCACCCGGCAGCACCAGCGGCCCGCTGCGTTCGGGCACCAGCAGGAAGCGCCGCTCCACCACGTTGTAGGGCCGCCCCCCCAGCAGGCGCTGGTAGGTGATGTCTTCGCCGACGCGCTGCAGGCTGGCATCGGGCGGACTGTCCAGGTCCAGCTGGCCGGACAGCAGCGGGATCGCGTAGTGCAACCGCACCGTCACGCCCACCGCCTGCTGCACGTAGGGGCGCCGGGCATCGACGGTCGTCTCCACGAACACATCGGCGTCCGCGCTGGCCGGCCGCACCGTGGGCTCCAGCACCACCAGTCGCAGCGGCGCGGTGCTGGCGGTGCCCACGCGCAGCGCAGGCACGCTGGCCAGGCCGGGCGCACGCGGGCGCAGGCCGACCGAGAACAGCGAAGTGCGGCGCACCTGTCCGTTCACCAGCTGGAAACTGCGTCGGACACTCTGCCCGCCGAAGTCGAACTGCGCGCGCAACGGGGCGTAGTCGATTTCGGCCACGTCCTGGTCGGTGCTGATGTTGAGCGCCACCGTCTCGCCGTAGGTGATCTCGGCGCGATCCAGCCACGCGCGCGTTTGCGCCGACGCGACCGGGGCGACCAGTGCAAGCAGCAGGCAGGCCAGCACGGCAAGGCGACACCTCATGGCGAACCGCCCTCGCGGCGGCGGCGCGCTTCCAGCTGGAAGCGTGCGCGCAGCAGGGCGCCTGGATCGTCCGGCACCCGCTGCAACCAGGCCTCATTGGCCAACCGGCGCTCGCGTTCCGCTTCGGTTTCCTGCGGTTGCCCACGCGCCTGCGGGGTCGCGTCCGGCTTGCTCTCCTGCTGCCGACGCAGCGCCTCCTGCATGCGCCGGCGCTGCGCGGCATCGGCTTGCGCCTGGCGCGCCGCGGCATCGGCCGGCGCCTGCGGCGGAGGCGACGGCGACCGGGCCTGCCGCGGATCGGCGCTTGCCGGCGGGGGCGACGGTGCCTGCCGCTGATCCGCATCCTGCGCGCCCGGCGCCCGGCTGCCGCCCTGCTGGTTCTGCTGGTTCTGCTGGTTCTGCTGGTTCTGCTGGTTCTTTTGCTGTTGCTGTTGCTGTTGTTGCTGTTGCTGTTGCTGCTTGCGCGCCCGTGCCACCAGCGCACGGTTGGCAAGGGCATCGCGCATGCCCGGCTGTTGCCGGAGCGCACGGTCATAGGCGGCGATCGCCTCGTCGTAGCGCCCCGCCTGTGCCAGCGCATTGCCGAGGTTGTATTGCCCGTCGGCATCGTCCACCGTCGAAAACCGTTCGATGGCGCGCGCATAGTCCTTGCCACGATAAGCGGCGATGCCTTCCTGCATGCGCGTGTGTGCGGCCTGGTCGGCGCGCTGCCACAGCGTGCCGTCCTGCGGCACCGCCGCCTGCGCGGCGGCCGGCGGTGCCGGCAACCACAGCACACCCGTGAGGAAGAGTGCGAACGCACCCCCGCGCCGGAACAGCGGCAGCAGGCACAGCAGCACCAGCGGCAGCAGCCAGGCGCCGTCGTCTCGCCACTGCACGCTGCTGCTGCCGCGCGCCACGCCGCCTCCGGCATCGACCGGCGCCAGCACGTCCAGCGCGCGCAGGTCGGCATCGTCCGGCGCCAGCGCGCGGTAGGTGCCGCCGCCGGCCAGGGCCAGCGCACGCAGCGACGGAGCATCCAGCCGGGCGCGGGCCAGCCCGGTGGGTGTGTCGTACACGCCGCCCGAGGCCGTGCCCAGCCCGAGCACGGAGACGCGATAGCCGGCCGCCGCCGCACGCGTCGCGGCGGCGACGGCCGCCGTGTCGGCATGGTCGGTGAGCAGCAGGATGTCGCCGCGCGGGAAGCCGGCTTGCACCAGCAGGCGCTGCGACCAGGCGATGGCACGGTCGGCGCGCTGGCCATCGGCCGGCATCACGTCGGGCGCGAGCGCATCGAGGAACAGGCCGACGTTGGCGGCATCGTCGGTCAGCGGCGCGACGGTGAAGGCGTCGTCCGCGAACGCCACCAGTGCCACCTGCCCGCCCGTGCGCTCGCGCAGCAGCCGGGCCAGCTTGGCCCGGGCCTGCGCCAGCCGGGTCGGCGGCAGGTCTCGCGCCTGCACCGCCTGCGACAGGTCCAGCGCCACCACCAGCGGCCGGCGGCTTTCCCACAGCGGTTGCGGCTGCTTGCGGAACGCAGGACCCGCGAGCGCGAGGATCGCAAGGATCGTGCCTAGCCAGACCAGGCGACGCGTCCAGCCGCCCCGCGCATCAGGCGGCAGCGCACCGTCCAGCAGGTAAGGCAATAAATGGGCATCGACCGCATCCGCCCACGTCGGGCGGGCGGGCGCGCGTCGCCGCAGCCGCCACGCCACCAGCAGCAATGCCGGCAACGCCAGCAGCCACCACGGGCGCAGGAAGTGGAACTGCAGCAGCGCCGCCCACAGCCCGTTCATGCCCGACGCCTCCGCCAGGCCAGCGCCAGCAGGCCCAGCGCCAGGCCGGCGCCCAGCGGCCACGGGTAGCGCTCGATGCGCGGCCGGACCGCTTGCCCCGCGCGCCGGGTGGGCTCCAGCCGGTCGATCTCGGCGTAGATGCCCGCCAGCTCGTCCAGCGCGCGGGCACGGAAGAAGCGGCCGCCGGTCAGCGATGCGATGCGCGCCAGCCCGGCCTCGTCCACTTCGTCGCCACCGCCCACCGGCAGGCGGAAGCCGAACACGGACACCGTGCTGCCGTCGCCGCCGAACGCGATGGCGTGGATCCGGACACCGGCATCGCGGGCGATCGCCGCGGCCTTGTCCGGCTCCAGCGTGCCGGCGGTGTTCACGCCGTCGGTCAGCACCACCAGCACCCGCGGCGACGTGCCTGCCGCGGGCGTGGCCGACGGTTGGGCCTGCAGGCGCTTGACCGCCAGCGCGATGGCGTCGCCCAGCGCGGTGGCGCGGCCAGCCAGCCCCACCACCGTCGCGTCCAGCTGCTGGCGCACGCTGGCGCGGTCGGCCGTCAGCGGCGTCAGCGCATAGGCGCGGTCGCCGAACACGATCAGCCCGATGCGGTCGCCGACCCGGCGCTCGAGGAAATCGGCCAGCACCGCCTTCGCCGCGGTCAGCCGATCCACGATGCGGCCGCCCAGCTCCATGTCCTCCTCGCCCATGCTGGCGGACAGGTCCACCGCCAGCATCAATTCGCGCCCGGCCTGCGGCGGTGCAACCGGCGGCCCCAGCGCCTGCGGCCGCGCCGCGGCGACGCACAGCAGGCTCCAGGCCAGGAAGGCGAGCCACGGAAACCCGCGCGGCCGGGCAGGTCCTTCGCCACCGCCGGCGACCTGGCGCAAGCGCTGCCGCCACGGCACGCGCAGGGCCGCGGCGTCGCCGTCGCCGGGCGCGGGCCAGGCCATCCGCACCAGCCACGGCAGGGGGATCGCCAGCAGCCACCACGGCCAGGCAAAGCCGTCGAGGCCGGGAATGGCATCCAGAAGGCTCACGCGCGTCGCATCCAGTCCAGGAACCGGCAGCGGGCCACATCGCGCAGCGCCGCCACCTCGGCGGGATCGACCTCGGGCCGGAACGCGCCATCGCGCAGCAGCATCCCCGGACCCTGCTGGAACACGGGCGACGGCAAGCCGGCATCGAGGAAGCGCAGCCAGTCGTCGCCCTCCAGCCGGTCGGCGTGGGGGTCGATGCGACGTGCCGCGCGCCGCAAGAGTTCGGACATCGCGGCGACCTGCGCAACCGGCGTCGGGGCCGCCGCCAGCGTCGCGTCGAACAGCGCCGCTATCGCCCGCCGGCGCCGTTGCCGCCGGTACCACCACCCCCCGGCCAACAGCAAAACAACCAGCACGACGGCCAGCACCGCCCACCACCCCGGCGCCGGCGGCCACCAGCCGGGCGCAACCCCGGGATGCAGGTCCTTCAGCGGCAACGCAGGGGCGAATGCCAGGCTCATCGCGTGGCGCCCATCTGGGGCCGGTCCAGCAAATCGAGCCACGCATCGCTGGGCGCATCGCTGGACAGGGCCATCGCGCGGATACGCTGGCGCCGCAGCAGGGCCAGCGCATCGTCCAACGGCGTGTCGAATGCTTGCCGCCAGCGCTGCCGGACCGCGGCCGTGTCCAGCCCCAGCACCGTGCGCTCGCCGCCCGCGGAAAACGGCAGGCGCGCCCGCGGCGGGTCGCGCTCCAGCGGGTCGCTGAGCAGCAGCACGCAGGCGTCATGGTGCTGGCCCAGGCCCGCCCACGACGCAACCGGCACCGCCATCACGCTGGCCGGATCGGCCAGCACGACGACGCGGGCGCCGGGCCGCAGCAGCCGGCGCGCGTGCTCCAGCGCCGTGGCCAGGCCGGCATCGTCGTCCGGCGGGCGGGCATACCAGCGCACCAGGGCATCCAGTACGCGCAACGCGCCCCGCGGCCCCGAGGCCGAGGGCACCGAGGCATCCCGGCCGCCCCCGCGCAGTGCGGCGATGCGGTCGCCATCGCGGGCGGCCATCCACGCCGCCAGCGCGCCGGCACGCGCGGCCTGCACCGACTTGAAGCGCGTCCGGGTGCCGAAATACAGCGCGGGCGCGGTGTCGGCGACCACCAGGGTCAACCGCTCGCGCTCGGCCTGGAAGAGCTTCGTGTGGGCCTTGCCGCTGCGCGCGGTGAGCCGCCAGTCGATGTGGCGGGCGTCGTCACCGGCGGCGTATTCACGCGACTCGGCGTATTCCATGCCGCGGCCGCGCAGGTTCGACAGCGCGTGGCCCTGCACCCCGTGCCGCCCCCGGCGCGGCGGACGCCGGCCCTGCACCAGCGAACGCAACGCCACCAGGTCGGCCAGGCGTGGGGCGACGCCGGCATCGACCGGCGTGGTTTCGGCCTCCATCGGGGGACGCACGCGCTCGACCATGGCAGCTGCGGGTGGCCCCGACCTCAGGGCAGCGGCACCAGCCGCAGCAGTTCGTGCACCAGGCGCTCGCCGTCCCAGCCTTCCGCCGTGGCTTCGAAGCTGGGCAGCACGCGGTGCCGCAGCACGTCCGGCGCCACCGTGCGGATGTCCTCCGGCGTGACGAAGTCCCGCCCTTGCAGCCAGGCGCGCGCGCGCGCGCAGCGCTCCAGCGCGATCGAGCCACGGGGACTCGCGCCCCATGCGATCCGGCGCGCCAGGCCCGCGTCGTAGCGGGCGGCATCGCGCGATGCCAGCACCAGTTCCACCAGGTAGCGCTCCAGCGCCGGTGCCAGGTGCAGGTCGAGCACCGCGCGGCGCGCGGCGAATACGTCGGCCTGCGTGATGCGGACGGCAGGCGCGGCGGGGGCACGCAACGCGTCGCGCGCACGCTCCCGCGCCAGCCGCAGGATCTCCGTCTCGGCCTCCGCCTGCGGATAGCCGATGCGGACGTGCATCAGGAACCGGTCCAGCTGCGCCTCGGGCAGCGGGAAGGTGCCTTCCTGCTCGATCGGATTCTGTGTGGCCATCACCAGGAACAGCGGCGAGAGCGGATAGGTCGCGCGCCCCACCGTCACCTGCCGCTCGCCCATCGCTTCCAGCAGGGCCGACTGCACTTTCGCCGGCGCGCGGTTGATCTCGTCGGCGAGCAGGATCGAGTGGAAGATCGGACCGGGCTGGAATTCGAAGCGGCCGTCCTGCGGGCGCCAGATCTCGGTGCCGGTCAGGTCCGCAGGCAGCAGGTCGGGTGTGAACTGGACGCGCGCGAAATCCGCTTCCAGCCGTGCCGCCAGGGCACGGATCGCGGTGGTCTTCGCCAGCCCGGGCGCACCCTCGACCAGCAGGTGGCCATCGGCCAGCAGCGCCACCAGCAAGCGATCGACCAGCGTGGCCTGCCCGACGATCTCGGCGGCCAGCGCATCGTGCAGGCCGCGAAAAGCGGCGTGCAGGCGCGCATTGTCGGGCGGCAGGGATGTCGTCTCCATCGGCGATTCCTCAAGCACGGGCGTGTTCGACCCGCATCATGGGAAAAGGTTCGCACGGACAGGGGCGATGCGCATCAACAACGCGCGACGATCGCAGGACGCCATCTCCCTCGACACAAAACGGAACGGGAGCCTTACGGCTCCCGTTCCTTGACTGCAACCGGTCAACGGCATCAATGCTGCGCGACGCGCATCACCTTCGGCGTCACGAAGACCAGCAGTTCGGCCTTGCTCTTGGTGCGGTTCTTGTTGCGGAACAGGTTGCCCAGCAGCGGGATATCGCCGAGGAACGGCACCTTCGAAATCTCGGAGGTATCGCTGAACTCGTAGACGCCGCCGATCACGACGGTCTGGCCGTCCTCGACGAGCACCGCGGTGTTGACCTCGCGACGGGCGATCTGCGGCACTTCGCCGAAGCTGCCGAGGCTGATGAAGCCGTCCAGTTCGTCCTTCTTCACGCCCATGTTGAGGAACACGCGGCCATCGTTGGTGATGGTCGGCGTGACCTTCAGTTCCAGCAGCGCTTCCTTGAACTGCACGGTCGGGACGTTGCCGCCCTGGCCGCCGGACACGGTGAGGTAGCCGATTTCCTTGCCCTGCCGGATCACCGCTTCCTTCTGGTTGCTGGTGACGATGCGCGGGTTGGAGATCACTTCGCCGCGACCCTGGGTCTGGATGGCCGACAGCTCGACGTCCAGCGCATAACCGGCGTTGAGGATCGACAGTGCAAGTGAGCCGGCGGTTGCCCCGGTCAAAGTTGCGGGCAGGTTGCTCATCAGGCCGCGCTGGATGGTCGGAATGGCCGGCGGATTCGGCGGGTTAGGACCGCTGTTCTGCTGGTTGGCGTTGACGATCGCGTTCTGGTTGGCGATGTTGTTGGCGATGCTGTTGCTATAGAGGACGTTGTCCTTGGTGCCGGTGATGCCGAACTTGGCGCCCAGCTCACGGGCGACGTTCTCGTTGGCGATCACGATGCGCGCCTCGATCACCACCTGGTCGACCGGCTTGTCGAGCTGCTGGACCAGGTTCTTGATGTTGGCCACGCGCTGCGGGATGTCGATCACCAGCAGCGTGTTGGTGCGCTTGTCGAAGCTGATGCTGCCGCGACCGGACAGGAAGCCGCGGTCCTGGGCGCTCTGCCCGCCCTGCTGGCCGCCACCCTGCTGGTTGCCCTTGCTCTCCTCGGTCAGCAGGCGGGCGATGTCCTCGGCGTTGGCGTAGTTGACCGGGATGTACTCGGTCACCTTCTCCGCACGCTCCTCGAGGTTGATGCGGGCGTCTTCCTTGGCCTGCTCGAAGTCGGCGATTTCCTTCTGGGGGGCCACCCACACCACGTTGCCGCTGCGGCGCTTGTCCAGCGACTTGGCCTGCAGCACCAGGTCCAGCGCCTGGTCCCACGGGACGTTGACCAGGCGCAGGGTGACGTTGCCCTGCACGGTATCGGCGGCCACGATGTTGAGGTTGGATTCGTCGGCGATCAGCTGCAGGACGGTCCGCACCGGGACGTCCTGGAAGTTGAACGTGACCGGCTTGCCGGCATAGCGGACCGCGGCATCGCTGCCCGTTGCCCCCATGCCGGTGGCACCCACCGCGGCAGGCTTGCCCTGCGCCCTGGCGACCGCCGGCGCGGCGACACGCGGGACGATCTCGACGATGTATTCGTTGCCGCGCTGGTAGGCCATCGACTCGAACAGGCCACTGGTTCCCAGCACCAGCTGCGCACCGTTGCTGGTGGCCCGCGCATCGATGCGCTGCACCGGGGTGGCGAAATCGGTGACGTTGATCGGACGCTGCAGGGCGGCCGGCAGCTGCGCATTGCCGATGTCGACGACCACGCTGGAGCCCATGTTGCGCAAGTCCGGCGCGGCGCCGTCGCCGGAGAAGCGCAGGATCAGCTTGCCGGCCCCGCCGTCGCCGCGCTTGAAGTCGATCGCGGACACGGTGACCGCATCGGGCGTGCGCTTGGCCGGATCTGCCATGGCGCCGGTCGCGGACTGGCCCATGCCGGCGAGCAAGGTGGTCGCGGGCAGCGCGCCCGCGCCGGCTGCGTAAAGGCTGGCCGCAAGGCCGGCCGCGAGGGCCCCGAGGGGCAAGGGACGCCGGATGGACAGCGTTTGCTTGGCGTTGGTGACGGTCATCGGTCTATTCCCCAAATCAATTGTCTTCGAGCGCCAGCTTGGCGGGACGTTCCAGCCAGCCGCCTGCGCCATCCGGAACCAGTTCGACCAGTTCGATCCGGTCTTCGTAGACGCCGGTCACCCGGCCGTCGCTTTGCCCCATGTAGGCCCCCGGCTGGACCCGGTACGTCACCTTGTCCGGTGCCATGACCAGGGCCACGAGGTTCTTGCCGCTCCCCAGCGAGCCGACCATCTTCAGGCTGTCCAGCGAGAACATTTCCAGGGTCTGCTTGCGGCGGCCCGGATCCGGGCGCGGCCCGCTGCCGGAGCCTTCGCCGCTGAACGCCTGGTCGAAGGGATCGCGCATGTTCTGCGCGGTGTATTCGAACGTCTCGAACTGCTGCATGACGGGCAGCGGCTCCAGCGGCGGCGCGGGCTTGGCCTTGACCTCGGCCACCCACTTCTCGAGGTCCCCGCGGCCATCGCCGCAGGCGGAGAGCAGCCCGCACAGCACCACCACCATGGCCAGGCCCGGGAGTCGACGGATCGATGACAGGTGCATGGTCACTTGCCCCCCTGCTTGGCCGCGGCGGCGGCTTCGGATTGCGCCGCCTCGTCTTCGTCCAGGTAGCGGTAGGTCTTGACCGTACCGGCCAGTTCCAGCGCGCTGTTGGCGCCGATGCGCGCGTTCGGGTTGTCCTTGCTCTTCTTCGGCTGCAGCGAGATGTCGTGCATCGTCATGATGACCACGCGCGGCAGCGAAGCCACGCCGCTGACGAAGGCGCCGAACTGGTGGTAGGTCCCCACCATGCGCAGCATGATCGGCTTCTCGGCGTAGAACTCCTGCTTGGCCTCGGGACCGGGCTGGAACAGGTCGTTCTGGATGCCGGTGGCCAAGGCGGTCTGCGAGATGTCCACGATCAGGTCGGGCATTTCGGTCTTGCTGGGCAGCTGGCGCAGCATCTGCTGCAGCTGTTGTTCCATCTGCGCCAACTGCTGCTTGAGCGGCTCGAGGTTGGCGGCGCGACCCTGCTTGGTTTCGAACTCGGTCCGCAGGTCGGCTTCCTGCGACTCCAGGCCCTTGAGTTCGTCGCGCTTGCCGCTGACCACCAGGAACCAGGCCAGCGCCACCAGCAACACCACGACCAGGCCGCAGAAGCCCAGCTGGGCCTCGCGCGGCCAGCCGCCGATGTTGTTGATGTCCAGCTCGCGAAGATTGATCTTCTTCTTGTTGTTGCTCACGACGCGGTACCTCCGGCGGCGGGCGCGGCGGGCTCGGTGGCCGGCGCGGGCTTGGCATCCTCGCCGTCCTCGTCCTTCGGTGCGTTCGGGTTGGCCAGCTTGACCTTGAGGTTGAACTCGTAGGGCAGACCGGCGTTGCCTTCCTTCGCCTCGATCACGTTCAGGTCGGGATTGGTCATCCAGCCGGAGCTCTCGAGGTTGCGCATGTAGGTCGAAACGCGGGCGTTGGACTGCGAGCGGCCACTCAGCGTCAGGATGTCGCCTTCCTGCTTGATGCCGGTCAGGGCCACGCCATCGGGAATGGTGCGGACCAGCGAATCGAACAGGTGGACCATCTGCGAGCGGTTGGACTGCAGCTTCTCGATGACTTCCTTGCGCGCCAGCAGCTTGGACTTCTTCTGGTCGAGCGCCTCGATTTCCTTGATCTGCGCATCGACCTTGGTGATCTCGCCGCGCAGGAACTCGTTGCGGGCCGTCTGGGTCGAGATGCGCCCGCTGTAGAAGCTGACGATCAGCACCGAGAGCAGCACGCCCGCCACGACGGCGAGCCCGAGCATCCCGATGAATTCCTTCTGCCGGGCCTTGCGGCGCTCTTCGCGCCACGGGAGGAGGTTGATCCGTGCCATCAGTCGAAGCTCCTCAGTGCGAGCCCGCAGGCGATCATGAGCGCGGGGGCGTCCTGGGCCAGCGCGTGCGCCTGCACCCGCGGCCCCAGGGTCATCTGCGCCAGCGGGTTGGCCATCACGCTCGGGATGCCCAGCTGCTCCTCGACCATCCCGGCGATGCCCGGGATCGAGGCGCAGCCACCGGCCAGCACGACCTGGTCGACGCGGTTGAATTCACTGCCCGCGTAGAAGAACTGCAGCAGGCGGCTGACCTGCTGGACCATCGCCTCCTTGAACGGATCGAGCACTTCGATCTCGTAGCTCTCGGGCAGCCCGCCCTGGCGCTTGGCGAGGCCGGCTTCCTCGTAGCTGAGGCTGTAGCGGCGCATCACCTCGTCGGTGAGCTGCTTGCCGCCGAACACGTTCTCGCGGGTGTAGATGCTGCGGCCGCCGCGCAGGACGTTGAGCGTGGTCATGGTGGCACCCACGTCGACCAGGGCGACCAGGCCGTCGCGCGGGACGTTGAGCGTGGGCGCCATCAACGCGAAGGCGTTCTCGATGCAGAACGCCTCGACGTCGATGACCTTGGCGGTCAGGCCACCGAGTTCCAGCGCCGAGGCCCGCATCTCCACGTTCTCGGAGCGCGAGGCCGCCAGCAGCACCTGCACCATCTCGCTGTTGCCGGGCATCGGGCCCAGCACCTCGAAGTCGAGGTTCACTTCCTCGACCGGGTACGGGATGTAGTTGACCGCCTCGAGTTCGATCTGGGACTCCATCTCGTCCTCGTCCAGCGCGGCCGGCATGCCGATCACCTTGGTGATGACCGAGGAGCCCGACACCGCGGCGGCGGCATTCTTCACCTTGGTGCCGGAACGGGCCACGGCGCGGCGGATCGCCTCGCCCACGGCCTCGACTTCGACCAGGTTCTTCTCGACCACGGCGTTCGGCGGCAGCGGCTCCACCGCGTAGTGCTCCACGCGGTAACGGTCGCCCGTGCGCGCAAGCTGCAGCAGCTTGACCGCGGTCGAACTGATGTCCACGCCGATCAACGGCGGTTGCGTCTTCGTCCCCAGACCCACGGTATCTCCCCTTGCCACGGGCGCTTACGCGCACTAGGTGCTGTACTACATGAATAACGGACTTTTCACGCCAAGGCAACCGGTTTCCACCGGCTGCCCGTCCGCGCATGCGTCTTTCCGCCCTGCCCGACTTCCTTTTACGCGTGTGCGGAAGGAAACCGGCCACCCCCGTGGGCCGGTCGTCGCCGGCGCCTACTCTATACTCCGCAGCCTCGTTTGCTGCAATCGGAATCTGCGCCAATGCCCCGTCTCCCCCGCTCGCTGCGCTGGCTGCTGCTGGCCGCCACCGCCGCCTGCCTGGCCGGCTTGGTCGCCCTGGGCATCGTGATCTACGCGGTCAGCGCGCGCCTCCCCGACGTGCAGGCCTTGCGCTCGATCGAGCTGCAGGAACCCATGTACGTGTACGCCCGGGACGGCCGCCTGATCGGCCTGTTCGGGGAGATGCGGCGTTATCCGGTGGATATCCGCAAGGTCCCGGCGCGGGTCAAGCAGGCCTTCCTGGCCGCCGAGGACGCGAACTTCTACGAACACCACGGCATCGACGTGAAAGGCGTGCTGCGGGCGGTCTGGCTGCTGGCCAAGACGGGCGGGCAGGAGCGCGTCGCCGGCGGCTCCACCATCACCCAGCAGGTGGCCAAGCAGTTCTTCCTGAGCTCGGAATACAGCTTCCGCCGGAAGTTCGCCGAAATGCTGCTGGCGATGAAGATGGAGCGGGAGCTGGACAAGGACGAGATCTTCGAGCTCTACCTCAACAAGAGTTTCTTCGGCAACCGCGCCTACGGCGTGGCCGCGGCCGCGGAGTACTACTACGGCAAGACCCTGGACCAGCTGAGCCTGGACGAGGCCGCCACCCTGGCCGGCATCCCCAAGTTCCCGTCCAGCGGCAACCCGATCAGCAACCCGGAGCGGGCCCGCATCCGCCGCGACAACTACATCCTGCCGCGCATGGCGGAGCTTGGATTCGTCAGTCGCGCCGACGCCGACGCCGCCCGCCGGGTGCCCATGCACGCCGCGCCCCACGAACGGCAGATCGAGGTGTACGCCCCCTACGTCGCGGAGATGGTGCGCCAGCAGATGGTGGACCGCTTCGGCGGCGACGTCCTGACCAAGGGCTACCACGTCACCACCACCATCGACCCGACGCTGCAGGCGGCGGCCGACAGCGCCGTGGTGGACGGCATGCGGGTCTACGACCACCGCCACGGCTGGCGCAAGCCGGAGCAGTCCGTGCAGATCCCGGACGGCGCGGACGACGCCGCGATCGGCCGCCTGGCGCGCACCATCCCCGCGCAGAACGGCCTGCTGCCCGCCGTGGTGACCGGCAGCGCCGGCGGCCAGCTGCAGGTGGTGCTGGCGGACGGCACCGCGGTCGCGCTGGCCGGCCCGGCCATCGCGTGGACCGGCAAGCCGGCGACCGCGCTGGCCCAGCGCGGCGACGTGGTGCGGGTCCGCCGGCTGCCGTCCGACAAGCCGGATGCCCCGGCGCGCTGGGAACTCGACCAGGTCCCGCGCGCCCAGGTGGCGCTGGTCTCGCTGGACGCCGACAACGGCGCCCTGCGGGCGCTGGTCGGCGGCTACAGCTTCGCCGGCAACAAGTTCAACCGCGCCACCCAGGCCCGCCGCCAGCCCGGCTCCAGCTTCAAGCCGTTCCTGTACGCCGCCGCGTTCGAGCGCGGCTTCAACCCCGCCTCGATCGTGCTGGACGCCCCGGTGGTCTTCAAGGACCGCCGTGGCCACGAGTGGCGCCCGCAGAACGATTCCGGCAACTTCGCCGGCCCGATGCGCATCCGCGAGGCGCTGGTGCAGTCGCGCAACCTGGTCTCGGTGCGCCTGCTGGACGCCATCGGCGTGGACTACGCCCGCCGCTACATCAGCCACTTCGGCTTCGACGAGGCCAGCCTGCCGCCGAACCTGTCCATGTCCCTCGGCACGGCCTCGCTGACCCCGCTGTCGGTCGCGCGCGGCTACACCGCCTTCGCCAACGGCGGGTTCCTGGTCACCCCGTGGGTGATCGACACCGTCCGCGACCGCGACGGCCGGGAGGTCTTCAAGGAGGCCCCGCCGGTCGCCTGCCCGTCCTGCGCCGCCCCGGCAACGGCGGGCGCGACCGCGTCGACAGCGCCGGCCCAGGGCGCCACGGTGGACGGGTTCAACCTCGGCCCCGCCGGCGCAACGCCCGCGACCGCCGCAACGCAAACCGCCGGCCCGCAGGCGCAGGCCGCGGCGCCGCCGGCGCCGGGGCAGCCGGTCGCCCCCCGCGCCATCGACCCGCGGGTGGCCTGGCAACTGGCCTCGATGATGCGCGACGTGGTCAAGCGCGGCACCGCCACCGCCGCACGGGCCCTCAACCGCGAGGACGTGGGCGGCAAGACCGGCTCCACCAACGACCACCGCGACGCCTGGTTCTCCGGCTTCGGCGGCCCCTTCGTGACCACCGTGTGGGTGGGCCGCGACGACTTCCGCTCGCTGGGCTACCGCGAGTACGGCGGCAAGGCGGCACTGCCGATCTGGATCAGCTACATGCAGTCCGCGCTGAAGGACCAGCCCGAGCGCCTGCCGCCCCCGCCCGCGGGCATGGTGCAGGTCAGCGTCAGCGCCAACGGCCGGCTGCTGCCCGGCGGTGAAGGCGGCATCGTCGAGTGGATCAAGGCGGAAGACCTGCAGCGGATGGAAGAGGAAGCGCTGACCGAGCCGGAGACCGACGCGGCGCCGGCCGAGGAATCGTTCGACATCTTCTGATCCGCCGCCTCCCGATCGCCGGCACGGGCGCACCCCGGCCGGCTCGGGTAGAGTCGAGGCCGGCCGACGTGGAGACAGCGCGATGACGGATGCCCGCCAGCACGCCCACCAGCACGCGCAGGCACGCACCCGCGAGCGCCGCCAGCGGCTGGCCCACGAGGCCGCCCGGCTGATGGCCGAAGGCGGCATCCGCGATTTCCAGATGGCCAAGCGCAAGGCCGCGCAGCGGCTGGGGATCTTCGACGACGCCTCGCTGCCGCGGAACCGCGAGATCGAGGACGCGCTGCGCGACTACCAGCGGCTGTTCCTGGGCGACCGCCAGCAGGCCGACCTGCGCCACCGCCGCGAGGCGGCGCTGCGCGCCCTCGAATTCTTCTCCCCCTTCCAGCCACGGCTGGTCGGCCCGGTGCTGGACGGCACCGCCGACGCGCATTCGCCGGTGCTGCTGCACCTGCACAGCGACGATCCCGACGCGGTGCCCCGCTGGCTGGACGACCAGGGCATCCCCGCGCAGGCCCGCACCCGACGACTGCGGCTGGACCGCGAGCGCGAGACCGAGGTGCCGGCCTGGCTGTTCGGCGCCGAAGAGCTGGGATTCGAAGTGCTGGTGCTGCCGCTGGACGGCCTGCGCCAGGCGCCGCTCTCCGCCATTGACGAGAAACCGATGCGGCGCGCGTCGGCGGCGCAGCTGCGGACGCTGCTGGCGAACGATTGAGGCCGCAGGATCGAGGATCGGCCCACCGGTTCGAGGATTCGGTTTTCGCCCGCCCCTCCCTCGCAATGACCCACAAAAAGAAAACGCCCCTCGCGGGGCGTTTTCAATCGTGGGCGATGCGGCGCCGGCTCAGCGCTTGGCCATGTCCACGTAGTCGCGCTGGACCGCGCCGGTGTAGATCTGGCGCGGGCGGCCGATGCGGTTCTCCGGATCCTCCTGCTGCTCCAGCCAGTGGCTGACCCAGCCGGCGGTGCGGGCGATGGCGAACATCACGGTGAACATCTCCACCGGGATGCCCAGCGCCTTGTAGATGATGCCGCTGTAGAAGTCGACGTTCGGGTAGAGCTTGCGCTGGATGAAATAGTCGTCCTTCAGCGCCGCTTCTTCCAGGCGCACCGCCACTTCCAGCAGCGGATCGTTGACGTTGAGCGCGCCCAGCACATCGTGGGTCATCTTGCGCACCAGCGCCGCGCGCGGGTCGTAGTTCTTGTAGACGCGATGGCCGAAGCCCATCAGGCGGAAGCCGGACTCCTTGTCCTTGGCCTTGTCGACCGCGGACTTCACGTTTTCCGGCTTGCCGATCTCCGCCAGCATCTTCAGCACGGCCTCGTTGGCGCCACCGTGCGCCGGGCCCCACAGCGCGGCCACGCCGGCGGCGACGCTGACGTACGGGTTGGCACCGGTGGAACCGACCAGGCGGACGGTCGAGGTGGAGGCGTTCTGCTCGTGGTCGGCGTGCAGGATGAACAGCAGGTCCATCGCCTTGGCAGCGACCGGGTTCAGCTCCAGCGGCTCGCTCGGCACTTCCTTCATCATGTGCAGGAAGCGGGTGGTGAAGTCGAGGTTGTTGCGCGGGTAGCGGATCGGCCAGCCGATCGAATAGCGGTAGCAGGCCGCGGCGATGGTCGGCACCTTGGCGATCAGGCGGATCGCGGCCAGGCGGCGCTGCTCCGGGTCCTCGAGGTCGAGGTCGTTGTGGTAGAAGCTGGCCAGCGAGCCCAGCATGCCGGTCAGCATCGCCATCGGATGCGCGTCGTGGCGGAAGCCGTACAGGAAGGTACGGAACGCCTCGTGCATCATCGTGTGGTGGGTCACCTCGTGCTCGAAGCTGGCCAGCTGCGCCGGGCTGGGCAGTTCGCCATGCATCAGCAGGTAGGCCACCTCGGTGAAGGTGGACTTCTCGGCCAGCTGCTCGATCGGGTAGCCGCGGTACAGCAGCACGCCGGCGTCGCCGTCGATGTAGGTGATGGCCGACTTGCAGCTGGCGGTGGCGCCGAAGCCCGGATCGTAGGTGAAGCAACCGGTTTCCTTGGGCAGCTTCGCGATGTCCACGCAGGGCTGGCCCAGGGTCGGCTTCAGGACGGGCATGGCGACCGTCTTGTCGCCTGCGGTCAGGGTGATCTGGTCAAGTTCGGACACGATGCAACTCCATTGGGGGTGCGCGGCAAGCGGCCCACGGGCCATGCGCCAGCGCATGGGAAAACGGAATTATCGCATATGCCGCCCGCGCCCGACCCCGGACGAAAGTCGCACTCCCGGGCTGCTGTGGCGCCAAAAACGGAACGGCCGCCCGGAGGGCGGCCGTTCGCGCGATGGAGCGTGCCTGCGCTTACTTGCCGTAGCGCTTGCGGAACCTGTCCACGCGGCCGCTGGTGTCGATCACCTTGTTCTGGCCGGTGTAGAAGGGGTGCGAGGACGACGAGACTTCCACCTTGATCAGCGGGTACTCGTTGCCGTCTTCCCACTTCACCGTCTCCTTGCTGGAGAGGGTCGAGCGGGTCAGGATCTTGAAGTCCGAGGTCACGTCCTGGAAGACGACGTCGCGGTATTCGGGATGGATGCCGGCTTTCATGATGCAGACTCTGGGAGGATCGGAGAAAGAGCCGCGTATTCTAGCGGCCCTCCCGGCCCGGGCGCAAGTCCACCCCGCCGGGCGGGCCCCGTCGCCCTAGCCGGCGGCCAGGGCCGCCTCGATCATCGCCTCGAACCGGGCCTGGTCGTAGTGCATCAGGATGGCCACGTTGTCGGCCGCGCCGGTCTGCCGGTTCCAGTCCACGATGGTGGCGCCGCGGGCGTGCTGGCCGGCAGTCTCCACCGCAAGCGGCCGCTCCAGCATCTCCAGCGCGCCCTCCGGCTGCAGGGCCAGCGCCATCGCCAGCGCGTCGGCGGCATGCCAGCGCTCGCCGCGGCCGGCCTTGGCCCAGGCGCGGGTGTGGGCGGAGATACCGGCGTAGAAGCGCGCCCGCGGCGAGTCCGCGGCCAACCAGCGCTCGGCGTCGTCGTGGCGGAAGCCGTGCGCCAGCACCGCCTCCCAGTCGGCCAGCTCGACCTTCGGGAAGGTCGAAAACACGATGTGCGCCGCTTCCGGGTCGAACGCGATGTTGAACTCGGCAGCCGGCGTGATGTTGCCGTGCGCGGTCACCGCGGCGCCCATCACCACGCAGCGCGCCACCCGCGACGGCAGGGTGGGATCCAGCTTCAGCGCCAGCGCCAGGTTGGTCAGCGGGCCCAGCGCCACCAGCAGCAGCTTGCCCGCATGCTGGTGCGACAGCCGCAGGATCGCCAGCGCGGCGTGCTCGGCCTCCGCCGCGCGGCCTGCCCTGGCGTAGCCGGTGTCGCCGAAGCCGTCCCGGCCGTGGACGTAGGCGGCATCGCGCGCCGGGAACACCAACGGCGCGTCGGCACCGGCGAACACCGGCGCGTCCACGCCGCAGACCTCGCACAGCTTGAGCGCATTGGCGACGGTGTGGCCAAGGCCGACGTTGCCGGCGGCGATGGTCAGGCCGACCACGTCGAAACGCGGGTCGTTGAAGGCCATCAGCAGGGCCAGCGCGTCGTCCACGCCGGGGTCGGTATCGATGAGAAGCGGGATGCGGTCGGCTGTCATCGGGACATTATGTCCCAGCGACAGCGCCAGGCCGCGGCACTACCATGCAGGCACGGAATATCCGGCGATTGCGAAGCCGGGATTTTTATATTAGATTTATCTAAAGTTAGATCCAGGGGCTGTCCTCCGTGGAACTGCTGCGCCGCGCCAAGCGCCACATCGCCTGGATCCTGATCGCCAAGATCGGGCTGATCGCGCTGCTGTACGCCCTGTTCTTCGCCCCCGCACATCGCCCGGACGTCGATGCCGACGCCGTGGGCCGCCGCCTTGAATCAACCCCGAGGTAAGTGCCATGCCCGACCTGCACGTCGTCGACCTGTCGCGGCTCCAATTCGCGATCACCGCCCTGTACCACTTCCTGTTCGTCCCGCTCACGCTGGGCCTGGCGCTGCTGCTGGCCATCATGGAAAGCGTCTACGTGATGACCGGACGCGTCATCTGGAAGCAGATGGTGAAGTTCTGGGGCGTCCTGTTCGGCATCAATTTCGCCATGGGGGTCGCCACCGGCATCACCATGGAATTCCAGTTCGGCACCAACTGGGCCTATTACTCGCACTACGTCGGCGACATCTTCGGCGCGCCGCTGGCCATCGAGGGCCTGATGGCGTTCTTCCTGGAGAGCACCTTCGTCGGCCTGTTCTTCTTCGGCTGGGACCGCATGAGCCGGCTCCAGCACATGGTGGTGACCTGGCTGATGGCGCTGGGTGCCAACTTCTCGGCCCTGTGGATCCTGATCGCGAACGGCTGGATGCAGAACCCGGTGGGCGCCGAGTTCAACTTCGAGACGATGCGGATGGAGGTGACCGACTTCGCCGCCGTGCTCTTCAATCCGGTGGCGCAGTCCAAGTTCGTGCACACGGTGAGCGCGGGCTACGTGACCGGCGCGATGTTCGTGCTGTCGATCAGCGCCTACTACCTGCTGAAGGGACGCAACCTGCAGTTCGCGAAGCGCTCCATCACGGTGGCGGCCAGCTTCGGCCTCGCCTCCGCGCTGTCGGTGGTGGTGCTGGGCGACGAGAGCGGCTACACCGCCTCGGAGAACCAGCACATGAAGGTGGCGGCGATCGAGGCCGAGTGGCATACGGCCCCGGCACCGGCGTCGTTCACCCTGTTCGGCCTGCCCAGCATGGAGGAACGCGAGACCAAGGCGGCGGTGCGGATCCCGTGGGCGCTGGGCATGATCGCCACCCGCTCGCTGGACGAGCAGGTGCCGGGCATCCATGACCTGGTGGAGCAGAACAAGCAGCGCATCCGCAACGGGATCGAGGCGCACGCGGCGCTGGCCGCCGTGCGCGCGGACCGGACCAATCCGGAGAAGCAGCAGGCGTTCCTGGCCAAGCGCGAGGACCTGGGCTTCGGCCTGCTGACCCTGAAGTACGTGGACGATCCGGCCAAGGCCGACGAGCGCGTGATCGAGCAGGCCGCCTGGTCGACCGTACCGAACGTGCCGGTGCTGTTCTTCTCGTTCCGGATCATGGTGGCGCTGGGCTTCTTCTTCATCGCGCTGTTCGCTTGGGCCTTCTTCCTGGCGAGCAAGCGCAAGCTGGAGAACCCGCGCTTTCTGCGTATCGCGCTGTGGAGCCTGCCGCTGCCGTGGATCGCCGCGGAGCTGGGCTGGATCGTGGCCGAATACGGCCGCCAGCCCTGGGCGATCGACGGCGTGCTGCCGACCTTCCTCGGCGTCTCGTCCACCAGCAGCGCGCAGGTCACCGGCAGCCTGATCGGCTTCGTCGTGCTGTACACCACGCTGGCCGTGTTCGACGTGTTCCTGATGCGGCGCATGGTCAAGGCCGGGCCCGAAGGGCTGAAGCTGTGGCCGCTGCCGGACGCGCAGCAGGCGCACGAGACCCACGCCACCGCCAAGGAGAACGGCCATGTTTGACTACGGCACCCTGCGCGAGATCTGGTGGCTGCTGCTGGGCATCCTGCTGATCGGCTTCGCCGTCACCGACGGCTACGACCTGGGCTTGGGCGCGATCTACCGGTTCATCGCCCGCGACGACACCGAGCGCCGGATGGCCCTGGAAGCCATCGAACCCCATTGGGAGGGCCACCAGGTGTGGTTCATCCTCGGCGGCGGCGCGGTCTTTGCGGCCTGGCCGATGCTCTACGCCGCATCGTTCTCCGGGTTCTACTTCGCGATGCTGCTGGTGCTGCTGGCGCTGATCCTCCGGCCTGTCGGCTTCAATTTCCGCAACAAGGTCCAGCACCCGGCTTGGCGCAACGCTTGGGACTGGGCGCTGACGGTGGCCGGCGCGGTGCCGTCGCTGGTGTTCGGCGTGGCATTCGGCAACCTGTTCCTGGGCGTGCCCTTCCACTTCACCGACAACCTGCTTCCGGTCTATGACGGCCGGTTCTTCGGCCTGTTCCATCCCTTCGCGCTGATCGCGGGCGTGGTCAGCCTGGCCATGCTGGTGATGCACGGCGCCGCCTTTGGCGCGATGAAGGTGGAAGGCCCGGTCGGCGACCGCGCGCACCGCGTGGCGCGCGTGGCCGCGGTGGTCACGCTGGCCGCCTTCGCGGCGGCTGGCGCCTGGCTTGCGTTCCTGCCGGGCCACGCCATCGTCGCCGGCGCCCTGGCGGACGGCCCGTCGAATCCGCTGGGCAAGCAGGTCGTGGTGGAAGCCGGCGCCTGGCTGGGCAACCAGCGGGCCCAGCCGGTGCTGTGGCTGGTGCCGGGATTGGCCGCCCTGTCGATGCTGGCGGTGGCGGTGGTGCGCCAGCGCGTGATCGCCTTCGTCGCCAGCGCCCTGGCGGTGGCCACCATCATCCTGACCGCCGGCATCGCGCTGTTCCCCTTCCTGCTGCCATCGGCCACCGATCCCGGCCACGGCCTCACCGTCTGGGATGCCTCGTCCAGCCAGCGCACGCTCGGGATCATGCTGTTCGCCACCGCGGTGTTCCTGCCGCTGGTGCTGGCCTACAGCACCTGGGCGTTCCGGATCATGCGCGGCAGGGTGACCCGCGCCCACGTCGAAGAACAAGCACGCAACGGAGGTGGCTACTGATGTGGTACTTCACCTGGATCCTCGGCATCGCCTTCGCCGCCGCGTTCGCGATCCTCAATGCCATGTGGTACGAACTGCACAGCGACCGCGCGCGCGGCGTGAAGCGGCCCTTCGAAGCCCCCTGAGGACGCCGCGTTGGCACGGCTGCTGTCGCTGCTGTGCGGGGCCGGCCTGGCGCTGGCCCTGCTGTTCCTGCCCGCGGCACGCGGGCAGGAACTCACGGCATCCGAACACGGGCGGATGACGCTGGTGCTGCTGGCGATCTGCGCCCTGTTCGTGCACGGCAGCGGGTTCCGCTTCCATGCGCGCTGGGCCACGCGCCTGTTCTCGCCGTGGGTGCTTTGGCCCGCGGCGGCCGCGGCCGCCGGCCTGTTCTGGACCGCCTGACCTGCTGGCTCAGCGGTAGCGGCGCAGGTAGCGCTTCTCGAACGCGGCCTTGGCCCAGTGCATCAGGCGCAGGGGCGGCAGCGCATGGCCGCCGTCGCCCTTGCGGGTGACCAGCAGGCCGCGATCCAGCGTGTCCACGATGCACACCAGCTCGGCGGTGAAGGCTTCCTCTGCCGGCTCGCCCCGCAGGGTGCGCAGCAGATTGCGCGCGGCCACTTCGGCCTGCAGGTCGGCCTGGTGGGCCTGCTTGGGCAGCCAATCGGGGCCGGGATAGCTGCCGCCATCGCCGGCAACGAAGGTGCAGGCTACGCCGGGCACGCGGCAGTGCGCATCGCCCTGGACGAAGCCGCCGGGCGACCGCGGCAAGGCCGTGCCGTCCAGCCACGCCTGCCCGGTCAGGCCGGGCATGAACACAGTCATCGCGCTGTCCAGGCGGGTGCGCTCCAGCTGCACGGCGTCAGCCTCGAAGCGCTGCGGTTTCTCGCCCAGCACCGTGTCGATGCCGCGCTTGAGCATCTCGCCCAGGATCAGGCCGACCGCCTTCTCACCCAGTCGCTGGCCGGGCTTCTCCGACGGGCTGAAGAACACCAGCCGGAAGCGATCGCGGCGGCGCTGCTTGCGCAGCAGGGTGTCGATGCCGAACACGAACTCGAACACCGGGCCGCCGCGCATGGCGATGGGCTCGTTCGGGTTGCTGCCGAAGCCGAAGCAGAGCGTGCCGCCGTCCAGCGCGGCCAGCCGGTCGCGGATCGCCTCGCCGGCGTCCACGCCTTCGCAGGGAATGATGGCGTGCTCGATACCCGGCAGCTTGCGAATGAAGCGCGCCCCGGTGGCGAGGATCAGGCCGTCGTTGGCCACGTCGCCCGCGTCGGTGTGCAGGGTGCGCGCGTCCGCCGACAGTCCGGTGGCGCGGGCGCGATGGAAGGCGATGCGCTCACGGCGCAGGAAGCCGTCCAGCGGCACCACCAGGTCGGCGCGGCTGCGCAGGCCCGCGGGAATCCAGATCGTGCCCGGCAGATAGTGCAGTGCCGCCTCCGGCGCCACCAGGGTGAGTTCGGCATCCGGCGCGTGCCCGCGCAGGGTGCGCAGCGCGGTGAGCCCGGCGAAACCGGCGCCGACGACGGTGATGCGTTCGCCCATGGCCGTGCGCCTCAGTTGCCCGCGCCCAGCGCCTGCCGCAACTTGGCCTCGGTGCTGGTCATGCCGGCCTTGCGGCCCAGCGCCAGGGCGGCGTCCTTCGGCAGGCCGTCCTGCTCCGCCTGCTCCAGCGCCAGCAGCGCGCCGGCGCGGTTGCCGCTGGCGCAGTGCACCAGCACGCCACCGTGCGCGGGCGCCAGCGCCGCGTGCAGGGCGCGCGCGTTGTCGGGGTTGATCCCGTCCGCGCCGGCCACCGGGATGGCGACGTACTGCAAACCCGCAGCGCGCACCTCGGCGGCCTCGTCGCGCCCCTGCAGTTCGGCCGGCGTGCGCAGGTTGACCACGGTGCGCACGCCCAGCGCCTTGATCGCGGCCCAATCGGTGGGCGCCGGCTGGCCGGCGGTGTACAGGCCGGGCAACGGCTGCAGCAGGGGGATGCTGGTCGCCGGGGCCTGTTGCGCCTGCGTGCCGGCGGCCGCCAGTGCCAGGACAATGGCGAAAAGGGTGCGTGCGTTCATGCCTGTGCCTTGGTTGCGGGGGAGAGTTCGTCGAAGGCGCGCAGCGCCTCCGCTGCGTAGATCATCGACGGGCCGGCGCCCATGTAGATCGCCATCGACAGCGTTTCCAGCACCTCCTGGCGGGTCGCGCCGGCCTGGATCGCCGCCTTGGCATGGAAGCCGATGCAGCCGTCGCAGCGGGTGGCGATGGCGATGCCCACGGCGATCAGCTCCTTCGTCTTGACGTCCAGCGCGCCGGGCTTCAGCGCCTCGCGCGCCAGCTGCGAGAAGCCGCGCATCGGTTCCGTCGCGCCCGCGCGCAGCGTGCCGATGGCGGCATTGAGGTCGTCGATCAGGTCGGGGTAGGACTGGCTCATGGACACGCTCCGGCGGTCATACGAACTGGCGCGTCCAGCGCACGATGTCGGCCGCGCCCAGCGCGCCGGCCTGGCGCGCGATCTCGCGCCCGTCGCGGAACAACGCCAGCGTGGGGATGCTGCGGATGCCGAAGCGGCTGCCCAGCGCGGGCTGCGCCTCGGTGTCCACCTTGGCCAGCCGCACCGCCGGCTCCAGCTGCGCGGCGGCGGCCTCGAAGTGCGGCGCCATCATCCGGCACGGGCCGCACCACGGCGCCCAGAAGTCCACCAGCACCGGCAACCCCGCCCGCTCGACGTGGGCATGGAAGCCGGCGGCGTCCAGCGCCAGCGGATGGCCGGTGAACAGCGCCGCGCCGCACTTGCCGCACTTGGGGGCCTCGGCCAGCCGCGCGTCGGGCACGCGGTTCAGGCCGTTGCAGGCCGGGCAGGCGACGAGGGTGGATGGGGCGCTCATGCGGCCTTCCCCGCGCCTCCGGGCACGTATTCGGTGCCGTCGGCGTCGATGATGCGCACGTCCACCTGCATGCCCTCGCGCACGCTCTGGGTGACGATGCAGAACTCCTCGAACTGGCCCAGCACGCGGTCGAAGTGCTCCAGCCCGGCGGCGGCCTCCGACAGCCGGATCGCCACCTCGGCGCGCGGGATGCGCCAGCGGCCGGCCTCGTTGCGCGCCTTGTGGGCGACGATCTCGGTGCGGATCGGGCCCGGGGCGTTCTTGAACTTGCGCAGCGCGAACAGCAGGCTGGCCGACAGGCAGTTGGCCACGCTTGCCAGCAGCAGGTGCGAGGGATTCGGGCCCGCGCCGCCGCCCAGCGGTGCCGACTCGTCGCTGTGCAGCGCGTCCAGCCCGGTGCCCTCGAAGCTGATCCGGAACGCGTAGGGGCCCTCCTGCTCCAGCAGCAGGCGGATGCCGTCGTCTTCGCTCATGCCTCTCCTCCCGTCATCGGCTCACGCGGCCTTGGCGGCATCCAGCGTACGCCGCCGCAGCACGTAATACAGCAAGGGAATCACGACCAGCGTGAGCAGCGTGCTGACGAAGATGCCGAAGATCAGCGAGATCGCCAGGCCGTTGAAGATCGGATCGTCCAGGATGAAGAACGCGCCCAGCATCGCCGCCACGCCGGTCAGCACGATGGGCTTGGCACGCACCGCACAGGCGTCGATCACCGCGTCCACCAGCGGCACACCGCGCTCGGTCTCCTGGTTGATGAAGTCCACCAGCAGGATCGAGTTGCGGACGATGATGCCGGCCAGCGCGATCATGCCGATCATGCTGGTCGCGGTGAACTGCTTGCCCAGCAGGGCATGGCCGGGCATCACGCCGATCACGGTCAGCGGGATCGGCGCCATGATCACCAGCGGCACCAGGTAGCTGCGGAACTGCGCGACCACCAGCAGGTAGATCAGCACCATGCCGGCGGCGTAGGCGATGCCCATGTCGCGGAAGGTCTCATAGGTGATCTGCCACTCGCCGTCCCACTTCACCGCGTAGCCACTGGTATCGGCCGGCTGGGTGATGAACGTCTGCGCCAGCGTCTGGCCGGCGACCTTGTGGTCGCCGAGCTGGCCGACGATGCCGAACATGCCGTACAGCGGGCTGTCGAGCTTGCCGGCTTCGTCCGCGGTCACGTAGACCACGGGCAGGCCGTCCTTGTGATGGATGGCGCCGTCCCACGTGGCCTTCTCCACGCGCACCAGCTCGGAGAGCGGCACCAGCTGGCCCTGCGCACCGCGCACCTTCAGCGCCAGCAGCGAGGCCAGCGCCGCCTGGTCCTGCGCCGGCAGGCGCAGGCGCACCGGGCGCGGGTACTTCGAGGCGCCGTCGTGCACGTAGGTGGCGTCCAGGCCGGACACGCCCATGGCGATGGCGTCGGCGATGGCCGACTGCGGCACGCCCAGGCGCGCGGCGCGCTCGCGATCCACCACGATCTGCTCACGCGGCGCGGCGGCCTCCACGCTGGTGTCGACGTCGACGATGCCGTCGGTGGCGGCGAAGCGCTCCTTCGCCAGCGCCAGCGCGACCTTGCGCTGGCCGGCGTAGTCGGGCCCGTACACCTCCGCCACCAGCGGCGAGAGCACCGGCGGACCGGGCGGCACTTCGACCACCTTCACCGAAGCGCCGTACTTCGTGCCCACCTGCGCCAGCATCGGCCGGATCGCCAGCGCGATCTCGTGGCTCTGGCGCTTGCGGTGGTGCTTGTCCACCAGGTTCACCTGCAGGTCGCCCACGTTGCTGCCGCTGCGCAGGAAGTACTGCCGCACCAGCCCGTTGAAGTTGATCGGCGCCGCGGTGCCGGCATAGGCCTGGTAATCCAGCACCTCCGGCACGGTATCGAGTTTTGCGGCCAGCTCGGCCAGCAGCGCGTTGGTCTGCTCCAGCGTGCTGCCCTCCGGCATGTCCACCACCACCTGCACCTCGGACTTGTTGTCCAGCGGCAGCATCTTCAGCACCACCAGCTTGAACACCGCCAGCGACGCGGCCAGCACCACCAGCCCCGCCATCGAGGCGAACAGCAGGGTGCGCTTGCGGCCGGCGCCGGCGCCGCGCAGGAACGGCGACATCACCCGTTCGAACAGCCGGTGCAGCCAGCCCGCTTGTTTCTCTTCGTGGGCATGGTCGCCTGCCGCCGCGTGCCCGTGGCGGGCCAGCAGCTTGAGCGACAGCCACGGGGTGACGACCAGGGCGATGGCCAGCGACAGCAGCATGCCGACCGAGGCGTTGATCGGGATGGGCCGCATGTACGGGCCCATCAGGCCCGACACGAACGCCATCGGCATCAGCGCCGCGATCACCGTGAAGGTGGCTAGGATGGTGGGGCCGCCCACTTCGTCCACCGCGGGCGGGATCGCCTCGCGCAGCGACTTGCCGTCGCGGGCCATGTGCCGGTGGATGTTCTCCACCACCACGATGGCGTCGTCGACCAGGATGCCGATCGAGAAGATCAGCGCGAACAGGGACACGCGGTTGAGGGTGAAGCCCATCACCTTGGACGCGAACAGGGTCACGGCCAAGGTCAGGATGACCGCGGTGCCGACCACGATGGCCTCGCGCCAGCCCAGCGCGAACAGCACCAGCAGCACCACGCTGGCGGTGGCGAAGACGAGCTTCTGGATCAGTTTCTGCGCCTTGTCGCTGGCGGTGGCGCCATAGTCGCGTGTCACGCTGACGTGCACGCCGGCGGGGATCAGTTCGCCCTGCAGCTGGGCGACGCGATCCGCGATGGCGGTGGTGATGTCGCTGGCGTTGCTGCCCGGCTTCTTGGCGATGGCCAGGGTGACCGCCGGGGCGGTGCCGGCTTGCGGGCCCTCGCGCCCTGGAGGCGCGCCGTGCCAGACGTAGCGGGTGGCGATGTCGCCGCGCGGCGCGATGGTGGCCACGTCCGACAGCAGCAGCGGCTTGCCGTCGCGGCTGCCGATGACGAGGTTGGCCACGTCGTCGGCGGTCGCAAGGTACGCACCCGCCGTGACCGGCACCGCGCCCTGCGCCGCGTCCACGCGCTCGCCCGCCTGGTGCACCAGGTTCGCCGCCTGCAGCGCCTGCGCGAGGTCGTTCGCCCCCATGCCGTAGGCCGCCAGCTTGGCCGCATCCAGCGTGACCAGCACGCTGCGGTCCGGCGCGCCGATGGTGTAGATGTCGCGGGTGCCCGGGATGCGCTTGAGCTCGGCTTCCAGCGTATGCGCCACCTCGGCCAGCCGGCTGGCATCCATCTGCGGATCGTCGCTCCACAGGGTCAATGCCATGACCGGCACATCATCGATCCCCTTGGGCTTGACGATAGGCTGGCCGACACCGGCGCGGGCCGGCAGGAAATCGGCGTTCGAGAACACCTGGTTGTACAGGCGCACCAGCGCCGGCTGGCGCTGCACGCCCACTTCGAATTCCACCGTCAGCACGGCCATGCCGGGCCGGCTGATCGAATAGACGTGCTTGACGCCCTCGACCTCGGACAGCTTCTGCTCCAGCGGGGTGGAGACCCACTGCTCGACGTCGCGGCTGCTGGCGCCGTCGAACGGAACGATGACGTTGGCCATCGTCACGTCGATCTGCGGCTCTTCCTCGCGCGGCGTGATCATCACCGCCAGCAGGCCCAGCAGCAGGCCCATCACCGCCAGGATCGGCGTCAGCGGGTTGCTCTGGAACGCCGCGGCCAACCGGCCGGAGATCCCCATGCGCGCATCCTTATTCACGACCGGCCTCCGCCGCCTTGCGCTGCGCGGCCAGTGCCTGGACGGCGGCGACCGGGTCGCGCGCCACCACGTCGCCGGCCCGCAGGCCCGAAATCACCTCGACGGTATCCCCGCTGCGCGCGCCGAGCCGGAGCTGGCGCAGCAGCAGGCGCCCGCCCTGCACCACGTACGCGCCGGACAGCTCGCCGCGCTGGGCGACGCTGGCCGCGGGGATGCGCACCCCGCCCGTGGCTTCGCCCGGGCCGATGGCATCGGCGGCGAACACGACCTTGGCGGTGGTGCCCGGGGCGGGCGCCGGATCCAGGGCAGGCAGGGTCACCCGCACGTTGACGCTGTGGCTGACGGGATCGGCCGCCGGGAACACCACCACGTCCGCGGGCACCACGCGCTCGCCGTTGGCCAGCACCACGGTAGCCGCCGGATTGCGGCGGATCGCCTCGGCGCGACTCTGCGGCACGGCCACTTCGATGCGCAGCGCGTCCGGCGCATAGACGCTGACCAGCGGCATGCCCGGCGCGACGGTTTCGCCCGGCTCGACGTCGCGGCGCGCCACCACACCGTCGTACGGCGCGCGCACCACGGTGTAGGCCGCCTGCTGGGCGGCCTGCGCGACCACCGCGGCGGCGGCGTTGCGGGCGGCCACCGCCGAATCGCGGGCGGCGCGGGCCTGGTCGATCTGCGCCTTGGACACGTATTGCGCATCGGCCAGGGCGGCATAGCGCCGGTAGTTCTGCTGGGCCTCCGCGGCGGCGGCCTCCGCCGCCCGCAGCTGCGCGCGGGCCGCGGCGGCGCCGGCGTCCTGCTCCACCGCGGTGATCCGCAGCAGCACGTCGCCGGCGCGCACCGGCTGGTTCACGTCCACCAGCACGGCCTGCACGCGGCCGGCCGTCTGCGCGGCCAGGTCGGCGCGGCGGACCGCTTCGACCACGCCGTCCCACCCGCGGCCGGGCAGGCCCTGCCCGGCCTCGACCTTGAAGGTGGCGAGATCGCGCGGCAGCGCGGGGGTGGCGGCGGGCGGCTCACCGCCACAGGCGGCGAGCGCCAGCACGGCGGGCAACAGCAGGGGGCGCAGGGATCGCATGGTCGAAAGCCTCGTGGATATCAGCGGCAGCAGGACGCGTCGTTGGCGCGACCGATGCCGAGCTTCTTCATCACCATCGCGGCGGGACAGAAACCGGTGAACGCGGACTGGAACAGGTTGAAGCCGATGAACACGGTGAACCAGAAGAAGTTGGGGTGGACGAACTGGGTCAGCAGCACGCTGACCAGCACCATCACGCCGGCGAAGGCTTGCACGGCACGGTCGAGGCTCATGGGATGCTCCTTGTAACGAGGGGGAGGGAGGGTTGAGGTGTGTCGCTCAGGACGGACGCTTGACGTCCTTCAGGCGCTCGATGCCGAGCAGGCCGAGGATGTGCTTTTCGTAGATCGGCTCGCTGGTGCCGTTGCGCATCTTGTAGAGGAAGTACTTCTCGAAGCCGATCTTGGCCAGGTGCACCCACTTGCCGATCTTGGTCCAGGTGACGTTGCGCGGCGGGATCTGCGGCAGCGCCACGAAGGCCGCGCCGGTGTCGCCCATGTCGGCCAGGCACACGGCGTTCCAGGTGCCCTCGAAGTCGGGCGTTTCGCCCTTCAGCTCGGCCTGGATGTTGCGCACGATGGTGGTGACCATCGACTCGATCATGAAGCCGGTCTTGGGCGCACCGGTGGGCACCGGGGTCGCTTCCACCGGCGGGATCGCCACGCACACGCCGGCCGAGAAGATCTTCGGGTACTTCGGGCTGCGCTGGTGCTTGTCCACGATGACGAAGCCGCGCGGGTTGCACAGGCCCTCCACCGCGGCCACCGCCTCGACGCCCTTGAACGCCGGCAGCAGCATGGAGAACTTGAACGGCACCACCTGCGGCTCCAGCGGCTGGCCCTTGGCGTCGTGCGGCACCACGGTCATCTCGCCCTCGCGGACCTCCGCCACCCTGGCGTTTTCGATCCACTTGATGTGGCGCTGGCGCATCTCCGATTCCATCAGGCCCTTGGAATCGCCGACGCCGCCCAGGCCCATATGGCCGATGTACGGCTCGCTGGTGACGAAGGTGATCGGCACCCGGTCGCGGAGCTTGCGCTTGCGCAGGTCGGCGTCGAGGATCATCACGAACTCGTAGGCCGGGCCGAAGCAGCTGGCGCCCTGCACCGCGCCGATCACGATCGGGCCGGGGTTCTGCAGGAAGGCCTGGTAGGCCTCCCACGCGTGTGCCGCGTGCGGGGTGGTGCAGACGGACTGGGTGAAGCCGCCGTCCGGGCCGGTGCCGGGCACCTCCTCGAACGCCAGCTTCGGCCCCGTGCAGATCATCAGGTAGTCATAGGGGATGCGCTCCCCCGTCCCGGTCACCACCGCATCGCCCGCGGCGTCGATCTGCTCGACGCCGCTACCGTCGTAGCGGATGCCGTGCTTGCCGACATGCTCGGACACGGGCAGGGTGATCTCGTCCGGCTTGCGCCAGCCCACCGCCAGCCAGGGGTTGGACGGCGTGAAGCTGAACAACTCGCCCTTGCCCACCAGCACGATCTCGTGCCCCTTCCCGAGCGTTTCACGCAGCTCGTATGCCGCGCTCATGCCACCCAGCCCCGCACCCACCACGACGATCCTGGCCATCTGTGTTCCCCTCCGCCGACCGATTCGGCAACAGCGATAATTTAGACGTTGCTTATATTAGTGTCAACTGATATAAAATCAACCCCCATGCCTGTACCATGCGCCCTCCCCGGGGCGCCCTGCCACTTCCCCCGCGAACACCCCCATGAGCAAGCCCCGCCGCACGACCGCAACCCCACCGGCACCGCCGCTGGCGATGGACCCGGAGGCCATGCGTGCCCATGCCGCCGATGCGGCGCAGCTGCTGCGCGCGCTGGCCAACGACAAGCGCCTGATGCTGCTCTGCCTGCTCGTCGAGGGGGAGCGCTCGGTGGGCGAACTCAACGCGAAAGTGGAGCTGAGCCAATCGGCGCTGTCCCAGCACCTCGCCGTGCTGCGCGCGGACGGATTGGTCAACACCCGGCGCGAAGCGCAGACGATCTACTACACGCTGGCCGACGGACCGGCACAACGCGTGCTGGAAACCCTGCACGACATCTACTGCGGGATTGCCCCGGCCTGCGGGGGATGAGCATGGCCACCCCCGTCGTCACCCCGTTCTTCCACGCGTCCAGCAACACCTGGAGCTACGTGGTGCGCGATCCCGCCTCGCAGGAGGCGGCCGTGGTCGACGCCGTGCTGGACTTCGACGCCAGCGCCGCGCGCACTTCGACCGCGTCGGCACGCGCCCTCGTCGACCATGTCGCCCGCGAGGCGCTGGACGTCCGCTGGCTGCTGGAAACCCACGCCCACGCCGACCACCTCAGCGCCGCGCATTGGCTTAAGGCGACGCACTGGCCCGCCGCCACGCTGGCCATCGGTGCCGGCATCCGCAGCGTGCAGAAGACGTTCCGCCCGATCTTCAACCTGGGCGAACACTTCCCGGTCGACGGCTCGCAGTTCGACCACCTGTTCGAGGACGGCGAAGCCTTCCGCATCGGTACCCTGGACGCCCGGGTGATCGCCGTACCGGGCCACACCAGCGACAGCTGCGCCTACCTCGTCGGCGATGCGCTGTTCGTGGGCGACTCGCTGTTCATGCCCGACGGCGGCACCGCGCGCTGCGATTTCCCCGGCGGCGACGCGGCCACGCTGTACCGGTCGATCCAGCGCCTGTTCGCCCTGCCCGCCGCCACCCGCGTGTTCGTCTGCCACGACTACGGCCCGAACGGACGCGCCGTCGCCTGCGAGACCACGCTGGCGGAGCAGAGGCGCGCCAACATCCACGTCCGCGACGGCGTGTCCGAGGCCGAATTCGTGGCGATGCGCGAAGCGCGCGACGCCACGCTGGCGATGCCGGCGCTGCTGCTGCCGGCGGTGCAGGTGAACCTCCGCGCCGGCGCGCTGCCGGAACCGGAAGCCAACGGCGTGCGCTACCTGAAGCTGCCGATGAACCGGTTCGGCAAGGAATGACTTACGCCGCGGCGTAGCGCGCCGCGCTACCCACCCAGCGCTCCACGATGCGGTCGGCCATCGCCGGCTGCGCCTGCAGCAGGCGGTCGGCCAGCGCATGCACGCGCGGCAGCAGGTCGGCATCGCGCGCCAGGTCGGCCATGCGGAAGGCGGCGACGCCGGTCTGGCGGGTGCCCAGCAGTTCGCCGGGGCCGCGCAGCTGCAGGTCCTTCTCCGCGATGGCGAAGCCGTCGCTGGTCTGGCGCAGCGTGTCCAGCCGCTCGCGCGCCATCGCCGACAGCGGCGGCTGGTACAGCAGCACGCAGCTCGACGCCGCGCTGCCGCGCCCCACCCGCCCGCGCAGCTGGTGCAGCTGGGCCAGCCCCAGGCGCTCGGCATTCTCGATCACCATCAGCGAGGCGTTGGGCACGTCCACGCCCACCTCGATCACCGTGGTCGCCACCAGCAGGCCCAGCGCACCGTCCTTGAACGCGCGCATCGTGGCCTGCTTCTCGGCTGCCTTCATCCGGCCGTGGACCAGCCCCACCCGCACGCCGGGCAGCGCCGCCTGCAGGGCCTCGAAGGTGGACTGCGCGGCCTGCGCCACGACTTCGTCGGACTCGTCGATGATCGTGCACACCCAGTACGCCTGCCGACCCTCCGCGCAGGCCGCGCGGATGCGCTCCACCAGCTCGGGCCGGCGCTCCGCGGACAGCGCGATCGTCGTCACCGGCGTGCGGCCGGGCGGCAGCTCGTCGATGGCGGACACGTCGAGGTCGGCGTAGGCGCTCATCGCCAGCGTGCGCGGGATCGGGGTGGCGGTCATCACCAGCTGGTGCGGCACGCCGGCGCGGCCCTTGTCGCGCAGCGCCAGCCGCTGGTGCACGCCGAAACGATGCTGTTCGTCGACGATGGCCAGCGCCAGGTCGTGGAACGCCACGCCCTCCTGCATCAGCGCATGCGTCCCGACGACGACCTGCGCTTCGCCGGAGGCCACCTCCGCCAGCGCCTTCGTCCGCGCCTTGCCGGTCACCTTGCCGGCCAGCCAGCACACGCGCAGTCCCAGCGGTTCGAGCCAGCCGCGCAGGTTGTGCAGATGCTGCTCGGCCAGCAGCTCGGTGGGCGCCATCAGGGCCGCCTGCCGGCCATCGGCCACCGCCAGCAATGCCGCCAGCGCGGCGACCACGGTCTTGCCGCTACCCACGTCGCCCTGCACCAGCCGCAGCATCGGACGTGGCTGGCGCAGGTCGTCGCGCAGCTGCGCATAGACGCGCGACTGCGCTTTGGTCAGCGCGAACGGCAGCGACTTCTTGAGCTTTGCCACCAGCGCCTCGTCGCCGCGCAGCGCGCGCGCGCCTTCGGCCTGCAGGGCCAGCCGCTGGCGGCGCAGGCTGAGCTGGTGCGCCAGCAGTTCTTCCAGCGCCAGCCGTCGCTGCGCCGGATGCAGCCCGCTCACCAGCGCGGCGAGGTCGGCGTCGCGCGGCGGCGTGTGCAGGGTGAGGATCGCGTCGCGCAGCGACGGCAGGCCGAGTTCGTGCAGCCACGCCTGCGGCAGCAGTTCCAGCGTCGCCTCGTCCGGTAGCCGCTGCAGCGCCTGCAGCACCAGTTTGCGCACGGTGGCCGGGCCGATGCCGTCGATGTCGGGATAGACGGGATCCAGCGCCTCGCCCAGCGCGTGATCGCCTTCGCCGAGGACACGGTAGCTGGGATGCACGATCTCCAGCCCGTGCTGTCCCGGGCGCGGGGTACCGAACGCCCGCACGCGCGTGCCGACCGCGAACTGCGCCACCTGCTGTGCACGGAAATGGAAGAACCGCAGCACCAGCGTGCCGCCCCCGTCGTCGGCCAGCGCGACGCGCAGCATCGGACGGCGGCGGAAGCCGCGCTCCACCGCCGCCACCCGGCCCTCCACCTGCGCGGCGACGCCGGGACGCAGCAGCCGGATCGGCACCAGCGTGGTCCGGTCCTCGTAGCCGCGCGGCAGGTGCAGCCACAGGTCCTGCAGGGTGGCGAGCCCGCGCGCGGCGAGCTTCTCGCGCAGCGCAGGCCCGACGCCGGACAGGGCGGTCAGCGGGGTGTCGGCGCCCGCGATGGCGTGGAGGGGTGCGGCCGGCATCGTCACAGGATGCCGGCCCCGCCCGTTTTGCGCCAGCCCGGTTCAGTAGCGGTACTGCACCTCGAGACCGACCTGGCGCGGCGCGCTGACGGTGGCGCCGACGGTGCCGAAGACCGTCGTGCCGTACTGGGTGAGCCCGGTCACGTAGCGGTGGTCGAAGAGATTGTTGGCGTAGGCCGCGACGCTCCATTGCTCCGCCGGGGACCGCCACTGCACGAACAGGTCGGTGCGGTTGGTGGCGCCGCCGATGCGGAAGGCCGGATAGCGCCCGCAGTTGCCCTGGGTACCGGACGAGGCGTTGCAGCGGGAGGCGCCGCGATGGCCGTGGCGGGCGGTGAACGTCAGGCTGCCGGCGCCGCCGAGTTCGACGCGGTAGCTCCCGCCGAGGGCGAACGACAGCTTCGGCTCGCCCGTCGGCTTGCCCGAGAGGTCCACGCCTTCGGGCGTGACATAGCGGTCGTAGGTGGAATCGATCCAGCCCAGGTTGAAGTCGAACTGCAGCGCCGACGTCGGGAACCAGCGCGCGCTGAACTCGGCGCCGGCGGCGGTGAGGTCGCTGACGTTGGTCACGTAACGCGGCACCACCGGCGTGGTGTCCAGCCAGATCGCCTGCCGGTTGTCGTACTTGTAGCGATAGGCCGATGCCTCGAACTGGAAGCGCCCCCCGGCCAGCGACCGCTTGAGGCCGGCTTCGAAATTCCAGACGTCCTCGTTCTCGAAGTTCGCGCCGGGCGAGAACGCGTTGTAGCCGCCCGCCTTGTAGCCCTTGGCCAGCGATGCGAACACCATGGTGTCCTGGGCGAGGTGGTAATCCACGACCAGGCGCGGACTGATGTCGCTCCAGCCCTTGGACGCGCGGTTCAGCACGCCCTTGTTCGCCATCGAGACCGGGTCCTGGAAGGCCAGGTCCATCGCCGCCAGCATCTCCGCGCTGAGGGGCATGCCCGCCTCCTCGCCGACGGCCGCCAGGATGCCGGCGTCGTCCAGCACCTGCAGCGCGGCATTCAGCGCATCGGCGGTGTGGTAGCCGTTGAACCAGGTGAACGCCTTTTCATCGCGGGTGTAGCGCAGGCCGACGGTCAGGTTGAGCTTGTCGGTGGCATGCCAGATGACGTCGCCGAAGGCCGCGTAGGCGGTGGAACGCAGGGTGTTGTCGTAGGACTCCGTCCAGGGATTGCCCAGCAGCTGGACCGGCACTTCGTAGACGTCCGCCACCGACTGCAGCACGCTGAAGAGCGGCACGCCCAGCGCATACATCGCCGCGGTGTCGACGCTGCTGCTGTTCAGCCCCACGATGCTGGACTGGCGGGCCCGCTCCCTGAACCAGCTCGCACCCGCCACCCAGTCGATCGTGTCCGTGTTGCCGCTGAACTTCAGCTCCTGGTACCAGGTGGTGTTGTCCTCGACGTTGTTGGTGTCGATATAGAGGTATTGCCGGTTGGTGGCGTCCTCCTCGGCACGGTTCATCGTCTCGTAGTGGCGCCAGGCGGTGGTCGAGGTCAGTCGCCCCCAGGGGAAGTCGTGCTCGATCTGCAGGGTGGTGCCATCGAAGTCACGCGTCTCGTCGTTGCCCGCCACGTCGGTGAAGGCCGGCATGTCGAACGGATTGCGGTAGTGGGCGGGATCGGCCGGGAACGCGGGCAGGCCCGTCTCTGGATCCAGGTCGACGATGCCGATCGAGGGACGCGAGCGCTGGTCCAGCGTCTCGTGGTCCCAGCTCCACAGCAGCCGGGTGTTGTCGCCGATGTCCCAGCCGAACGCCAGCCGCAGGGCATCGTTGCGGCCGTCGTCGAGGCGCTCGCCGGTCGCGCCGTCGCGCAACCACCCGCCGGTTTCGTCATGCAGCGCGTTGATGCGCAGCGCCATGCGGTCGTTGAGCGGCGCGTTGAACGTGCCGTCGACATGGCGGGCATCGTGGTTGCCGGCGCGCACGCGGATCCGGCCTTCCACCTCCTGCGACGGACGGCGGGTGACGATGGAGATCGCCCCCGCCGCGGTATTGCGCCCGAACAGGGTGCCCTGCGGCCCCTTGAGCACCTCGATGCGCTCGACGTCCAGGAAAGGCAGCACCGTGCCGCCCCCCCGCCCGGCATAGACGCCGTCGACGTACACGCCCACGGTGGGGTCCGTGCCGATCCCGATGTCGTCGGTGCTCAGGCCGCGCAGCCGGAAGCGGGCCTGCGTCGGCTGGTCGTCGCCAACCTCGAGCCCGGGGATGAAACTGTCGAGGTCGCCCAGGGTGGAGGCCGCGGTGGTCTCGATGGCGCGGGCATCGACCACCTGCAGCGCGATCGGCACGTCGCGAAGCTCCTGCTCGCGGCTCTGCGCCGTCACCACGATCGCATCCAGGGTGGTGGCGTCCTTCTTGTCCTGCGGCTTGTCCTGCGCCTGCGCCGAGAGCGCCGCGGGCGCCAGCAGCGAAGCCAGCAGCGCGCGTCGCACGCCCCTCGCGAGTTTGTCGTACGTCATCCCAAGTCCCCCTCTGGTTGGATTCGCGACCGGGGCCGCGAACGGTGTGCATGCAGCACGCGCTGCTCAGGTACCGCATTCCTCTGCCGGCATGTCCGCGATCCAGTCGCGGATCAGCGCCACGCCCTCCGCGTGGACGACGCTGCGCCCCAGCTCCGGCATCATCACGCCCGGATCCACGCTGCCCATGCGGTACGGCAGGATCGACGCGTCCGGCTTGCCGGGCACGATGTCCCAGCGCCGGTCGCCGGTCCCCTGGCCGGCGGCGATCGGCAGCTTGCAGCGCCCCAGCCGCAGCAGGTCGCGGGTGCTCGCGTCCAGCCACATGCCGGAGGTCCGCGCCGCCCCCTTCGGGCTGTGGCAATGGCCGCAGTTGATGTCGAGATAGGACCGCGCCCGTGCCTCCAGCGCGGCAGCGGGATCGTCCCAGGACGGATTCCTCGGCAGCGCCCCGGCGGGCACGCCAGTGAGGTAACCCACCTGCTGCCAGTGCGCCAGCTGGTTCGCCTTCCCACCCGCATAGGCGAACTCGTGGTTGAGGTGGCGGACCTTGGGTCCGATCGGGAAGACCGCCTTGGACTTGAGGTCGGTGCCATGGCAGCCCGCGCACTGGTTCGCGTCCGGGACCGCGTAGTCCACCTGCTCCCGGCGGCCGTCGGAAGACACCAGGGTCAGCGGCAGCAATTCGCCGCCGCGCATCAATCGCGCCTCGGTCTGCTCCGCGTTCCAGACATAGGGCAACGCCACCCAGCCCGACGCGCGCCGCACCAGCAACCGCGTCTCCACCAGCCGTACCCGGTCCAGCGAAAGGCCGCCGTCCGGCTCCGGGCCGTCGTCCATGCTGCGCAGCACCACGTCGGCGCCGCGCCCCGTTTCGGGCAACGGGTAGTAGAAGGTCTTGCTGATGATGGTGCCGACGGGGAACTCCAGCGTTTCCACCGGCTGGTAGCGCGCGGCCTGGCCCTCCGGCATCCACACCGTGCGCAACTTGTGCGCGTAGTCGGTGAACAGGGGCGTATCCAGCGTGTACGGCTCGACCCGCGCATTGAGCCGCAACCGGCCGTCGGCCACGTACACGACCCCCCAGTCGGACAACCGTTGCGGCATGCCCTCGGCGAAGAACTTCACCGGCCCCGGCGCCTGCGTGCGCGTGCACGCCGCCAGCAGCGCCAGCCCCAGCGCGGCAAGGATGCGTCGCATTGCCATCAACCGCGCTTCAGGTCCACCGCCGGCAGCGGCGGCAGCGTGCAGTCGTACGCCGCGGCGTCCTTGCTGGGATTCTTGTAGCCGCCCGGCCCGTCGGCATTGACCACGCCGGACACACCGCGCAGGCAGAGCTGCGGTCCGCCCTTGCGCCGGGGATTCACGTAACCGTCGAACAGCACGTCCGGCAGGGCGCCACTCAGGCCGTACAGGGCCAGCCGGAGTGCCTTCAGGTCGAGGCCATCCGGCGAGTCGCCGCCACCGGAGAGGCGGTTGTCGTGCACGTGGATGCGCTCGGGGTAGGGGTCGAATTCGCCCGAGGCCTTGTCGTCCTTGTACCCCGTGGAATACACGCTGGAGACGATGATGTTCGCGGTCTTGTTGTCGGCGATGTCGTTGTCGAAGATCTCGATGTTGTCGTTCGAGTTGATCACCACGCCGCTGCCGGCCGGGACGCTGGCCACCGGCGTCCCCTTCGCACCGAAGTTGCCCAGGTTGTTCTGGAACACCTTGTTCCTGAACACGCGGATCGCATCGCCCTGCTGGGTCAGTGCCGGCATGTTGAAGACCAGGATGCCGCCGGTGTTGCCGGTGGCGACGTTGCCGTAGACGTCGGCGTTGATCGTGTTCTCGATCTCGATGCCGGCGACGTTGCGCTCGGCGCGGTTGTTCCGGACCACCACGTCGCGCGACTGGCCCACGTAGATGCCGGAATCGGAGGCACCGATCGCCACCGAGTCCTCGATCAGCACGTTCCTGCACAGCACGGGGTAGAGGCCGTAGCCGCCATTGCTGGTCTTCGGCCCGCCGGTCCATTCCACCCGCACGCCGCGGATGGTGACGTTCTCGGCCTGGCTGATCTTGAAGCCATCGCCCTTGCTGTCCTCGATGGCCAGGTTCTCCAGGGTGAAGCCGTTCGCGTTCACCAGCAGGCCCTCGGCGCCGGCCTTCTGGCCCTTGAAGCTCAGCACCGTCTTGTCCTTGCCCTGGCCGCGCAGGGTCACGCCGTCCACGCGGAGGCTGAGGCCGCGGTCGAAGTGGAAGGTGCCGGCCGGCACCTCGATCACGTCACCGGGCTTGGCATCCAGCAGGCGGTTGCGCAACTCCGCGGCATATCCCCCTTCCCCTCCCGGCGCGGCGGCCGGTGCATCCTCGCCTGCCTGCCGATCGCAGCCGGCAAGCGACAACGCGAATCCAATCGCCAATGCGACGCACGTGCGCTTCATGTCCTGTTCTCCTCCCCGGATGAAAGGGAGTGTGGACACGCGGGCGAATGCCTGCCTAGGGGCGGTTCGCCCTAGAATGGGGGCAAAACGGACAGGACTGCCGATGCCCAACCGTCATCTCGGACAGGACACGCGCCCCCCGGAACGGAATCCGTTCCGCGCCGGCATCATCGCCGCGCTGTGCCGCCGGGCCGCGGAACTCGACATCGACAGCACCCCCTGGTTCGAGGGCATGCGCCTGTCGCCGGCCGATTTCGACGCTCCGGATCCACCCTACCTGTCCTACCGCGAGGCCTGCGACATCCTGCGCCGCGCCCTCGCATCACTGCCCGGCGAGGGCCACGGGCTGGCCTTGGGCGGCCGCCAGTCGCTGCCGGATTTCGGCGTGCTGGGGCTGGCCATGCTGGCGGCCCCCACCTTCCGCGAGGCACTCCAGACCGGCATCCGCTTTGCGCCGGTGTCGGGGGCGATGCTGGCGCTGGGGCTCGACGAGGATCCCCTCGGCATGGCCGTCACGATGCGGATGTACCAGCCGGATCCCCTGCTGGAGGTGTACCTGTGCGAGGAACTGCTCTCCAGCTGCCTGAACCTGTGCCGGTCCGTCCTGGGGCCGGCCTTCCGCCCCGAGCGGGTCGAACTGGCGTATCCCGCCCCCGCCCATGCCGACCGCTATGCGCGGCTGCTGCGCGCCGACGTCAGGTTCGGCGCGAGCGGCCACAGGATCGTCATCGCGCGCCGCTGGCTGGACCAGCCGATGCCGGCTGCCAACCCCCGCGCGGCAGACCAGCTGGCCGAATTGTGCCGCGCCCAGATGCCGCCCGGCTCACCGGCCGAGGACATCGCCGCGGTCATCGAGCACCGGCTGGCCCTGACGCCTGCACAGCCCCCGCGGCTGTCCGCGCTGGCGGATGACCTGCGGATCACCGAACGGACGCTGCGGCGCAGGCTGCAGGCGGAAGGCACCAGCTACCGGGCGCTGCTGGACCGCGTCCGCGAGCGCGTCGCGCGCCGGCTGCTGGAGCAGCGGGCGCTGCCCCTGGGCAGGGTGGCCTCCGAAGTGGGATTCGCCGATGCCCGCGACTTCCGGCGGGCGTTCAAGCGCTGGACCGGATGCCTGCCCGGGGAAGTGCGCGCAGGCACCTCCACCGGTGCGGATCAGCCCAGCACCATCACCCCGTCCACCTCGAACGCCGCGCCGCGCGGCAGCGCGGACGCCTGGATGGTGGAACGCGCCGGGTAGGGCTGGCTGAAGTACTCCGCCATCACCGCGTTGACGCGGGCGAAGTCGGACAGGTCGGTAAGGTACAGGCCCAGGCGGACGACATGGTCGAACGAGCCGCCGGCGGCTTCGCAGACCGCCTTCAGGTTGTCGAACGCCTGCCGCGCCTGCGCCTCGATGTCGCCTTCGGCCATCTGGCCGGTGGCCGGCACCAGCGGCGTCTGTCCCGACAGGTACACGGTGTCGCCGGCGCGGATCGCCTGCGAGTACGGGCCGATGGCGGCGGGCGCGGCGTCGGTGTGGATCGGGGTGCGGGACATGGCGGCTCCGGAGTCGGGTGGACGGCAGGCCGCGATTGTATCGCGCGTCCCGCCGGCACCCGCCGGGTCAGCAGCGCTGCACGTCCTGCACCACCTGCAGCCGGCGCACGCCGCGGATGACCTCGGCCAGGTGGCGCGCGTCCGCCACGTCGATGCCGAAGCGCAGCACCGCGATGTTGCTGTCGCGCTCGAGGTATTCCACGCGGTCGATGTTGGAATCCGCATTGGCGATGGCGGCCGCGACCTGCGCCAGCACGCCCGGCCGGTTCTCCACCTCGATGCGGATCGCGGAGCTGAAGTGGCCGGAGACCTCGCGGTCCCAGCCGATCGCCACCCAGCGCTCCGGCGACTTGCGGTATTCGGCGACGTTCGGGCATTCCATCCGATGCACCACGATGCCCTTGCCGGCGCTGTGGTAGCCCATGATCTCGTCGCGCGGGATCGGCAGGCAGCACTGCGCGAAGCTGATCACGCCGCGCTCGTGGCCGGTGATCAGGATGCGCTCCTGCGGCGCGGCGTCCGAGGCCGCACCCGCCGCCGCCGCGCCGTGCGCCAGCGCCAGCGCCACCTGCGAGGGCATGCGGTTGCCCAGCGCGATGTCGGCCAGCATCGCTTCCAGCCGCGAGTAGCGGTTGTCGGCGAGGTAGGCGTCGAGGCGACCCATCGGGATGCGGTCCAGCGCGGTGCCCTGCGCGCCCAGCGCGCGGTCGAGCATGTAATGCCCCAGCTGCACGGCGTCCTCGTGTTCCAGCTGCTTGAGCTGCTGGCGGATCGCCGTGCGCGCCTTGCTGGTGGCCACGAACTCCAGCCACTGCGTGGTCGGCACCGCCGACTTGGCGGTGATGATCTCCACCGACTGGCCACTGGCCAGCTTGGTGCGCAGCGGCGCCAGGCGCTTGTCCACGCGCGCGGTGACGGCGTGGTTGCCGACGTCGGTGTGCACCGCGTAGGCGAAGTCCAGCGCGGTGGAGTTGCGCGGCAGCGCGAGGATGTCGCCCTTCGGCGTGAACAGGTAGACCTCGTCCGGGAACAGGTCGACCTTGACGTTCTCCAGGAACTCCAGCGACGAGCCGGTGCTGCGCTGGGTTTCCACCAGGTTGGCGATCCACGCCGCCGCCCGGCTCTGCGCGCTGCTGCCGCCGCCTTCCGCGCCGATCTTGTACGCCCAGTGCGCGGCCACGCCGCGTTCGGCGATCAGGTCCATCTCGCGGGTGCGGATCTGCACTTCGATGGGCGAGCCGTAGGGCCCGAACAGCACCGTGTGCAGGGACTGGTAGCCGTTGGCCTTGGGGATGGCGATGAAGTCGCGGAAGCGCCCGTCCAGCGGCTTGTAGACGGCGTGCACCACGCCCAGCGCGTGGTAGCAGTCCGGCACGGTGTCCACCACCACGCGGAAGCCGAACACGTCCATCACCTGGTCGAAGCTGCGGCTCTCCGCCCGCATCTTGGTGTAGACGCTCCACGGCGTCTTCACCCGTCCGACCAGCCGGTGCTCGAGCTTTTCCAGCGCCAGCCGCTGCGCCAGCCGCGCCTCGATCTGCCCCAGCGCCTCGCGCCGCACCAGCGGCTGGCTGCGGATGCGTTTGGCGATCACCGCGTGCCGCCACGGATGCAGCGCCTTGAACCCCAGGTCCTGCAGTTCCGCCTTGACCAGGTTCATGCCCAGGCGCTGGGCGATCGGCGCGTAGATGTCCAGCGTCTCGATGGCGATGCGCCGACGCGCTTCCGCCGACTGCGCGCCCAGGGTGCGCATGTTGTGCAGGCGGTCGGCCAGCTTGATCAGGATGACGCGCAGGTCGCGCGACATCGCCAGCAGCATCTTGCGGAAGCTCTCCGCGGCGGCTTCCTGGCGGTCGGCGAAGCGCACCTTTTCCAGCTTGGTGACGCCGTCGACCAGCTCGGCCACGGTCTCGCCGAACTGCGCGGCCACATCGTCGCGGCCGAGCGGGGTGTCCTCGATGGTGTCGTGCAGGATCGCCGCGACCAGCGTCTCCACGTCCAGCCCCAGCTCGGCCAGCACCTGCGCCACCGCGACCGGATGGGTGATGTAGGGCTCGCCCGACTTGCGGGTCTGCCCGGCATGCGCCGCGGCGCCCACCGCCCAGGCACGGCGCAGCTGGGCGCGCTGGGCATCGTCGAGGTAGTAGGCGGCCCGCTCCAGCGCCTGCACGTAGTCAGGCACCGCCGCCGCGTCGGGCGCGGTGTCGGGCAGGG
This sequence comes from Thermomonas sp., assembly GCA_041913885.1. GTDB lineage: Bacteria > Pseudomonadota > Gammaproteobacteria > Xanthomonadales > Xanthomonadaceae > Thermomonas. The sequence goes on along the minus strand of JAYSEL010000004.1, from coordinate 118,478 downwards.
CTAGCGCGGGATCGCCGGGCGTCATGCGTCGAGCCTAACCTTGCCGCGCCATGCCCGCAAACGGTGTCCCACAACGCAGAAGCGGCCCCGCAGGGCCGCTTCGTGGGCGATGGCGCAGCGCGCGATCAGTCGTCGCCCTTCATGTCGTCGTCGCCGGCCACCACCTCGGCGGCGGCCCACTCCAGCGCCTCGCGCTCCTTGCGCTCGCGCTCGGCCTTTTCAACCGCGTCGATGAAGTCGGTGTCGATGGTGCGGGCCGCGATCTCGCGCAGCGCCAGCACGGTGGGCTTGTCGTTGGCTTCGCTGTTGTCCAGCTTGGGCTCGACGCCGCCGGCCAGCTGGCGCGCACGCTTGGCCGCCATCATCACGAGTTCGAAGCGGTTGTCGACCACCTGCAGGCAGTCTTCGACGGTAATCCGGGCCATGTGTGTCCTGCGGCCAGCGGGCCGCGCAAGCGATCTAGGGGGTGGCAAGTCTAGCCGGCGGCGCGACCCTTCGCAAGGCCACGCCTTTGAAATCAAAAACTTAGAGCCCCACCAGCCATGCATCCCCCCATGGCGGACCGACTGGCACGGGCGGCGCGACTACGGATCGACCAGCAGGGAGGTGATCAGCCGGGCGTGGCGGGCCACCTGGGCGTCCTTGCGCAGCCGGCTGGCGGTGAAGATGCTGCACATCTCGGCCACCGCCGTCTCGAACACCTCGTTGACGATCACGTAGTCGAACTCGCCGTAGTGGCTCATTTCGTCGCGCGCGGCGGCCAGCCGGCGCTGGATGACCTCCTCGCTGTCCTGCCCGCGCTTGCGCATGCGCTCCTCCAGCGCGGCCCGCGAGGGCGGCAGGATGAACACGCTGACTGCGTCCGGGACCTTGGCGCGGACCTGGCGGGCGCCCTGCCAGTCGATCTCCAGCAGCACGTCGTGGCCGGCGGCCAACTGCGGCTCCACCGACTGGCGGGCGGTGCCCTTCCAGTCGCCGTGCACCTCGGCGTACTCGAAGAAATCGCCGGCGCGGATCATGCCCTTGAACTCGTCCGCGCTGACGAAGTTGTAGTGCTCGGCATGGCGCTCGCCCGGGCGCGGTGCGCGCGAGGTGAACGAGATCGACAGGCGGATGTTGGGGTCGCGGGCCAGCACCGCGTTGACGATGCTGGATTTGCCGGCGCCCGAGGGCGCGGCGACGATGTAGAGGGTTCCGCGCATGGACTACTCGATGTTCTGGATTTGTTCGCGGATCTGGTCGATCAGCACCTTCAGCTCGACCGCGGCATTGCTGGTGCGGGCGTCCACCGACTTGCTGCCCAGCGTGTTGGCCTCGCGGTTGAACTCCTGGAGCAGGAAGTCCAGGCGGCGGCCGACCGGCTCCTTGCCGCCCTTGAGGATGCGGCGCAGCTCGACCAGATGGCTGTCCAGGCGGTCCAGCTCCTCGTCCACGTCGAGCTTCTGCAGCCAGAGCACCAGCTCCTGCTCCATGCGGCCGGGATCGGCCGGCTGCGCGAGGTCGGCCAGGCGCACCTCCAGCTTCTGGCGCTGGCCGGCGCGGATCAGCGGCACCAGCGTGCGCACCTCGGCGGCGATCCTGGCGATGGCGTCGGCGCGCTCGGCGATCACCGCCGCCAGCTTGCCGCCCTCGCGCTCGCGCGCGGCGGTGAAGTCGTCCAGCACCGCGTCCAGCAGGGCCAGCGCCTCGCGCTGCATCGCCTCCGCATCCGCATCGCGCCCGCGCAGCACGCCGGGGTATTGCAGCAACTCGGTCAGGCTGGTGCGCAGGCCGGGGAACTTCGAAGTCAGGTCGAGGTTGAGCCGCGCCAGCTCCGCGACCAGCCCGTCATTGAGATGCAGGCCGGCAACGGTTTCCGGCGCGCGCAGGCGCAGCACCAGGTCGAGCTTGCCGCGCGACACCCGCGCGGCGACGCGCTCGCGCAGCGGCGCTTCGAACGCACGCAGTTCGTCCGGCAGGCGCAGGCCCAGCTCGAGGAAACGGTGGTTCACCGCACGCAGCTCGGCGGACAGCACGCCCCATTCGGTGGCGCGCTCGCCGGCGGCGAAGGCGGTCATGCTGCGGATCATGCGGTATCCAGGGCCGTCGGGATGCGGATGGTAATCTAGCACCCCGTCGTTTTCCGGCTTCCCCCGCATGTCCTTCTCCCGTCCCAGCGGCCGCGCCGCGGACCAGCTGCGCGCCGTCTCCATCGAACGCGGCTTCACCCGCCACGCCGAAGGCTCGGTGCTGGTCAGCTTCGGCGACACCCGCGTGCTCTGCACCGCCAGCGTGGAGAACAAGGTGCCCGGATTCCTGCGCGGCAAGGGCGAAGGCTGGGTCACCGCCGAATACGGCATGCTGCCGCGCGCCACCCACACCCGCAGCGACCGCGAGGCTTCACGCGGCAAGCAGGGTGGCCGCACGCTGGAGATCCAGCGCCTGATCGGCCGCAGCCTGCGCGCCTGCGTGGACCGAGCGCTGCTGGGCGAGCGCACCATCACCTTGGACTGCGACGTGCTGCAGGCCGACGGCGGCACCCGCACCGCCGCCATCACCGGCGCCTACGTGGCCCTGGCGGATGCCGTACAGGGCCTGGTGGCGCGGCGCGAGCTGAAGCTGCCGGCGAACGGCCGCACGCCCATCGTCGGCGCGGTGGCCGCGGTGTCCGTGGGCATCTACCAGGGCGTGCCGGTGCTCGACCTCGACTATGCCGAAGACAGCGGCTGCGACACCGACATGAACGTGGTGATGAACGACGGCGGCGGTTTCATCGAGTTGCAGGGCACCGCCGAGGGCCATGCGTTCCGCCGCGACGAACTGGATGCCCTGCTGGCGCTCGCCGAGAAGGGCTGCGCCGAGTTGTTTGCCGCGCAGCAGGCGGCGCTGGCGCGATGACCGCCGGCGCGGCCGCCCGGCGGATCGCCATGGCCACCCTGGTCGTGCGCGACTACGACGAGGCGATCGCCTGGTACCGGGACGCGCTGGGCTTCGAACTGCTGGAAGACACCGACCGCGGCGACGGCAAGCGCTGGGTGCGGATGGCGCCAACGGGCGACGCCGGATTCAGCCTGCTGCTGGCGCGCGCCGCCACGCCCGCGCAGGCGGCTGCGGTCGGCGACCAGCACGGCGGCCGGGTCGGTTTCTTCCTGCACACCGACGACTTCGCCCGCGACCAAGCGCGCCTGGCCGCCGCCGGCGCCCGCTTCGAGGAGGCGCCGCGCCATGAGGCCTACGGCAGCGTCGTCGTGTTCCGCGACCTCTACGGCAACCGCTGGGACCTGATCGAACCGCGCGCATGAAGCTCGTCCTCGCCTCCTCCAACGCCGGCAAGCTGGCCGAGCTGTGCGACCTGCTCGGCGACCGCTGCGTGCTGCACGCGCAGTCCGAGTTCGGCGTCGGCGACGCCGACGAAACCGGGCTGTCGTTCGTGGAGAACGCGATCCTCAAGGCACGCCACGCCGCGCGTGCCACCGGCCTGCCCGCCCTTGGCGACGACTCCGGCCTGTGCGTGGACGCGCTGGACGGCGCGCCAGGCCTGTACTCGGCGCGCTACGCCGGCCGCCACGGCGACAGCGAGGCGAACATCGACAAGCTGCTGCAGGCACTCGACGGCGTGCCCGACGACGCCCGCACCGCGCGCTTCGTCTGCGTGCTGGCACTGGTGCGCCACGCCGACGACCCGATGCCGCTGATCGCGCAGGGCGAATGGGCCGGCCGCATCCTGGCGGCGCGCCGGGGCGATCGCGGGTTCGGCTACGACCCGGTGTTCTTCTCGCCGGCGCACGGCTGCAGCGCCGCCGAACTGCCCGTCGTCATCAAGAACCGCGACAGCCACCGCGGCCGCGCACTTGCACGGCTGCGGGAATTGCTGGGATAGCCACGCTCCGGCCGCAGGCCGGCACCCCGGTCGCGGCTGGAGCCGCTCCTACGTCACGAACCATGCTGACCACGCCACCTCTCTCGCTCTACGTGCACCTGCCGTGGTGCGTGCGCAAATGCCCGTACTGCGACTTCAATTCGCACGCCGGCAAGGGCGCACTGCCGTTCGACGCCTACGTCGATGCACTGGTCGCCGACCTCGATGCCGACCTGCCGCTGGCCTGGGGGCGCGTGGTCCACAGCGTGTTCTTCGGCGGCGGCACGCCCTCGTTGTTCCCGCCGGAGGCGATCGACCGCTTCCTGCAACAGGCCAGCGCGCGACTGCGCTTCGCCCCGGACGTCGAGATCACCCTCGAAACGAACCCCGGCACGGTGGAGCACGGCCCGTTTCCCGGTTACCGCGCGGCCGGCGTGAACCGGCTCAGCTTCGGCGTGCAGAGCTTCGACGACGGCTGCCTGCAGCGGCTGGGCCGGATCCATTCCAGCGGCGACGCCGAACGCGCGGTCAAGGCGGCGCAGGACGCGGGCCTCGACAACCTCAACATCGACCTGATGTACGCGCTGCCGGGACAGACCCTGGCGATGGCGCTGGACGACGTGGAGCGCGCGCTGGCGCTGGCGCCGACCCACCTCAGCCACTACCAGCTCACCCTGGAGCCGAACACCGTGTTCGCGGCGCGGCCACCGCAGGGCCTGCCCGACGAGGACGGCGCCTGGGACATGCAGGAGGCCTGCCAGGCCCGGCTGGCCGAGACCGGCTTCGCCCAGTACGAGATCAGCGCCTACGCCCGCCCGGGGCGGCAGTGCGCGCACAACCTCAACTACTGGCGCTTCGGCGACTACCTCGGCATCGGCGCGGGCGCACACGGCAAGCTCACCCTGGGAGCCGACCAGCAGGTGCTGCGCCGCTGGAAGGTGAAGCACCCCACCGAGTACCTGGCCAAAGCGGGCACCGCCGCGGCGATCGGTGGCGACGAGGTGCTGACCCCGCAGCGCCTGCCGTTCGACTTCATGCTCAACGCGCTGCGCCTGAACGAGGGCGTGCCAACGTCGCTGTTCGAGGCGCGCACCGGCCTGCCGTTGTCCGCCATCGCCGACCGGCTGGCAGAAGCCCGCGCACGCGGCTGGCTGGAGCCCGACCCGGCCTGGCTGCGACCGACCGAACTGGGACGACGCTTCGCCAACGACGTGATTGGCCTGTTCCTCGACTAGACCGCGTGGATTGAGGCGCCCCCCGTTGCCGCATACCATGGGGAATCGCCAACGCGCCAGGGGGGCGCCCACGCGCCGTGTCCTCGTCCGCACCGACCCACCACGCACCACCCGCCACGCTGGCCGACGCCCGCCTGCCCCGCCGCACGCGCCAGGCGCTGGAACACCTGCTGGCGGACCTGCGCTCGGTGCTGGAGCAGGAGCTACCGACGGTGCTGCAGGAAACCGAACTGTCGTTGGCGCGCACCCCGCCCGCCAGCGACCCCAAGCTGGAGGAAGCCCGGCTCGCCTCGATGCGCAGCCTGGGTGGCGGCGTGCAGGCGTTCATCCGCGGCTTCCTCGGCCGGGTCGAATCGGGGCTGGCCGGCCTGCAGGCCACGCGACGCGATGTCGACGCACCCGATGCACCGCCGGTGCTGACGCTGAGCCTGCTGGAGGAAGACACGCTCAGCGACGAGTTCGTGCTCGGCAACATGGCAAGCCGCATCGAGGCGCGGAACAGCCTGGGCCTGCAGCTGCTGGGGCAGCGCTTCGGCGTGCTGGCCGGCGCGCCCGCCTTCACGGGCGACACCCTGCCGCTGGGCCCGCAAGCGCTGTGCAACGCCCTGGCCGACGCCGCCGACCAGCTGCGGCTGTCGCGTTGTGCGCGCATGCACTTGTTCCAGCAGTTCGAGCGCCTCCTGGTCGACGTCTATCCGGCGCTGGTGGACGCCCTCAACAACCGGCTCATCGACGACGGCATCCTGCCCTACCTGAGCTTCGTGCCGATACGGGTGCGGGCCAGTACGACGCCCGGCCACGACCTTGCGGCCGTCGAGGCCGGCGGTGGCGCGGGCGGCGGCGGCCACGGCGCAAGCGATGTCCGCCCACACGACCTCGGCGAAGGACACGCGGGCCCGGCCAGCCCGGGCTTTGCCATGCTGCAGGCACTGCTGCACCAGCGCCGCTCGCTGCTGGCCAAGCTGCGCCCCGGCGGTCGCGACGAACGCGTGCTCGAAGCGCTGTCGCACGAGGAAGTGCTGGCCACCCTGCAACGGATGCGCGGCAGCACCGGCAAAGCCGACACGCTGGCGGACCTGCGCCAGATCCTGCTGGCCCAGGCCCGCCAGGCCCATGGCCACGGCGTGGCGCTGTCGGAAACGGACAGCGACAGCTTCGACCTGCTCGCGCTGTTCCTGGCGCAGCTGCAGCGCGAACTGCGCAAGTCCAGCCCGGGCGAGGCGATGCTGGAGCGCCTGCGCCTGCCGCTGGCGCAGCTGGCGCTGCGCGACCAGGGCTTCTTCACCGATGCCGCCCACCCCGCCCGCCAGATGCTGGACGCCATCTCGCTGGCCGGCGCGCAGTGGCTGGCCGAGGATGACCTCGACGCCCAATGGCTGGGGTTGCTCCAGCGTGCCGCCTCGCACGTGCAGCAGGACAGCGCGGGCGCCGTGGAGACATTCGCGGAAGCCAACCAGACCCTGCAGTCGGGCCTGCAGGCACTGGACCGCAAGGCGGAGATGGCGGAGCGCCGGCAGATCGAGGCCGCGCGCGGCCGCGACCGCCTCGAACTGGCGCGCCGGCGCGCCACCGGGGAAATCGCCCGCCTGCTGGACGGCCACGTCCTGCCGCGCTTCCACGCCACCCTGATGGAACAGGCCTGGGTGGACGTGCTGTCGCTGACCCACCTGCGCAACGGCGAGGAGTCCGACGCCTGGCGGCAGCTGCTGGAGGTCACCGAGCGCATCGTCGCCGTGGCAGCCGGCGACGCCCCGCAGCCGGCCGACGCCGGATTCCTCGAGCAGATCCGCACGGCCCTGGAGCAGGTGGGCTACCACGCCGAGGATGCCGGCGCGCTCGCCGCCCAGCTGGCCAACGGACAGGGCTCGGACGACGACCAGGCATCGCGGACGGAGCTGCTGGTCCAGCTGCGCGCCCGCGCGCGGCTGGGCGCCGATACCGGCGGGACACCGACGCCGGCCCCGGCCGCACCGCGGACGCCCGCGGAGGACGCCGCCTACCAGCGCCTGCGTGCGCTCACGCTGCCGGTGTGGGTCGACATCGAGGAAGCAGGGCAGGACGGTCCGCAGCGGCGGCGCCTGGCCTGGATCAGCGAACACACCGAACAGGCCCTGCTGGTGAACCGGCGCGGCCTGCGCGTCGGCAACGACGACCTGGACGGGCTGGCACGCAAGCTGGCCGACGGCCGGCTGCGCCTGCTGGACGCCCACGCGGCGCCGGCGACCAGCGCCTGGGATGCCACCCTCAGCAGCCTGCAGCGGATCGCCCCGGGCGATGCCGCGCAGGAGAAGGAGCCCGGCCATGGCCGATGATCCGCGCCGACGCCAGCCACGCCGCGCCGTTCCCGGCCGGGTGGAGGTGGTGGACACCATCCTCGAAGAGCCCGTGGGGCACCTGGGCAACCTGTCGGTCGGTGGCATGCTGCTGATCGCCCACCGCCCGCTGCCGGACGACGCCCTGTTCCAGTTTCGGTTCAACCTGCCCGATGGCCGGGGTCCCGCGCAGCCGCTGGAAGTGGGTGCGCATGTCCTGTGGCAGGACCGGGCCGGTGCGACCGGCCAATCCTGGATCGGCCTGCGCTTCCTGGGGCTGTCGCCGGAGGCCACCCAGCGCCTGCGTGCCTGGGCCGCGCAACCCGAGTCCTGACCGCCGACGCAGTCCTGCGCGCGCGCGGCGGATGCGCCACAATCGGGGCCTCCCCCGGAACAGCGCCGTCGCCATGTCGTCTTCGCACCTGTCGTCCCTCTACCCGCAGCACCTCGAGACCCTGCAGGCCCGCGCCGCCGAAGCGCTGCGTCGCAGCGGCCACGACCACCTGGTGATCCCCAGCGGCACCCTGCACTACCAGGCCTTCGACGACCGCGACTATCCGTACGCGGTCAACCCGCAGTTCAAGGCCTGGCTGCCGCTGACCCAGGCGCCGGGCAGCTGGCTGGTCATCACGCCGGGCGCACGGCCGAAGCTGATCTTCCTGCAGCCGCACGACTACTGGCACGTGGTGCCGGCCGCGCCCGCCGGCTACTGGGCCGAGCACTTCGACATCGAGGTCATCCGCACGGCCGACGCGGCGATCCGCCTGTTGCCGCCGGTGTTCCGCTGCGCCATCGTCGGCGAGCCGCAGAGCGCGCTGGGCAGCTACGTGCCGAACAACCCGGAGCCGGTGGTGCAGTACTTGGAATACCACCGCGCGTTCAAGACGCCGTATGAAATCGAGATGATGCGGGAGGCCAGCCGCATCGGCGTGCGCGCCCACCGCGCGGCGGAACGTGCGTTCCGTGCCGGCGCCAGCGAGTTCGGCATCCACCTGGCGTACTGCCAGGCCGCGGGCCAGGACGCCAACGACCTGCCCTACGGGAACATCGTCGCGCTCAACGAACACGCCGCGGTGCTGCATTACACCCACCGTGACCGCCTGCCACCCACGCCGGTGCGCAGCTTCCTGATCGATGCCGGCGCCAGCTTCGGCGGCTACGCCAGCGACATCACCCGCACCTATTCGGCGCAGGACGACGAATTCGCGGCGATGATCCGCGCCGTCGATGGCGCGCAACTCGAACTGTGCGACATGGTGCGCACCGGCACCGACTACGCGCATATCCACGTGCAGGCGCACCTGCTGCTGGCCGGCGTGCTGCGCGACTTCGGCATCCTCAAGGTCTCGCCGGAAGAGGCGCTGGCCCGCGGCGTCAGCAGCGCGTTCTTCCCGCACGGCATCGGCCACGGCATCGGCCTGCAGGTGCACGACGTGGCCGGTTTCGCCGCGTCCGACGCCGGCGGCACGATCGCCAAGCCGGATGGACATCCGTACCTGCGCCTGACCCGCACGCTGGCATCCGGCATGGTGGTGACCATCGAGCCGGGGATCTACTTCATCGACATGCTGCTGGACGAGCTGAAGGCGAAGGGCCACGGCGATGCGGTGGACTGGGACCGCGTGGACGCGTTCAAGCCCTACGGCGGCATCCGTATCGAGGACGATGTCGTGTGCACGGACGATGCCCCGATCAACCTGACCCGCGAGGCCTTCGCGGCGTGAGGCCCACGGTCCCGGCGCCCTGAGCCGGGACCGCCGTCAGCCGGCCATCAGGGCCTCGACTTCGTCCGCGCTGCGCTCCAGCGCGCCGGTCAGCACGCGGTGGCCGTCGCGGGTGACCAGCACGTCATCCTCGATGCGGATGCCGATGCCGCGCCATTTCGCCGGCACGGTGGCATCGTCGGCGGGAATGTAGAGACCGGGCTCGATCGTGAACACCATGCCCGGCTCGAGCAGGCGCGAGGCGCCGTCGATGCGGTATTCGCCCACGTCATGCACGTCCAGGCCCAGCCAGTGCCCGGTCTTGTGGCGGTAGAAGCGCTTGTAGTCGCCGTTGGCGACCACCGCCTCCAGCGATCCCTGCAACAGGCCGAGCGAGAGCAGGCCGTCGGACAGCGTGCGGACCGCCGCCTCGTGTCCGGCCTCGTACGGCACGCCGGGCCGCGCCTGCGCCAGCGCTGCGGCCTGCGCGCGGCAGACCAGGTCGTGCAATGCGCGCTGCTCGCGGCTGAAGCGGCCGCCGACCGGGAAGGTGCGGGTGATGTCGCTGGCATAGCCGCGGTGTTCGGCGCCGGCGTCGATCAGCACCAGCTCGCCGGCGCGCGCCTTCGCGGCGTTGGCGCGATAGTGCAGGATGCAGGCGTTGGCGCCGGCGCCGACGATGCTGGCATAGGCGGGCTCGGCACCGTGGCGGCGGAACACGCGTTCCACCTCGGCCTGCAGTTCGTATTCGTGGAGGCCGGGCCGGGCCGCGCGCATCGCGGCGCGGTGCGCCTCCACGCTGATGTCCGCGGCCTTCTGCATCAGCGCGATCTCGTCGGCCGATTTGAACAGGCGCATCTCGTCCAGCAGATGGCCCAACTCGAGGAACTCCTGCGGCGGCTGCGCGCCCTGCCGCACCTGCGCACGCACCCGGTTGAGCCAGCCGATCAGCTTGAGGTCGAAGTCGGGATCGCGGCCGAGGTGGTAGTGCACGCGGCGGCGGCCTTCCAGCAGGCCGGGCAGGATGTCGTCGATGTCGGCGATGGGGTAGGCATCGTCCAGGCCCAGCGCGTCCACCGCGCCCTCGGGGCCCAGCCGCGGGCCGTCCCAACCCTCGCGCTCCGGGTCGCGCTCGCGGCAGAACAGGATGGATTCACCGTGCCGACGGCCCGGCACGAGCACCAGCACCGCCTCGGGCTCGTCGCAGCCGGTCAGGTACCAGAAGTCGGAGTCCTGCCGGTACGGATAGTGGGTATCGCGGCTGCGGATGCGCTCCGGCGCCGCCGGCAGCACCAGGATCGCGCCGTCGCCGGCGGCCTGCATCAGCGCCTTGCGACGGCGGGCCAGGGCCTGGCGCCAGTGGGCGGTGACCGGCCGCATCGGGATCAGTGCAGGCGCTGGCGGTGCTGCGGCCCCAACGCGCAATCGGCGTGCAGCAGGAGCACCGCCATGCGCAGGTACTCCTCGATCTCGACCAGCGCGTCCTCGTCGCTGCCGTCGTCGTTCTCGTCGACCTGCGCGGCGCCCAGGTTGGCGAGGTCGCGCAGCGCCTCCTGCCCCTCCTCGGACAGCGGCTTGCCGTCCACCGCGAGGCCGAACCCGCCAAGGAACGCACGGCACCATGCGAACAGCGCAGCCGCGCGGACCACCGTCTTCTCGCCGTCCGGCAGCAGCAGCTGGAAGCCGAAATCCGGATCGCCCAGCTGCGCCGCGCTGGCCGCGCGCAGACGGTCCAGCGCGTCATCCGGCTGCGGCGCCGGCAGGCCGGGATCGGCCATCACCAGCGCCGGCCAGGCCGCGGTGTCGGCGCCACCCGCTGCCAGCCAACCGCACAGGGCGCCGTGCAGTTCGGCGGGGCTGCTGGCCAGCGCCAGTCGCTCGGATGCGGCGGCCACGTCGGTCCAGGAAGGCAGCTCGGTTTCGCTCACGCGGGGCTCTCGCGCAGGGGGGCGGCCAGTCTAGCAATCGCCGGGCGCCGCTTGTTGCCGCATCGCGGCCGCGCCTACACTCCGCCGATGGGGTTCCGCGACGCGATGGGGAGGACACGGCTGGCCGGCAGCGTGCTGCTGTGGCCCTCGGCCGCCCTCGCCGCGGATGACGGGCTGACCGCCGCCGGCTCGCTGGTCCTGCTGCTGTCGCTGCTGGTCCTGCTGCTGGCCTGGCTGGCGATTGCCAGCCACCGCCGGCGCGAGCGCGAGCAGCGGGCACACCAGCAGGCACAGCAGGAGCGCGAACAACAGCTGCGGCTCTCGCTGTGGGCCTCCAGCGAGCTGTTCTGGCGCTACGACCTGGAGAAGCGGGTGCTGGAGGTGATCCGGGTCACCCCCGACCAGGACGACCGCCTCACCGTGCATGCCGATATCGGCGAGCACCCCCAGATCCACGAGGACGACCTGCCGCGCGTGCTCGACCGGCTGCGCGCCTACCTGCGCGGCGAATCGCAGCTGTTCGTGTCCGAGCACCGGATGCGCGGCGAGGACGGGCAATGGCAATGGATGCGCGTGCGCGGCCGCACCATCGGCCACGCTGCGGACGGCCGGGTGGCGCGCATCGCCGGCACGGCGCGCAACATCGACTCGCTGCGCGAACTGGAGAGCCAGAACCAGATCGCCACCGAGGTCATGCGCAACATGGCCGAGTCGGTCGCGGTGATGGACGACGCGTTCCGCTTCGTCGCGGTCAATCCAGCCTTCAGCCGCATGACCGGCTACTCGGAGGACGAGGCCATCGGCCGCGAGACCAGCCTGCTCAACGGCGACCGCCACGAGGACGCGTTCTACCAGCAGGCGCGCCGGGCCATCCAGGCACAGGAGGCCTGGAGCGGCGAGATGTGGCAGCGACGGAAGGACGGCAGCGACTTCCTGTGCGCGATGCAGTGCAACCAGATCCGCGAGACCGGCACCCGGAACCGGCTGTACGTGCTGGTCACCAGCGACATCACGGAACGGCGCCGGATCGAACAGGAACTGCGCTACCTGGCCAACTACGATCCGCTCACCAACCTGCCCAACCGCACCCTGCTGGCCGAACGGCTGTCGCACGCCATCGTCGAGGCGCGTCGGCGCGGCACCCGGCTGGCGCTGCTGTTCCTCGACCTCGACAACTTCAAGAACGTCAACGACTCCCTGGGCCATGCGACCGGCGATCGCGTGCTGCGGATCGCGGCGCAGCGGCTGCAGGAGGTGGCCGGGCCGGATCGCACGGTCGCGCGCATCAGCGGCGACGAGTTCGCGGTGGTCCTCGAGGACATCGAGGACCCGGCGGCGGCGGAGCAGTGCGCGGCCCGCATCATCGCCGCCTTCGATGCGCCGCTGCGGTTGGACGACCGCTACGAGTTCACCATCACGCCCTCCATCGGGATCAGCCTGTTCCCGGACCATGCCCAGGTGCCGACCGACCTGCTCAAGCATGCGGACACGGCCATGTACCAGGCCAAGGGCAGCGGCAAGCGGGCCTTCATGCGCTATGCCGACGCGATGGACGGCGACATCCGCCGCCGGGCCAACCTGATCGTGGCGCTGCGCAAGGCCGTGGAACGCGACCAGCTGTCGCTGGTCTACCAGCCCGAGCGGGTGCTCGCGGACGGCCGCTGTGGCGCGGTGGAAGCACTGCTGCGGTGGGACAGCCCCGAGCACGGCAGCATCCCGCCGGCCGAATTCATCCCGCTGGCGGAGGAGAGTGGCGCCATCGTCCAGATCGGCGAGTGGGTGCTGCGGGAAGCCTGCCGCACGCTGGCGGGCTGGCAGCGGGCGGGGGTGGATCCCCGGGTCAAGGTGTCGGTGAACGTCTCCGCGCTGCAGCTGCTGCGCAGCGACCTGCCGGGCGCCGTCACCGCCGCGCTGCGCGAAAGCGGCCTGCCGGCCTCGGCGCTGGAGCTGGAACTCACCGAAAGCGTGCTGATGGGCAACGCGGAGCTGGCCAGCGAACGCCTGCGCACGTTCCGAAAGCTGGGGGTCTCCATCGCCGTCGACGACTTCGGCACCGGCTATTCCTCGCTGTCCTACCTCCATCGCCTGCCGATCAATACGCTGAAGATCGACAAGGCGTTCATCGACGGCCTGGCGTCACCCGACGACCACGAAGACGCCACCATCACCACCACCATCATCGCGATGGCCCGCACCCTGGGCCTGCAGGTGGTGGCGGAGGGCGTGGAAACCGCCGGCCAGCTGGCCTTCCTGGAACAAAGCGCCTGCGACGTGGCGCAGGGCTACTGGATCTCGAAGCCGCTGCCGGCGGACGCCTGCCTGCGCTTCCTGCTGGCCGAGCAGGCGGGCCAGCCCACCCGGCTTGACCCCGCCAACGCGCCTGCCTAAGGTGCGCGGATGGACGAACGCGACCTGCAAGGCGAACTGCACAAGCTGCTGGCGCGGATCGACCTGCTCGGTGCGCGCATGCAGCGCCTGCAGGAGGAAAACCGCGGGCTGCGCCAGCAGGTCGAGCAGATGGCGGGCGAGCGCGCCCAGCTGCTGTCCAAGCAGGAGCAGGCGCGCAGCCGCGTGGAGGCGATGATCGGGCGCTTGAAGTCGCTGGAGCAGCACACATGAGCGAACCGGTCACCGTCCGCATCCTCGACCGCGAATACACCGTCGGCGTCAGCGACGACGAGCGCGCCGGGCTGGCCTCGGCCGCGCGCATGCTGGACGCGCGCATGCGCGAACTGCGCGGCGGCAACAAGATGGTCGCGCCGGACCGCCTGGCCGTGCTGACCGCGCTCAACCTCGCCCACGAACTGCAGCAGCAGTCCGCCAAGCCGGCCGCGCCCGGCCGCGCCGCGCTGGCGCTGATCGACGAGGCCAACCGCAAGCTGGACGCACTGCTGGCGCAAAGCTGAATCCCGCCGTCGCGGGCTGTTGCATGCGGCGTCGCATCGGCGGCAAGCGGCTATACTGTGCCTGTCCTCTGCCGTGAGCGACGGCGTGCGAAACATTCGCCTTGTCCCTTAACAACGACCGCGGGGACGTAATGGCAGCCGGGAGTGCAGGTCCGCCCCGAGCGGAAAGCCCGATGGCCGCCACGCGTTCCCACTTGAACCCCGGGTTCAAGGTCGTTCCGCGCGCATCGCCACGGCGGAGACATTCCTTCCCCGCAGCCCGGCCCGTCCCCGCGTGAGTCCGCCCCCCGACCGCGCCGCGTTGCGCAAGACCCTCCGCGCCCGCCGCCGCGCCCTGCCCGCCGCTGCGCGCATCACCGGCGCCGAAGCGCTGGCCGGTCGCCTGCTGGCCCTGCCGTTCCTGCCCGCCACCGGCTACGTGGCCGGCTACTGGGCGATGGACGGGGAAATCGGCCTGCACGCCTTCCAACTGCGGCTGCCGGCCGGGCTGGTCTACTGCCTGCCGCTGCTGCACGACGACGGCACCCTGCGCTTCGCGCCGTGGCGCGCGGGCGACCCGCTGGTCACCAACCGCTTCGGCATCCCCGAACCCGACGTCACCGCCGACGGCGCGCTGCGCGCCGAGGACATGGCGCTGCTGGTGATGCCGCTGGTCGGCTTCGACGATGCCTGCCACCGGCTGGGCATGGGCGGTGGCTGGTACGACCGCAGCCTCGCGTTCCGCCACGACCGCCCCGCCCCGCCGTGGCTGGTCGGCGCCGCCTTCACGGCGCAGCGCGTGGAGGCACTGCCGCGCGAAGCCTGGGACGTGCGCCTGGACGCCGTCTGCTGCGAGGATGCCACCCTGATCGCCACCCACGCCGGATAGGAGCCGACGCATGAGTCCGCGCAAGCGCTACTGGATGATGAAGTCCGAACCGGACGCCTTCTCCATCGACGACCTGGCGCGGGTCGGCACCGAGCCGTGGAACGGCGTGCGCAACTACCAGGCGCGCAATTTCATGCGCGACGGCATGCAGGTGGGCGACGGCGTGATGCTCTACCACTCCAACTGCAAGGTGCCCGGTATCGCCGGCCTGGCCACCGTGGCCAGCGCCGCGTACCCGGATGCGACCCAGTTCGACGCGGGTTCCGACTACTTCGACCCCAAGGCCACGCGCGAATCGCCGCGCTGGTTCCTGGTCGACGTCGCCTTCGAGCGCAAGCTGCGGCGGGTGATCCCGCTGGAGGAGATCAAGCGCCACGCCGACGCGCTGGGCGAAGGCTTCCCGCTGACCGCCAAGGGCAACCGGCTGTCGGTATTCCCGGTCACCGCCGCGCAGTGGAAGCTGCTGCTCGCGCTGGAATGAACACGCCTCGTCGCTGACCCGACGGGTGCCGATCGCGCTCGGCATCCCTCCTCTTCCCCCTCTCCCAACACCGCAGGTTCCCGCATGTCCGACGCCAAGAAACTCGCCGCCGAGAAAGCCATCGATTACGTCGAGGACGGCATGATCGTCGGGGTGGGCACCGGCTCCACCGTCGCCTACTTCATCGACGCGCTGGCGGCATGGAAGGACCGCATCCAGGGGGCGGTGTCCAGCTCCGAGCAGAGCACCGCGCGCCTGAAATCGCACGGCATCGAAGTGATCGACCTCAACGCCGCCGGCCCGCTGTCGCTGTACGTGGACGGCGCGGACGAATGCGACCCGCGCAAGTGCCTGATCAAGGGCGGCGGCGCGGCGCTGACCCGCGAGAAGATCATCGCCGAGGCCAGCGAGCGCTTCGTCTGCATCGTGGACCCGAGCAAGCGGGTGGACGTGCTGGGCAAGTTCCCGCTGCCGGTGGAAGTGATCCCGATGGCGCGCAGCCTGGTGGCCCGCGAGATCCTGCGCATGACCGGCGGCCAGCCGGTGTGGCGCGACGGCGTCACCACCGACAACGGCAACATCATCCTCGACGTGCACAACCTGGCCATCGTCGATCCGGTGGCGATGGAGCGCGAGCTGAACCAGATCCCGGGCGTGGTCAGCGTGGGCCTGTTCGCGCGCCGCCCGGCCGACGTGGTGATCGTTGGCGGGCAGCCGCCGCTGGTGCTCTGACCGGGCATACGCGGCATCGCGGGCTCAGTCCGCGACGATGCGGTCGCGGCCGTCCTGCTTCGCCCGCAGCAGGCGGTCGTCGGCCCGTGCCAGCAAGGCGTGCGCCGGCAGCCCCGGCGCCAGTTCCGCCACGCCGGCGCTGAACGTGCAGCGCAGCACGGTGCCGTCCTCCAGCACCAGTTCGCGGTCGCGCACGCGCTGCAGCAACTCCTGCATCCGGCGCATGGACACCGGCAGCGGCAGCTCCTCCAGGCACAGCAGGAACTCCTCGCCACCGAAGCGCGCTGCGAACAGCCCCCACTCGGCCACGAACTCGGCCAGCATCCCGCCGATGGCCTGCAGCACGGCGTCCCCGGCGGCATGCCCGTGCTGGTCGTTGACCAGCTTGAACCGGTCGATATCGAGCAGGGCGACGCTCAGCGGTCGACCCGTGGCCTGGGCCCGAGCCACCGCGTCGGTCAGGTGGCGATCACCGGCACGGCGGTTGGGCAGCCCGGTCAGCTCGTCGTGGCTGGCCTGGTGCTCCAGCCGGTAGCTGGCGATCTCCAACTGTCGATTCTTCTGGCTGAGCTCCTCGGTGCGCTCCGCGATGACCTGGTTGAGGCGGCGCTGGCGGCGCCGATGGCTGGCGGTGCGCAGCCAGCCAACGAGGAAGACCGTGGCCACCAGCAGCATGGCGGCCATCGCCAGCACCCACGGCCGCCGCCACAGCGGCGGCACCACCTCGACCTCCAGCGACGTGGTGCCGATGGCCCCACCCCGGGTCCAATCCAGCGGCAACGCCATCGCCTGCACCTCCAGGCGGAAATGGCCGGGCGGCAGGCGCGTGTACACTGCGTCGGTGCTGCTGCCGGCCTGCACCCAATCCTGGTCGAAGCCGTGCAGGCGGTAGCGATAGCGCAGCTTGCCCTGCGCACGGAAACTCATGCCGGCATAGGCGATCGCGAGGCGATTGGCGCCGGGCAGCAACCGCAGGCGCGCGTCCAGCGGTTGCTGGACGCCGTCGACGACGATGCTTTCGAACGCCACCGGCGGCCCGGCCGCGCGCGCGCCGCCCGGCGTGGCCGGGTCGATCAGCGCAAGGCCGGCCGAAGTCGGGAACAGCAGGGTGCCATCGCGGCCACGCCAGCCCGCGGGCATGGTGGCGCCGTTGCACTGGTTGCCGGGCATGCCATCGCTCTGGTCGACGACATGCACCGCCAGCAGCCGGCGGCGACCGGCATCGACCTCGGCCAGCTCGCGGCGCGAGATCCGGAACACGCCCATGTTGCTGGACAGCCAGAAATTGCCCGCACCGTCGTCGATGATCCGGAACAGCTTGTCCCGCGGCAGCCCCTGGCGATGGTCGTACACCTGGAAGCGGCCGGCCCGCAGGCGCAGCAACCCGCGATCGCTGGCGATCCACAGGTCACCCCCGGGGTCGCGCAGGAAGTCGAAGACGTACTGCGCCGGCACGTCGCTGCCCGGCCGCCAGCGCCGCAGCACGCCGGCGGCATCCAGCGTCGCCATGCCGTTGTCCGCGCCGATCCAGAGGGTCCCGGCGGCATCGCGGTAGAGCGCCTGCACGGTCACCGCGGGCTGGCCGTCACCGCCCAGCAGGTAGGTCAAACGGCCGGCGCGATAGTGCGCCAGGCCGTGGCTGCCGCCGATCCAGACGCCGCCGTCGGCCTCCGGCAAGACCGCACGGACCAGCGGCTGCGCGCCGTCGCCCAAGCGGATGCGTTCCAGCACGCGCCCCTGACGGTCCAGCCGGACCACGCCGAGGTCGTAGGTGCCCGCCCACAGCATGCCGTCGCGCCAGGCCAGCGCCAGCACCGAGGTGTCGTGCGCGGCCTGCCCCGTGCCCAGCCGCACGCGCTGCGCGCGCCCCTCCGACCAGCGGTCGAGGCCGTTGGTGTGGCCGATCCAGTAGGCGCCGTCGTCGTCCTGCAAAACCGCACGCACGTAGTCGCTGCCCAGGCCATCACGCTGGGTCAGCCCGCTGGCGATGCCGTCGGCCACCCGGTACAGCCCGTCGGTGCTGCCGACCCACACCAGGCCCTCGCGATCCACCAGCAACGCCTTGCTGACCGCGCCGGGGATCGCCATCGACGACAGGTGGCCGTCTGGGTCGCGGCGCTGCAGGCCGCCGGTGGACAGGTTCATCCACAGCACGCCGTGCGCATCCCGCACCACGGCGTCCACGCGCTGCCCCGCGCCGATGTGTTCGACGCGCCCATCCGCATGCCGCCAGCGGACGCCATCATCGCCCGCCAGCAGCCAGCCGCCGGCACCGTCATCGACCAGGGCGCGCACCGCGGCGGTCCCGGCCCAGTCCGGCGCCCAGCGCGTCGCGCGCCCCGACGCAACGCGATAGGGGCCCGCCTCGGTGCCGACCAGCAGGCCGCCGCGGCGATCGTCGGCGAGCCCGGTGATGGCCACCTCCGGCAGGCCTGCGACGCCCTCGTGCAGGCGGCCGGCACGATCGATGCGCAGCAGGCGCGTGCCGGACGCGATCCACAGCGCGCCGTCGCGACGGTCGCGCAGGAGCGCGGTCACGCTGAGCTTGCGCGCATCCGGTCCGCCGAGCCGGGTCCAGCGCCCGCGATCGTAACGGAACACGCCGTCGCGGGCCGTGCCGAACAACACGCCGCCATCGGGCTCGGGCAGGATGCTGAACACGCCGGCCAACTCGGCACCCGGCGTGTTCTGGCGATCGAACAACGTGAATCCACGGCCATTGAAACGGACCACACCCTCCCAGGTGCCGGCCCAGAGGAACCCGTCGCGGTCCTGCGCCACGGCATGCACCAGCGGATGCGGCAAGCCCTCGGCCATGGTCCAGCCGACCGTGGTGTAGTGGCGCGGCCCTGCGGCAACCGCGGCCGGCAGCAGGGCGAGCACGACGAGACCCAGCAGCCATCCACGCAGGCCGTCGGCAACCCGGCGCAGCACGGACGGCGCCGGGCGCATGCGGAGGCGATCGGTGGATGCGGTTGGCAGACAAGCCCCCTGTAGGCCCGCGCGGGCGGGCCTGCACCCCCCTTCCCGCTAATTTACCACCGCCCCGGCGCGCGACGCGGCGGCGCGGGCACGGGATCCGGAGCCGGTCTCAGCCCGTGGCCTCGTCCTGCCGCACGCGGAACCAGGCCGCGTACAGCGCGGGCAGGACGAACAGGGTCAGCAGGGTGGCCACGGTCAACCCGCCCATGATCGCCACCGCCATCGAACCGTAGAACGCGCTGCGCGAGAGCGGGATCATCGCCAGGATCGCCGCCAGCGCGGTCAGCACGATCGGACGGAAGCGGCGCACGGTGGCGTCGATGATCGCGTGCCAGCGGTCGTGGCCGGCGTCGATGTCCTGCTGGATCTGGTCGACCAGGATCACCGAGTTGCGCATGATCATGCCCGCCAGCGCGATGGTGCCCAGCATCGCCACGAAACCGAACGGCACCCGGAACAGCAGCAGCGCGAGCACCACGCCGATCATCCCCAGCGGTGCGGTCAACAGCACCAGCGCGGTCCGCGGGAAGCTGCGCAACTGCAGCATCAGCAGCGCCGTCACCACCAGCACGAACAGCGGCATGCCGGCCTTGATGGAGTTCTGCCCGCGCGCGGAATCCTCCACCGTGCCGCCGGTTTCCAGCAGGTAGCCTTCCGGCAGCGCGCGGCGGATGTCGTCGAGCGTCGGCAGGATCCGCGCCACCACCGTGGGCGGGGTGAGCGCATCGGTGCGGATGTCGGCGCGCACGGTGACGGTGGGCAGGCGGTTGCGGTGCCAGATGATGCCGTCCTCGAAGCCGTATTCCAGCGTGGCGATCTGCGCCAGCGGCACGCTGCCCCCGGGCGTGGGCACGGCCAGGCTGCCCAGCAGGTCGGGGCGCGCGCGCTCGTCGGGCGTGCCGCGCAGCAGGATTTCCACCAGCTCGTTGTCCTCGCGGTAGGTGCTCACCGACAGACCGGACAGCGATCCCGACAGGAAGTGCGCCAGCTGCGCGCTGCTCACGCCCAGCGCACGGGCGCGGTCCTGGTCGATGCGCAGGCGCACCACCTTGCTGGGCTCGCTCCAGTCCAGGTTGACGTTGGCCACGCCCGGATCGGCACGGACCTTCTCGGCCACCTGGCGGGCGATCGCCTGCACGCGGCCGATGTCCTCGCCGGACACGCGGAACTGCACCGGGTAGCCCACCGGCGGTCCGTTCTCCAGCCGGGTGACGCGCAGCTGCAGTTCGGGGAACCGGGGCGCGACGTCCTCGATCAGCCAGGTGCGGATCGCCTCGCGTGCCGCCGAATCCTTCGCCAGCACCACGAACTGGCTGAAGTTGGCGGCGGGCAGCTGCTGGTCCAGCGGCAGGTAGAACCGCGGCGAGCCGGTGCCCACGTAGGCCACGTAGTTCACGATGCCGTCGCGCGACTTCAGCAGCGCCTCGAGCTTCCGGGCCTGCGCGTCGGTGGCGCGCAGCGAACTGCCTTCGGCCAGCTCGAGGTCCACCATGAGTTCCGGCCGCACCGAATCCGGGAAGAACTGCTGCGGCACGAAGCGGAACAGCGCGATCGAGGCCGCGAACGCGGCGACGGTGGTGCCGATCACCAGCCAGCGGTGGCGCAGGCAGAACGCCACCCAGCCGCGCAGGCGGCGGTAGAACGCGCTGGCGTAGGGATCGTGCGCTTCCGCCGGGGCCACCGCGGGCGCGCCGCCGAACCGTTGGCGCAGGCGCTGCACCAGCGTGGGGCGCAGGTGCGCGTCGTGCAGGTCCGGCAGCATCTTGTCGCCCAGCCACGGGATGAACAGCACCGCCGCCACCCACGACACGCACAGCGCGATCGCCACCACCTGGAACAGCGAACGCGTGTATTCGCCGGTGCTCGACGCCGCGGTGGCGATGGGCAGGAAACCCGCCGCGGTCACCAGCGTGCCGGTCAGCATCGGGAACGCGGTGGACTCCCACGCGAAGCTGGCCGCCTTCAGCCGCGAATAGCCCTGCTCCATCTTGATGGCCATCATCTCCACCGCGATGATCGCGTCGTCCACCAGCAGGCCCAGCGCCAGCACCAGCGCGCCCAGCGAAATCTTGTGCAGGCCGATGTCGAACAGGTGCATGGTGGTGAAGGTCATCGCCAGCACCAGCGGGATGCTCACCGCCACCACCATGCCGGTGCGCAGGCCCAGCGAGAAGAAGCTGACCAGCAGCACGATCGCCACCGCCTCGGCCAGCACCTGCACGAACTCGCCGACCGCCTCGTGCACCGCCTGCGGCTGGTCCGACACCTTGCGCAGCTGCATGCCCACCGGCAGCGTCTTCTGCAGGCGCTGGAACTCGGCTTCCAGGGCCTTGCCCAGGCGGATGATGTCGCCGCCGTCGCGCATGGCCACCGCGATGCCCAGCGCATCCTCGCCCATGAAACGCATCTTCGGCGCGGCCGGATCGGCGAAGCCGCGCTGCACGCGGGCGATGTCGCCCAGCCGCACCGTGCGATCACCGGCGCGGATCGGGAAGGAGCGGATCTGCTCCACCGAATCGAACTGCCCGTCCACGCGCAGGCGGATGCGGTCGCTGCCGGTCTCGAAGAACCCGGCCTGCGCCATCGCGTTCTGCTCGTCCAGCGCCTGCTTCACCGCGGACAACGGGATGCCCAGCGTCGCCAGCTTGGTGTTGGACAGCTCGATCCAGATCTTCTCGTCCTGCAGCCCGATCAGCTCGACCTTGCCGACATCCGGCACCCGCTGCAGCTCCAGCTGGATGCGGTCGGCGTAGTCCTTCATCAACGCGTAGTCGAACCCCGGCGCGGTGAGCGCGTAGAGGTTGCCGAAGGTGTCGCCGAACTCGTCGTTGAAGAACGGCCCGACGGCCTCGGCCGGCAGGGTGGCGCGGATGTCGCCGACCTTCTTGCGCACCTGGTACCAGAGCGCCGGCACGTCCTTCGACGGCATCGAATCGCGTGCCATCACGATCACCTGCGACTCGCCCGGCCGCGAGTAGGAGCGGATGAACTCGTACTTGCCGGTGCCCATCACCGCCTTCTCGACGCGCTCGGTGACCTGCTTCGCCACCTGCTCGGCGGTCGCGCCCGGCCACAGCGTGCGCACCACCATCGCCTTGAAGGTGAACGGCGGATCTTCCGACTGGCCCAGCTGGCGGTACGACCACACCCCGGCCAGCGCCACCACCAGCATGGCGAACAGCACCAGCGCGCGGTTGCGCAGCGCCCATTCCGACAGGTTGAAGCGGCCCATGGTTCAGCGCGCCCCGGCCGCGACCGGACGGTTGCGGCGGTCGACCGGCGCCACCTGCTCGCCCTCGCGCAGCAGGTGCCCGCCCGCGGCGACGACCCAGTCGCCCGGGCTGACGCCGCCGAGCACGGGCACGCTGTCCTCGCCGTAGCCGCCCAGCCGGACCCTGCGCCGCTGCGCCTTGCCGCCCGCCACGACCCACACCGCGGTGGTGCCGTCCTCGCCGCGCTGCACCGCCGACAGCGGCAGGCGCAGGCCGGCATCGGCCCGCGCCGCGATGTACACGCGGGCGCTCTGGCCTAGGCCGGCCTCGTCCGCCAGCGCGCCGTCCAGCGCGACCCGCGCGGCATAGGTGCGGGTCTGCGGGTCGGCGGCCGCGGCGATCTCGCGGATGTGCCCGGGCAGGCGCTTGCCGGGGGCGCTCCACAGTTCCACCACCGCCGGCTGGCCGGTGTGGAAGTCGCGGATGCGCGCTTCCGGCAGGCCGATCGCCACCTCGCGGCCGCCGTCGGCGGCCAGCACGAAGATGGGTTGGCCTGCCGCCACCACCTGGCCGGCTTCGGCCTGGCGGCTGGCGATCACGCCGTCGCGCGGTGCGCGCAGGCGGGTGTAGTCGTCCTGGTTGCGCATCAGGTCGTACTTGGCGCGCGCGGCGCGGTAGGCCGCGTCCTGCGCGTCGTAGGCGGACTGGCTCACCAGCTGCTGGGCCAGCAGCGTGCGGTAGCGGGCCAGGTCGCCCTGCAGGCGCACCATGTCCGCGCGCGCGGCGCTGGCCTGCAGCTGCGCATCGCCCGGGTCCAGTTCGGCCAGCACCTGGCCCTTGCGGACCGGCTGGCCGGCATCCACCAACCGCCGCGCCAGGTTGCCCCCCACGCGGAACGCCAGCACGCTTTCCTCGCGGGCGTGCACATCGCCGGCGAAGGCTTCGCCGGCCATGCCCGGCGCGCCAATCGGCTGCACCACCAGCACCGTGCGCGGCGCCGCGGGCACCTGGGCCTCCCGGCTGCAGCCCACCAGCGCCAGCGACGCCAGCACCGCCATCGACCGCCCGAACCACGCCGCGCGCCGCTTCTTCATGCCCTGCTCCATGCTTGCCCCACCGGCGCGCCGGCCAATACTGAACTGCACGGTATGGTATAAATAAGAAAATCCGCCGTCCAGCCGTTCCGCATGACCCGCACCACCGCCTGCAAGCCCGCCGGCCCCGGCCGCCCCAAGGACCTCGCCAAGCGCGCCGCCATCCTGGACGCGGCCAAGCGCATGTTCGTCCAGCACGGTTTCGACCGCGTGAGCATGGACCAGATCGCCGCCGAGGCAGGCGTCTCCAAGCTCACCGTCTACAGCCACTTCGGCGACAAGGACAGCCTGTTCGCCGAGGCGGTGCGCACCCATTGCGAGCAGGGCATGCCGATGCGCCTGTTCGAGCCCGATCCGGACGTGCCGCTGCACGAGCGCCTGATGGCGATCGGCGAGGCGTTCTTCGCGATGGTGATGTCGCCGGAAGCCATCGCCGGGCACCGCATCCTGTGCTCGCCGCAGCTGTGCGGCAGCGGCCTGCCGGAACTGGCCTGGAAGGCCGGCCCGCAGCGCACCAAGGAAGTGTTCGCCGCGCTGCTGGAGCGCCGCATCGCCGCCGGCGAGCTGGAGATCGACGACCCCGACCGCGCCGCCGGGCATTTCTTCACCCTGCTCAAGGGCGATCCGCATGCACAGGCCGTGGCCGGCTTTTCCTGCGGCGGAGGCGCGAGCGACGCCACGCCGCACGCCCACGTGGCCAGCGTGGTGGACCTGTTCCTGCGCGCCTATGCGAAGCGTTGAGCCCAAGGCTGAACAAAGCCCCGCCCTGCCCTTGGTGCCGGTGACTTCCGGCACTGCGTGCTGGTGTACCGGTACGGCCAGACTGCCCGCCAGATCGGGAGCCGGCGGTACTACAATAAGCGGTTCCCCGCAACGGATTTTCCCCACATGAGCATCGACTTCGCCCGCGCCCGTGAAACCATGGTGGAACAGCAGGTGCGTCCCTGGGACGTGCTGGACGCGCGCGTGCTCGAGACCCTCGCCCGGATGCCCCGCGAAGCCTTCGTGGCCGACGCGCTGCGCGGGCTGGCGTACACCGATACCGAACTGCCGATCGGCCACGGCGAAGCGATGATGAAGCCGGTGCTGGAAGGGCGCACCCTGCAGGCGCTGCTGCCCACCGCCACCGAGAGCGTGCTCGAGATCGGCGCCGGCAGCGGCTACCTCGCCGCCTGCCTCGCCCAGCTGGCGCGCGAAGTGGTGGCCATCGAGCGCCATGCCGACCTGGCCGACGCCGCGCAGGCGCGCCTGGCCGCGCAGGGCATCGGCAACGCCACGGTGCAGGCCGCCGACGCCTTCGCCTGGACGCCCGGCCGCGGCTTCGACGTGATCTGCGTCAGCGGCGCGGTGGCGGCGATCCCCGCCCGCTTCGTCGAGTGGCTGAACCCGGGCGGCCGCATGTTCGTGGTGCACGGCCGCTCGCCGGCGATGGAAGCGGTGCTGGTGCACCGCACTGTCAACGGCAGCCGCGTCGAGTCGTTGTTCGAAACCGACCTCCCCTATCTCGCAGGCGCCGAACCGGTGCCCGCGTTCACCCTGTAATCCGCCAAGGATCCCCTCCCATGTCGCGTCGCCCGCTCGTCCTCGCCCTTGCCCTCGTCCTGCTGCCCGCCGCGGCGCAGGCAGATGACCTGCTGCAGAGCTACCAGAACGCGCGCAGCAGCGACCCGCAGTACGCCGCGGCGGAATCCAGCCGGGCGGTGGCCGCCGAACGCCCGGTGCAGGCCCGCGCCAACCTGCTGCCCGACATCGGTGGGTCGGTGGGCGTGGACCGCCTCGACCGCGGCGGCGCCGGTGGTGCGTCGCGCACCGGCTCGTGGGGCCTCAGCCTCAACCAGTCGCTGTTCAGCCTCGGCAACTACAGCGCGCTGCGCGGTGCCAAGGCGCAGGACCGCGCCGGCGGCTTCACCCTGGAGTCCGCGGGCCAGAACCTCATCACCCGCACCTCCGCCGCCTACTTCAACGTGCTGGTGCAGCTGGAAACGCTGACCGCGGCCGAAGCCGCGGAGACCGCGCTGAAGAAGCAGTTCGACTTCGCCAGCAAGCGCCTGGAGGTGGGCCTGGCGCCCATCACCGACGTGCACGAAGCCCGCGCCCAGTACGACGGCGCCCGCGCCAACACCATCCTCGCGCGCAACGCCGTGCGCGACGCGTATCAAGCGCTGGTGGAAATCACCGGCGCCCCGGTCGCCAACCTGAAGGGCCTGCCGGACGACTTCAAGCCGGCGCTGCCGTCGGAGAAGGGCGTGGACGCCTGGGTGGCCGACGCGCTGGCCACGAATCCCGACCTGAAGGCCCAGGAGGCCAGCCTCGAGGCCGCCGAAGCCGGCGTCTCCACCGCGCGCGCCGGCCATCTGCCGACGCTGGGCCTGCAGGCGACCTACGGCAAGGCCATCCCCGGCCTGTACGACAACCCGGCCTTCGTCGGCAGCAACGACGCCAGCACCAGCGTCGGCCTGACCCTGAACATCCCGATCTTCACCGGGTTCGCCACCCAGTCCGGCGTCCGCACCGCCCTGGCCCAGCGCGACGGCGCCGCCGACGCGGTCGAGCAGACCCGCCGCGCCATCGAGCGCAGCACCCGCAACGCCTACCAGGCCGTGGTCGCCGGCATCAGTGAAGTGGAAGCCCGCCGCCTGGCGCTGGTGTCCGCACAGAGCGCCTACGACGCCTCGCAGGTCGGCCTCGAAGTCGGTACCCGCACGGTGCTGGACGTGCTGAACAACCAGCGCACCCTGTTCTCCGCGCAGCAGGCCTACGCGCAGGCCAAGTACAACTTCCTGCAGAGCCGCCTGCTGCTGGAGCAGTCCGCCGGCACCCTCGACGTCGCCGACGTGGAGGACATCAACCGCCTGCTGACCACCGACAAGGCGATCGACCAGACGCTGGCGGTGCGCTGAATCCCCCGGCCGGGGCACCGCCCCGGCATCGACGGTCACCGGAACGCGGGGCATGCCCCGCGTTTCGCGTTCCAGGGCGCCGCTCAGGCCGCGGGCAGGGCAGGCGCGATCAGCGCAAGCGTGCGCGCCAGCGCCCCGCGGCCCTCGGCCAGCAGCCGCGCCGCATGGTCGGCCAAAGCCTGGCGCGCGGCCGCGTCGTCGAACAGTTCGCGCAGCGCCAGGCCCAACGCCTCGGCATCGGCGACGATCCGCATCGCCCGCGCCTCGCGCAGGCGCCGCGCGATGTCCGCGAAGTTGTGCAGGTGCGGACCGCTCAGGATGGCGGTACCGGTGGCCGCAGGCTCCAGCAGGTTGTGGCCGCCGATCGGCTGCAGGCTGCCGCCGACGAAGGCGATGGCGGCACAGGCATAGAAACGCGTCAACTCGCCGAGCGTGTCGATCACGAACACCTGCGCGTCGGACGTCGGCCAACCCTCCATGCTGCGGCAGGCCACGGCGAAGCCGGCCTCGCGCGCTCCCTGCACCGCGGCGCGGAAGCGCTCGGGATGGCGGGGTGCCCACAGCAGCAGGGCCTCGGGATGACGCTCGCGCAGCATTCGGTGCGCCGCCAATACCGCGGCCTCCTCGTGCTCGTGGGTGCTCGCCGCGATCCACACCGGGCGCGGGCTGCCCAGCGCCGCGCGGAAGTCGGCGGCGAAACCGGCCGCATCCATCTCGGCCATGTCGAACTTCAGGTTGCCGGTGACATGCAGGGCCTCCGGCCGTGCGCCCAGCGCAAGGAAGCGCCGCGCATCGTCCTCCGACTGCGCGGCGACCCGGTGCACGCTGCCCAGCGCGCGCCGGATCAGCGGGCCCAGCACGCGGTAACCGCGCAGGGACCGGGCCGACAGGCGCGCGTTGAGGATGTAGGTGGGGATGCCGCGATCGCGGCAGCCGAACAACAGGTTCGGCCACAGCTCGGTCTCCACGATCAGCGCCAGCCCCGGGCGGAAGCGCTCGAGGAACCGGCCGACCGCGCCGGGCAGGTCGTAGGGCAGGTAGACGTGGGTGACGGCGTCGCCCCACAGCGCGCGGACGCGCTCGGAGCCGGTCGGCGTGATCGTGGTGACCACCAGCGGCAGGTCCGGGCGCAGCGCCCGCAACCGGTCGACGAGCGGCGCCGCGGCGTTCACTTCGCCCACCGACACCGCGTGCAGCCACAGCGGCGCGGCGGGCATCGCCGGCGGATAACTCGCGTAGCGCTCGTCCCAGCGCTGGAAGTAGGCACGCTGGCGGAACCCGCGCCAGATCAGGTGGTACAGCGTGACCGGGACGAGCAGGTACAACGCGGCCGAATACAGGCCGCGCAGCACACGCTCTGTGAGGTCGGCCCGCATCCGCACAGGATAGCGAAGGCGCGGGGGCGAAGGACACCGCGCGTGGCGCAGCGCCCACGACGCCACGCGTCGCCAGCCTCCGGTGCAGCCACTAGAATCAGGGCATGAGCACGACGCCACCCGACCGCCCTTCGCTGGCACCGCGCCACTGGCCCGTGTGGCTGGGCGTGGGCCTGTGCATGGCGCTGGCGCGGCTGCCCTGGGGCCTGCAGCGCGCGCTGGGCGCCGCCACTGGCGGGCTGGCACTGCGCCTGCTGCCGGATCGCCGCGAGGCGGCGCGCACCAACCTGGCGCTGTGCCTGCCGGAGTTGGACGACGCCGCGCGCGAGGCGCTGCTGCGGGCCAACTTCCGCGACGTCGGCATCGGCCTGTTCGAGTTCGCCCGCGCCTGGTGGGGCGACGTCGCGCCGATGCGCGCCACTGCGCGCATCGAGAGACTGGACATCCTCCAGCGCCTGCAGGCCGAGGGCCGCGGCGTGCTGCTGGTGTCCGGCCACTTCATGACGCTGGAGCTGTGCGGCCGCCTGCTGTGCGACCACGTGCCGCTGGCCGGCATGTACCGCAAGCACCGCAGTCCGGTGATGGAATGGGCGGTGCTGCGCGGGCGCCTGCGCTACGCCAGCGCGATGTTCGGCAACGGCGACACCCGCGCGGCGATCCGCCACCTCAAGCGCGGCGGCGTGCTCTGGTACGCACCGGACCAGGACATGCGCGGCAAGGACACCGTGTTCGCGCCGTTCTTCGGCATTCCCGCCGCCACCATCACTGCCACCCACCAGTTCGCGCGCATGACCGGCTGCGCGGTGGTGCCGTTCTTCCACCGCCGCGAGGGCGACCGCTACGTGCTGCGGGTCGGCGAACCGTTGGCACCGTTCCCGACCGAAGACGCCGTGGCCGACAGCACCGCGGTCAACGCGGCGATCGAAGCGATGGTGCGCGCGGCGCCATCGCAGTACCTGTGGTTGCACCGGCGCTTCAAGCGCCAGCCGGACGGCCGGTCGCGCTACGACTGAGCGGCATCGCCGGGGCCATCGCGGCCCCACAGGCTGCCCGCGTACAGCGCGGCGAGCAGCAGCAGCACGCTGCCCCAGAACGTCGAATACGCCGCGAGGTGGGTGTTGAGCGGGAACACGCTCGCCGCCAGCGCCAGCATCGCCGGCCGGGCACGCTCGCGCGCGGCGGGTTCGGCATAGCGCCAGGCGCGCCACGCCAGCGCCGCGCCGGACAACCACAGCAGGAGGCCGAGCATGCCGGTTTCGCTGAGCACCTCCAGCACGACCTGGTGGGCGTGGAACGCCGCACCGCTGCCCCAGGCCGCCGGCTTGCCGGGCTCCGGATCGCAGGCGGGGAAGGCCTCGCGGAAGGCGCGCGGCCCGACACCATTCACCGGATGCTCCCGGACCATGCAGAGCGCGGCAGACCAGATGCGGCCACGACCGGACAGCGCGGCATCCAGCCCGTCCGGCTGGCTTGTCAACGCAAGGGTGGTGCGCTGCACGCGCTCACGCACCTGCGGCGACACCGCGCTGGCCGCGGCCAGCGCCAGCGCGCCGGCCACGAACACCGCCGCCAGCTTGCGGCCACCCAGCGCGCGCCAGCCGGTCCACACCAGCACCAGCGCGAAGGTCAGCCACGACGCGCGCGACCCCGCCAGGATCAATACCAGCCCGATCGCCGCCGCGGCCAGCAGCCAGCCTGCCTGCCCCAAGCGCTGGCGTGCAGCCGCCAGCGCGAACGGCGACAGGCTGGCCAGGACGATGCCCAGCTTGAGGTTGCAGGGACCGAACACGCCCGCCAGGCGGTCGGCCTCGGCGATCTCGCTGGCCGAGCACATGCCGTGGCCGCTGATAGCGTGTTTGGCCTGGTCCAGCAGCCAGAACAGCGGGCTGGTGCCGGTGGCCGCTTCGACCAAGGCATCCGCGGTCCACGCCAGCGCGATGACCGCCAGCCCCCCGAACGTCCGTCGCCGGCCGGGTTCGCTGGCGACCGCGGCGGCGACCACCCAGAGGAAGGGCAGGTAGCGCAAGTCGATCAACACCTCGCGCAAGGCGCGCAGGCCGTCCTCGGCATCCACCGCCGCCAGCACTTCGGGCAACCAGTAGGCGGCGAACAGGACCGAGGTCAGCGCCCAGGCCGGCCCCCCCAGCAGCCGGTCGCCACCGTGGAAGCGGCTGGCCAGCAGCTTCGCCAAACCCGCCAGCGCCCCCAGCACCAGCACCGCCTCGGCGACACCGCGCGCGGGCCAGAGGGCGATGAAGGTCAGCACCCAAGCGGGCGCCCAGCGCCAGCCCGCGGGCCGCGTCGTGGTGTCCGTCGTCGTCATGTCACCATGCTCCCGTACAGCGCCAAGGTCGCCTCCTGCATAGCGCGCAGGGTATAGGGCATCGCCGCCGGTGGCGATGGCGGGGCGTCCAGCAGCGCGCGGGCGCGCGCCGCCAGCGCATCGGCATCGAACGCCGGCACCGCGCCGGCGGGCTGCAGTTCCGCCAGCAATTCGCCGACGCCGCCGTGCGCCCAGCCCAGCACCGGCCGGCCCACCGACAGCGCCTCGATCACCGTGCGCCCGAACG
The DNA here is from genome assembly GCA_041913885.1 of Thermomonas sp. GTDB lineage: Bacteria > Pseudomonadota > Gammaproteobacteria > Xanthomonadales > Xanthomonadaceae > Thermomonas. The sequence goes on along the minus strand of JAYSEL010000004.1, from coordinate 88,341 downwards.
CCTCCGGCTTGCGCGAGAGTTGCAGGACCAGGTCGCTGGCCGCATACGCCTCGGCGATCGCGGCCGTCGGCGCGGTGATCGCCAGCGCCGCGTCCACGCCGGCACTGCGTGCCTGCGCCCGCAACTCGTCGAGGTAGGTGTCGCGCCCGGCCTGCAGCGCGCCCGGCAACCACAGGCGCGCGTCATCCCCTCCGGCGCGCAGCGCCGCGAGCAGGGCGATGGCATCGGCGTGGCCCTTCAGGCGGGTGCCGCGGCCGGGCAGCAGCAGCAGCGGCCCCGTGCCGCCGAGCGCCGGATGCAGCGCCGCGACGCGCGCGCGCGCGTCGCGGTCCGGCAGGGGTGCCGGCGGGAAGTCCGCTGCGTCGATCCCGCGCGGGATTACTACCAGCCGGGCCGGATCGACCCACGGGTAGTGCCGCAGCAGGTGCGCGCGCACGGTGCGGGACACGCAGACCACGCGCTCGCCGCGCGCCATGATGGCGCTGTAGCGGGACGGCGAGTTCAGTCCGTGGGCAGTGGTGATGAAACGCGGCCCGCCGTCGCCCATCCCGCGCAACGCCAACCACGCCAGCCATGCTGGCAGGCGCGAGCGCGCGTGCACGATGTCCGCCTCGCGGAACAGGCGCCGCAGCACCGGCACGTGGCGGAGCGCCAGCGGCGACTTGCGGCCGATATCCAGTGCCACGTGCTCCGCGCCCAGCGCCTCGAGCCGCGGCAGCAACCGGCCGCCAGCGGAGACGACCACGGCGCGGTGGCCGGCGCGCACCAGCGCGTCGGCGATTTCCAGGGTGGAGCGTTCGACGCCGCCCGCGTCCAGCGCCGGCAGCAGCTGCACCACGGTCAGGCGGCGCATCGCGGGCGCCGCGGGCTCAGTCGACGAGGACGTAGGTGGTGCCGCAGTACGGGCACTTGCTGCGGCCGCCGTCCTCCACGATCGACAGGTACACGCGCGGATGCTCGTTCCACACCGCCATCGACGGCAGCGGGCAGCTCAGCGGCAGGTCGGCGCGGCGCACCTCGTAGTGCGAGCGGGCGGCATCGGCGCCGGGGGACGTGGAAGCGGGACGGGCAGGCTCGGCCATGATGGATGCAATCGTGCGGAACCACGGAAGTTTACCGCAGGGGCGCGATGGCACGCGCGCCGGTGTCGTGGCGATCACCACGGGCGGCACGCGGCCGCCCGTGGCGGGACGTCCGGCTTACGCCGGCAGCTCGAACAGCAGCACGTCGCTGGTGGCGGCCAGGCCACGCAGGGCCAGCGTGCCACCCTCCTCGACCAGCCCCAGCGCATCGCCGGCCGCCAGCACGCGCTCGCCCACGGCGACTTCGCCCGTGGCCACGTGCAGCCAATAACGGCGACCGGGATCCAGCGCGGCTTCCAGCGCGTCGCCCGCCAGCAGGCGGGTGGCGCGCAGGACGGCGTCCTGGCGGAGCGCAATGGCGCCATCGACGCCGTCCGGCGCGGCCAGCGCCACCCAGCGTCCGTGGCGGTCGTCCGGCGCGAAGTGCTTCTGGTCGTAGGCCGGCGCGTGGTTGAGGCGCGCCGGCTGGATCCAGATCTGCAGGAAGTGCACCGGCGCGGCGTCCGAACCGTTGAACTCGCTGTGCTCGATGCCGTGGCCGGCACTCATCCACTGCACGTCGCCGGCGCGGATCACGCCGGCGTTGCCGGCGCTGTCCTTGTGCGCCAGGGCCCCGTCCAGCACCACGCTGATGATTTCCATGTTGGCGTGGCGGTGCGGGGCGAACCCGCCGCCGGGGGCGACGGTGTCGTCGTTGATGACGCGCAGCACGCCGAAGCCCATCCACGCCGGATCGTAGTAATGGCCGAAGGAGAACGTGTGCCGGCTCTGCAGCCAGCCCAGGTCCACTTCGCCGCGGGCCGCGGCCGGGCGTTCAACGATCATGGGATCAGCCCTGCGGCGCGGCGTCGGCGGCCGGCGCGTCGGCCAGCGTGCCTTCGGTGGTGATGCGCAGCTGCACGTCGTCGCTGACGTTCGGCGCGTAGGCGCCCACGCCGAAGTCGGTGCGCTTGAGGGTGGCGGTGGCGGAGAAGCCGATCGCCGCCTTCTTCAGCATCGGGTGCTCGCCGGCGCCGTTGAGGGTGACGTCCAGGGTCACCGGCTTGGTGATGCCCTTGATGGTCAGGTCGCCAGTCACGGTGAGCTTGTTGGTGCCGGCGGCGGCCACGCTGGTGCTCTTGAAAGTGGCGGTCGGGAACGCGGCGGCGTCGAAGAAATCCCCGCTCTTCAGGTGCTCGTCCAGCTTGTCTACGAAGGTGTCGATGCCGGTGACCGGGATGGTGACCTGGACGCTGGACTGGGTGACGTCGGCGGCGTCGTACACCAGGGTGCCTTCGCTGATGGCGAAGTGGGCGCTGGGCTGGGAGAAGCCGAAGTGGGTCCACTGCGCCAGCACGTCGGTGTGGCTGGGGTCGAGCGCGTAGGTGCCGGACGCGGCGGTGATCGCCGCGACAGCCGGGGCGGCGGCGGGGGTCTCGGCGGCAACCGGGGCGGTGGCGGGCGCGCTGGCAGCAGGCGCGGCCGGCTGGCTGCAGGCCGCGACGGCGGCGGCGATAGCGAGCGGCAACAGCAGGGTGCGGATCTTGTTCATGGGCGGACTCCGGAAGGCGGGAAACAGCAGGAAAGAAGAAGGGATCAGGACGCCGCGCCCGCTTACGCGATGCGGCAGGCTTCGTCGAAGCCCAGGCGCGGGGAACGCGGGAAGATGCTGGCGGGGTCGCCGTGGCCGAGGTTGACCAGGATGTTGGAACGGATGGACGTGCCGGCGAAGAAGGCTTCGTCGACCTTGGCGTTGTCGAATCCCGTCATCGGACCGCAATCGAGGCCCAGCGAGCGCGCGGCCAGGATCAGGTAGGCGGTCTGCAACGCGCTGCTGCGCATCGCCACCCACGCCAGGTTGGCTTCGTCGCGGTGTTCGAACCAGGCCTTGGCGTCGGTGTGCGGGAACAGCACCGGCAGCTTCTCGAAGAAGCGCATGTCGTAGCCGACGATGGCCACCACCGGCGCCGCCATGGTCTTCTTGTAGTTGCCCTCGGACAGCGCCGGGCCGAGCTTGGCCTTGGCCTCCTCCGACTTCACGAACACGATGCGCGCCGGCGTGGTGTTGGCCTCGGTGGGACCGAACTTCAGCAGGTCGTAGAGTTTGCGCAGGGTCTCGTCCGACACCTCGCCGCTGAACGCGTTGTAGGTGCGGGCGGTGCGGAACAACTGGTCGAGCGCGGCATCGGACAGCATCGAGGACATGACGTTCCCTGTATCGTGTGTGGGCGACAGTGCACAGTGTATAGTTCCACGAGCGCATGCAATGCAGCATATTCGGAACGAATAGATGCCAACCATGCAACGAAGCGCGCCCCCCGCCCTTGCCGCTTGCGCCCTCCACGACGGCCGCGCGGGCAATGCGCGGCAGGCCCTGGCGCTGGCGCATGCGCTGACCCCACGCCCTGCGGAACACGTGCTGGCGCCGCGCGCGCCGTGGCGCTGGTGGGCGCCGCACCGCGCGCCCGGCGACGGCGCCGCCTTCGGCCCCGACTTCGCCACCTTGCTCGCCCACACCCCTGCGCTCGCCATCGGCTGCGGCCGCCAGGCCGCACTGGCCACCCGCCTGCTGCGCGCGCGCGGCAGCAAGGCGGTGCAACTCCTCGATCCGCGCATCGACACCCGCCACTGGGACCTGGTCGTCGCACCGGCGCACGACGGGCTGCGCGGCGACAACGTCATCGCCACCCTTGGCAGCCTGCATCCGGTCGACGACGACTACCTGGTGTGCGCGATCGCCGCGTTTCCCGCGCTGACCGCGCTGCCTTCGCCGCATACCGTGCTGCTGGCCGGCGGGCCGACCCGGCATGCGCCGCTGGACGACGCCGCGTTCGAATCCCTGCTGGTACGTCTGGCAGCGCAGGCTCGCGCGGAGAGCGGCAGCTTCAGCGCGATCGCCTCGCGGCGCACGCCACCCACCTGGCGCGCGGCGCTGGCACGCGTGGATGCAGCGCTGCCCGGCCTGCGCTGGCGCGACACGGGGGACGGCGCCAACCCCTATGCCGGGCTGCTGGCCTGCGCCGACCGCATCGTCTGTACGCCGGATTCGGTGAACATGCTCAGCGAGGCGGCGGCCACCCGCGCGCCGCTGTTCGCGTGGGCGCCGGAGCGGCTGCAGGGCCGGCCGCGCCAGTTCCTCGACGCCCTGCTGGCCAGTGGCCGCGCACGTCCGCTGGACGATGCGTTGGCCGCGTTCCCCGTCACTCCGCTGCGCGAAACCGCGCGCGTGGCCGAGGCCGTGCGCGAACGCCTGGGACTGGCCACCGCGCCGATGTCCGCCAGGACCTGACGACGGGCCGCAAGCGCCCCGGCAACGGCGGACACAGCCTGCGACCGCGGCGCGTCAGTGGCCTTCGGCCTGCGCCCCCGCGTCCTCGAACCGCAGCCCCTGCGCGTCGATCGCCGCGCGGACCGCGGCGCGGGCCTGCGCGATACGCGGATCGTTCGGCGCGCGGCGCGGGCGTCGGTCCAGCGTGCAGCGCAGGCCCGTATCCAGCAGGTCGGCGTGCGCCTGCACCAGCGCGGCATGGGTGGCCGCATCCAGCGCACCCGCTGCCCGCGCGGCATCCAGCAGCGCCGCGGTGGCACGCGGCGCCAGCAGCGCCGGCGCACGGGCGCCCTCGCGCAGCACCAGGAACTGCAGCAGGAACTCGAGGTCGACCAGCCCGCCCTCCCCCTGCTTCAGGTCGAACAGGTTGGCGTCGGTGCGATCCAACTCGGCGCGCATCCGGCGCCGCATCGACCCCACGTCGTTGGCCAGCGCGTCCGCCGCGCGCGGCGTCGACAGCACCTCCGCGCGCAGCGCCTCGAACACCGCCGCCAGTCCCGCATCGCCGGCGATCGCGCGGGCGCGCACCAGCGCCTGGTGCTCCCAGGTCCACGCGCGGTGGCGCTGGTACTCGGTGAAGCTCGCCAGCGTGGACACCAGCAGGCCCTTGGCGCCGTCCGGGCGCAGGCGCACGTCGACGTCGAACAGGCGGCCCGCGCCGGTGCGCACGCCCAGCAGCGCCACGATCTTCTGCCCCAGCCGCGCGTACCAGCGGGGCGCATCCAGCGGGCGCTCCCCGTCGGACATCGCCTCGATCGGCGCATCGAACAGGAACACGAGGTCCAGGTCGGACCCGAAGCCCAGTTCCTCGCCGCCCAGGGTGCCGTACCCCAGCACGGCGAAGCGTCCGCCGGGGATCGTGCCGTGCGCCGACTGCACCTCGTCCGTCGCCAGCCGCAGCACGCACGCGACCACCGCGTCGGCGAGGCGGGCGAGCCGGCGCGCGCAGTCCTGCGCATCGATGCGACCGTCCAGCAGGGCCAGCGCGAAACGGAAGCTGAGGGCCTGCCGCACTTCGTTCAGCGCGTCCAGCGAGGCCTCGGTGTCGCCGTCGCGCAGCACCGCGGCGCACTGCGCCTGCATCGCCGCCGCGTCCGGCAGTTCCCCGCCCACGCGGACGTCCAGCAGCTCGTCCAGCAGCAGCGGGTAGGCGGCCAGCCGCTCGCCGAGCAGCGCGCTGCGCGCCAGGGTATCCACCAGGCGTGCGACCGCCACCGGCTGCTCGTCGAGCAGCGCGAGATAGCTGGCACGGCGCAGCAGCGTGTGCAGCAGCGGCAACACGCGCCGCAGCACGGCATCCGGCTGGGCGGAGGCAGCGGCCTGCTGCAGCAGCGCCGGCAGCACGCGATCGAGGCGCGCGCGCGCGGCATCCGACAGCTCGCGCACGCCGGGCGTGCGGGTGAAGTCGCGCAGGGCGGCATGCAGGTCGGCGGCGTGCTCGAAGCCGGCGGCCTCCAGCGCGTCGGGCGCGCCGTGGTCGGGCAATCCGCGCCAGTACGCCGCCAACGCATCGCTGCCCCCCGCGCGACGGCGGCGCGGCGCCAGCAGCGCGGAGAATTCCTCCGTGACCCGTGCCCGGTGCCCGGCCAGGGCCGCCGCCAACGCAGCCCAATCGGCGTGGTCCAGCGTGAGGGCGATGCGTGCCCGCGCCAGCGCATCGTCCGGCAGCGCATAGGTCTGCGCGTCGGCCAGCATCTGCAGGCGGTTTTCCAGCCGGCGCAGGAAGCGGTAGGCATGTGCCAGCGCCGCGGCGGCCTCCGCGTCCATGTGCCCCGCGTCGGCCAGCGCGCGCAGGGCCTCCAGCAGCCGGCGGGTGCGCAGCCCGGGCTCGCGCCCCCCGCGGATCAGCTGCAGCGCCTGTGCAAGGAATTCGATTTCGCGGATGCCGCCCGGGCCGCGTTTGATGTCGCCGGCCATGTCCTGCCGCGCGACCTCGGCGGCGATCATCGCCTTCATCGCGCGCAGGCCGTCCAGCGCGCCGTAGTCCAGATAGCGCCGGTACACGAACGGCCGCAGCGCCTCCAGCATGCGCTCGCCGGCGCCGAGGTCGCCCGCCACCGGCCGCGCCTTCTGCCACGCGTAGCGCTCCCAGTCGCGGCCCTCGCGCTGGAAGTACTGCTCCATCGCCGCGAACGACAGCGCGATCCGGCCGGCGCTGCCGAACGGCCGCAGCCGCAGGTCCACGCGGTGGCAGAAGCCGTCCGCGGTCACCTCGTCCAGCAGCTTGGCCAGCTGTTGGCCCAGCCGCGCGAAGTAGTCCTGTGCGTGCAGCGCGCGCGCGCCATCGGATTCGCCTTCGTGCTCGTAGGCGTAGACCAGGTCGATGTCGGAACTGAAGTTCAGTTCGCCGCCGCCCAGCTTGCCCAGGCCGAACACCACCAGCCGCTGCGGCGCGCCGTCGCCCGCGCGGACCACGCCGAAGCGGCGCGTGAAGTCGGCCTCCAGCGCGTCCAGCGCACAGCGCAGGCAGGCCTCGGCCAGCGCGCTGCTGCCGGCCAGGATCTCCTCCACGTCCGCGCCGTCGACCACGTCGCGCCAGACCAGGCGGGTGGATTCGGCCTGCCGGTAGCGACGCAGCTGGCGCGCCCAGTCGCCGGGCGCATCGGCCGCCAGCACCGGCGGCGCCAGCGGCGTGGCCGCCTCGGCCCGCAGCCTCGCCAGCAGCGCGGGCTGACGCTCCAGCACGTCGATGGCGAAATCGCTGGCCAGCGCCAGGCGCGCGACGGCCGCCTCGTCATGCAGGTCGCAGCCGGCGGCGCGCAGGCGCGCCAGGGCGCGTTCGCGGATGCCGGCCAGCGCCGGCGTGGTGTCATCGCTCATGGCCTGATTGTGGCATCGCCGGCGCGCGGCTATCGTGCGCCACCATGAGCGAATTGCTGGATCTTGCCGCGCTGCTCCGCGCGGACACCCCGCTGCTGGTGATCGAAACGCCGGACGAACACCGGGTGATGGAGCTGTTCCGGCAGTCGCTGATGCACGTCTGGCGGGCGCTGTACCGCTGGAGCGTCACCGAGGGCCTGCGCCGGATCGACATGGACCGCGAGGACGACAGCGGCCTCGCGCCCGACCTCAGCGCCACCCTCAACGCGATGCGCGATGCCCAGCAGCGCGGCGTCTACCTGCTGATGGACGCGACGCCCTACCTCGGCTACGCCAGCTACCAGCGGGCCCTGCGCGACATCATCCAGCGCCGCGGCTGCCAGCCGCACGTCGTCGTGCTGGTGGGCACCAAGGTCGAACTCCCCGAGGCGCTGGCCCCGTTCGCGGCGCGCTTCTCGCTGCGCCTGCCGGATGCCAACGCCCTGCTCAAACTGGTCAAGGACGAGGCGCGCGAGTACGCCCTGCAGAACGGCGGCAGGCGGGTGGAAGCGAACGCCGACGCGGTGCGCCAGATCGTGCGCAACCTGCACGGCCTCACCCTCACCGATGCCCGCCGCATCGCCCGCCACCTGATCGGGCGCGACGGCGCGCTGGACTTCGATGACCTGCCGGAGCTGGCGCGCCTCAAGTTCGACCTGCTCAACAAGAGCGGCCACCTGCATTACGAATACGACACCGCGCGCTTCGCCGACGTGGGCGGCGCGACGCGCCTGAAGCGCTGGGTGGAACAGCGCCGGCCGGCGTTCACCCAGGAACCCGCTCCGCCCGGACTGCCCCCGCCGCGCGGGATGCTGCTGCTCGGGGTGCAGGGCTGCGGCAAGTCCCTGCTGGCCAAGGCTGTCGCCGGCGGCTTCGGCGTGCCGCTGGTGCGGCTGGACTTCGGCGCCCTGTACGACAAGTACCAGGGCGAGACGGAAAAGAACCTGCGCGAGGCGCTGGCCTCGACCGAGCAGCTGGCGCCCTGCGTGCTGTGGATCGACGAAATCGAGAAGGCGCTCGCCACCGACGGCGGCGATACGGACGGCGGGCTGTCCCGGCGCGTGCTGGGGCACCTGCTGACCTGGATGGCGGAGCGCCGCAGTCGCGTCTTCATCGTCGCGACCGCGAACCAGGTGCAACAGCTGCCGGCCGAGCTGCTCCGCAAGGGCCGCTTCGACGAACTGTTCTTCGTCGACCTGCCCGATCCCGCGACCCGCGCGGAGATCTTCGCCCTGCACCTCGACCGCCGCGGACTGCCGCGCGACCAGATCGACCTGTCCGCGCTGGCCGCGGCGGCCGACGGCTACTCCGGCGCGGAGATCGAGCAGGTCATCGTCAGTGCGCTGTATGTCGCACACGCCGCCGGCAGCGCGCTGGACACGCACCTGCTGATGCAGGCGATCCGCGACACCCGGCCGCTGTCGGTGGTGATGGCGGAACAGGTGCAGGCGCTGCGCGCGTGGGCCTTGCCGCGCACCGTCCCTGCGGACTGATGTCCGGCCCGGGCAAACCGCGGGCAATAAAAAAGCCCGCTTCGACCGAAGTCTCAGCGGGCCTGCTCCCTCCCCCACGTCGGGACGCAGGGCGATCGTGAAGGATTCGTGAGGGGGTTTGCACGCTGCACTGCAAAAAAAAAGACCCGCCAGTTCAAGAATCCGGAGCGCGGCTCAGGCCGGCCGCGGCCCCTTGCCCAGGTCCTTGAGGATTTCGCGCGCGGCGTTGCGCCCCGGCAGGCCGGTCACGCCGCCGCCCGGATGGCTGCCGGAACCGCACAGGTACAGCCCGCGGAAGGCGCCGCGATAAGCACCCTGGCCCAGCAGCGGGCGCGCGCTGAACATCTGGTCCAGCCCCAGCGCGCCGTGGAAGATGTCGCCGCCGACCAGCCCAATGCGCCGCTCCAGATCGAGCGGGCTCAGCGCCTCATAGCCCAGCACGCTGCGGGCGAAGTTGGGCGCGTAGTCGTTGACGGTGTCGATCATCAGCTTCGCCACCGTGTCGCGGTGCGCGTCCCAGCCGCCGTCCTCGTCGGCGATGGTCGGGTTCACCTGCTGGCAGAACAGGCTGGCCACGTGCTGGCCGGCCGGCGCGAGGGTGTCGTCCAGCGTCGAGGAGATCACCACTTCGACGATGGGCTTGCGCGCCCAGCCGGGGTTGTGCGCGCGCGACTTGGCATCGAAATACGCCTGCTCGAAATACCGCAGCGACGGCCCGATCAGGATGCCGCTCTGGTGGTGCGGCTGCAGCCGGGTGCCCGGCATCGCGGTGAAGTCCGGCAGCTCGGACAGCGCCACGTTCATGCGGAAGGTGCCGGAGCCGCAGCGGTAGCGGCGGATGCGCTGGGCGGTGTCGTCGTCGAGCTGGCCGGGTTCGGCCAGCCGCGTGTAGAGCAGCTTCGGATTGAGGTTGCTGGCCACGGTGGCGGCGCGCAGCTCGCGGCCGTCGGCCAATGCCACACCGACCGCCTTGCCGTCCTCCACGAGAAGCCGCGCGACGTCCGCATCCGTTTCGATCGCCACCCCGCGCGCCTCGCACTCCCTGCGCATCGCCTGGGTGATCGCGCCCATGCCGCCGATGGCGTGGCCCCACGCGCCAGCCTTGCCGTTAACCTCGCCGAACACGTGGTGCAGCAGCACGTAGGCGCTGCCCGGCGTGTACGGACTGGCGAAATTGCCGACCACCGAATCCCAGCCCAGCGCGGCCTTCAGCGGCTCGCCCTCGAACCAGTCGTCCAGCAGCTCGCCGGCCGACTTGGTGAACAGATCCAGCAGATCGCGACGGCCACGCATGTCCAGCGACTTCAGCTGCTTCGCCACCGCCGCGGACTGCAGCCAGTCGGCCAGCACGAAACGATCGCTGACGTTCGGCGGCGTGCGCCGCATCAGCTCGCGCAGCACGACGACGATGCGGTCGAGCATCGCGTAGTACTCGGGCAGCCGCTGCGCGTCGCGCGCCGACCACGTCGCCACTTCGCTCTGGGTGTGCTCGCCGCCGAGGCGGAAGCTGCGCCCGTCCGGCAGCGGCAGGAAATTGGCATAGGGCCGCTCGACCACACGCAGCCCGTGCTCGTGCAGGCGCAGGTCGCGGATCACCGCCGGGTTCAGCAGGCTGACCGTGTAGCTGGCCACGGAGTTGCGGAACCCGGGATGGAATTCCTCGGTCACCGCCGCGCCGCCGACCAGGTGGCGACGCTCCAGCACCCGCACCTTCAGGCCCGCGCCGGCGAGGTAGGCGGCGCAGACCAGGCCGTTGTGGCCGCCGCCGATGATCAGGACATCCTGTTGCGTGTCGCGCACGTGCACCCACCGGATCCGGGACGATCCGCCGATGATCCGCGCCCGGCCGGAAAAACGGAAGGCCCGCCGAAGCGGGCCTTCCGGTGTTGCGTTGGCGCTGTGGCGCGGATCAGAACTCCATGCCGCCGCCGCGTCTCCTCCTTCTTGCGCAGCACGGCCACCAGAGCTCCGGGCTTCGCCCTTCTCCGGGGAATCTCCTTCAGCCGGGAGTGGCCGCACCCGCGCCCGAATCCGCGACGCGCGGGCTTTGCCTGATGACATACAGCGCAATGCCTAGCTCCACCACGTTCACACCACGCTCGACCAAGGTCAGGACATCAGTGCCGAGCCTCGGCTCGATGGCTGAGTAGATCATGCACAGGTTGGTGAACATGTGCAGGAAGATCGTCAGCCACAGGCTGCCGGTGGCGTAGCGCACCGCAGCGAACATCATGCCGGCGAAGGAGCTCCACAGCGCCCACCATGCGGCGTGGACCCAGTCCCCATCCATCACGCCGTGAATGAGATGCATGCTGCCGAACAGCACGCCCGACAACACGATCGCCTGCCAGCGCCGCAACGACAGCAACACAGCGAACAGGACGCCGCGGAACAGAAGCTCCTCCCCGAACGCGTTGAGGAACTGCATTGTCACGGCGCCGCCGACACTCTGGCCCTCCGGGGCCTGCACCCCCTGCGCCAGGAACACGACACCGGTGAGCAGGCCGATCAGGAATACCGGCGCAACCCGCACGCCCGACCAACCCAGCCCCAAGTCTTTCCAAAGACCCAGCCCCTGGGCCAGGAGCATCGGGAACATGATCGTCGAAGCAAACGCCACCAACCTGACCTTGCCGAAATCCTCTGGCGGGAACCATGCCAAACCAGCTTTGAGGATCAGCACTGTCAACAAGAACTGCGCCGCGGCGCAGGCGACGGCGGTGGCGACGGGACGGCGGCGGGCAGTGGCCTGCAGGGTCATGAGGGTGATGTCATGCGAAAAAGGCAGATTTTCACAGCCCGACGGGCGATACATAAGCCATTTGTCACGCCGCCATGCTGGCCCGCCGGCATCCATGGCTCCCCGCTTGCTTCACCGACCACATCGCAACCGATGCATCGGCGGTTTCCTGGAGCGCGTGCTGGCTCGCCGAGAAGACCGTCATGATTTCGCCGACATGCACGAACCTGCTGCGCCGCCAAGCAACCTGCAATCGGCTCGTGTTCCGTCCCGCAAGGGCAGGATGTATCGCGATGCCCGCACGTGGCCCAAAGCCCCACGCCAATACGGTGCGGGGAACTTCCGCCTCCTATCCATGAAAAGACGAAGCCCGGCACAAGGCCGGGCTCCGTGGTCAAACGCGACGCGCTGGCGTGGATCAGAAATCCATGCCGCCCATGCCGCCCATGCCACCGCCCGGCATCGCCGGCTCTTCCTTCTTCGGCAGCTCGGCCACCATGGCTTCGGTGGTGATCATCAGGCCGGCGATGGAGGCCGCGTTCTGCAGCGCGGTGCGGGTGACCTTGGTCGGATCCAGGATGCCGAACTCGATCATGTCGCCGAACTCGCCGTTGGCGGCGTTGTAGCCGAACGCGCCCTTGCCTTCGGCGACGCGGTTCAGCACCACGCTCGGCTCGTCGCCGGCGTTGGTGACGATCTCGCGCAGCGGGGCTTCCATCGCACGCAGCGCGATCGCGATGCCGTGGTTCTGGTCTTCGTTGGCACCCTTCAGGTCCTTGATCGCGGCCTTGGCGCGGATCAGGGCGACACCGCCGCCCGGGACGATGCCTTCTTCAACGGCAGCGCGGGTGGCGTGCAGGGCGTCTTCGACGCGCGCCTTCTTTTCCTTCATCTCGACTTCGGTGGCGGCACCGACCTTGATGACGGCCACGCCGCCGGCCAGCTTGGCCACGCGCTCCTGCAGCTTCTCGCGGTCGTAGTCCGAGGAGGTCTCCTCGATCTGCGCCTTGATCTGCTTGATGCGCGCCTCGATGCCCGCGCCTTCGCCGGCGCCGTCGATGATGGTGGTGTTCTCCTTCGAGACCTGGACCTTCTTGGCGCGACCGAGGTCCTTGATGGTGGCCTTCTCCAGCGACAGGCCCACTTCCTCGGAGATCACGGTGCCGCCGGTCAGGATGGCCATGTCCTCCAGCATCGCCTTGCGGCGGTCGCCGAAGCCCGGGGCCTTCACGGCGCAGACCTTGACGATGCCGCGGATGGTGTTGACCACCAGCGTCGCCAGCGCCTCGCCCTCGACCTCTTCCGCCACGATCAGCAGCGGCTTGCCGGCCTTGGCCACGCCTTCCAGCACGGGCAGCAGGTCACGGACGTTGGAGATCTTCTTGTCGTGCAGCAGGATGAACGGGTCGTCCAGCTCGGCCTGCATCGACTGCTGGTTGTTGATGAAGTACGGCGACAGGTAGCCGCGGTCGAACTGCATGCCCTCGACCACGTCCAGCTCGTTCTCCAGGCCCGAACCGTCCTCGACGGTGATCACGCCTTCCTTGCCGACCTTGTCCATCGCCTGCGCGATCAGGTCGCCGATGTTGGCGTCGCTGTTCGCGGAGATGGTGCCGACCTGGGCGATCTCCTTGGAGGTGCTGGACGGCTTGCTGAGGGTCTTCAGCTCGGCCACGGCCGCGGTCACGGCCTTGTCGATGCCGCGCTTCAGGTCCATCGGGTTCATGCCGGCGGCGACCGCCTTCATGCCCTCGCGGATGAACGCCTGCGCCAGCACGGTGGCGGTGGTGGTGCCGTCACCGGCGTTGTCGGAGGTCTTGGACGCGACTTCCTTCACCATCTGCGCGCCCATGTTCTCGAACGCGTCGGCCAGCTCGATCTCCTTGGCGACGGAGACGCCGTCCTTGGTGATGGTCGGGGCGCCGAAGCTCTTCTGCAGCACGACGTTGCGGCCCTTCGGGCCCAGGGTGGCCTTGACGGCATTGGCGAGCACGTTCACGCCGCGCACCATGCGCACGCGGGCGTCTTCGCCGAAACGGATATCCTTGGCAGCCATTGCGATTACCTCAGTCTTGGATCGTTTGGATTAGGGGGGAAGCGACGCGCGATCAGCCGAGGATCGCGAACAGGTCGTCTTCCTTGACCACCAGCAGCTCGGCGCCGTCCAGCTTCACTTCCGTGCCGCTGTACTTGCCGAACAGCACCTTGTCGCCCACCTTGACCTGCGGGGCGCGCACCTGGCCGTTGTCCAGCACCTTGCCGGTGCCCACGGCAACGACTTCGCCCTTGATCGGCTTCTCGGTGGCGCTGTCGGGGATCACGATCCCGCCGGCGGACAGCTTCTCTTCTTCCATGCGCTTGATGACCACGCGGTCGTACAGCGGCTTGATGTTGGACATGTGCAACCTCTGCAAATGGTTGATTGTGTGGAGAAAACCCGGAAATTTTAGCACTCGGTTGCGCCGGGTGCCAATGTACGGGACAAGCGGATCCCGCAACCGGGATGCCCGGGAGATGGGGCGGGCTGCGGGGCTTTCAAGGGGGCCGAGGGCATCCCGGGCCGGAATCGTCCGGACCCGGGGCGGCACGTCGCGGCGAAGGCCTCTAGGCTATCGGGCATGGACGCCGCCCTGCTGTGCTTTTCCACGTGCCCCGATGCCGCCAGCGCCGAACGCCTCGCGGAGGCCCTGGTCGGTGAGCGCCTGGCCGCCTGCGTGAATCTCCTGCCCGGTCTGCGCTCGGTGTACCGCTGGCAGGACGCGGTGGAGCGCGCCGACGAAGTGCTGCTGCTCATCAAGACCCGCCGCGACCGCTATCCCGCGCTGGAGGCCCGGCTGCGCGCGCTGCATCCGTATGAACTGCCGGCGCTGGTGGCGGTCGAATCCGCGGCCGGCCTGCCTGCGTACCTGCAGTGGGTGGTCGCATCGACCCGTCCAGTAGAATGCCCCGAATGACCGGATTGACCCTTCGCCTGCGCCGCTGGCTGGCCGCGCCGGCCCTGATCGCGGGCCTGTTGGCCGCCCTGCCGGCCGCCGCCGCCGACGTCGAGCTGCCCCCGGTCGACCAGGTCTTCGTGCTGTCGGCGCAGGCCACGGCGCGCGACCGCATCGAGGTGCGCTGGAAGATCGCCGACGGCTACTACCTGTACCGGCACCGCACCTCGGTGAAGACCAGCGCCGCCTTCGCCAATCCGACGCTGGCGTTGCCGACCGGCGACAAGCACCGCGACGAGTTCTTCGGCGACGTCGAAACCTACCGCCAGCAGCTGGTGGGCGTGGTCCGCGGCACGCCGGCCGCCGACGCCACCGGCGTGGCACTGACGGTGAAGTACCAGGGCTGCGCCGATGCCGGCGTGTGCTATCCGCCGCAGACCCGCACCCTGACCGTGGCGCTGCCGCCGGCCGCGGGCAGCGCCGACGCGGGCTTCCTGCCCGGGCGCAAGGGCGGCGGGCTGTTCGCGCTGGGCGGGGCGGACGCCGGCGCGACGGACACCGCGCCGCTGCCGGCCGAGCAGGCCTTCACCAGCGAGCTGATCGCGCTGGATGGCAACACCCTGCTGCTGCGGCTGACCCCGGCCCGCGGCTACTACCTCTACCGCGACAAGCTGACGGTGGCGCTGGCCGACCGCGGCCTGTCCACCGCGCTGCCGCCGCCGGCCGCGCTGCCGCGGGCCACCCCGCACCGCGACGAGCACTTCGGCGACGTCGCCGTGTACTTCGATGAAGTCGAAATCCCGCTGCCGGTCACCCGTACGACCACTGCCGCCACCCGCGCCACCCTGGTGCTGGGCCTGCAGGGCTGCCAGACCGACGGCATCTGCTACCCGCCGATGACGCGCCGCCTGGCGGTGGCACTGCCGGCCGGCAAGGTCGGCGCGCCGACGTCTGCGCCAGTGACCGCAACACCCGCTCCGGCAAGCGCGCCGACCGACGCGCCCACTGCCCCCGTCGCCGTGCCCGCCGCCGCGCCCCCACCCGTCGCCGCGCCGACCGCGCCCGCCCGCGAGGCCCCGCCCACCCGCACCACGCCCGGCCTGCTGGCCGCCCTGCTGCTGGCGCTGGGCGGCGGCCTGATCCTCAACCTGATGCCCTGCGTGCTGCCGGTGCTGTCGCTGAAGGCACTGTCGCTGGCGCAGAGCGGGCAGGACCGCGGGCGGGCGCGCCGCCATGCGCTGGCCTACACCGCCGGGGTGCTGCTGTCGATGCTGGCACTGGGTGCGCTGGTGCTGGCCTTGCGCCACGCCGGGCTGGCGCTGGGCTGGGGCTTCCAGCTGCAGCAGCCGCTGGTGCTGGCCGGACTGGCGCTGGTGATGTTCGCGCTGGGCCTGTCGCTGTCCGGGCTGTGGCACGCCAATATCGGCCTGGGCCAGCGCACCGGCGCGCTGCTGCAGGGCGACGGTGTCCGCGCCGATTTCTTCACCGGCGTGCTGGCGGTGGTGCTGGCCACGCCCTGCACCGCGCCGTTCATGGGCGCCGCCCTGGCCTACGCCTTCACCGGCCCCACCGCCGGCGCGCTGCTGGTGTTCCTGATGCTGGGGCTGGGACTGGCACTGCCGTTCCTGCTGATCGGCTTCGTGCCCGCCTTCGCCCGCCTGCTGCCGAAGCCCGGCGCGTGGATGGACACCTTCAAGCAGCTGCTGGCCTTCCCGCTGTACGCCACCGCCGCGTGGCTGGTGTGGGTGCTGGCGAAGCTGCGCGGCGCCGATGCGGTCGGCCTGTGGCTGGCGGCCGCGATCCTGCTGGCGCTGGCTTTCTGGGCGTGGAGCCGGGCCCGTGCCGGCGCTGTCCGCGGCTGGCAGGCGCTGGCGCTGCTGGCGCTGCTGGCGGTCGCCTGGCCGCTGCTGCGCCTGCACGCCCTGCCGCGCCCGCAGGCGGCCGCTGCGGCCACCACGGCCGGTGGCGTCGCCCGGGCGGCGTGGTCGGAACAGGCGCTGGCCGACCTGCGCGCGCAGGGCCGGCCGGTGTTCGTCAACATGACCGCCGACTGGTGCGTCACCTGCAAGGCGAACGAGAAGACCGTATTCTCCGGCACGCGCTTCCGCGCCGCACTGGAGGCCGCCAACGCCGTGTACATGGTGGGCGACTACACTGACGTGGACCCCGCCATCACCGCCTACCTGCAGCGCCACCGCGCGGTCGGCGTGCCGCTGTACGTGGTGTACCCGCGCGGCGGCGGCGAAGGCCGCATCCTGCCCACCCTGCTCACCGCGGGCATGGTGGAAGACGCGCTGCGCGAGGCGGCGCGCTGATGCCATCGCACCGGGCGGTGGTGGGCGTGGCCGTGCTCGCCGCACTGGCCGGCGCTGCCGCCAGCCTGTTCTTCGAACCCACCGTGGCCTACCGGCTGGCCGGCACAGCGCTCGGCCAGCGGGTGCTGGACGCCTCCCTGAAAGCCCGCGCCCCGGCCCCGCCCGCCGGCGTGGCGGTGGCCGAGCCCGGCGCCACCGTGCCGCCCATGACCCTGCGCGACGTGGCCGGCACCCCGGTCGACGTCCCCCGCGCTTGGGCGGGCCGGCCCACCCTGGTCAACCTGTGGGCCACCTGGTGCGCGCCCTGCCTGAAGGAAATGCCCGACCTTCAGGCCTTCTCCGCCGCGCAGGGGCCGAACGGCGTGCAAGTGGTCGGCATCGCGCTGGACGACGCCCCGGCCGTGCAGGCCTTCCTGCGCCAGCACGGGATCACCTACCCGGTGCTGGTCGACGCGCCCGGCCCCGCGGATGCGGGCGTGCGGCTGGGCAACCCGGCCGGCGTGCTGCCCTACTCGGTGCTGGTGTCCGCGGACGGGCGCCTGCTGGCGACGCGGATCGGACCGTTCGCCGACGCGGCGGAGATCGCCCGGTGGGCCGGCGCGAGCGCGCAGACGGCGGCGCCAGGCCCCGCAGCGGGCGGACTTTAGAGCCACCACTCAAACATCCGCTTAAAACCGCGGTATCCGGCAAAAGTTCGCCGAACTGGACAGCATCCACCTTTCGCGGGACACTGCGCGCCTGTTTTCGGGACCCCCAACCCGCACCGATGGCGAAGCTCCTGCTCCTGCACGGCCCCAACCTCAACCTGCTCGGCACGCGCGAGCCGGAGGTCTACGGCCGCGCGACGCTGGCCGACATCGACGCCGACCTCGCCGCGCGCGCGCAGGCCGCCGGCCACGCGCTGGAGGCGTTCCAGTCGAACGCCGAGCACGCGCTGGTGGACCGGGTGCAGGCCGCCCGCGGCGACGGCACCGCCTTCATCCTGATCAACCCGGCCGCCTTCACCCACACCTCGGTCGCCCTGCGCGACGCGCTGGCGGCGGTGGCCATCCCCTTCATCGAGATCCACCTCTCCAACCCGCACGCCCGCGAACCCTTCCGCCAGCACAGCTACTTCAGCGACAAGGCGGTCGGGGTGGTGTGCGGCTTCGGGGCGGATTCCTACCGTTACGCCCTCGACGCCGCGCTGGCGCGGCTGCGGGCCTGAAGCATCCAAGAAAGGAGCGTCCCCATGGACCTGCGCAAGATCAAGAAACTGATCGACCTGCTGGAAGAGTCGAACCTGGCCGAGATCGAGATCAAGGAAGGCGAGGAGTCGGTGCGCCTGGCCCGCGTGCCGAAGGGCGCGCTGGCCGCGGCCCCGGCCCAGGTCGTGCACCACGCCCCCGCCCCGGCTGCCGCGCCGATGCCGATGAGCTCGCCGGTGCAGGCCGCCACCGGCGGCAGCCCCAAGCCCGCCGACCCGGAACTGCCGGCCGGCCACGTGATGCGCGCGCCGATGGTGGGCACCTTCTACGCCAGCCCGGCGCCGGACAAGCCGGCCTTCGTGTCCATCGGCCAGGCTGTCAAGGCCGGCGACACGCTGGGCATCATCGAGGCGATGAAGATGTTCAACCCGATCGAGGCCGAGGTCTCCGGCACCGTGCTGGCGATCAAGTGCGAAAGCGGCCAACCGGTCGAGTTCGACCAGCCGCTGTTCGTGATCGGGTAAGCAGGCACGCGCCTGCGATCGCCCCCGGCGCACGCGCCGGCGGGCCGGACGGACGAATCGGGAACCAACATGCTTGAAAAAGTCGTCATCGCCAACCGCGGCGAAATCGCGCTGCGCATCCTGCGCGCCTGCCATTCGCTGGGCATCCGCACCGTCGCGGTGCACTCCACCGTCGACCGCAACCTGAAGCACGTCGCCATGGCGGACGAATCCGTCTGCATCGGCCCGGCGCCGTCGGCGGAGAGCTACCTCAACATGCCGGCGATCATCGCCGCGGCCGAGGTCACCGACGCCCAGGCCATCCACCCCGGCTACGGCTTCCTGTCGGAGAACGCCGACTTCGCCGAACGCGTGGAGCAGAGCGGCTTCGTGTTCATCGGCCCGAAGGCCGACACCATCCGCCTGATGGGCGACAAGGTGGAGGCCATCCGCGCGATGAAGGCCGCGGGCGTGCCCTGCGTGCCCGGCTCGGGCGGCCCGCTCGGCGACGACGCCGCCACCAACGTCAAGATCGCCCGCGAGATCGGCTACCCGGTCATCGTCAAGGCGGCCGGCGGCGGCGGCGGGCGCGGCATGCGCGTGGTGCACTCGGAGGCGGCGCTGGTCAACGCCATCGCCACCACCAAGCAGGAAGCCAAGGCCGCGTTCGGCAACGACATGGTCTACATGGAGAAGTTCCTGGAGAATCCGCGCCACGTGGAGATCCAGGTGCTGGCCGACGGCCAGGGCAACGCCATCCACCTCGGTGAGCGCGACTGTTCCATGCAGCGCCGCCACCAGAAGGTGGTGGAGGAAGCGCCGGCACCGGGCATCACGCCGGAGCTGCGCGCGGAGATCGGCAAGGTCTGCGTGGAAGCCTGCATCCGCATCGGCTACCGCGGCGCCGGCACCTTCGAGTTCCTGTTCGAGAACGGCCGCTTCTACTTCATCGAAATGAACACCCGCATCCAGGTGGAGCACCCGGTGACCGAGCTGGTCACCGGCATCGACCTGGTGCGCGAGCAGCTGCTGATCGCCGCCGGCCACAAGCTGTCGATCAAGCAGAGCGACATCGTGTTGACCGGCCACGCCATCGAATGCCGCATCAACGCCGAGGACCCGGACACGTTCTTCCCCTGCCCCGGCCTGATCCAGCACTTCCATGCCCCGGGCGGCCCGGGCGTGCGCGTGGACTCGCACATCTACGAGGGCTACCGCGTCCCGCCGAACTACGACTCGATGATCGGCAAGCTCATCGTGCACGGCGCCGACCGCGCCCAGGCGATCGCGCGGATGCGGGTGGCGCTGAGCGAAATGGTGGTGGACGGCATCAAGACCAACATCCCGCTGCAGCAGCGGATCATGGCCGACGGCGGCTTCGGCCAGGGCAGCCAGAACATCCACTACCTCGAGAAGCGGCTCGCCGAGCGCAAGGAAAAAGCGCTGTCGATCCTCTGAGGCGGCGTCGGCGGGGCTTGTCCGCGGCCCCGCCTGCGGCGACCATGGGCGCCGGCCAGACCGCGGCGCCCACATGCCCTACCTGCAACTCTCCGTCCCCTGCACCGAAGCCCTGCAACCGCGCGTGGAACGCGCGCTGGAGGACGTGGGCGCGCTCGCCGTGACCCTGCAGGACGCGCACCTGGATGCGGCCGACGAGCAGGCCATCTTCGAACCCGGCGTCGGCGAGCTGCCGCTGTGGGACGAGATGACGCTGACCGCGCTGTTCCCCGACGACACCGACGCGCTGGTGCTGCTGGCCGCGCTGGAGGCGTTCGATCCGGGGCTCGAGTGGCACAAGGTGCGCTTCGAGAAGGTCGAGGACCAGGACTGGGAGCGCGCGTGGCTGGACCTGTTCCAGCCGATGCGCTTCGGCGCGCGCACCTGGATCGTGCCGTGGGACCACGCCCTGCCGGACGGGGCCGACGCGCCGGACGCGGCGGTGGTGCGGCTGGACCCGGGCCTGGCGTTCGGCTCCGGCACCCATCCCACCACCGCGCTGTGCCTGCGCTGGCTGGACGCGCTGGCCGCCGAGGGCGGGCTGGCGGGCCGCACCGTGCTGGACTTCGGCTGCGGCAGCGGCATCCTCGCGCTGGCCGCGCTGAAGCTAGGCGCCGCCGCCGCGGTGGGCATCGACAACGATCCGCAGGCCATCACCGCCACCGCCGACAACGCCCAGCGCAACGGCGTCACCATCGACGTGGCCCTGCCGCAGGACGCGCCCGCCGGCACCTACCCGGTGGTGGTCGCCAACATCCTCGCCTCGGCGCTGGACGCGTTGGCGGACATCCTCGCCGCGCGCACCGCGCCGGGCGGCCGCCTGGCGATGTCCGGCATCCTGGCCGGACAGGAAGACGAACTGCTGGTGCGCTTCGCGCCGTGGTTCGACGCGCTGCAGGTGGCGCGCGAGGACGACTGGGTGCGCCTAGACGGCGTGCGCAACGCCCAGCCGGTCGGCGCATGAGCCGTACGCCGAGCTTCATCGCGGGCGCCTCCGCGGCCCCGCGCCGCACCGGCGAATGGCTGGCCGCCGCGCTGCTGGGCCTGGCCCTGCTGGCGCAGCTGGGCTGGCTGCAGCGGGAGCGGCTGGCCGCCAGCCCCACGCTGCGGCCGCTGCTGGCCAGCGCCTGCGGCGCGCTGGGTTGCCGACTGCCGGCGTGGCGCGAACCGGCGGCCTTCGTGCTGCTCTCGCGCGACGTGATCGCCCCGCCCGACCGCCCCGGCGTGCTGCGCGTGCAGGCCAGCTTCCGCAACGACGCGCGCTGGCCGCAGCCGTGGCCGGTGCTGGCCCTGACCCTGTCGGACATGACCGGCAAGCCGCTGGGCGCGCGCCGCTTCCGCCCGACCGACTATCTGGGCGATGCGTCCCGCGCCGGGGAGATCGCGCCGGGCCAGGCCAGCCAGATCGCATTCGATGTCGTCGAGCCCGCGCCCGGCGTGGTGGGGTTCGATTTCCGCTTCGAATGATCCCGCGCGCGGATCCGTGACCGCGTGCACCGATGAATGCGCGGCGGCACTCACGCCGCCGCGGACATCGCGCTAGACTCGCTGCCCCGCCGCGCACGCCCTGTGCGCGCGGGCCGTTCCGAGGGGCCCTTCGTTGAATTCTCCCAGCCATCGCCAGGACACCGGCCAGCGCGTGCCGCTGCGCGAACACGTCGCCGAATCGGTCCGCCGCTACCTGCGCGACCTCGACGGCCACGACACCGACGACCTCTACAGCATCGCCCTGCGCGAGCTGGAGATCCCGCTGTTCGCCGAGGTCCTGCGCCACTGCGAAGGCAACCAGAGCCGCGCCGCCGCGATGCTGGGCATCCACCGCGCCACCCTGCGCAAGAAGCTGCGCGACTACGCGATGGGCTGAGGCTGGCGGGGCCGGAACGGCACGCCGCCGTATAATCCGCGCTTCCCCACTGCCCCGCCCCCGCATGTCCGCCGACCTCATTCCCGGCGCGCCGGTCGCCCTCCGCCGCGCCCTGCTGTCCGTTTCCGACAAGACCGGTCTGGTCGAGCTGGCCCGTGCGCTCGCCGCGCGCGGCGTGGAACTGCTGTCCACCGGCGGCACCGCCAAGGCGCTGCGCGCGGCGGGCCTCGCGGTGCAGGACGTCAGCGACGTCACCGGCTTCCCCGAGATGATGGACGGCCGGGTCAAGACCCTGCACCCGGTCGTGCACGGCGGCCTGCTGGGCCGTGCCGGCCTCGACGACGCCGTGATGGCCGAACACGGCATCGGCGCCATCGACCTGCTGGTGCTGAACCTGTACCCGTTCGAGGCCGTCACCGCGCGCGCCGACTGCACGCTGGCCGACGCGGTGGAGAACATCGACATCGGCGGCCCGGCGATGCTGCGCAGCGCGGCGAAGAACTTCGCCCGCGTGGCGGTGGCCACCGACCCGGCGCAGTACGCTGGCCTGCTGTCGGAACTCGACGCCAGCGGCGGCAGCCTGTCGGCCGGCACCCGCTTCGCGCTGTCGGTGGCGGCGTTCAATCGCGTCGCGCAGTACGACGCCGCGATCAGCAACTACCTCTCGGCGATCACCGACGCCTCCACCGCCGTGCCGGTGCGCGCGACCTTCTCCGCGCAGGCCAACGGCAGCTTCGTCAAGGTCATGGACCTGCGCTACGGCGAGAACCCGCACCAGCAAGCCGCGTTCTACCGCGACCTGTATCCGGCACCCGGCTCGCTGGCCACGCTGGAGCAGCTGCAGGGCAAGGAGCTCAGCTACAACAACATCGCCGACAGCGACGCCGCGTGGGAATGCGTGCGCCAGTTCGACGTGCCGGCCTGCGTGATCGTCAAGCACGCCAACCCCTGTGGCGTGGCCGTGGGCAGCGGCTGCTTTGAGGCCTACGAGCAGGCCTACGCTACCGACCCCACCAGCGCGTTCGGCGGCATCCTCGCCTTCAACACGCCGCTCGACGGCGCCACCTGCAAGACCATCCTCGACCGCCAGTTCGTCGAGGTGCTGATTGCCCCCGATTACGACGAAGAGGCGCTGGCCTACGCGAAGAAGAAGGCCAACGTGCGCGTGCTGCGCATCCCGATGGCGCCGCCGTCGCCGGGCTTCATCGACACCAAGCGGATCAATTCGGGGATGCTGATGCAGACCGCCGACGACCGCGTGGTCACCCGCGACGAATTGAAGGTGGTGACCAAGCTGGCGCCGACCGAGGCGCAGTTCGCCGACCTGCTGTTCGCGTGGAAGGTCGCCAAGTTCGTGAAGTCCAACGCCATCGTGTATGCGAAGGACCAGCGCACGATCGGCGTGGGCGCCGGGCAGATGAGCCGGGTGTATTCGGCGCGCATCGCGGGCATCAAGGCGCAGGACGCGGGACTGGTGGTGCCGGGCTCGGTGATGGCCAGCGACGCCTTCTTCCCGTTCCGCGACGGCATCGACGCGGCGGCGGAGGCGGGCATCAAAGCGGTGATCCAGCCGGGCGGTTCGATGCGCGACGCGGAAGTAATCGCCGCGGCGGACGAGCACGGCATCGCGATGGTGTTCACCGGCGTGCGCCACTTCCGGCACTGAGACCGGCTGCGCCGGCATCCATTCCGATGTTTGCTGCGCAAACGTCGGGCCCCGCCCGCGCTGCCACACCCCCTTCGCGCCTGCGGCGCGAATCGCCCCCTGACTCGGGGGCTGGACTTCCCCAGACAATTCGGCAGGTGGATGCACCATGAAAATCCTCGTCATCGGGTCCGGCGGTCGCGAACACGCGCTGGCGTGGAAGCTGGCGCAGTCGCCGCGGGTCGCAGAGGTCATCGTGGCGCCCGGCAACGCCGGCACCGCGACGGAAGCCAAGTGCCGCAACGCGGCGGTGAAGGCCACCGATCTCGACGGCCTGCTCGCATTGGCGCAGGACGAGGGCATCGCGCTGACCGTGGTCGGCCCCGAGCAGCCGCTGGTGGCAGGCGTGGTGGACCGCTTCCGCGCCGTCGGCCTGCGCATCTTCGGCCCCACCGCCGCCGCCGCGCAGCTGGAAGGCAGCAAGGCCTTCGCCAAGGACTTCCTGGCCCGGCACGGCATCCCCACCGCGTTCTACGCCGTGCACACCGACGTCGATGCGGCGCTGGCCTACGTGCGCGAGAAGGGCGCACCGATCGTGGTCAAGGCCGACGGCCTGGCCGCCGGCAAGGGCGTGATCGTGGCGATGACGCTGGCCGAGGCCGAGGCCGCGGTGCGCGACATGCTGGCCGGCAACGCGTTCGGCGACGCCGGCGCGCGGGTGGTGATCGAGGAGTTCCTCGAGGGCGAGGAAGCCAGCTTCATCTCGATGGTGGACGGCCGCCACGCGCTGCCGATGGCCACCAGCCAGGACCACAAGCGCGTGGGCGATGGCGACACCGGCCCCAACACCGGCGGCATGGGCGCGTACTCGCCCGCGCCGGTGGTCACGCCCGAGGTGCATGCGCGCGTCATGCGCGAGGTGGTCAACCCGACGGTGCAGGGCATGATCGCCGACGGCGTGCCGTTCACCGGCTTCCTGTACGCCGGGCTGATGATCGATGCCAGCGGCGCGCCCAAGGTCATCGAATTCAACGTGCGCTTCGGCGACCCCGAGACCCAGCCGGTGATGCTGCGCCTGCAGTCGGACCTGGTGGACCTGGTCGAGGCCGCCATCGACGGCAAGCTGGACGGCGTGGACGCGGAGTGGGACGCGCGGCCCTCGCTGGGCGTGGTGATGGCGTCCCGGCCCTATCCGGACGCGCCCATCACAGGCGAAGCGATTTCCGGCCTCGATGCCGTGCCCGCCTCCGCCAAGGTCTTCCACGCTGGCACCGCGCTCGGCAACGACGGCACCATCGTCACCGCGGGCGGTCGCGTGCTGTGCGTGTGTGCGCTGGGCGACACCGTGTCCGCGGCGCAGCGCGCGGCCTATGCAGGCGTCGCGGCGGTGGCGTGGGGCAACGAGTTCCACCGCACGGACATCGGCTGGCGCGCCATCGCGCGCGAATCCGCGTAAACGCCCCGCACGCCGGGCGCGCGACGTCCGGCGTCAGCGCCCCGGCGGCAGCGCATCCAGCGCGCGCAGCATCTCGTCCGCCAGCAGCGGCTGCGCGGCGGCCACCGGGTGCAGGTTGTCGGCTTGGAACCAGCGGCGCTCGGTGCCCAGCGGCGCGAGGAAGTGCGGCACCAGGCCGGTATGCAGGCGCTGGCTGATCAGCACGTAGCTGCGCTGGAACTCGCCGGCGTAGGTGCCGAAGTTCGGCGGCAGCTGCAGCCCCACCAGCAGCACGCGGGCACCGGCGGCGCGGCTGCGGCCGATCATCCAGCCAAGGTTGGCGCCCATCTGCCGCAGCGGCAGGCCGCGCAGGCCGTCGTTGGCACCGAGTTCGATGATGACGATGTCGGGCCGCGTGCGCGCCAGCTCCGCGTCGATCCGACTGCGCCCGCCCGCCGTAGTCTCTCCGGACACGCTGGCGTTACGGAAGTCGTATCGGCTCGATTTCGCATCCGCCAGCGCCACCCAGCCCTGTTCCGGGCGCAACCCGTAGGCCGCCGAAAGTGAGTCGCCCATGACCAGCACGACCTGTTCCCGCGCATGCGCGGCCGATGCCGCTAGCATCATCGCCATGACGACCACGCCCAGCACCCACGCCCGCACCGCTGACACCATCGCTTCGACCCTCGCGTCCAGTCCCGGCAACGCTAGCACGCCCGGCCACGGCAGCCTGCGCACCGTGGACGTGGGCAAGACGGTGGCGCTGCCCGACGGCGCGCTGACCATCCTCGACGGGATCAGCCTCGACATCGCCCCCGGCGAGCGCGTGGCCATCGTCGGCGAATCCGGCTCCGGCAAGACCACCCTGCTGTCGCTGCTGGCCGGGCTGGACGTGCCCAGCCGCGGCGAGGTGTGGCTGGACGGCACGCCGATCCACGCCACCGACGAGGACGCCCGCGCCGCCCTGCGCGCCCGCGCGGTGGGCTTCGTGTTCCAGAACTTCCAGCTGATGCCGGCGATGAGCGCGCTGGACAACGTGGCGCTGCCGCTGGAGCTGCGCGGCGGGGCCGGCGGCGCGACGGCACGCGCGCTGCTGGAGCAGGTCGGCCTGGGCCAGCGCCTGCACCACCTGCCGCGCCAGCTGTCCGGCGGCGAGCAGCAGCGCGTGGCGATCGCACGCGCCTTCGCCACCCGGCCGCGGATCCTGTTCGCGGACGAGCCCACCGGCAACCTGGACCGCAAGACGGGCCTGGCGATCGAGGACCTGCTGTTCGGCATGGACGACGCCCGCGCCACCACGGTGGTGGTGGTGACCCACGACGAGCGCCTGGCCGCACGCTGCGACCGCCAGCTGCGGCTGGACGCCGGGCGGTTGCTGCCGTGAGGCGGCTGGCGCGGATGGCCGCGCGGCAGGCCTGGTCGGGCTGGCGCAACGGCGAATTCGGGGTGCTGCTGGCGGCGCTGTTCGTGGCCGTGCTGGCGTTGGCCGGCGTGGGCAGCATCGCGCAACGCACCACCGACGCGCTGGCCGCGCAGAGCCGCCGGCTGGTCGGCGGCGACGCGGCGTTCAGCAGCGACGACCGCGCGGTGGACGCCGCGCTGCGCGACGCCCGCCGGTTGGGCCTGCGCACCTACCGCAGCGTGGAGTTGTCCAGCATGGTGGGCGCACGCGGCGGGGTGCCGCAGCTGGGCACGCTGAAGGCGCTGGCCGGCGATGCGCCGCTGCTGGGCCCGTACACCGTGCGCACCGCACAGGGCGTCCGGGCGCTGGCCGGGCCCGCCGCCGGCACGCTGTGGCTGAGCGCCAGCGGTGCCGAGCGCCTGCGCGCGCCGCTGGGGGCGGTGGTCGAGGTCGGCGGCCGGCCGCTGCGGCTGGCCGGGATCGTGGTGGAGGAGCCGGACCGGCCGCTCAACGGCGTGGAATTGGGGCCGCGCGCCATCGTGCCGCTGGCCGAGGTGGAGGCCGGCGGCCTGCTCGGCTCCGGCGCGCGCGCATCGTGGCGGGTCGCGGTGGCCGGACCGCCGGCGGCGATCGGGCCGTGGGTGAAGGCACGCGAAGCGGACCGCAGCCCGGGCGCGCGGGTGGAGACCGGCGACGACCTCAGCCCGCAGCTGCGCGCCGCGCTGGACCGCGCGCAGCGCTTCCTGTCGGTGTCGCTGGTGCTGACCGCCGCGCTGGCGGCGGTGGCCATCGGCATGGCCGCGCGCCAGCACGCCGAGCGCCACCGCGCCATCGCCGCCACCCTGCGCGCGCTGGGCGCCGGCCAGCGCGCCATCGTTAGCCTCTACGTGGGCCAGCTGGCGCTGCTGGGCGCCGCGGCCATCGCGCTGGCCCTGGTCGCCGCGGCGCTGCTGCAGCAACTGGCGGGCACCTGGATCGCCCGCGAGCTGGGCACCGCGCTGCCGCCGGCCACCGCCTGGCCGCTGCTGAAGGGCGCGCTGGTGGGACTGTGGATCCTGCTGACCTTCGCACTGCCGCCGCTGCTGGCACTGCGCCGGGTCAGCGCGCTGGCGGTGCTGCGCAGCGACCTGCGCACGCCCTCGCCCCCGGCGCTGCTGCTGTTCGGGCTGGCGCTGGCCGGCCTGCTGGCGCTGTTCTGGCAGGCCGCGGGCAACGCCACCACCGGCGCCATCCTGCTGGGCGGGCTGCTGGCCACCGCCGCGGTGCTGGGTGTCGCCGGCTGGGCGCTGGCGGCCCTGGTCGCGCGCGCCGGACGCGCCGGCAGCGGCATCGTCCGCTACGCCCTGCTGAACCTGTCGCGACGGCGCCGCCTGACGATCGCGCAGGTGGTGGCGTTGGGCACCAGCCTGATGGCGCTGCTGTTGCTGCTGCTGGTGCGCACCGACGTGTGGGAGCAGTGGCAGGCGACGGTGCGCGGCGACGCACCCAACCGCTTCGTGATCAACGTGCAGCCGGACCAGCGGCCGGCGTTCGACGGCGTGCTGGCGCGACTCGGTGTCGAATCGGTCGGCCTGTCGCCGCTGATCCGCGCGCGCTACGTGGGCGAAAGCGCGCAGCAGCGCGGCCGGCCGGCGCCGCAGGGGCGCGGCGAGCGCCTGCTCGATCGCGAGTTCAACCTGTCCACCGCCGACGCGCTGCCGACCGGCAACACGCTGCGCGCCGGTGCGTTCTGGAACCCGAAGACCGCGCGCGGCGAGTTCTCGGTGGAGACCAAGTTCGCCGAACAGTTGCGCTGGCAGCTGGGCGACACGCTGGTCTTCGACGTCGCCGGCCAGCGCATCGCGGGTCGCATCACCAGCCTGCGCGACGTGCGCTGGGAAAGCTTCACGCCGAACTTCTTCGTGCTGGCCTCGCCAGACCTGGCGCGCGATCTGCCGGCCACCTACATCACCGCGGTGAAGGTGCCGGTGGGCGACACCCGGCTGGCGGTCGCGCTGTCGCAGGCGGTACCCAACGCGAACGTGATCGACATCGACGCGATCACCGGCGAGATCCGGCGCATCGGCGACCAGGCCGCGCTGGTGATCCAGGTGGTGTTCTGGTTCGCCTTCCTGTCGGGCTGCCTGGTATTCGTGGCAGCCGTGGCCGCGACCCGCCGCGAGCGCATCACCGAGCTGGGCGTGCTGCGCACGCTGGGCGCCAGCAGCGCGCAGCTGCGTACCGCGCAACTGGTGGAGTTCGGCGCGATCGGCGCGATCGCCGGCGGCATCGCCGCGGTGGCGGCGGCCGGCATCGGCACCCTGTTCGCCCAGCGCGTGCTGGACCTGCCACCCACCTGGAGCGGCAGCACGCTGGTGATCGGTGCGGCCGGCGGCATGCTGGCGGCCATGCTGGCCGGCTGGCTGAGCATGCGCCGGCAGCTGCATGCCACCGTGCGCGACACCCTGGGCGCGGCGGCGAACTGAGCCGCGCCCGGGTCAGATGTTGGCGTCGCCCGGCGCCACGCCGGTGGCCAGCGGCGCGGCGCCCGCCGTCGCGCCACTGGCGCCCACGGGACGGTGCGCATCCAGGGTGAACGCGGTCATCGACAGCGAGCCGTAGGCGTAGCCGTCCACCAGCACGTCAGTCGCGCGCCCCGCGGCGGCGGACAGGCCGGCCAGGTAGAGCAGCGGCAGGAAGTGCTCGTCGGTCGGCACCGCCTTGGTGAAATCGGGGTGCGAGGCCAGCGCGGGGAGATCGTGCGGACGCTCGGCCATCAGCGTGCGCGCCGCCTCGTCGAAGCGGCGCGCCCAGTCGAAGCCATCGTCCGGCGATTGCGAGTCGATGGCACGCAAGTTGTGCACCACGTTGCCGCTGCCCACCACCAGCACGCCCTGCGCGCGCAGGGCCGCCAGCCTGGCGCCCAGCGCCAGGTGCCAATCCATCGGCTTGCGTGCGTCCAGCGAGAGCTGCACCACCGGGATGTCGGCGTCGGGGAACGCGTGCACCAGCACCGACCAGGTGCCGTGGTCGAGACCCCACGCGTCGCGGTCGGCGCCGACCACGAAATCCGGCGACACCGTGTCCGCCACTTCTTCCGCCAGTGACGGCAGGCCCGGCGCCGGGTACTGCACGTCGAACAGCGCCTGCGGGAAGCCGTAGAAGTCGTGGATGGTGCGCGGCCGCGGCATCGCGGTGACCGCCAGCCCGTCGATGTGCCAGTGCGCGGACACCGCGAGGATCGCGCGCGGCTGCGGCACCGCCGCACCGAAGGCGCGCCACGCCGCGGTGTAGCGGTTGGTCTCCAGCGCGTTCATGGGACTGCCATGACCGAGGAAGGCGGCGGGCATCGACGACGGCGTGGCCATGGCGGGACCTCCGGGTCCGGGACTCAGTCGGCCGTGCCGGTGGCGGGCACCAGCAGCGGCGGCAGGCCGTGCGGCACCGCGCGCAGGAAGCGCGGCGACGTGCCCACCGTCGCGCCCAGCGCGGCGGCGGCGTGCCACGGCCAACGGGGATCGTAGAGCAGCGCGCGCGCCAGGGCGATCGCATCGGCCTGCCCCTGCTCCAAAGCAGCCTCGGCCTGCTCGGGCGTGGTGATGAGCCCCACGCCGATCACGGGCATGGCGACCTCGCGGCGAATCGCCTCTGCGAATGGCAGCTGATAGCCCGGCCCCACCGCGATCTTCTGGGCCGGATGCAGGCCGCCGCTGGAGACGTGCAGGAAATGGCAGCCGCGCGCATCCAGCGCCCGCGCCAGCGCCACGCTCTGCGCGAGGTCCCAACCGCCGTCCACCCAGTCGGTGGCGGAGATGCGCACGCCTACCGCCATCGTGGCGGGCACCGCCGCACGGACCGCATCGAATACTTCCAGCAGCAGCCGCATGCGGTGCTCCAGCTGACCGCCGTAACCGTCTTCACGGCGGTTGCTGAGCGGCGACAGGAACTGGTGCAGCAGGTAGCCGTGCGCCGCGTGGATCTCGATGGCGTCCAGGCCCAGCCGCGCCGCGCGCCGCGCGGCCTCGGCGAAGGCCTGCACCACGTGCGCGATCCCCGCGGCATCCAGCGCTTCCGGCTGCGGATCATGCGCCGCATACGGCAGCGCGGACGGGGCCACCACCTGCCAGCCGTGCGGTGCATCCGGCGCGATCGCACCGCCGCCGTGTTCCCACGGCCGATGGGTGGACGCCTTGCGCCCGGCATGCGCCAGCTGCACGCCCACCGGCATCGGCGACCAGCGCCGCACGCTGGCCAGCGCCCGCGCAAACGCCGTCTCGCAGGCATCGTCGTAGAGGCCGAGGTCGGCCCAGCTGATGCGGCCCTCCGGCACCACGGCAGTGGCCTCGGTCAGCAGCAGGCCGGCCCCCGATTGCGACAGCGCGCCCCAGTGCTGCACGTGCCAGTCATTGGCCAGGCCGTCGGTGCTGGCGTACTGGCACATGGGCGCGACCACTATGCGGTTGGCCAGCGCGAGGGGACCGAACGAAACAGGGGTGAACAATCGCGACATGGCGGATCTCCGGCAAGCAATCCCCCACTATCCGCGGCCGGCCCGCCGGCCATCAAGCGCATCCGCGGAACGCTGCCTTGCACTTGCCGTTCGTCGGCCAACGCATTCGGGTGCATCCAGTCCGCCGGCGCCCGCGTATCGGGTCGTACTGGCCACACGCTGGCCTTCCACCCACACCAGGAGTCCCCCGACCATGAATCGCCTGTCTGTTGCCCTGCTCGCCGTTGCCTTGGGCCTTCCCGCCACCGCCATGGCCCAGAGCGGCCCGACCTTCACCCTGATCGGCGGTACTGATACTGGCGTCAGCGGCAACGTCCACAATGGTGCCAATGCCCCGATCGCCGACCTCGGTGGGTTGAACCCCGACCTGGCCGGCGTGTCCGCCGAGCTGCGCATCGGCGCGCGTTCCTACGACAAGATCTACGGCAAGGCGACCAACTTCGGCGTGGAAATGGCATGGCCGATGGCCAGCGGCGAAGTGTTCGGCCAGCTGCTGTCCACCCGCACCGGCTCGGGCAGCATCCAGGTGGGCGGCGCCTACGTCCCGGCGCTGGAAACCACGCTCCCCGTCTACGGCCGCTTCGAGGGCTACAAGGCGCTGTCGCTGGAAGGCGGCTACCGTTACTTCTACGGCACCGGCAAGGTGCGCCCGTACGTGGCCGGCCGCATCGGCGCCACCCGCGTGGACAGCGTGAAGGCCACCTTCACCATCCCGGACGCGGCCATCGCCCTGAACGACGTGCCGTTCTTCGACGGCGGCTGGGTATTCAGCGGCGGCGCCGATATTGGTCTGCTGTGGTCGGTCTCCGAGAAGACCTCGCTGGGCCTCGAGGTAGGCGCCCGCTATCACAGCAACATCTCCGACGACGACAGCGCGCTCGGTGGCCTGGGCCTGGCCTCGATCAACGACACCGGCCGACGCACCTCGTACCCAGTGAACCTGCGCCTGCAGGTCCGCTTCTAAGCCCTTCGCGCGCCGCCGCCGCTCCCCCACCTCCCCCCTGCCCGCAGCGGCGCGTGTTTCTTCTCCCCGGCACCGGGATGGCGCTCCATCGGCTGTGAGCGCTGTCCCGGTGTCTTCTGCTTTCAAGCCCCGGCCGTGATCAGCTAGGCAAGGCCTTCACGAACAACGCCTTCACCCCGGCCGAGGTTTCACGCTCGACCACGTTGAAGTGCTTGGGCTGCTTGCGCAGCAGGTCGCTGAGCTTCTTCTGCCCGTACAGGCGCGGATCGAAGTTGGGCTTGATCTTGTTGAGGTAGGCGCCCATCGCACCCAAGTGCGCCCAGCCCTCGTCGTCGGAGGCTTCCTCGATGGCCTGCCGCAGCAGGCCCAGCGGAACCGGCTGCGGCGGCGCCTTGCCCGCTCCCGCCGCGGGCGCCGCAGGCGGCTCCGGCGCCTGCGCACTCGCCTGGGTGGCAGCCTTCTGCTTCGCGGCCTGCTTCTTCGCGGGCTTGGGTGGCACCGCCACCGCCACCGCCGCCGGCTCCGGGGCCTCGGCGCGCAGCACCTCGGTGTAGATGAACTTGTCGCAGGCCTGCACGAACGGGTCGGGCGTCTTGTGCTCGCCGAAGCCGTAGACCGTCAGCCCCTCCTCGCGCAGGCGCTGCGCCAGCCGGGTGAAATCGCTGTCGCTGGAGACCAGGCACATGCCGTCGAAGCGGCCCGTGTACATCAGGTCCATCGCGTCGATGATCAGCGCGCTGTCGGTGGCGTTCTTGCCGCTGGTGTAGGCGAACTGCTGCACCGGGTTGATCGAATGCTTCAGCAGCACCTTCTTCCATTGCGCCTGCTGCTGGGTGGTGAAGTCGCCGTAGATGCGCTTCACGCTGGCCAGCCCGAACTTGGCCACCTCCGCCAGCAGGCCCTCGATCACCGAGGCCTGCGCGTTGTCGGCATCAATCAGCACCGCCAGCCGGCGCTGGCCGTCGTCATGGGCCACGTGGGTGCGGGGTTTCATGGGGTATCTCCTGTCTACAGTGCCTGCCCAGTATCACCGCCACGGCGCCCCCCATCTTCCTCAACGAACTACCAGTTTTCTACCAATTGCTATATGTTTCGGTACCAAATTGGTAATTGCCCATGAAGCTACCCGTCTCGCCGCCACCCCTGCCGTCGTTGCTCCTGCGCCACGCCGGGCAGGTAGGGCGAATTTTGAGCTTGGGCGTTGGTGCGGAAGTGCGGGGCGCGTACGACCACTGGGACCACCTGCGGCATTTGACGCCACCGCCCGGTCTGGACGTTGAACAATGGTGGCTGGGCATCAAGCTTGCCCGGCAATCGCTGCGCAAGCCCCTGCCCCTTCGCGACAAATCGGGGCGAAATTTCGGCCTCTCGCCGAGCGACAGCATCCAGCGAAAGTTATTCCTGGTGGCCCGTGACGCGGCGGGTGCGCTGCAGGGCACGGGTGCCCTGCCTTCCGCCACCATGCAGGACCGCTATCTGGTGCGCTCGCTCATGGAAGAGGCCATGACCTCGTCACAACTCGAGGGCGCTGCAACCACCACGGAAGTGGCGAAGGAAATGCTCCGCGTCGGCAGGCCGCCCCGTGATTACGGCGAGCGGATGATCGTCAACAATTTCCAGACGATGCAGGAGCTGAAGCGCTGGCTTGACGCACCGCTGACCCAGAACACCGTCTTCGAAATCCATCGAACGCTGACCGATGGCACCCTGAAGGATCCGGATGCTGCCGGCCGCTTCCGGCGGGCCGACGAAAATATCGTGGTCGAGGACGAAACGGGCACGACCCTGCACGTTCCACCACCCGCCCACGAGCTGCCGGCACGAATGCAGGCCCTGTGCGATTTCGCCAACCAATCGGATGACGACGAACACTTCATCCACCCCGTGGTGAGGGCGATCATCATCCATTTCATGATCGGCTACGACCATCCG
Source organism: Thermomonas sp. (assembly GCA_041913885.1). Taxonomy (GTDB): domain Bacteria; phylum Pseudomonadota; class Gammaproteobacteria; order Xanthomonadales; family Xanthomonadaceae; genus Thermomonas. The sequence goes on along the minus strand of JAYSEL010000004.1, from coordinate 54,694 downwards.
TTTGTTGATGGAAATGGCCGCACAGCCCGCGCGCTGTTCTATTGGTCGATGCTGCGCTCCGGGTTCTGGATGACCGAATACTTCTCGATCTCCAGCATCCTGAAAAAGGCACCCGCGCAGTACACGCGCTCTTACCTGTACACGGAATCGGACGATAGCGATACCAGTTACTTCATCTCCCACCAGCTCGACGTCCTGCTGAAGGCCATCGACGGCGTGCACGGATACATCGCACGCAAGCAGCGCGCACAGCGCGAGGCCGAAGCCCTGCTCAAGCCTGGCAGCAAGCTGGGCCGAACCCTGAATCATCGCCAGCGGGCGCTGCTGCTGAACGCCCTGAAGCATCCAGGCAAGGCCTTCACCGTGGCGGTTCACCGGCGGACGCACGACATCGCCTACGACACGGCACGTTCCGACTTGCTGGGGTTGGTCGATGCCCGGCTCATGAGTCGCCACAAGCAGGGCAAAGCCCACGTGTTCGTAGCGAGACCCGACTTGGGCGACGTGCTGAAATAGCCGCTGGCCACGCCCCGGACGATCCAATAGGGCGTGGCGTCATTGCGCAACGGCGCCGTCGCAAATTTGGTGCTTCGCAGCCATTTCATTGAAATGCGCCGAGCATTGGAATGTGCAGCGAAAAGCCACCCTGTCTAGTTGGTCTCTATTCCGAATTATTTCTCCACCAGAGCATCAGTCCTGGGGGTCGGGATAGCGCTTGCTCAACGCATGCACGATACGGTTGCGCTGCGCGGGCGCAAGCGGCGGAGCCGCGCCCGCGTCCACGAACAGCGACGTCATCTTGGGGTTGATCACGCGCACCGCCGCACCGGCGCTGCCCTTGCCCAGGGTCACGAACCAGCCCGGCAGGCACACCACTGGATACACCACAACCGACTCGCCGGTTTCGTCGCGCAGATACTTGGCCAGCCAGTCCGCGATGGCGCGGGCCTGTTCCAAAGAGCGAGTGTCTTTCCAACCCGGAAACTGCAGGCGCGTACCGTCATAGCTCACGTTGGCCGACGCCTTGCCTTTTCCCGGCTTGCGCCGCGACTTGGTCTCGATGGCGAACACCGCGTGCGGCGCCACCACCACGTGGTCGATGTTGAAGTCGCCGGCGGGAATGTCGTGCAGCACGAAGCAGCCCTGGGTCTGCAACCGATCCAATTGCTGTGCAGCGGCGATCTCCGCCAGCATGCCTTCGCGCCATTGCCGGCGGCGCCGCCGCAACTGGATGAGGCTGCGCACCAACCATGCGGCCCATGCCGTTGCACCGGCTATCACCAGCCAATTGAGCCAGCCGAACTGGAGCCGGTCCCAGCGCACCCGCGGCAGCAGGATCACCAGCATCGCCAGCGGGCCGATCAGCATCAGCTGGGCCAGCCGCTCCATCATGTCCTCGCCCAGCGCATCGACCTTCTGGCGCGCCTGCGCGCCGGCCTGGTGGAGCAAGCGCTCGCTGATCGGGGAGCGGCGGTCACTGCGCTGCTCCCAGCGCCGTTGCCACACCACCGCGGCAATGGCGATGCCCAGCGGAACAAAGACCAGCGCCAGCAGGATCAGAGATGGCAACAGCGTCTTGAGCACGTCCGTGTTCTCCCGGAATCAGATGTATGGGCGCGCACAGAAGCGATCCGGCTTGATGCGCGATGCACTCACGAAAAATCAGCCCGCGTCGGTGCCCAGCTCGACCAGCCGCACCCAGTGGCCCTCCCGGTTGCGGTATTTCCAGAACCACCAGCCGTTCATGTTGCGATGGACGATGGACACGGCGGCGGCGCTGAGGGACGCGTAGATGACGCCGCCCAGCTTGACGGTATCGTCGCGGAGCAGCGTGGCGCGGTAGGTCTGGCGCTTGTAGTCGGCCTGCAAAGGGAGCGGCCGCGGCAATGCGGCGAATGCCGCCTCGCGGTGGGTGGGCCGGGGTGTGGCGCCGGCACGCGACGATGTGGCCTTGCGTGCCGTCGGCGCGCTGGACGACTTGCCGAGGGCGACCGCCCGCAAGCTGTCGTCGCGTCGCTTCATGGCCTGCGCCAGCGCGCGCTTGCGGTCGCTGGCGCCCGGCAGCCTGCCGCTTTGCTTGTTCCCGCTCGGGCTGTAGACCCGCAACAGCAGCGACTCCAGCGGCTTCAGATGTTCGTCGCGCGCAGTGAGGTACACGCTGAAGCGGTTCCACGCACCGCGATGATGATCGCTCTGATGCTGGTCCACCCGCCGCAGCAAGTCCACCGCCAGCCCGACGTAGTACAGCGTGTCGTCCTTGTAGAGCGCATAGATGCCGGAATGGCCACGGATCAACTCGGCAAGCTGCGGACGATAGCGCGCCTCCAGAATGTCGCCGGACATGCGTTCGATGTATTCGGTGACGAGGGTGTCGTGCTGGCTCATGCGGTTCCCTTTGCCTTGCGCGGCGTCTTCTGCTTGTCGGCGGGCAGCAGGCTGGTCAGCGCCTGGTAGCGCTCGAACAGGAAGGCCACGCGCTCGGCGTCGGTGCCCAGCTTCGGCGGTTTGCGGCCGGCGGCTTTTTCGGCGGCCAGATAGGCGGCATCCACCGCCTTGTCCAGCGCGGCGTGGGCTTTCACCAGTGCGGGTGGCATGGTCAGCGGGTCGTAGAGGTCGGCCAGGGTCGAGCCGGGGAACTGCGCGCGGGCGTCGAGCACGGCTTGGGCGGCGGCTTCGATGGCGGCGCGATGCTTGTGTCCTTGCGCGTCATGCGCGCGCGCCGCTTGCGCGTCATTCCCACGCCCTTCTTGCTCATCCCTCCCGCGCTCCCCTTGCTCGTCATTTCCGCCTAAGCGGGAATCGCGCTTGTCGATGGCGGCAGGCAGCTCGGGCCAGGGGAAGTTGTTGTAGACGATACCGGCGGAGTAGCGGTAGCGGCTTTCCAGTCGGCCGCAGACCGCACGCATCCAAGCCATATGCATGGTGGACTGCATGAGGCCGAACAGCGCGAGGTCCGCCTCCAAAATCACCAGATTGGCATCACCCGAAAGCACCTCGGCACCAATGAATCCCATCGGCACGAATGGCCGGGACTCCGAAGAGTGGCGAGGAATCAGCAAATAATCATGCGTCGCCAAGCTTTCGACATGAAAGCGCGTTGGCGTATCGGCCAACTTTTGCGTAGGCGGACTAGGACTGGCCTTTCGCAGGGAACGCACAGCCTCCACCCGCTTCAACACTTCCGGCATTGATCGCAGCACCGAGGGCGGGCATTCGCCCAACCATAAACACCATCGATCCACGCCATTGATGAACTCATCGGCTCCCAGCCAGCGCCGGAACCATGCCGCTGATGCTGGCTCACTGGCGATGAATGTATCACGCTCCTCGGTCGTGAACAGGTAATTTCCGCCGTCGATCGGCTTGTTGCCAATGCCGATCTCCGGCACGTTACAGATCGGCTTGGTTCGGTTCGGCAGCAGCACATCCGCCGCATCCACCAGATACGGATTGATGTTGCCCGCCGGCCCCTCATGCGGCTCGCCGGCAATCTCCTGATAGTCGAACAGCCGCTTCGGCGAAATCTCGCTGCCGGCAAAACCCACGATCACGCAGTGCACCGCGGCGACGCCACGGGCCTCGTTGTTCCAGCGGAAGGTGCGATGGGCAAAAAAGATGCGCATGCCGCGCGCCAACATTTCGCCCCACAGGATGCCCACCTGCTCGCCCTGGGTGATGGAATTGGTGGAGACGAAGGCGCAGCGGATGCCGGTGTCGGATCCGGCAGGCGAAGAGCGATGGGACAGACGTTCGTCTGTCAGAAGCGGCCCGCTTTCGCGGGAATGACGAGCGAGGGCGTCGGCTTGCCGGATGTAGTCGGCCGCCTTGAGATACCACGCGCTGACGAAATCCAGCACGCCCGCGCCCTTGAGTCCACCGGCAACGCCCAGCAGATCGTCGCGCTGTTCCGACGTCATCAACTTGGAACCGATGAACGGCGGATTCCCCAGGATGTAGTTCAACCGCTCCGCCGGCACCACGTCGTTCCAGTCCATCCGCAGCGCGTTGCCGTGCACGATGGTGGCGGACTTCCTGAGCGGGATACGGTGGATCGGTTCGCCGAATTCGCCGTGCATCCGCGAGTTCATCTGGTGGTCCATCAGCCACATCGCCACCTGCGCGATTTGCGCCGGGAACTCCTCGATCTCGATGCCGTAGAACTGGTCCACGTCCACCAGCACGTGGTCCTGCACGTGCGCCAGCACCGACTGCTGGGTGGCGAACTGGCGCTTCAGCACCTCCAGCTCCAGCGCGCGCAGCTCGCGGTAGGCGATCACCAGGAAGTTGCCGCAGCCGCAGGCCGGGTCCAGGAAGGTCAGCGTGGCCAGCTTGCGGTGCAGCTGCGCCAGCTTCCTGTCGTCGTGGCCGGCCTTGTCCAGTTCCGCCTTCAGCCCGTCCAGGAACAGCGGGCCGATCAACTTCAGGATGTTCTTCTCGCTGGTGTAGTGCGCGCCCAGGTTGCGGCGCGCCTTGGCGTCCATCACCGACTGGAACATGGAGCCGAAGATGGCCGGGCTGATGCGGCTCCAATCCAGCGTGCTGGCGTCCAGCAGCAGGCCGCGCATCTGCGCGTTGAAATCCGCCAGCGGCAGGAGCTCCTCGAACAGCTTGCCGTTGACGTAGGGCAGTTCCGCCAGCTGTTCGTCCAGCGTGGTCTGGCGCTTCTCCGGCGCGGTGTTGAGCACCTGGAAGATGCGCCCCACCCACATGCCCAGGTCCGTGCCGTCCTCGCTGGTGCGCTGGGAAATGAGGTCGTGGAAGCTCTGCCGCGGGAAGATGCCGGTGTCGTCGGCGAACAGGCAGAACAGCAGCCGCACCAGCAGCAGCTCCAGCGCGTGGCCATCGTAGCCGGCGGCTTTCAGCGCATCGTGCAGCTTGCCCATGCGCTCGGCGGCCTGCACGTTGACGGGGTCTTCTTCCTTGTAGGTGCGGGTCTGGTAGCCGCTGATAAAGCCGAAGCGGCCGATCTGCTTGTGCAGCTCGGGCAGCGCGAAGTCGGTGCGCTCGCCGGTTTCCAGGTCGTGCAGGCGGAAGCGCTGGAAGTCGGACACCAGCACGAAGCGCGGCAGCTCGGCGTCCTTCAGGCCGGCGAAATAGTCGGTGGCCTGCTCGAACGCGGCGTCGAGGTCGCGGCCTTCGCTCTTGTGTTCGGCCAGCATCACCCCCGGCCAGAACACGTCGATGCGGCCGTGGGTGCTGCCGGTGAAGCGGGCGGCCTTCTGCTCGAACACGGCCACGCGCCGGCGGTTGACACCGAACACGTTGAAGAAGTCGTTCCAGAAACTCTGCGCCTCGGCGCGTTCGCTGGATTCCCCGGCCCATTCCTTGGCAAACGCGCGGGCGCGCTCGCGGATTTCGTTGAGACTCAGCGGCATGGATTCCCTCCGCCGGCGAGGATAGCAAGCCGGCGACGCGGGCTTGCCGGGGTGTCGCCGCAACCGGCTATCCTCCGCGCATCCATCCGGGGGACGCCATGGCCCACTCGCAATTCGACCTGCTGCGGCAGCGCCGCTTCCTGCCCTACTTCGTGGTGCAGTCGCTGGGGGCGTTCAACGACAACGTGTACCGGCAGGCGATCATCGGCCTGCTGGCGTACATGGCGGTGGGCAGCAGCCAGATGGGGCTGTACGCGAACCTGGCACCGGCGATCTTCATCCTGCCGTACTTCCTGTTCTCGGCCACCGCCGGGCAGATCGCGGAGAAGCTGGAGAAGCAGAAGCTGATCGTCATCACCACCACGATGGAGATCATCGTGATGTCGCTGGCGGCGGTGGGCTTCCTGCTGCAGAGCATGCCGATCCTGCTGGCGGCGCTGTTCGGCACCGGCCTGCAATCCACGCTGTTCGGGCCGGTGAAGTATTCGATCCTGCCGTCTGTGCTGAAGCCGGAGGAGCTGACCGGCGGCAACGGGCTGGTGGAGATGGGCACCTCGCTGTCCATCCTGGTGGGCATGATCTTCGGCGGGCTGATCTTCCAGCTGGCCGGCGCGAACGGGCCGCAGGTGGCGGCGGTGTCGGTGGTGCTGATGGCGATCGCCGGCAACACGGTGGCGCGGCGCATCCCCAAGGTGGACGCCGGCGACCCGACGCTGAAGGTGGACTGGAACATCCTGCGCGAGTCCTGGCGCATCTGGCAGCTGACCCGCCGGCAGCTGGCGGTGCGCAACGCGGTGCTGGGCGTGAGCTGGTTCTGGTTCGTGGGCACGGTGCTGACCGCGCAGCTGCCGGTCTACGCGCAGGCCAACCTGGGCGGCACGCAGAACCTCTACATCTTCGCGCTGGCGCTGTTCTCGGTGGGCGTGGGGATCGGCTCGATGTCGTGCGAGAAGCTGTCCGGACGGACGGTGGAAATCGGGCTGGTGCCGCTGGGTGCGTTCGGCGTCAGCGCCTTCCTGCTGGACCTGTACTTCGCGCGACCGGGGCAGGCGCTGGCGCACGGCCTGTCGGTGCTGGAATTCGTGCGGGCGCCCGGCACCTGGCGGATCATGCTGGACCTGACCGGCATCGGCCTGTTCACCGGCTTCTTCGTGGTGCCGCTGTTCGCGCTGATCCAGAGCCGCACGCCGAAGCACGAGCTGGCGCGGGTGATCTCCGGCATGAACATCCAGAACGCGATGTTCATCGTCGCCGCCGCCGTCATCGGGCTGGCGTTGCAGCGCTACCTGGGCTGGACGATCCCGCAGGTGTTCCTGGCGCTGGCGATCGCCAACACGCTGGTGGCGGTCTGGATCTTCAGCATCGTCCCCGAGTTCTTCATGCGCTTCCTCAGCTGGGCGATGGTGCGCGGCCTGTACCGGCTGAAGCTGCACGGCATCGAGGGCGGCCCGGACGACAAGCGCGGCGTGCCGGACGAAGGCGCGGCGCTGCTGGTGTGCAACCACGTCAGCTACATGGACGCGCTGATCCTGTCGGCCTGCATCCCGCGCCCGGCGCGGTTCGTGATGTATTACAGGATCTTCAATATCCCGGTGATGCGCTGGATCTTCCGCACCGCCAAGGCGATCCCGATCGCCGGGGCGCGCGAGAACCCCGAGATCATGCAGCGCGCGTTCGACGCGGTGGACGCGGCGCTGGCCGAGGGCGAGCTGGTCTGCATTTTCCCCGAAGGCGCGCTGACCAAGGACGGGCAGATCGCGCCGTTCAAGTCCGGCGTGGAGAAGATCCTGGAACGCGCCGCGGCGCGCGGGCAGGACGTGCCGGTGGTGCCGATGGCGCTGCGCAACATGTGGGGCAGCATGTGGAGCAAACGCGATTCACGGCTGGGCCGCATGCGCATTCCGCGCCGGCTGCGCGCGCACGTGGAGGTGGCGGCGGACGTGCCGGTGCCCGGGCGCGAGGCCACTGCGGCGCTGCTGGAAGCCAAGGTCCGCGCGCTGCGCGGCGACGCGGCCTAGCCCGCCTCAGCCCACCCAGCCAGCGACAACGACCAGCGCCAGCAGCGCCAGCCAGAGCACCAGCACGCGCCACGCCAGACGCATGGCGTCGCGCAGCTCGGGGAGTTCCCCGAAAACCTCGGCGAGCGCGGTGGCCGCCGGAATGCCGGATTCCGTGTAGTCGGCCACTTCCTCGGCGATCTCGCTGCGCACGCTGGCGCGCGCGGCGGTGCCCAGCACGCGGCCGTCGAGGCCGAAGGCGCCCGGCTCCCGCCAGGCCGCGGCCACGCTGTCGAAGTTGCCGACCAGCGCCAACAACAGCGCGACCAGCTGCACCGCCGGCCATTCCAGCAGGGCCAGCCAGCTGCGCGCACCGGCGCGGGTGGCGGGTGGCAGGCCGTTGCCGGCATCGCGTGCAGCCAGCGCGCTGAGCCGGTACAACAGGGCGCCGACCGGCCCCAGCACGCAGAACCAGAAGAGCACCGCGAACCAGCGCTGCAGGGCGTTGCGGAAGACCGCCTCGACCAGCGCCGGACCGTCCAGCAGCGGGGTCTCGTCGGCCGGCCACAGGCGGGCCGCGGCGACGCGGCGCGCGGCGACGTCCGGCGCGTCGAGGATGGCTTCGACATCCCTGTCCAGGTCGCGCGGCCCCCAGCACCAGGCCAGCACCGCGACGCCCAGCAGCAGGCCCGGCAGGCCCCACAGGGCGCGCGTTGCGCCGATCTGGAACAGCGCCAGCGGCAGCAGCGGCACCACCAGGGCCAGGGCGATGCCGTAGGGCCCGCGCCAGACACCATCGGCCGGGAACTGCGCGTCCAGCCAGCGCAGCCAGACACGGAACCAGTCGAACCGGCGCAGCCCGGCCGCGAATGCGGGCGCCAGGTGCCCGATGGCGAGCGCGGCGATGACGGCGAGCAGGGTGGCGGCCATGCGCGGAGTGTAGAGCGTGGGCGCCCTAGCCGGCGGCGCGCGCGGCGTCGTGGGCGTCCAGCCAGGCGCGGATGACGTGGCGGGCGATGGAGATCGGCGGCGACAGCACGATGCCCTCGCCCGGCGCGTCCGCCTCGGTCCAGTCGCGGGCCAGCCCGGCGCGGACCTCTTCCGCATCGAACCAGCGCGCGTCTTCCAGCTCCTCGCTGGCTTGGGGCGCGTCGGGTTCGGCCTCCGCCAGGAAGCCCAGCATCAGCGACCCGGGGAACGGCCACGGTTGCGAGCCCAGGTAGCGCGCCGTGCCGGGCCGCACGCGCACGCCGGTCTCCTCCAGCACCTCGCGGGCCACTGTCTGCTCCAGCGTCTCGCCGGGTTCGACGAAACCGGCGACCACCGACCAGCGCCGCGCCGGCCACGTGGCCTGGCGCCCCAGCAGCAGGCGCTCGCCGTCGGTGATGGCGGCGATGATGGCCTGGTCGGTGCGCGGGTAGTGCTCGCTGCCACAGCCGTCGCACTGGCCCAGCCAGCCGGCGCGGACGAAGCGCAGCGCGCCGCCGCAAGCCGCACAGAACCGGTGGCGCTGGTGCCAGTGCTGCAGTGCGCGCGCTTGGGCGAACAGGGTGGCCTGCCACGCCGGCCAGGTGGCCGCGGCCTTGCGCAAGTCGATCCAAGGCGTGGCGTCGTCGGTCGACACGGCCACGCCGAACCAGGCGCGGCCCTCGCGCAGGCCGAGGAAGGTGGCATCGCCGGGATCGGCCGACACGGCGGCGCCTTCCCGCACCGCCAGGTGGCCGGCGGCATCGATGGGCGCACGGCCCGACGGATCCAGCGCGACCACGCCGGCCTGCGGCCACAGGGCCTGCAGCGCGGCGGGATCGTCGCGGAGATGGTCGGCGCGGTCCAGCGCACCGTCGACGAAGGCGAAGGGCGACGCGCCCGCGATCGCGGCCGGCGCCATGCTCACACCGTGAAGCTGCTGCCGCAGCCGCAGGTGGTCTTGGCGTTGGGGTTGCGGATCACGAACTGCGCGCCCGCCAGGGACTCGCTGTAGTCCACTTCCGCCCCCATCAGGTACTGCAGGCTGAGCGGGTCCACCAGCAGGGTGGCACCGTCGGTGACGATGGCGATGTCGTCCTCGTTCTGGCCTTCGTCGAACTCGAAGCCGTACTGGAAACCGGAACAGCCGCCGCCCTGGATGTAGGCGCGCAGCTTCAGCGACGCGTTGCCCTCTTCGGCCACCAGCTCCCGCACCTTGGCGGCGGCGGCGGCGGTGAAGCGCAGCGGCGCCGGGGGCAGGGACGACGCGGCCTGGTCGAGTACGGCGATTTCCATGCGCCCAGCATGGGGTGCCACGGGCGCCGATTCAACCTCCGGCGGCATCCGCGGCGGTCGCCGCGCCCCAGGTGAAGGACTGCTCCACCGGCGGTCCGGAGGCCGGCAGCAGGCGGACGACCACCCGCACCGGACGCACCCCGCGGGGCAGCACGATGTCGCCCTCGACCTGCTGGAAGTACCGGAACGAATAGGCGATGTCCGCCGCTCCCGCCTGCTGGCGCAGGACGGTCCAGTCCAGCCGGCGCATGGTGCCGCCGTCGGTCACTTCCAAGGCCAGCTGCAGGCGGCCGCTGCTGACCGCGCCGCGGTTGAGGTTCTGGGTGAGGGTGGCGACGAAGTGCCACAGCTGCGGATCGCGCTGCGGGAGCAGCTTCAATTCGTGCACCGACAGCCCGCGGCGCTGCCCGGTGGCGCCCACGAAACGCTCGTAGAAGGCGATGTCCGCGCGCAGGCCGGCGATCTCCTCGTCGCGCTCGGCCAGCGCGTCCTGCAGATCGGCATTGGCCTGCCGGCTGATCTGGTCGGAGCGGGCGAGAGTGGCGTTCTCCTGTTCCAACGCCTCGATCCGCCGCGCCTGCAGGGCCAGCCGTTCGCGGGCGTTGGCGGGCGTCGGCGCGAAGCTGCGCCAGGCGCCCCACAGCCCCAGCAACAACGCCACGGCCACCAGCAGGCCCAGCGCGGCGCGCGGATGGCCGCCGTGGCGCAGGCGCTGCAGGGGCGGTGGCAGGTCCATCGCGGCGGTATCGCATCCACCCCGCGCCTGCGTCAAGGCGGCCCCGCGGTTAGACTGGGCCGCCCTGTGCCGGTTTCGGAGCCTGTCCCCGATGGAAACGGCCCACGTGTTCGCGATCGGCGTGCTGCTGGCCTGGCTGGCGGGCATCCGCGCCTACCTGACGGTGTTCGGCGTCGGCATCGCCGGGCTGCTCGGCTGGCTGGTGCTGCCGCCGGCGCTGCAGGTGGCGCAGTCGCCGTGGGTGCTGGGCGTGTCCGGCGCGCTGGCGGCGGGCGAATTCTTCGCCGACAAGCTGCCGGGTGTGGACTCCGTGTGGGATCTGCTGCAGACGCTGCTGCGTATCCCTGCGGGTGCATTCCTGGCGGCGGCAACGCTGTCGCCAGACGGTACGCTGGGCACCGGAATGCTGGTCACCGGGGCCGGCGTGGCGCTGGCCAGCCATGCGCTCAAGGCCGGCACCCGCGGCGTGGTGAACGTCTCGCCGGAGCCGGTCAGCAACTGGGTCGCCTCGCTGTCGGAGGATGTGCTGGTGGTCGGCGCGCTGCTGCTGGCCCTCCACCATCCGTGGCTGGCGCTGGGCGCCGCGATCGCCGCCAGCCTGGGCCTGGCCCTGCTGGCGTGGTGGCTGGGCCGCCACGTTCTCCGCGGCATGGCCCGCCTTCGCGGCCGTGCCCCCTCCCCCGGTTCCGGCCGTCCGTAGTACCGTTTCCCGTCTGATAGCCAGAATGTCCCGAATGCCTTCCGCCGTTTCCATGCCTCCGAGCCACGCCAAGACGCCCTCCACCCCGGCGCCTGCCCGGCCCCGCACCCCGGGAGCCGCGGCATGAGCGGCCCGCAGAACGACGCTGGCGACGCCATCCCGTTCCGCGTGCTGATCGTCGAGGACGACCGCAGCCAGGCGGTGTTCGCCGAGGCGATCCTGCGCGGCGCCGGCATGCAGGCCGAGGCGGTGGCGGTGCCGGAGCGCGTGATGGAGGCGATGGAGCGCTTCGACCCGGACCTGGTGCTGATGGACCTGCACATCCCCGGCTCCAGCGGCACCGCGCTGACCGCCCAGATCCGCGAGCATCCCCGCTTCGAGCACACCCCGGTGGTGTTCCTGACCGGCGACCAGGATCCCGAGCGCCAGGTCGAGGTGCTGGAACACGGCGGCGACGACTACATCCTCAAGCCGGTCCGGCCGCGCCACCTGATCGCCGCGGTGCAGAGCCGGGTGAAGCGCGCGCGCGCGCTGGCCGCCACCCGCCAGGCGCCGGTGGAAAGCGACCGCCACCCGGTGACCGGCCTGCACACCCGTCCCGCGCTGATGAAGGCGCTGGCGGCACAGCTGGCGCAGGGCAAGGCCGGCGGCGCGCTGCTGGTGGAGATGGGCAACGCCGCGGCGCTGCGCAAGCACTACGGCTTCGCCGCCTTCGAGGCGCTCATCAACGACGCCGGCCGTTACCTCGGCACCCTGGCGGTCGACCACATCACCGCGCGCCTGAGCGACAACGCCTTCATGGTGGTCGTCCGGGGCGGCGACCGCGCCGCGCTGGACAGCTACGCGCGCAGCCTGCGCGATGGCGTCGGCTACCACGACTTCGACGTCGAGGGCGAGACCCTGCGGCTGCGCTGCACGCTGGGCTACACCACCTTCGAGCACGGTTTCACCGACGCCGGCGAAGTGCTGGCGGCCTGCGAGGACGCCGCGCGCGAGGCGCAGGCCTCGCCCATCGGCATCGCCGCGTACGTCCCCACCAATGCCGTCGTGACCGGCGACGTCGCCGACGAGCTGCGTGCGGCGCTGGCGCCGGGCAGCGACCGGCTGTACCTCGCCTTCCAGCCCGTGGTGGCGGTGGCAGGCGGCGACGATGCCCAGTTCCAGGTGCTGGTGCGGATGCACGGGCCCGATGGCAACGTGCGCAAGGCCGCCGAATTCCTGCCCACCGCGCAAGCGGCCGGGTTGATGCCGCAGCTGGACCGCTGGGTGATGGAGCAGGCGCTGATGCTGCTGCAGAAGCGCCGCGCCGAAAGCCGGCCGATGCGCCTGTTCGTCTCGCAGTCGCCCAGCACGCTGGCGCAGGACAGCTACGTCGGCTGGCTGCTGGAGGCGCTGGAGCGCTACAACGTCGACCCGCCGTCGCTGGTGATCGACCTGCGCCTGCACGACGCCATCGTGCACGTGGTGCTGCTGCACCAGTTCTGCGAACAGCTGGTGCCGGCCGGCGTGCAGTTCTGCCTCAGCCAGTTCCGCCGCGGCGAGGATGCCATCCAGCTGCTGCAGGAGCTGCCGCTGGGCTACCTGCGCCTGTCCGCGGACTTCGCGCAGGCACCGCTGCCGCAGGACCTGCATGACGAGATGCGCGACGTGATCGAGCGCGCCCATCGGCTGGGCCTGCAGGTCATCGGCCAGGCGGTGGAAGACCCGCAAGCCGCGGCCGCATTGTGGGTGGGCGGCATCGACTTCATCCAGGGCAACCTGGTCCAGGGCCCCGACCAGGCGCTGGACTTCGACTTCCGGAGTGCCACCTTGTGAATGGCGACGACGCCCGCGGCCTCAACCTGCTCACGGCCCGCTGGCTGGCGCTGGGCGCAGCCGGCGGCGCGTCCCTGGCCCTGGTGGTGGAACAGTTCGGCGTGCAGGGCCCCTGGCAGATGATCGCGCTGGTGCTGGCGCTGCTGGCGCTCTTCGCCACCGTCACGCTGGCGTTCGCCGTGCACGGCCGGGAGCGCCAACTGCAGGTCCAGCAGGAGCAGGGGCGGCGCAGCGCCGAGGAGATCAGCGCGCTGCAGAAGGAAATCGACCGCCACACCCAGCTGGAAGTCGAGCTGACGCGCGCGAAGCAGGCGGCCGAGTCGGCGGTGATGGCCAAGGGCGAGTTCCTCGCCACCATGAGCCACGAAATCCGCACGCCGCTCAACGGCATCATCCCGATGCTGGACCTGCTGTCCAGCTCCCGCCTGGCGATGGACCAGCAGGAAATCCTGCGCACCGCCACCGCCTCCGCGCAGCAGCTGCTGCGGATCGTGGACGACATCCTGGACTACTCGAAGCTGGAGGCCGACCGCCTCGAACTGGAGACCACCGGCTTCAACCTGCGCGACCTGCTGCACAGCGTGATCACGCTGATGGAGCGCCCGGCGGAAGCGAAGAACCTGCACCTGACGCTGTTCATCGACTCCTCGGTGCGCCTGCCGGTGCGCGGCGACCCGGTGCGGCTGCGGCAGATCCTGAGCAACCTGATCAGCAACGCGATCAAGTTCACCGAGCGCGGCAGCGTGACCGTGAACGTGCGGCGGATCGGCGAGACCCCGGCCCAGCACCAGCTGCGCTTCGAGGTGCAGGACACCGGCATCGGCATCGACGCGGCCACCCGCGACCGCCTGTTCCAGCCGTTCAGCCAGGCCGACGCGTCCACCACCCGCCTGTACGGCGGCACCGGCCTGGGCCTCGTCATTTCGCAGCGGATCGTCTCGCTGATGGGCGGCCGGATCGGCGTGGAATCGCAGCCGGGCATGGGCTCCACCTTCTGGTTCGAGATCCCGCTGCTCAAGGTCGCCGGCGACATGCCCAGCCAGCAGGAGGACCTGCACGGCGGGCGCGTGCTGCTGATCACCACCGACCAGCGGCTGCGCATGCGGCTGACCATGCTGCTGCCCAACTGGGGCCTGCGCGTGACCACCGTGGAGAACACCCACGACGCGCTGGAGCGCCTGCGCCAGGCCCGCTCGCAGGGCGAACCCTGGGTGTACTCGGTGGTCCTCGCCGATCTGTCCAGCATCCGCAGCACCGCGCTGTCGCTGGCCCGCAACATGGAGCGCCGCGCCCAGTACGGCGACGCGCGCCTGGTCTACCTCCGCGGCGACGACGTGACCTCGCTGGAATTGCCGCTGTCGGCCACCATCGTGCCGCGCAACGTCGAGGACGCGGACCTGCGCGCGGCGCTGTCCGCCTCGGGCGTGTCGTGGTCCCACCACGAGGCGCACCCCGAGCCGGCGCCCCGCCCGCCGCGCGCGATGCCGCAGCGCAAGACGCGGGTGCTGCTGGTCGAGGACAATCCGGTGAACCTGATGGTCGCGCAGCGGCTGCTGCAGGTGCTGGGCGTGGATTGCGATGCCGCCGGCAACGGCCAAGCGGCGCTGGAAAAGCTGGACGGCGGCGACTACGACCTGGTGCTGATGGACTGCCAGATGCCGGTGCTGGACGGCTATGCCGCCACCCGCCGCTGGCGCGAAATCGAACAGGAACGCGGCGCCGAGCGCCGCCTGCCGATCGTGGCGATGACCGCGAACGCGATGGCGGGCGATCGCCAGAAATGCCTCGATGCCGGCATGGACGACTACCTGGCCAAGCCCGTCACCCGCGCCGAGCTGGAGCAGTGCGTGGCGCGCTGGAAGGGGTCCAACCTGGCCGTGCCGGACACCCTGCCGCCGGCGGCACAGCTGGCGGAACGCTCGCCGCCCGTGCTGGACGGCGGCGTGCTGGGCGAGCTGCGCGAGGTGCTGGGCGCGGAAGTGGACCGGATCGTCGCCGTCTACCTGGAGGACGCCCCGCGCCTGATCGCGCAGCTGGAGCGTGCGGCCGCGAGCAACGACCCGATCGCGCTGCGCGTGGCCGCGCACACCCTGAAGTCGTCCAGCGCGAACGTCGGCGCCACGACCCTGGCCGACGCCGCGCGCGACCTCGAGCACGGCGCGCGCGACGGCACCCTGGCCAACCCGGGCACCGCGGTCGCACGGATCGTCGGCGAGTTCGCCCAGGTCCGCGCGGCGCTGCAGGCGACCTTGCCGCGCTGACGCCGCCGCGCGGCAAGACCGGCAAGGATCAGTCGGCGTCGATCTGCTGCGCCAGGTAGTTCTGTTCGCCCAACCGCTCGACCAGCGACAGCTGGGTCTCGATCCAGTCGATGTGCTCTTCCTCGGAATCGAGGATGTCGGCGAACAGCTGGCGGCTGACGTAGTCGCCCACCGACTCGCAGTGGGCGATCGCCTCGCGCAGCAGCGGCACCGCCTCCAGCTCGAGGGCCAGGTCGCAACGCAGGATTTCCGCCGGGGTCTCGCCGATCCGCAGCTTCCCCAGCGCCTGGAAGTTGGGCAGCCCATCGAGGAAGAGGATGCGCTCGGACAGCGCATCGGCATGCTTCATCTCGTCGATGGACTCGTGGTGCTCGTGCGCGGCCAGCGCCTTCAACCCCCAGTTCTTCAGCATCTTGGCGTGCAGGAAGTACTGGTTGATCGCGGTGAGCTCGTTGTACAGCGCCTTGTTCAGGTAGCCGATGACCTGCGCGTCGCCCTTCATTGGGACTCCTCCTGCGGGGAAAGGCGTGACTGTAACGCCGCCCGCGCCGGGAAGGGTGGGATGCAACCGGACGCCTTGCAGCGACTCAGGCGGCGCGCGGCAGGACCGGTAGCGGCAGCGCGCGCCGCGCCCGCGCCTCGTCGATCAACTCCGCGACCAGCCCCAGACAGGCGCCGCAGTTGGCGCCCGCGCCGGTGCGCATGGTCATTTCCGGAACGCTGTCGCAGCCGGCATCCGCGGCTTCGCGGATCTGCCGGTCGGTCACGCCGTTGCAGATGCAGACGTACATGGAGGCGCCAATCGGGAGCGGATTGACGCGATTCAATCGCATTTGCGAATGATTGTCAATTAATGCCGGCTGACCCGGCCTCAGCCGCGGTAACGGCACCCCGAGGTGCAGGTCTCGTGCACCACCACCTCCGACAGCAGCGGCACGCGCGGCTTCATCTGGGCCCAGATCCACTGCGCCAGGCGCTCGCTGGTCGGGTTCTCGAGGCCTTCGATGTCGTTGAGGTAGTGGTGGTCCAGCTGCTCGTACAGCGGCATGAACGCCGCCTTGAGGTCGGCGAAGTCCATCACCCAGCCGGTGTGCGGATCGGGCTCGCCCTCGACGTGCAGCTCGATCCGGAACGAATGCCCGTGCAGGCGCGCGCACTTGTGCCCTTCCGGGACGTTGGGCAGGCGGTGCGCGGCCTCGAGGGTGAAGCTCTTGAAGATGTCCATGGCGCGCATTCTACGGCGCTCCCGCCGCCAGCCGTGGACGCCGCACTCAGTCCAGCAGCTCCATCGCCATGACGATGGCGTCCTCACGGCCGTCGTGGGCGGGGTAGTAGCGCGGGCGGCGGCCGATTTCGTTGAAGCCGCTGCGCTCGTAGAGGGCGATGGCGCGCGGGTTGGAGGGCCGCACTTCCAGGAACACCCGCTGCGCGCCGTGGCCGCGTGCGATCTTCAGCAGCGCCTGCAGCATGCGCTGGCCGAGGCCCTGCCCTTCGTGGCCGGGGGCCGTGCACAGGTTGAGGACGTGCGCCTCGTCTGCGGCGATGCTCAGCACGCCGTAGCCGACGATGACGCCCTGCTGCTCCTGCACCCACATGGCGTAGCCCGCGTGCAGGCAGTCGCGGAAGATGCCGCGCGACCAGGGGAACGGATAGGCGCGGACCTCGATGGCCATGACCGCCTCGAGGTCGGCTTCGCGCATCGGCCGCAGCCCGGCAAGGGCCGCCGCACCGTAGGCCTGCAGGCCGCTCACCCCGCGGTCCGGCGCAGGGCGCGCAGGCGCGGCCACAGCGCGCGCTTGGCCGCCGCGTCGTCGCGCAGGCTTGCAGCGGCGGCCACGATGTCGGCATGGCCACGCAGGGCCTCGGGCGCCACGCGCGCGGCCCGCGCCAGTCGCGCCAGCATGGCATCGTCCACGGCTGCAGGCGCGGCACCCAGCTCGATTCCGGCAGGCGGCAGTGTCGGTGCCGTCCCCGGCACCCGATACAGGACGTGGCCCAGCTCGGCCAACGCCGCCCGCTGGAACGGGTCCCAATTCACGCGGCGGCGTCCTGCCCCGGTTGCCAGCGACGGCGCAGCCACAGCAGCGGCCCCGACAGCGCGTACAGGACGCTGGTCGCCAGCAAGGTGACCGCCGGGGCGATCCACAGCGCGATCAGCACCGCCAGTGCCACCACCAACACGAAGAACGGCACGCGGTCGGCCTTCGGGCCGCTGCCGCTGCCCTTGAAGCTGGTGTAGCGCACCCGGCTGACCATCAGCAGGCCCGCCACCACGGTCAACGCCAGCGCCGCATAGCGCAGCTCCTCGCCGGACCAGCCGAAGTCCTGGCAGGTCCAGACGAAGCTGGCCATCAGCCCGGCCGCGGCCGGGCTGGCCAGCCCCACGAACCAGCGCTTGTCCACCGTGCCCACCTGGCTGTTGAACCGGGCCAGCCGCAGGGCGGCGCAGGCGGCGTACAGGAAAGCCGCCAGCCAGCCGATCTTGCCCAGCGTGGCGCTGTCGAGCTTCAACGACAGCAGCGCCCAGTGGTACATCAACATGGCCGGCGCCATGCCGAAGCTCACCAGGTCGGCCAGCGAGTCGTACTGCACGCCGAACTCGCTCTGGGTGTTGGTGAGCCGCGCCACCCGGCCGTCCAGGCCATCCAGCACGCCGGCCACGAAGATCGCCACGCAGGCGGCCTCGAACCGCCCCTGCGACGCCGCGATGATGGCGAAGAAGCCGCCGAACAGCCCGCCCGTGGTGAACAGGTTGGGCAGCAGGTAGATGCCGCGGCCGCGCGGGCGCGGGGCGGAGGGTCCGTGATCGTCCATGCCGCCAGTTTACGGGCTTGCGGCGGCGGCGGCGCGGTGCTGCAATCGGCGCACATTCCCCCGGAGCGCCCGCATGCACACCATCCGCCCCCTTGCCCTCGCGCTGGCGTTGGCCGCGGCCGCGACCCCGGCCATCGCCCAGCAGCGCGTCTACCAGTGGAAGGACGCCAACGGCGTGACCCATTACACCGACGTCGCACCGAAGCAGAGCCACCAGACCCGCGAGATCGAGGCCCAGGACGGCCGTCCGGCCGCGCCGGCGGCGAAGGTGCAGGAGAGCGAGCAGTGCACCAATGCCCGCGCCAACGTGGCGCGCCTGCAGGCCGGCGGCCCCATCGGCATCGACACCACGGGCGACGGCAAGCCGGATCGCAACATGACCGCGGACGAACACAAGGCCCAGCTGGAGCTGAACCAGGCCGCGGTCAAGGCCTTCTGCACGCAGGCCAAGCCGTGAAACAGCTGGGGATGGTGCTGGCCGCGGTGGCGCTGGCCGCGGCCGCGTGGTGGTGGTTCACCGCGGAGATGCCGCGGCGTGCGCAGGCGCAGGAGGCCGCGGCGGAAGCCGCGGCGATCCAGGCCGAGCGTGCGAACACCCTGTACCGCTGGCGGGACGAGGCCGGCAACCTGCACGTGACCGACGCCCCGCCCAAGGGCCGCCGCTACGAGCGCATCAGCCGCACGCCGAAGGACGGCATCACGGTGGACGGCGGCAAGCCCTGAGCCCCGGCCTGCGGGCGCCGCGCCCGCGCGTGGCAGAATGGCGGTTTTCCCCACCCCAGACCGCCATGCGCCTGTCGCACTTCCACCTCCGCACCGAAAAGGAAACGCCCGCCGACGCCGAGATCGTCAGCCACAAGCTGATGCTCAAGGCCGGCATGATCCGCAAACTCGCCGCCGGCCTGTACACCTGGTCGCCGCTGGGGCTGCGGGTGCTGCGCAAGGTCGAAGCGGTGGTGCGCGAGGAAATGAACCGCGCCGGCGCGATCGAGATGGCGATGCCCTCGATCCAGCCCAAGGAACTGTGGGAGGAAACCGGGCGCTGGGCGAAATTCGGCCCGCAGCTGCTGAAGATCCGCGACCGCAAGGAGCAGGAGTACTGCTTCACGCCGACCGCGGAAGAGGCGGTCACCGATTTCTTCCGCCAGGAAGTGGCCAGTTACAAGCAGCTGCCGCTGAATTTCTACCAGATCACCACCAAGTTCCGCGACGAGATCCGGCCGCGCTTCGGGGTGATGCGCGCGCGCGAATTCGTCATGAAGGACGCCTATTCCTTCCATATCGACGACGATTCGCTGCACGCCGAATACCGCAAGATGTACGACGCGTATTCGCGCATCTTCACCCGCCTGGGCCTCACGTTCCGCGCGGTGGCGGCGGACACCGGCGCGATCGGCGGCAGCGCCTCGCATGAATTCCACGTGCTGGCGAATTCGGGCGAGGACGCGCTGGCATTTTCCGAGCAATCCGATTACGCCGCCAACGTCGAACTGGCGGAAGCCGTGGCGCCGGGCCCGCGTCCCGCCGCGACCGAACCGCTGCGCGACGTCGAGACCCCCGTCCAGAAAACCTGCGAGGACGTCGCCGCGCTGCTGGGCATCCCGCTGCAACGCACCGTCAAGTCGGTCGCGGTGGTCGGCGCCGATGCCGACGGGCAACCGCAGTTCGTGCTTGCGCTGGTGCGCGGCGACCACGTCGTGAACGAGATCAAGCTGGCGAAACTTCCCGGACTGGCCGATTACCGGCTGGCCACCGAGGCGGAGCTGCTGGACTACCTGGGCAGCGAGCCCGGATTCCTCGGCCCGCTGCGAGCGAAGAAGCCCATTCGCGTCGTGGCCGACCGCACCGTGGCGGCGATGGCCGATTTCGTGGTCGGCGCCAACAAGCCCGGTTTCCACATCGCCGGCGTCAACTGGGGCCGTGACCTGCCGGAGCCGGAAACCGCCGACATCCGCAACGTGGTCGAGGGCGATGCATCGCCGGACGGCCGCGGCACCCTGCGCCTGGCCCGCGGCATCGAGGTCGGCCACGTGTTCGCGCTGGGCCGCAAGTATTCCGAGGCCATGCAGTGCACCGTGCTGGACGCCAACGGCAAGGCCGTGGCGCCGGCGATGGGCTGCTACGGGATCGGCGTGTCGCGCATCGTCGCGGCGGCCATCGAACAGAACCACGACGACGCCGGCATCGTCTGGCCCGCGGCGATGGCGCCGTGGCAGGTGGCGGTGTGCGTGATCAACCCGAAGAACGACGCCGCCGTGGCGGACGCAGCGGAATCCCTGCACGCGGAATTGAATGCCGCCGGGATCGATGCGGTGCTGGACGACCGCGGCCTGCGCCCCGGCGCGATGTTCGCGGACATCGAACTGATCGGCATTCCGCACCGGGTGGTGGTGTCCGGCCGCGGGCTGGAAGCGGGCACGTTCGAATATCGCGCCCGCACCGCCAGCGAGGCCGAACAGCTGGACCGCGAGGCCCTGCTGGCACGCCTGCGGGGGTAATCCCGGCATTACCGGCTATTTGGCAGGGGAATACCGCGGGCGTATTATCCCGCGATCCAAGGACTGGATATTCCCCTTTCCCTATAAGAAACCCATGCCCATGAGCGTGAATATCGAAAACCTGAGCCCCCAGGAGCTCGCCGCCCTGATCAAGCGCGCCAACAGCCGCCGCAAGGTGCTGGCCAAGCGCAAGCCCGCCGCGCAGACCAAGGCCGCGGTGGCCAAGGTGCTGAAGAGCGCCGGCTGGACCTTTGAGGAGCTGTACGGCAAGGCCGGCGGCGGCAGCACGGCCGCGGCGGCGCCCAAGAAGGCCCGCAAGGCCGCCAAGGGCCGCAGCACCGGCAAGGTGCCGCCGAAGTACCGCAATCCGGCCAACGAGAAGGACACCTGGACCGGCCGCGGCCGCCAGCCGCGCTGGGTGGCGGCGGAAGTCGCCAAAGGCCGCAAGCTGGAAGAGTTCCTGATCAAGTAATCGCTTCCGCGCACCTCGGAAACAGAAACGCCGGCCACGTGCCGGCGTTTCTGTTGTTGGCGTCCCGGCGGATGTGCCGCCGGGCTGCCGCCCGGTCAGAGATTGCGGCGCGCGGTGACCAGCAGGTTGCCGAAGATCAGACCGGCCAGCAGCGCCATCAGGGTATTCAGCGCCGCCATCGCCGCGGCTTCGCCGGCACCGATGTCCTGCGATTGCACCAGCGAGATCACCCCGCGCAGCGAAATGCTGCCCGGCACCAGGATGATGATCCCCGGCAGGCGCAGCAGCGCGCCGGGCCGCTTGAACCAGCGCGCGTAGCCGTTGCCCGCCGCGGTTGCCGCCAGCGCCGCCAGGAACACCCCGGCCGGCGGCCCCAGCCATTCCCCCGCGAAGCGGGAAATCAGGTAGCCGGCGATCACCGCCCCCATCACCCGCGGGTAGTCGCGCCGCTGGGCCCGGAACAGCACGGCGAAGGCATACGCCGCCACGCCCAGCGCGCACCACACCACCCATTCCGGCTGCGGGCGCAGCGCCCGCACCTGCGGCGCGACGCCCACCGCATCGGCGATGCCGAGCGCGATCGCCGTGCCGATGGTCAGGGTGACGATGACCATCAGCGCGCCCGCGAAGCGCGCGGTGCCCGACATCAAGTGGCGACTGGTCAGTTCGTTGGCCGCCAGGGTCAGCGACATGCCGGGCAGCAGCACGATCAGCGAGGCGATGATCACCGTGTTGAGGTTCAACGGCCCCACCAGGCGGCTGACCAGGATCGCCACGGTGCCGGCCAGCAGGCCGGCCAGCGCCTCGAAACCTTCGTGCAGGCGCGGGCGCGACTGCGCCGCCAGCGCCAGCAGGCCGATCAGGAAGCCGATCGCGCCGGACGTGGCGATGTCCAGCCAGGGCAACCGCAGCAGCCCGGCCACCGACGCCGACGCCAGCGCGAAGCCGATGGCCAGCATGGCGCGCGCGCTGCGCGAATCCGGGCGGTCCAGTTCGCGCAGCGCGGCACGGCCGGCGGAGACGCCCATGCGGCCGGAAATCACGTCCTCGGCGATCCCGTCGGCCAGGCACAGCTTGCGCAGATTGGTGTCGCCGGGCCCCATCCGGACCACGCGCATGGTGTCGGACTCGCCGGCCGGCCGCGAGGGGTCGCTGAAGGCGAGGATGATCCCGGTCGGATTGGACCAGGGCTGGCAGTCCAGCGACAACCGGCGCGCGACCGACTCGACCGCGCCCTCCATGCGCTGCGACGTGGTGCCGTAGGCGTGCAGGTGCCGGGCCAGGTCCACCACGAAGGCGATGCGTTCGGTGTAGGTGGCTTCGGTCATGGCGGTCGGCATGGGCCAAGCATGGCATGTGCGGCGTTGCATGCACATGGCAGCGCCGCATTGCGTAAGCTTGGGCCCGCATGAGCCCGGCTAACGACCGCTTCGCGCCTACCGCCGGCACTGCCGACGGGGACGCCACCACCCTGCACCTGCACGGCCGCTGGACGCTGCGCTATGCCAGCGGCATCGCCGCCGCGCTTGCCGGCGCACCGGAGGGCGTGGCCGCGGTGGACGCCCGCGGCTGCGAACGGCTGGACACGCTGGGCGTGCTGCAGCTGCTGCGCTTCGCCGACCGCCGCGGGCTGGACTACGTGGCGCTGCACTTCCGTCCCGACCAGCAGCCGCTGGTGGATGCGATCGAGGACGTCCACGACGACCGTCCCACCGGCAGGCGCGAATACGGCGTGCGCGCCGCGCTGGAACGGCTGGGCCGCGCCGTGGTGGTGAACACCCGCGAGGTGGCGGCGCTGATGGGCTTCTTCGGCGAGGTGCAGGCCAAGCTGCTCCGCCTGCTCAAGGAGCCCGGACGGTTCCGCCTGACCGCGACCGTGCACCACATGGAGCAGATCGGCCTGGACGCCGTGCCGCTGGTCGCGCTGCTGTCGTTCATGGTGGGCGCGGTGATCGCCTTCCTCGGCGCCATGGTGCTGGCGGATTTCGGCGCCACCATCTTCGTGGTGGAGCTGGTCAACGTCGCCTTCCTGCGCGAGTTCGGCGTGCTGCTGAGCGCGATCCTGCTGGCCGGCCGCACCGCCAGTGCGTTCACCGCGCAGATCGGCATGATGGTCAACCGCGAGGAGATCGACGCGATCCGCGTGCTGGGGCTGGACCCGATCGACCTGCTGGTGATCCCGCGCGTGCTGGCGCTGCTGGCGATGCTGCCGCTGCTCACCTTCATCGCGATGATGGCGGGCCTGCTGGGCGGCATGGCGGTGGGTGCGTTCAGCCTGGATATCCCCGCCGCCGCCTACCTCGCCCGCATGCAGGAGACGATGCAGGTCCGCCACTTCGTGGTGGGCATGGTGAAGGCGCCGGTGTTCGCGCTGGTGATCGGCCTGATCGGCTGCCTGGAGGGCCTGCAGGTGAAGGGCACCGCGCAGTCGCTGGGCGAACGCACCACCTCCAGCGTGGTGCAGGCGATCTCGCTGGTGATCGTGATCGACGCCTTCGCCGCCCTGTGGTTCATGCAGATGGATTACTGACCGTGGCCGCCGCGACCATCATCCGCACCAGCGACGGCGCCGAACTCGGCGACGCGCCACTGATCCGCGTGCAGGGCCTGACCAACCGCTTCGGCGAGCAGGTGGTGCACGACGGGGTGGACCTGGACGTACGGCGCGGCGAGATCCTCGGCGTGGTGGGTGGCTCGGGCTCCGGCAAGTCGGTGCTGATGCGCTCGGTCCTGGGGCTGCGCCGGCCCGACGCCGGCCGCATCGAGGTGCTGGGCATGGACGCGCAGTCGGCCGACCCCGCGGTGCGCCGCCACATCGAGCGCAACACCGGGGTGCTGTTCCAGGACGGCGCCCTGTTCTCGTCGCTGACCGTCGGCGAGAACGTGCAGGTGCCGCTGAAGGAGTACTACCCCGGCATGCCGGACTCGCTGCGCTACGAGCTGGCGCTGCTGAAGGTGAAGCTGGCGGGCCTGCCGGCCGATGCGGTGGACAAGCTGCCGTCGCAGCTGTCGGGCGGCATGCGCAAGCGGGCCGCGCTGGCGCGCGCGCTGGCGCTGGACCCGCCGCTGCTGTTCCTCGACGAACCCACCGCGGGGCTCGATCCGATCGGCGCCGCCGCCTTCGACGAGCTGATCCTGACCCTGCGCCGCGCGCTGGGGCTGACCGTGTTCCTGATCACCCACGACCTCGACACGCTTTACGCTATCTGCGACCGGGTGGCCGTGCTGGCCGACCGGCGCGTGCTGGCCACCGCGCCGGTGGCGGAGCTGGAACGGCTGGACCACCCTTGGGTGCAGGCCTACTTCAACGGCCCGCGCGGACGCGCCGCGCGCGCCCCGACGGCAGGAAACGACTGATGGAGCCCCGCTGATGGAGACCCGTGCCAACTACGTGCTGATCGGCGCCTTCACCCTGCTCACCACGGTGTTCCTGCTGCTGTTCGCGCTGTGGGCCAGCAACTTCTCCTCGTCGCGCGACTGGCGCGCGTACACGGTGGTGTTCACCGAGCCGGTGACCGGCCTGACCGAGGGCGGCAGCGTGCAGTACAACGGCCTGGCGGTGGGCACCGTCGAGCGCTTGAGCCTCGACGAGAAGGACCCGCGCCGGGTGATCGCCCGGCTCAAGCTGAAGGTCAGCACCCCGGTGAAGGCGGACACGCGCGCCAAGCTGTCGCAGCAGGGCATCACCGGCGTGCCGTTCATCCAGCTCACCGGCGGCAGCCCCACCGCACCGGCGTTGCCACAGCCGGCCGACGGCAGCCCGCCCGTCATCCGCACCGAACCCTCGGCGCTGCAGAACATCGCCGACACCGCCAACCGGCTGGTGGCGCGGATGGACCAGCTGCTCAGCGAGGACAACATCCAGCGCATCTCCGCCACGCTGGACCACCTCGAACAGGCCAGCGGCAGCCTGGCCGAACGGCGCGAAGACATCGGCCAGCTGATCGTCAACGCGCGCGACGCCACCGCCGCCATGAAGACGACGTTGGCCACGGCGGACGGCACGCTGAAGGGCCTGGACCAGCACCTGGTGCAGCGCCTGCCCGGGCTGCTGGACCGCATCGACGCCGCGATCGCCAAACTCGACGCCACCGCCGGCAACGCCAACGCATTGATCGCCGAGAACCGCCCCGGGCTGCAACGCTTCACCAACGACGGGCTGGGCCAGCTTGGCCCCACGCTGGCGGAACTGCGCGCGCTGATCCGCGACCTGCGCGCGGTCAGCCAGCGCCTGGAAGGCAATCCCGCGCGCTACCTGCTCGGCCGCGACACGCCGAAGGAGTTCGATCCCCAATGAACCGACACCTGCGCTCCCGTGCCGCCCTGCTCGCCGGCTGCCTGCTGGCGGCGGGCTGCAGCTCCCTGGTCGGCGGCCCCCGCGAGACCCCGACCATCTTCGCCCCCGAGCCGACGCGCCAGACCGACCCCGCCTGGCCCGCGGCGGACTGGTCGCTGGTGGTGGCCGGCAGCGGCGACGGCCGGATGATGGACGGGCAGCGCATCGTGGTCAGCCCTGTCCCCGGCGAACTGCAGGTCTACCGCGGCGCGCTGTGGGCGCGCAGCCCGTCGGAGATGGTGGAGGATGCCGTGCTGCGCACGCTGGAGGACAGCGGCAAGCTGCCGGTGGCCGCGCGCGCCGGCAGCGGCATCGCCGGCGACTACCGGCTGCTGCTGGAAATCCGCACCTTCAAGGCCGATTACGCCGGTGCAGCGACGCCCGCCGCGGTGGTGGAGGTCAACGCCAAGCTGCTGCACGTCCGCGACCAGACCGTAGCCGGCAGCCGCACCTTCCGCCAGTCGGTCCCGGCCGCGGGCACCGAGGTGGCGCGGGTGGCCGAGGCCTTCGGCGCCGCCCTTGGCGGCGTGGGCCACGACATCGCCGGCTGGACCCTGCAGGCCGGCCAGGCCCACCAGCGGCAGGCGCACGGCCCGTAGCCGCCGCCGGGCCGCCACGCCCACGATCGAGCGTTTGGATTGCCGGCTCCCGCCAAAGCCCGGACAATCGGGGGTCCGATCCAGGAGAGCCCCATGAGTGCAACCAGCCAGGCCACCGTCGAACGCGAATCGATGGAATACGACGTCGTCGTGGTCGGGGCCGGCCCGGGGGGGCTGTCCACCGCGATCCGCCTGAAGCAGCGGGCCGCCGAGGCCGGGCGCGAGGTGTCGGTCTGCGTGCTGGAAAAAGGCTCCGAGCCGGGCGCGCACATCCTGTCCGGCGCGATCATGGACCCGCGCGCCCTGTCCGAGCTGTTCCCCGACTGGGCCGAGCGCGGCGCGCCGCTCAAGCAGGCGGTGACCGAAGACGAATTCCTGTTCCTCGACGACACCGGCGCCAAGGCCACGCCGCACTGGCTGCTGCCGGACTGCTTCAAGAACGAGGGCAACTACATCGTCAGCCTGGGCGCGGTGACGCGCTGGCTGGCGCAGCAGGCGGAAGCGCTGGGCGTGGAGATCTTCCCCGGCTTCGCCGCCGCCGAGGTGCTCTACGACGACGCCGGCGCGGTGAAGGGCGTGGCCACCGGCGACATGGGCATCGGCAAGGACGGCCAGCCGACCGACCAGTACCAGCCGGGCATGGAACTGCACGCCAAGTACACGATCTTCGCCGAAGGCGCGCGCGGCCAGCTGGGCCGGCAGCTGATCGCGAAGTACAAGCTCGACGCGGGCAAGGACCCGCAAAGTTACGGCATCGGCATCAAGGAGCTGTGGCAGGCCGATCCGGCCAAGCACCGGCCGGGCCTGGTGGTGCACACCGCCGGCTGGCCGCTGGACAGCGACACCTATGGTGGCTCGTTCCTGTACCACGCCGAGGACGGCAAAATCGCGGTGGGCTTCGTGATCGGGCTGGACTACAAGAACCCGTGGCTGAGCCCGTTCGGCGAGTTCCAGCGCTTCAAGACCCATCCGGCGATCCGCAAGCACCTGGAAGGCGGCAAGCGCATCGGCTACGGCGCGCGCGCGATCACCGCCGGCGGCCTGCTCAGCCTGCCGAAGACGGTGTTCCCTGGCGGCGCGCTGGTGGGCTGCGAGGCCGGCTACCTCAACGCCAGCCGCATCAAGGGCAGCCACGCCGCGATCAAGACCGGCATGCTGGCCGCCGAGGCCGCGTTCGCGGCGCTGGGCGAAGGCCGCCAACGCGACGAACTGGCGGCCTACCCCGCCGCGTTCGAGGCGAGCTGGCTGCACGCGGAACTGCAGCAGTCGAAGAACTTCAAGCAGTGGTTCAAGAAGGGCCGCACGTTCGCCACCCTGATGACCGGCATCGAGCAGTGGCTGCTGCCCAAGCTGGGCATCCGCAACCCGCCGTGGACGATCCATCGCCAGAAGCCGGACCACGCCTGCCTCGAGCCGGCAGCGACGCAGCAGAAGATCGAGTATCCGAAGCCGGACGGCGTACTGACCTTCGACCGCCTCAGCTCGGTGTTCCTCTCCAGCACCCACCACGACGAGAACCAGCCGGCGCACCTGACGCTGAAGAACCCGGCGATCCCGGTCGAGGTGAACCTGAGGGAGTACGCCGGCCCCGAGGCGCGCTACTGCCCGGCGGGCGTGTACGAGTATGTCGGCGAGGCCGGCAGCGAGCGGTTGCAGATCAACGCCGCCAACTGCGTGCACTGCAAGACCTGCGACATCAAGGACCCCACCCAGAACATCGTCTGGGTTGCCCCGCAGGGCGGCGGCGGGCCGAACTACCAGAACATGTGACGCCCACGAAAAAGCCGCCCTAGAGGCGGCTTTTCGTTATTGGCGGCATCTCATGTATGGCACGCACCCGCAGGGTCGCCGGCAGGCGAACCCCTGTAGCGAAATCAAGGAGGCGACAGCGGCATTGCCGCTGCCGGAGGACATTCGCGGAAGGGGGTCGCCTGTCGGCGACGCCGCGATACCTCAGCGCAGCGGCACGCCGGTCTTCTCCACCGCTTCCTCGCGGCTCACGCCCTCGGCCAGCTCGACCAGCGTGAGGCCGTCGGGCGTCACGTCGAACACGCCCAGCTCGGTGATGATGCGGTCGACCACGCCCACGCCGGTCAGCGGCAGGGTGCATTCGGGCAGGATCTTCGAGGTGCCGGCCTTGGTGGTGTGCTCCATCAGCACCACCACGCGCTGCACGCCGGCCACCAGGTCCATCGCGCCGCCCATGCCCTTCACCATCTTGCCGGGCACCATCCAGTTGGCCAGGTCGCCCTTGTCGGTGACTTCCATCGCGCCGAGGATCGCCAGGTCGATGTGGCCGCCGCGGATCATCGCGAAGGAGTCGTGGCTGCCGAAGAAACTGGCGCCCGGCACCGCGGTGACGGTCTGCTTGCCGGCGTTGATCAGGTCGGCGTCGATCTCCGCCTCGGTGGGGAACGGGCCGATGCCCAGCAGGCCGTTCTCGCTCTGCAGCCAGACGTCCATGCCCTCGGGGATGTAGTTGGCCACCAGCGTGGGCAGGCCGATGCCGAGGTTCACGTAGGCGCCGTCGGTCAATTCACGGGCGGCGCGCTGCGCCATCTGTTCGCGGGTCCAGGCCATGTCAGTTGCCCTCCGGCTGGCGAATGGTGCGCTGCTCGATGCGCTTTTCCGGCGTGGCGTTCACCACGATGCGCTGCACGTAGATGCCGGGCAGGTGCACGTGGTCGGGATCGATCTGGCCGATCTCCGCCAGCTCCTCCACTTCGGCCACGCAGACCTTGCCGGCCATCGCGCAGGCCGGGTTGAAGTTGCGCGCGGTCTTGCGGAAGACCAGGTTGCCGGCGGTGTCGGCCTTCCACGCCTTGACCAGCGACACGTCCGCCTTCAGCGCGGTCTCCATCACGTACATGCGGCCGTCGAATTCGCGGGTTTCCTTGCCCTCGGCCACGATGGTGCCGTAGCCGGTGGCGGTGAAGAACGCCGGGATGCCCGCGCCGCCGGCGCGCAGGCGCTCGGCCAGGGTGCCCTGCGGGTTGAACTCCAGCTCCAGCTCGCCGCCCAGGTACTGGCGTTCGAACTCCTTGTTCTCGCCCACGTAGGACGAAATCATCTTGCGGATCTGGCGGGTGGCCAGCAGCTGGCCCAGGCCGAAGCCGTCCACGCCCGCGTTGTTGGAAATCACGGTCAGGCCCTTCACCCCCGAATCCCGCAGCGCCGCGATCAGCGCCTCGGGGATGCCGCACAGGCCGAAGCCGCCCACGGCAAGGGTTTGGCCATCCGCCACCAGCCCAGCGAGGGCGGCGGCGGCACTGTCGTACAGCTTGCTCTTGGCGGACGCCACGGGCGGATCTCCGACTGCCGGTTAGAGCCGTCATTCTAGCGGTTCGTGCGACAACGCCCAGCGTACTTTCGGGCAATCGCCCGGGCCCGCGGGCAGCGCCGGCGGGGCTCCGTTAAAATGGCGGATCAGGCCGGCGACGGCCACCTTTCCGCTCCCCCCAAGGACATCCGCACGATGAAGATCCTCGTCGGCTACAAGCGCGTGGTGGACTACAACGTCCGCATCCAGGTCAAGCCGGACGGTTCCGGCGTGGTCACCGACGGCGTCAAGCTGTCGCCCAATCCGTTCGACGACATCGCGCTGGAAGAAGCGCTGCGCCTGCGCGACAAGGGCATCGCCACCGAGGTGGTGGTCGCGACCATCGCGCCGGCCGACGCCCAGGCGCACCTGCGCAACGGCCTGGCCATGGGCGCCAACCGCGCCATCCACGTGGTGGCCGACGCCGCCATCCAGCCGCTGACCGCCGCGCGCGCCCTGCTCAAGCTGGTCGAGAAGGAGCAGCCGGACCTGGTGCTGCTGGGCAAGCAGGCGATCGACGACGACGCCAGCCAGACCGGCCAGATGCTGGCCACGCTGTGGGGCCGCCCGCAGGCGACCTTCGCGTCCAAGCTCGAGATCGCCGGCGGCAAGGCCACGGTGGTGCGCGAGGTCGATGCCGGCCTCGAGACCCTGGAAGTGGACCTGCCGGCGGTGGTCACCACCGACCTGCGCCTGAACGAGCCGCGCTTCATCAAGCTGCCGGACATCATGAAGGCCAAGAGCAAGCCGCTGGAGACGATCGCCTTCGCCGACCTCGGCGTGGACGCCCACGATTCGTTCAAGACCACCCACTACGCCCCGCCCGCCCAGCGCAGCCGCGGCGTGATGGTGAAGGATGCGGCCGAACTGGTGGCCGCGCTCAAGCAGAAGGGGTTGCTGTAATGGCCAAGGTTCTCATCGTCGCCGAACACCTGGACGGCAAGCTCAACGCCGCCACCGCCAAGACCGTGGCCGCCGCGCAGGCGCTGTCGCCCGAGCGCATCGACATCGTCGTGCTGGCCGCGGACCCCGCCGGCGTCGCCGCCGAGGCCGCGCAGATCGCCGGCGTGGCCAAGGTGCTCACCGTCGCCAATCCCGCCAACGCACACGCCGTCGCCCAGGTGCTGGCCCCGCAGGTGGCCGCGCTGGCGGCTGGCTACAGCCACGTGTTCGGCCCCTCCACCACCTTCGGCAAGGACCTGATGCCCTGCGTGGCGGCCCTGCTGGGCGTGAACCAGGTGTCCGACCTGATGGCCGTGGAAGGCCCGCACACCTTCAAGCGCCCGATCTACGCCGGCAACGCCATCGTCACCGTCGAGGCGCCGGCCGACCAGACCGTGGTCGCCACCGTGCGCACCGCGTCGTGGCCGGAAGCCGCGCGCGGCGGCAGCGCTCCGGTGGAAGCGGCGTCGGTGGACGCCGCGCTGCCCGCGCACACCCGCTTCGTCGGCCTGGCGGCCGGCAAGTCCGACCGCCCCGACCTGCAGAGCGCCAAGCGCGTGGTCTCCGGCGGCCGCGGCGTGGGCTCGGAGGAGAACTTCCGCGTGATCTACAGCCTGGCCGACAAGCTGGGCGCCGCGGTCGGCGCGTCGCGCGCCGCGGTGGACGCCGGCTACGTGCCGAACGAACTGCAGGTGGGCCAGACCGGCAAGATCATCGCGCCGGAGCTGTACGTCGCCGTGGGCATCAGCGGCGCCATCCAGCACCTCACCGGCATCAAGGATGCCGGCACGATCGTCGCCATCAACAAGGACGGCGACGCGCCGATCTTCGAGATCGCGGACATCGGCCTAGTCGGCGATCTGTTCCAGATCCTGCCGGAACTCGAAGCCGCACTCGGCTGATCCGCACGCCGCATACTCCCTTCGGAGCATGGAGGCTTCGCGACAGCATGCCCGCTGCCCCGGCGGGCATGCTCATGCCATCCTCCCCGCTGCGCTGCGGCGCAATCCGGGACTGGACACGGTTAGGGCCCCAGTTCCGCGGTGCTGCCCGCATCCTGCAGCGCGAACCAGGCCCCGAAGCGCACCCAGTTCTCCGTCTGCGGGCGGCCCGTCGCGCCGCCTTCGGCGAACAGGCGACTGTCCATCCGGCCGGGATCGGCCACGACGACGCGGACGCTCGCAGCGGAATCGTCCCGCACACCCCAGCTCACGGTGGAGGTCACCTAGGCGTCCTCGCTGCAGCCGTCCAGCGAGCCCGGGGCGACCTCGAGTACGACCTTCGCCATTGCCTGCACGACGGTCGGTGCTGTTGCCGCTCGCCCCGTGGCATCGGGCCCGGTCGGATGCGCCTCGGGGCGGCTTCCGGCGCGCGGCCACAGGCGACCATCAAACCCACCATAGCCACGGTCGCCAGGAAAGGTCTGGTCATCATGGCGTGATCCTGGTCGGGATGGGAAGCTACATCGGGAACCGTTGCCACCACCACCCGGTCTCACATACCCAGCATCGTAATCAGGCTTCCGTGAAGACACCGCGCGTACGGCCGGGATGCCACCGGGCAGGCCTACTTCGGCTCCTGCCCGCGGCGCCAGTCCGCGATCTTCTGTTGCAACAGCGCCCCGCTCCTCGCGATGGACTCACTGTAGATGGTGTTTTGCGCCCCCCACAGCGTCGAATGCAGGTCTTCCTTGTGCCCGACGATGAAGGGGAAGGTCGTCAGCACCCGCAGCGAATCCTCGGCTTCCAGATAGCGATCGATGGTGTTGCGCTCGACGTCGGCGTCGCGCTCATCCCAAGCCCCGATGAGCCCATACACGGCCTGGTCGTAGACGTTGAACACCATGCCGATCAAGCGGTTAGTGGTGACGAAGTCCATCCCGTCGCCTTGCTCGACGTCGAGGATCTCGGCGGCGGCGTGCAGGTCGGTCAGCAGGCCAGAGAAGATGTGCCACTTGCCCCGGTTACGCGAGAGATAGGCCGACACCTTGCACCAGACCCCGTCGAAATCCACGGGGAACTGGACATCGTCCTCGCACACCGTCAGCGCCGGAATGCCGTGCTTCTCCGCCAGCTTGACCATGTACTTATAGCTCAGCGCGCAGCCGATCCACCCGGTGGAATGGCGCAGGCCCGGGAAGCGCTCGAAGCCGTGGCGGTTGTCCGCATCGAAACTGGCGGCGCGCTCGGTGTACTCCGGCAGGTTCAGGCACAGCGTGTCGGTACGCAGCGGATAGGCGCTCCCCACCAGATCCCAGAACTGGTCGAACACGATGTTCCCGGACGCGAGCAGGAACCGGTAGAAGTAGTAGTCGAAGCGGTTGAACGCCGAGGCCAGCGCCTCGGCATTGTGCCGCACGCGCGCGGCCAGCGCGTCGCCGTCCGCGAGCAGCTCCCGCACCCGCTCCGCCATTCCCGTAAAGTCGCCCTCGTCGACGAACTCGACCAGTGACTCCATCGCCGCGTGCTGGTCCATATCCGAGGCGCGCTCCGAGACCACCAGGCAGCCCAGGGACAGGCATTCCCACAGCCGCGTGGTCTCCAGCAGCGCACCCTCGTAGTAGTGAATGTTGACTACGATGCGCGCGCGCCGCAGCGCCTCGGCCATCTCCTGGCCGAACAGGTCGCTGACGACCTTGACCCGGCACACCTTCTCCAGCTCGGCGATGCAGCGGCGCCGTCGCTCGTTGTGGATGTCGCCGTAGAACAGAACATCGTATTCCTTCTCGACCGGCATGGCGCCAGTGTCGTAGCCCGGCAGGTGGTCGATCGGCATGTAATAGAACTGCTTGGCATGCAGCCCCATCGACACCAGGCGGGCGATGTTCGCCAGCGAGTAGTCGAAGATTGCGAACGAACCCTCGAGCTTGAGCAGGTACTCCGGGGTGAACCAGCGGGTGCTGACCGATTGCTCCATCTGGAACGCGACGTACAGCCCCGGCAGGCGCTCGAACATCTGCGGGCAGATCACGAAGTGCGGCACGTCGTCGTAGGGCCCCTCGGGCATTTCGTACAGGGCTCGGGCGGGAATGCCCGCGCGGGCGAGCGCCGCGATGATCAGCTCCGCCACGTAGCGACAGTGCGGAGTACTGAGGACGACCACCTCCTTGCCGCCGGTGTTGCGCAGGTCGAAAACCGGCGGCGCTGGCAGCGGGTCGGCAGGCTCCGGCGACGGGCCGCCCCGGCGCAGGAACTGGACGGTACGGCTTGCCGTGCCTGCCAGTCCCAGTCCCCGCGCCGCCTCTGCATAGGCATGCAAGGTGGCGCGATCGCGACACAGGTAGGCAAGCGCGGAACCGGCGCGCCGTAGCGCGCCGCCTGCCCGCAACAGGGTCGCCTTGCCGGCGCGCAGTGGCGCGGTCATCCTCCAGGACAGTGAGTCGTGGACCAGGTCCAAATAGGACTGCTGTGCCGCCAACGCCTGCTCGGTCTCGCGCAGCCGCATGTCCTGCTCCTCTGCGGCCTGCTCCCGCGCCTGCAGTTCGGCGCGCAACCGCGCCGCTTGCTCTTCCGCCGCCTGCTCCCGCGCCTGCAGTTCGGC
>JAYSEL010000004.1:0-20928 GCA_041913885.1 Thermomonas sp. | reverse complement strand
CGCGCAACCGCGCCGCTTGCTCTTCCGCCGCCTGCTCCCGCGCCTGCAGTTCGGCACGCAACCGCGCCGCTTGCTCTTCCGCCGCCTGCTCCCGCGCCTGCAGTTCGGCGCGCAGCCGCACCGCTTGCTCTTCCGCCGCCTGCTCCCGCGCCTGCAGTTCGGCGCGCAGCCGCGCCTCCAGCGCCTCCCCGGCGCCGATCCGCGCCTGGCTGGCACCGACCTGCTCCTGCAAGCAGGCGATCTCGCCGCCCAGCGCCCGCTCGCGCTCCGCGGCGCGCTCGGCAAGAACCTGCGAGGTCAGCGAGGCGTTCAGCGCCAGCAGCGCAGGCAGTTCCTCCGCACCCGGCTTCATCACGTCGTAGATCTCGGCCACGGGCAGGACCAGCCGCCCCAGTTCGCGCCAGTCGGCAGCGTCCAGCGCCAGCAGAACCGCCTGGCCGATGCCGCTCTCGCGGTTGCGCGAGCAGCTCAGGCCGACGTAGACGATGTCGCCGTCGACCAGGATCCCCCGTGTGTAGCCGCCGAGAGGCTGGCTGCGCAGGAGGCTGAACGCCGCGTCGTACTCGCGGATCTCGCCCTCGTAGGAATTCGCCAGCAGCAGGCGGTCGCCGCACACCACCAAGCTGTGCGGCTGCGACAGACCGGTGACGACCCGCTCGCCGGAGTGCAGGTCCTGCACGAAGCCGGAGCCGACTGGCGCCAGCTTGTACTCACGGTGGCCACGGAAGTCGCCGAAGGCACTGAACAGGACGCGACCGCCCCACTTCGTCAAGCAATTGACATGCCATGCATCCGGCTCGCCCGGGAACACGAAGCGTCGCCGCTCGCGACCCTCGCGGTCGAGCTCCAGCACGGCGTTTTCCTGCGTGGCGACGGCGTACAGCGCCTCGCCGTCGACCATCAGGTCGTGGATATCCGGCACCACGGCCGCCTCCCCGGCGGGATCGTCGGCGTGCACGTCCAGTCGATGCACGCGGTCGGGCTGCAGGCCGCGCAACAGGATCTCCCCGGCATGGCCAAGTCCGGTGGTGTCCAGCCCGTCCAGCCGGATCGAGCGGCCGCCATGGAGATAGAACAGCCCGCCCTCGTTCGGGCACGACACCAGCAGGCCGGAAAACAGCTCAGCCATCGAACGACACCTCGGACTGGCAGTTCAGGTGCACCATTTCCGTCGACGTATTGAACTCGATCGGCAGGACGCGGAAGGCAAGTACGTCGGCCAGCCTGTGCAGCAACGTTTCTCCTTCGGCAAGCGAGCCGAACACACCTGCGTTCATGAAATAGGTGCCCGGGTTGAGCAGACAGTCGAAACCGAACTCCACCGTGGCCCGCGCGCCGGCGCGCTCGATCATCGCGCCCTCCAACACGCTACCCTCGCTCAGGTTGCCGCAGATCGGCAGGCCGCTGACGCTCTTGATCAGCATGCCGAAGCGCACGTTGCACAGGGCCCGGTGGAATTGCACGCGATAGCGGAAGCGGTAGCGCCGCCCGCGGACCAGGCCGTTGACGCGCCGCCCGTCCATGGTCAGCAGCTCAACATCGCCGATCTCCGCCCCGTGCGACTGAAACACCGTAGTGGTGGTCGACCGGAGCGCATCATCGTAGGTCTCCTCGCCCATACCTGCGGGCTGCACGGCGGGCGCGGCGGCGGGCAGGCCGGCCAGCTCCTCGTTGCGGAAGTGGCGGCGTATCTCCTCGCGGATTTCCTCCGCCTTCGCAGCCGACGAGTACAGCAGCTTCTGGTAGCGAGAGACCACGTCCTTGGGCCGGCCGATTGCCAGCATCTCACCGGAGTCGAGCAACACCGCGCGGTCGCACAGCTCGACCACGGTTCCGCCCGAATGTGAGACGAACAGGATGGTGGCGCCCCGCGAACGGATCTCCTCGATCCGCGCGAAGCACTTGCGCTGGAACAACTCATCGCCCACGGCCAGCGCCTCGTCGACGACCAGAATCTCCGGATCGACGTTGATCGCCACCGAGAACGCCAGGCGCACAGCCATGCCGCTCGAATAGGTCTTGACCGGCTGGTCGATGAATGGCCCGATGTCCGCGAACGCGACGATGGCATCGAAGCGGCGATCGATCTCTCCGGTGTCCAACCCCAGCACGGCCGCGTTGAGATAGACGTTCTCGCGGCCGGTGAACTCCGGGTTGAAACCTGAACCGAGCTCGAGCAGGGCCGCGATCCGTCCATGCGTGCGCACCGAGCCCGTGGTCGGCGAGAGCGTGCCGCAGATCATCTGCAACAGGGTGGACTTGCCGGAGCCGTTGCGCCCCACGATGCCCATCACCTCACCGCGCCGCACCTCGAAGGACACATCGCGCAGCGCCCAGAACTCGCGGAAGTAGTCGCGCGGACGCCGCCGGGCCAGGCGTGACAGGCGCGGTATCACGAACTGCTTGAGCCGGTCGCGCGGATTCTCGTAGATGTGGTAGCACTTGCCGAGTCCGGCCACGACGATGGCCACGCCGCCATCCGTTCGCGCACCGACCGGCGCGGACGCGGAGGCCAAGACGAGATCAGAGGACATCGGCGAACCCCTTGCGCGTCTTCTGGAACCAGGCGAAGCCGAGCCAGGCGATCAGCAGCGCCACCGCCATATACAGCGCCAGCCCGATCCAATCCGGCATCCGTCCGAACACCAGCACATCGCGCGCCTGTCCGATGATGAAGGTCAGCGGGTTCGCCATGATCGCCGGGCGAAACTGCTCGGGGATGGCATCGACCGGGTAGAACACCGGCGCCAGAAACATCATCACCGTGGTCAGGATCGCGGTGGTCTGCCCGATGTCACGGACGAACACGCCCAGAGAGGCGAACAGCCAGGCGAATCCGATGGTCAGCACTAGCAGCGGCAGCAGCACCACGGGAAACAGCAGCGCCGTCCCGTGCAGGTAGCCATTGAACAGCAGGAACGCAACCAGCAGCACCAGCGTGCTGACCAGCGCATGGAACAGTGCCGAGCCCATCGCCACGATCGGCAGCACCTCGATCGGGAAG
Source organism: Thermomonas sp. (assembly GCA_041913885.1). Lineage (GTDB taxonomy): Bacteria > Pseudomonadota > Gammaproteobacteria > Xanthomonadales > Xanthomonadaceae > Thermomonas. Next base: position 17,924 of record JAYSEL010000004.1, on the reverse strand, counting down.
ACCACGCGCTTGACGAAGTTGGTATTGGCGACAATGAGGCCCGGGGCGCGGTTAACGACTTCAGCGAACACCGCGTGGACGATCATGCCAACGAACAGCACAACCGCGAACTGGGCGCGGCTTTCGTCACCGCCGATCCCCCAGCGGGCCTTGAAGATCACCGCGAAGACGAAGGTGTAGACCGCGAGCATCAGCACCGGCGTGATGAACGACCACGCAAGACCCATGGCGGCGCCCTTGTAGCGACCGTGCACCTCGCGCCGCGCCATCCTCCAGATGACGCCGCGATGGCGCCAGAAGCTGGCGAGCATGGCGCCGAACGAGGCGGCGGGCTTGGCGTGGGGATCAACTCCAACCGGCTGGCCGGACAGCATCATCATGGTGAACCTCAGCATGTCGTGACAGGGGCGAGCGGCGGGCGGCGCCGTCCTTCCCGCGGGCCTATACGCGCCATCGGCGCATCAGCCCAGCAGCGCGCGCTCGAGATCGCGGCGCAGGTCCGCCACGTCCTCCACGCCCACGCTCAGCCGCACCAGTTCGTCGCCGATGCCCAGTTGGGCGCGGCGGTCGGCCGGGATCGAGGCGTGGGTCATCACCGCGGGATGGTTCACCAGCGATTCGACCCCGCCCAGCGACTCCGCCAGGGTGAACAGCTCCAGGCGCTCGCAGAACCGCTTGGCGGCCTCGAAACCGCCCTTGAGGCGGATCGAGAGCATGCCGCCGAAGCCGGCCATCTGCCGGGCCGCCAGCGCGTGGTGCGGATGCGAGGGCAGGCCCGGGTAGATCACCTCGGCCACGCCTTCGTGCGCCTGCAGCCACTGGGCCAGCGCCAGCGCGTTGTCGCAGTGGGCCCGCATGCGCAGGTGCAGGGTCTTCAGGCCGCGCAGGGCGAGGAAGCTGTCGAACGGCCCCTGCACCGCGCCGACCGAGTTCTGCAGGAAGGCCACCTGCTCGGCCAGCTCGGCGTTGTCGCCCACCACCAGCATGCCGCCCACCATGTCGGAGTGGCCGTTGAGGTACTTGGTGGCCGAGTGCATGACGATGTCCGCGCCGAGCGCGAGCGGGCGCTGCAGGATCGGCGAGGCGAACGTGTTGTCGACCGCGACCAGCAGCCCGTGCCGCTTGGCGATGGCCGCGATCGCGGCGACGTCGACGATCTTCAGCAGCGGGTTGGTCGGGGTCTCGATCCACACCAGCTTCGTCTTCGGCGTGATCGCGGCTTCGAACGCCGCCGGATCGGTCAGGTCGACGAAGCTGAAGGACAGCCCGGCGCTGCGCCGGCGCACGCGCTCGAACAGGCGGTAGCTGCCACCATAAATATCATCCATCGCCACCACGTGGTCGCCGCTGTCCAGCAGCTCCAGCAGGGTCGAGGTGGCTGCCAGCCCGGAAGCGAACGCGAAGCCGCGGCTGCCACCCTCCAGCGATGCGACGCAGCGCTCGTAGGCGAAGCGGGTGGGGTTGTGGGTCCGCGAGTACTCGAACCCCTGGTGCACGCCCGGGCTGGACTGCGCGTAGGTGCTGGTGGCATAGATCGGCGGCATCACCGCGCCGGTGGACGGGTCCGGGGACTGGCCGCCGTGGATGGCCAGGGTGCCGGGCTGGAGCAGCGCGTTGTCGCTCATGCGGGAACCTTCGAGGAGGGCGGTCACTGCACGCGGCGGCGCAGGTAGTTGAGCAGGTCGATGCGGGTGATCAGGCCAAGGAACTTCTCGCCGTCCATCACGATGGCGACGTGGCCGCGGTCGAACACCGGCAGCAGGGATTCGATGGAGGCACGCACGTCGACCTGATCGAGCTTGCTCACCATCGCGGTGGACACCGGATCACGGAAGCGCGCTTCGTCGCCGTACACGTGCAGCAGCACGTCGGACTCGTCGACGATGCCGACGAGGCGCTCGCCGTCCATCACCGGCAGCTGGCTGACGTCGTACAGCTTCATCCGCTGCCAGGCGGTGACCAGCAGGTCGTTGGGACCCACCACCACGGTGTCGCGCTGGGCGAACGGGCGCAGGATCAGGTCGCGCAGGTCGCCATGCTGCTCGCGCGCCAGGAAGCCGTTGTCCAGCATCCAGTAGTCGTTGTACATCTTCGACAGGTACTTGTTGCCGGTGTCGCAGACGAACACCAGCACGTTCTTCGGCGTCGTCTGCTCGCGGCAGTAGCGCAATGCGGCGGCCAGCAGGGTGCCGCTGGACGAGCCGCCCAGCACGCCCTCCTTCTCCAGCAGCTCGCGCGCGGCCAGGAAGCTGTCCTTGTCGCTCACCGCGTAGGCCTTCTTCACTCGGGTGAAGTCGGAGATCGGCGGCAGGAAATCCTCGCCGATGCCCTCCACCATCCAGCTGCCCGACTTGTCGCTGAGGGTGCCGCGGTTGATGTATTCCTCGAGGATCGAGCCCACCGGGTCGGCCAGCACCAGCTCGGTGTGCGGCGACTGGGTGGCGAAGCAGCGCGACAGGCCGGTCATGGTGCCGGAGCTGCCGCAGCCGAAGACGATGGCATCCAGCCCGCCGACCTCGGCCATCTGCCGCAGGATCTCGGGGCCGGTGCCGAACTCGTGCGCGGCCGGGTTGTCCGGATTGCCGAACTGGTTGATGAAGTACGCACCCGGCGTCTCGGCGGCGATGCGCGCGGCCAGGTCCTGGTAGTAGTCGGGATGGCCCTTGGCGACGTCGCTGCGGGTCAGCACCACCTGCGCGCCCATCGCCTTGAGGTTGAAGATCTTCTCGCGCGACATCTTGTCGGGCACGACGAGGACCAGCTTGTAGCCCTTCTGCTGCGCGGCCAGGGCCAGGCCGATGCCGGTGTTGCCGGCGGTGCCCTCGACCAGGGTGTCGCCCGGCCGGATGTCGCCACGGCGCTCGGCGGCCTCGATCATCGACATGCCGATGCGGTCCTTGATGGACCCGCCCGGGTTCTGGCTCTCCAGCTTCAGGTAGAGCGTGCAGGGGCCGGTGTCGAGCCGGCGGGCGCGGATGATCGGGGTGTCCCCGACCAGTTCGAGGATGGAATCGTGGATGGCCATGCGGGGCTCACGTCCTGTGCAGCCCGGGATTCTAGCAGCGGCCCCGTCCGAAGCCGGCTGGCCGTAGCCCGCGGCGGCGGCACCTTGCCGGCTCCCGGCCAGGGCGGCCGGGAGCCTGGACCTTCACCCTCAGTGGGCGCGTTCGTACATCTGCAGCAGGCGTTGCTTGGCGGCCAGTTTCTCGCGCTTCATCTGGCCCAACGTGTTGTCATCGATCGGCAGCACGCCCAGCTCGGCGTCGAGCACCTGCTTGTCGAGTTCACGATGGCGGAAATACAGCTGCCGGAACTCGCTGTTCGCCTTCATCATCGCTTCGATGTCAGTCTGCGATTGCCCTTCGAACATGAAGACCTCCTGATCGGCTGGATGCCACGCAGGCGGACTGCCCACGCGGCGCGGGGGAACGGCAGCGGAGGCTGCCGGGAACAACGCGACCGGCGACGCCGGGTCGCGAAGGGGTCAGGCGCGGCCATGGCGCGCCAGAAGCGGAAACGCCCCGGCCGGCAGGCACGGGGCGTTGCAAGAGGATCGGGGCGGCCGGCACGTCATGGGGCACCTGGCCCCACCCGCGCCCGCCGCACGCCTGGCCGGCGGCGGCGGTCTCCGGGTTGTCGAACGGGTCATGCATCGGCCGGTCTCCGGCCGGGCGGTGGTCGAGGAGTTCCAGACCGCCCGGGTATTCGACCCTACGCCTGCCCTCCGGGCTTGGCAAGGGGTTCCGATGAACGGCACCGCACCAGCAGGACTACAGCAACCCCATGATTTAACGGGAATTTTCCGAAACGATCACCTCGACACGACGGTTCTTGGCGCGCCCCGACGCGGACCCGTTGTCCGCCACCGGATCGGCCGCGCCGCGGCCCTCGGCGCTCACCCGATCCCGGGCCAGGCCGGCCGCGACCAGGCTGGCGCGGACCTGCTGCGCGCGCTTCTCGGACAGGGCCTGGTTGGTGGCGGGGTTGCCCTGGCTGTCGGTATGGCCCACCACCTGCACGGCGCCCCCGGGCAATGCCGCCAGATAGAGGCCCAGCGCCTGCACGCTGGCCGCGGCAGCCTTGGTCAGTTTGGCCTGGCCCGAGGCGAAGGCATCGCCGGCCAAGGTGAACACCTCGCCGCGCGCATCGCGCGCCATCGGCGGCAGCTTGGCGCCCGCGACCAGCTCCGCTTCCTTCCGGGCTAGCGCCGCTTCCTTGTCGCGGGCGGCCTGCAGCTTGTCCTGCTGCGCCGCCTGCGCCCCGTCCAGCACGGCCTCCACCTGCGCGGCCTGCGCGCGCAGGCGCTCGGCCTCCTCGGCCTGCAGTTGGGCCTGGATGCGCATGCGCTCGGCTTCGGCGCGGGCACGCTCGGCATCACGACGGCTGGCCTCGACCAGCAGTTCGCTGCGCTCGCGATCGAGGCGGTCGATCTCGCGGCGGGCCGCCTCGATGCGCGCGGCCTGCTCGGCGATGCCGACGCGCCGCTCGGCCAGCGACAGCGCCGCCGGCAGTTCGCGGCGCGACACCGTGGCCAGGCTTGCCAGCGCCTGCCGGGCCTGCAGCCGCTCGTACTGGGCCAGCGGCCCCAGCACCGGATCGGCATCCAGCGCCTGCAGGCGCTGCTCGACCGGACCCGCCGGCGACGGGCCGTCCAAGGGATCGGCGGGCTGGGGCATCCCCGCCATCTGCAGGTGCGCCTGCAGCTCGGCGACTTCGTTGTGCTTCTGCTGCAGCTCGGCGCGGGCCTGCGCCGCCGCGCTGCGGACGCGGGCCAGGTCGGCATCGGCGCCGGCGGCCAGGGCCGCGGCGCGCGCCTCGTCGTCGCGCCCGCGGGCCATCGCGGCCTGCGCACGCTGCAATCCGTCCCGGGCGCTGGCCAGCGCGTCGGCGGCGTACTGGTCGGCGTCCGCGGCCTCGGCGCGGGCCAGCGCCTGCCGCGCGGCGTCCAGCTCGGCGGTCGGCGGCGGCAGGCTGGCGCAACCTGCGACCAGCAGCACGCTGCCGAGGAGTGGGACATAGAGAGCGCTACGGAAGTGTGCGAAGCTTTGGCGCATGGGGGTCGCGGCTCGTCGTTGCGTCGTGGCCATTGTGGGAAGCCGTCGCCGGCGATGCAACGCCGGGACGCGCAGCATGGGGAAACTGCATGGATATCGGCCCGTATTTCAAGGTGATGGCGGAGAAGGACGCCTCGGACATGTTCCTGTCCACCGGCGCCCCGGTGAACATCAAGATCGAGGGCATGTTGCAGCCGATGAGCGAAACCCCGCTCACCGCCGGGGAGTGCCGCGACATCGCCTACGGCCTGATGGACGCGGCCCAGATCACCGAGTTCGAGCGCGAGAAGGAACTGAACATGGCGATCTCGGTGCCCGGCTGCGGCCGCTTCCGCGTCAACGTGTTCCAGCAGCGCGGCGAAGTGGGCATGGTGATCCGCGCCATCCGCAGCGTCATTCCCACCATCGAGGAGCTGCAGCTGCCGACGGTGCTCAAGGACATCATCATGGCGCCGCGCGGGCTGGTGCTGATCGTCGGCTCCACCGGCTCCGGCAAGTCGACCACGCTGGCGTCGATGATCGACCACCGCAACAGCACCAGCACCGGCCACATCCTCACCATCGAGGACCCGATCGAGTACCTGCACCGCCACAAGCTGTCGGTGGTCAACCAGCGCGAGGTGGGGCTGGACACGCACAGCTTCCACGCCGCGCTGAAGAACGCGATGCGCGAGGCGCCGGACGTGATCCTGATCGGCGAGATCCGCGACGCCGAGACGATGGAAGCGGCGATCGCCTTCGCCGAGACCGGCCACATCTGCCTGGCCACGCTGCACTCCAACAACGCCGACCAGACCATCGAGCGCATCCTCAATTTCTTCCCCGAGGGCGCGCACAAGAACGTGCTGATGAACCTCGCGCTGAACATGAAGGCGATCGTCAGCCAGCGCCTGGTGCTGGGCGTGGACGGCCGCCGCCTGCCGGCGACCGAGGTGCTCATCAATACCCCGCTGATCCGCGACCTGCTGCGCCGCGGCCAGGTGCACGAGGTCAAGATGGCGATGGAGGACTCGCTGCAGGAAGGCATGCAGAGCTTCGACCAGTGCCTGTTCCGCCTCTACAAGGAAGGCAGGATCGAGATGGAGGAGGCGCTGAAGGCCGCGGACTCCCGCGACGGCCTCGCGCTGAAGTTCCGCCTCTCGGAAGGCGCGACCGGCGAGCACGACCCCTACGCGGACGTCTTCGCCTCGCATTGAACGGCGCGAGCCCCGGTCGCGAACGCGCCGGGGCGTGGCTCATGGCGCGTCGGGCTGGTTCTCGGGCCGGGCGGCGTCGAACGCGGGCAGCGCCAGGCAGGCGGTCTCGATGCGCCGGATGGTCGGATACGGCGCCAGGTCCACGCCGAAGCGGCGGGCGTTGTAGACCTGCGGCACCAGGCAACAGTCCGCCAGCGTGGGCTTCTCGCCCTCGCAGAAGTCGCCGGTGGACGGATGCTCCGCCAGCAGGGCCTCCGCGGCGCGGAAGCCGTCCTCGATCCAGTGCTTGACCCACTGGTCCCGCTCGGGCTGCGGCACGTTCCATTCGTGCTCGAAGTACTGCAGCACCCGCAGGTTGTTGAGCGGATGCACGTCGCAGGCCACCAGCAACGCCAGCGCACGCACGCGCTGGCGTTCGCGCGCGGTGGCCGGCAGCAGCGGAGGCGTGGGCCACACCTCGTCCAGGTACTCCAGGATCGCCAGCGACTGCGTGAGGCGGCGCTGGCCGTGGCCCAGCATGGGCACCAGTTCCTGCGGATTGAGCGCGCGGTAGGCGTCGGAATGCTGCTGCCCGCCGTCCCGCACCAGATGCACCGGCACGATGTCGTACGGCAAGCCCTTCAGGTTGAGGCCGATGCGCACGCGGTAGGCGGCGCTGGACCGCCAGTAGGAGTACAGCTGCAGCGATTCGCTCATCGTTCCACCTTAGCGCGCGTCGCGCGCCACTGGCGACCGCCGGGGCGGCCGGGGCGACCGTCCGTGGATCAACGCGGCGCGGGCTGCTGCTCGATGCGCTGCTCGATCGCGCCGAACACGCTGTTGCCGACGCGGTCCAGCACTTCGATGCGCACGGTGTCGCCGAACGCCATGAACGGCGTGCTCGGCTTGCCGTCGCGCAGGGTTTCGACGGTGCGGCGCTCGGCGAAGCAGGACGCGCCCAGCGCGGTGTCCTCGTTCGCCACGGTGCCGGAGCCGACGATGGTGCCGGCCGACAGCGGTCGGGTCTTGGCCGCATGCGCCACCAGCTGGGCGAAATCGAACTGCATGTCCACGCCGGCTTCCGGCGCGCCGAACCATTCGCCATTGATGTGGGTGAGCATCGGCAGGTGCAGCTTGTTGCCCTGCCAGGCCTCGCCCAGCTCGTCCGGGGTCACGAACACCGGGCCCAGCGTGCTGCGCGGCTTGGACTGCAGGAAGCCGAAGCCCTTGGCCAGTTCCGCCGGGATCAGGTTGCGCAGCGACACGTCGTTGACGATGCCGACCAGCTGGATGTGGCCGGCGGCCTGCTCGGGCGTCACCGCCATCGGCACGTCGTCGGTGACCACCACCACCTCGGCCTCGAGGTCGATGCCGTAGTCCGCGCTGGGCACCTTCACCGGATCGCGCGGGCCGTAGAAGCCGGCGCTCACGGCCTGGTACATCAGCGGATCGACGTAGAAGCTCTCCGGCACCTCGGCGCCGCGGGCGCGGCGGACGCGCTCGACGTGCGGCAGGTAGGCGCTGCCGTCCACGAACTCGTAGGCGCGCGGCATCGGCGCCGCCAGCGCCTGCATGTCGAGCGCGAACGCGCCCTCGGCCTGCCCGGCATTGAGCGCTTCGGACAGCGCGTTCAGGCGCGGCGCGGCGTTCTCCCAGTCCTCCAGCGCCTGCTGCAGGGTCGCGGCGATCCCCGTCGCACGGACCGCCTGCGACAGATCGCGCGAGACGACGACGAGGGTGCCGTCGCGCCCGCCTTCCTTGAGAGAACCCAGCTTCATGGTGACCTCGGGGGGTGTTGTTCGTTAGTTGCAATTGTAACGGTGCCGCCGGCGGATGGCAGCCACGCGGCGTCCCGGCTCAGGCCGCGGCGTCGCCCTGGAAGCCGTCGGCGCGGAAGGTCAGCACCAGCGTGTCGCGGTGGCCGCCCGCGGCATCCAGCGGCTGGATCGGCGTGGATTCGTGGATCACCCGCGCATCGTCCAGCAGCAGCAGCGACCACGGCTCCGTCAGGGTGAAGCGCTGGCCGGCGGGCCCCTGCGCCTCGAACACCCGGGTCTCGCCACCCTTGATCGCGTGCCGTCCCACCAGCAGGACGGCGACGTAATCCACGCCGTCCCGGTGCGCGCCTTCGGGCGTGGGGCGGCCGACGCCGTCGCTGGTGTCGATGCGGAATTGGTGGGCCTCCACATACCACCGCGGCACCGGCCGCTGCGCCGAGCACACGCGCGCCAGCCCGCGGATGAGCGCCGACCACGCCGGTTGCGCGAGCGTGGCCGCGTCCACCGGCGCGAACCAGCGTTCCATGCCGCCGTGCAGCGCGTTGTATTCCACCGGCTGCCAGTGCATCCGGTGCGGCACGGGGCGCAGCGTGTCGCCTTCCACCACGCAGCAAGCGTGGCGGCGCTGGCGGTAGCGGCCGCCGTCCTTCAGGTAGTCGTCGGGGCGCAGGTCGTCCCAGCTGGGCACCAGCGCGTCGAATGCGGCACGCGGCAGGCCTGCCAGGGCCGCCACGGCCTCGGGCGCGAGGACGACGAAACCGCGGTCGCGCAGGGTGGCGTCCAGCCGGTCCAGCGGCGTGTGCGGCGCGGGGAAACTGGCAACCATCGGTGGCTCCACGGAGGCTGGCGCCATTGTCGCACCGCGACGACCGGCGCCGCGCGGCACGGGGCACCGCGGAAAAAACGAAACCCGCCTTTCGGCGGGTTTCTTGGGTGTGGCAGCCCCGGATGGATTCGAACCACCGAATGCCTGAGTCAGAGTCAGGTGCCTTACCGCTTGGCGACGGGGCTATGAAGCAAATTGTACCGCGTTCGGCGTGAAGTGGAACCCGCCGCGGCGCCGGCGAACCGGCGCCCTGTGCGCCAGGATCAGCGCTTGGAGAACTGCGTGGCGCGGCGTGCCTTGTGCAGGCCGACCTTCTTGCGCTCGACCTCGCGGGCGTCGCGAGTCATGAAGCCGGCCTTGCGCAGCTCGGTCTTCAGGGTTTCGTCGTACTCGACCAGCGCGCGGGCGATGCCCAGGCGGATCGCACCGGCCTGGCCGGTGGTGCCGCCACCCGTGGTGGTGACCACGATGTCGAAGTTGTCGGTGTTCTTGGTCAGCTCGAGCGGCTGGCGCACGATCATGCGCGCGGTCTCGCGGCCGAAGAACTCGTCCAGCGGACGGTCGTTGACGGTGATGTTGCCGCTGCCCTTGCGCAGGAACACGCGGGCGGTGGAGGACTTGCGGCGGCCGGTGCCGTAATTCTGGGTGATAGCCATGATGATCGGACCTTAGATGTCGAGCGGCTGCGGCTGCTGGGCGGCGTGCGGATGCTCCGCACCGGCGTAGACCTTGAGCTTGCGGTACATGGCGCGGCCCAGCGGGCCCTTCGGCAGCATGCCCTTCACCGCGATCTCGATGACGCGCTCGGGGTGGCGCTCCAGCGCCTGGCCGAGGCTCTCGGTCTTCAGGTTGCCGATGTAGCCGGTGAACCGGTGGTACATCTTGTCCTGCAGCTTGTTGCCGGTCACCGCGATCTTGTCGGCGTTGATCACGACGAGGTAATCGCCGGTGTCGACGTGCGGGGTGAAAACGGGCTTGTGCTTGCCGCGCAGGCGGTAGGCCAGTGCTGCGGCCAGACGACCCAGGGTCTTGCCCTCGGCGTCGACGACGTACCAGTCGCGCTGGACGGTCTCGTTCTTGGCGATGAAAGTCTTCATGACGAACTCTTGTGGGGTGCTTGGTCGGGCTGGTTCCGGGTCGCGGAACGTCGCCTCGCGTTGTTTTCCACGCCGGCCGATGACCAAGCCCGGGCAGGGAAGAGGCGGGATGATACGCCCTGCCGCCTGCGGACGCAAGCCACCCCCTCGGCGACCCACCGGCGGCCTAGAATGCCGGCATGGACACCCTCCGCCACCTCACCCCGCTGGACCGCCTGCTGGATTCGGCCCAGAACGCCCTGTCCACCGTGCTGGGGACGCCGCGCGCCGCGCGCGCCAATCCCGGCCTGGCGGCCCCCGAACCGGCACTGGAGGACGGCCAGCGCCGCCACGCCGCCGGGCTGATGCGGATCAACCACACCGGCGAGGTCTGCGCGCAGGCGCTGTACATCGGTCAGGCAGCGGTGGCCCGCGACCCCGCCACCCGCGCCCACCTGCTGGAGGCCGCGCAGGAAGAGACCGACCACCTCGCCTGGTGCGCCGACCGCCTGCGCGAACTGGACAGCCGCCCCAGCCTGCTCAACCCGCTGTGGTATGCGGGCAGCTGGGCCATCGGCGCGGCAGCCGGGCTGCGCGGCGACGGCTGGAACCTGGGGTTCGTGGTGGAGACCGAGCGGCAGGTCGAAGCCCATCTCGCGGAACACCTGGCCTCGCTGCCGGAGGGCGACGACCGCAGCCGCGCGATCCTGGCCGTGATGAAAGACGACGAAGCCCGCCACGCCGACGACGCGCTGGCCGCCGGCGCGCGCCTGCTGCCACCGCCGATCCCGGCCGTGATGGCCGCGATGTCGAAGGCGATGAAGACGGTGGCGTACCGGTTCTAGGCCGGCCCGAACCGGTCCGGCGGGGCCGCCCGCTCAGTCAGGCTGCACGGCGCCGCCCCCCATCCGCAGGCGCGGACGCAGCATCACCGTGCGGGTGGTGTCCATCAACTGCAGCTCGCCGTCCTGGATCATCGCGGTCACGCGCATGCCGCGCTCCAGCAACGCCACGGCGTCCGCGACCGCGACATCGTCCAGCTCCATCACGGTTAGGTTGCGCAGCCGCGACAGCGCGGAGGCGTTGCGCTTCCACCAGGCGTCGGCGGCCTGGCCACCGTAACCGACCACCACCACCTGCGCCGCGCGCCCGCTCGCCTTGCGCAGGCGGGCCTCGTCCGGCTGCCCCAGCTCGATCCACTGCAGGATGTCGCCGGTGTAGTCGCGCCGCCACAGCGCCGGCTCGTCCTCGTCGCTGAGCCCGCGGCCGAACTCCAGGCGCTCGTCGGCATGCAGCGCGAAGGCCAGCAGCCGCACCAGCAGGCGGGTCTCGGTTTCCGACGGGTGCTGGGCCAGCGTGAGCGCATGGCTGGCGTAGTAGTGGCGGTCGAGGTCGGTGACCTGCAGCTCGACCTTGTAGATGGTGGCGTTGGCGGCCATGGCGCGTCCTGGGCCACGGGGCCGGATCGGGAAGGGCTGCATTCTACGGACACGCGGGCACCAGACGCTGGCGCGGCCGTATCCTGCGCATCTGCGCGCAGACCAGGACCCGCCCGATGGCCAGCCACGAGTACGACCCCGACGACAACTTCGGCCACGCCTTCCCCCGCCATCTCGAGACGGACGACGACGACGCGCTGGACGTGGTGGCCTGGCAGTTCCTGCTGCTGGTGAATCCGGACGACGAGGACGCGGCACTGCAGCAGTTCGCCGCGTTCCGCGCCGCGCTGGAGGAGGCCGGCGGGGACGCCGATCCGGCGGCGCTGCTGCGCGACGTGATCGACTGGAAGGCCGGCTTCCATGTCGGCGAGGAGGACGCGGCAGGCCTGATGGACGCGCTGGACGAACTGGCCTCTCGCTGGCGCCAGCGCATCGACTGGGGCCTGGACGACGACGCGGACGCAGCGCCCGACACCGACGCCGTGCTGCAGACGGCGTTCGTGCAGCTGCGTGAGCAGCATTACAGCCTGTGGACGGTCGAAACCGGCGAAGCCACGCTGGCCGGCTGGATCACCCACGAGCGCGACGAGGAGGCGATGCAACTGGTCGCCGGCGCGCTGGGGCTGTCCGCGCGGCCCGGCGTCGGCTGACCGGCGCCAGACACGGAAACGCCGGCTTGCGCCGGCGCTTCGGGGTACCGCTAGGCGCCGATCTCAGTCGACGAGGTTGCGCCCGTGGTACAGCTCCTCGATCTCGCGCTTCAGCCGCGCCTCGATCTTCATGCGTTCCTTGAAGGACAGGTTGCGCGCCTTCTCCTCGAACAGGTACTGGTCGAGGTCGAAGTCCTTCAAATGCATCTTCGTATGGAACATGTTTTCCTGGTAGACGTTGACGTCGAGCATCTCGTACCGGGAGCGCACGTTCTTCGCCAGGTAATCCTGGATGGAATTGATCTTGTGGTCGATGAAGTGCTTGCGGCCCTTCACGTCGCGGGTGAAGCCGCGCACGCGGTAGTCCATCACCACGATGTCGCTTTCCAGCGACTCGATCAGGTAGTTCAGCGCCTTCAGCGGCGAGATCACGCCGCAGGTGGACACGTCGATGTCCGCGCGGAAGGTCGCGATGCCGTTGTCCGGGTGGGTCTCCGGGTAGGTGTGCACCGTGATGTGCGACTTGTCGAGGTGCGCGACCACCGCGTCGGAGATCACGCCCTTGGCGTCGGCCTTGTCGATGACCGGCTGCTCGGAGATCAGGATCGTCACCGAGGCGCCCTGCGGGTCGTAGTCCTGGCGGGCGATGTTGAGGATGTTCGCGCCGATGATCTCCGCCACGTCGGTCAGGATCTGGGTGAGGCGGTCGGCGTTGTATTCCTCGTCGATGTACTCGATGTAGCGCCTGCGCTCGTCCTCCGACGCGGCGTAGCACACGTCGTAGATGTTGAAGCTGAGCGACTTGGTGAGGTTGTTGAAGCCTTGCAGCTTCAGGCGCGGCAGCGGTTTGACCACGGCATTGGATCCGGCGGTGACGGGACAGACCGGCCATTATGGGGCAAAGCGCCCGGCGGCGCGTGCAGGCGTCCCGGCCGGGGCGGGCGCGCAATTTGCCCGCCATCACGGTTCGGCCTAAGCTTTAGCATTCTCGAATGTACGCCCGAATGAGCAGCAAAGTCCCCAAGCCCGCCATGCCGCGCGCATTCACCCCGCTGGGCGCCGACGCCGAGACCATCGAGCGTTTCATCGCCAACTGCCACCGCCGCAAGTATCCGGCGCGCAGCGAGGTGTTCCATCCGGGCGACCCGGCCGGCACGCTGTACTACATCATCTCCGGCTCGGTGAGCATCATCGCCCGCGAGGACGACGGCCGCGAGCTGGTACTGGGCTACATCGGCGCGGGGGAATTCGTCGGCGAGATGGGCCTGTTCGTGGAGTCCGAGCACCGCGTGGTCGCGCTGCGCACGCGCACCGCCTGCGAACTGGCCGAGATCAGCCACGAACGCCTGCAGGCCCTGCTGGCCGCGCAGGCCAACGACGCCACCCGCCTGCTCTATTCGATCGGCGCGCAGATCAGCCAGCGCCTGCTGGACACCAGCCGCAAGGCCGGCCGGCTGGCCTTCCTCGACGTCACCGACCGCATCTACCGCACCCTGTTCGACCTCGCCCGCGAGCCGGAGTCGATGAGCCATCCGCTGGGCACCCAGCTGCGCGTGTCCCGCCAGGAGCTGGCGCGGCTGGTGGGCTGCTCGCGCGAGATGGCCGGGCGCGTGCTGAAGAAGCTGCAGGCCGACGGGAAGCTGCATGCCCGCGGCAAGACCGTGGTGGTCTACGGCACCCGCTAGCGAGGAGCGACACGCGCATGAGCCACGCCTTCTCCCCGGGCCACCGCGCCCCCGACGTGGACCTGCGCAACGCGGTGCCGGCCGATGCCGACGACGTCGCCCACCTGCTCTCCGAGCTGGGCTATCCCTGCGATATCGCGGATGCCGCCGAACGGATCAGCGCGATCCTCGCCAACGAGCGCCAGGCGCTGGTGGTGGCGCGCCGGGACGGGGCGGTCTGCGGCCTGGTCTCGCTGGACTTCATGTACTACCTGCCGCTGGGCACCACCACCTGCCGCGTCACCGCGCTGGTGGTCACCCCGACCGCGCAGGGCATGGGCATCGGCCGCCACCTGCTGAAGGAAGCCGAGCGCCGGGCGCGCGCCGGCGGCGCTGCGCGCATCGAACTCACGTCCGGCGCCCAACGCACCGAGGCGCATGCGTTCTACCAGGCCTGCGGCTACAGCGGCAGCTCGGTCCGCTTCGTCAAGGCGCTGGGTTCGGCCTGAGCCCGGCGATCAGGCCGCCGGCTCGCCCGCGCGGCCCGGGCAGCCCCAGTTGAGGATCGGCGTGCCGGCCGGCAGCACGCGGCGGAACATCGCCACCCGCGCCGCCTTCGGATTCACCACCACCGGCTTCGCCGCCGCCTGCAGCAGCGGCAGGTCCGCGCTGCTGTCGGAATAGGCCTGCGCCACCGGCTGCGTGTAGCCGGCCGCGCGGATCATGGTCATCTTCATCGCGTGGTGGCAGTGGCGCAGCGCGCCCATGCCGCCCAGCCGCGGGCCCAGCAGGGTGCCGATCACCGGCACGTCCGCGTGCGCGACGAACGCCAGGATCGCCCGCGCCAGCTCCGGTGGTGCGCCGGTGGCCACCAGCACGCGGTCCCCGCGCGCACGGTGCTGCTGGAACACGTCCAGCGCGACCGGCAGCAGCCGCGCCCGGATCGCGTCGGCATGCAGCGCCACGTAGCGGTCGATCAACGCATCCAGCGCGGCGCGGTCGCGCACGCCCAGCGTGCCCGCCCAGACGAACGCGGAAATGCCCGCGCGGCGCGTGGGCAGGAACGCCACCAGCGGCCCCGCGAAGGGCGCCAGCAGCAATGCCAGCAGGCGCCGCCACCACGCGCGCTCGATCAGCCACTTGAACAGGTGGCTGCCGGAGTCGCCGTCGTACAGGGTGTGATCGAAGTCGAACACCACCAGCGGCGCGTCGTCCCGCGGCGTCGGGGACGCCGCCGTCATGCGAACAGGTCCCGCAGCGCCGTGCCCGGGTCGGGCTGGCGCATGAACGCCTCGCCGACCAGGAAGGCATGCACGCCGGCACCGCGCATCAGCGCCACGTCGGCCGGCGCCAGGATGCCGCTCTCGGTGACCAGCACGCGGTCGGCCGGCACCGCCGCCTGCAGGTCCAGCGTGGTCTGCAGCGACACGTCGAAGGTCTTCAGGTTGCGGTTGTTGATGCCCAGCAGGCGCGCCGGCACCGGCAGCGCGCGCTCCAGCTCGTCCAGGTCGTGCACTTCCACCAGCACGTCCATGCCCAGCTCGGCGGCGATGAAGGCGAACTCGGACAGGCGCGCATCGTCCAGCGCGGCGGCGATCAGCAGCACGCAGTCCGCGCCCAGCACGCGCGCCTCGTAGAGCTGGTAGGCATCGACCACGAAGTCCTTGCGCAGCACCGGCAACCCGCAGGCCGCGCGCGCCTGGCGCAGGTAGTCGTCGCTGCCCTGGAAGAAATCCACGTCGGTCAGCACCGACAGGCAGGCCGCGCCGCCGGCGTCATAGCTGCGGGCGATCGCGGCCGGATCGAAATCGGCGCGGATCACGCCCTTGCTGGGACTGGCCTTCTTCACCTCGGCGATCACCGCCGGCAGGCCGGCGCGGATCTTCGCGTCGATGGCATCGGCGAAGCCGCGCACCGGCGGCGCGGAGGCGGCACGCGTGCGCAGTTCGAACAGCGAGACCTGCTCGCGGCGGGCCGCCACTTCGTCGTGCTTGCGGCGCAGGATGGTGTCGAGGATGGTGCTCACGGGCGTGGATCCGGGAAAGGGAAGGAGTCAGCCGGCGGCAAGCGCGCGGCTGGTGGCGACGTACTGCTCCATGCGCGCGCGGGCGCTGCCGTCGGCGATGGCGGCGCGCGCGCGCGCCAGGCCGTCGGCGATGCTGTCGGCGACACCGGCCGCGTACAGCGCGGCGCCGGCATTGAGCGCGACGATGTCGTTGGCGGGGCCGGGCTGGTTGTCCAGCACGCCGCGCAGCATGGCGATGGATTCGGCCGGATCGGCCACCCGCAGGTTGCGGCTGGCGGACATCGCGATCCCGAAGTCCTCGGGATGGATCTCGTATTCGCGGACCGTGCCATCGCGCAGCTCGCCGACCAGCGTCCCGGCGCCCAGCGAGATCTCGTCCATGTTGTCGCGGCCCCACACCACCAGCGCGCGCTCAGCGCCCAGCTCGCGCAGCACGCGCGCCTGGATGCCCACGAGGTCGGGATGGAACACGCCCATCAGGATGCGGGTGGCGCCCACCGGATTGGTGAGCGGCCCGAGGATGTTGAAGATCGTGCGCACGCCCATTTCGCGGCGGACCGGTGCGACCACCTTCATCGCCGGATGGTGGATGGGCGCGAACATGAAGCCGATGTCGGTCTGCTCGATCGCCTGCGCCACCTGCGCCGGCGACAGTTCGATGGCCGCGCCCAGCGCCTCCAGCGCGTCGGCGCTGCCGGACTTGGACGACACGCTGCGGTTGCCGTGCTTGGCCACGCGTGCGCCCGCCGCGGCGACCACGAACATCGCGCAGGTGGAGATGTTGAAGGTGTGCGCGCCGTCGCCACCGGTGCCCACGATATCGACCAGGTGGGTCTTGTCCGCCACGGCCACCGGCAGCGCGAACTCGCGCATCACGGTGGCGGCACCGGCGATCTCGCCCACGGTTTCCTTCTTGACGCGCAGGCCGGTGAGGATGGCCGACACCATCGCCGGCGAGACCTCGCCGCGCATGATCTGGCGCATCAGGTCGACCATCTCGTCGAAGAAGATCTCGCGATGTTCGATGGTGCGCTGCAGGGCTTCCTGGGCAGTGATGGGCATGGCGTTTCTTGGCGGGTATCAGGAAAGGACGATGTAGTCGCTCTGGCTGTCGATGCCGGCGTGCGGCCCCGGCACCAGGTGCACGTGCAGGCCGCCGATCGGCCCCAGCGGCAGGCAGGTGTCGACGTCGAACAGCGCGTCGCGGTGCGGCTTGGCCCAGTCGCGCCCGGCCTGCCGCAGGGCCTTGCGCTTGGCCTCGGCCAGGTCGCCCGCCACCACCAGCAGGTAGCGGTGGTCCTCGCCGAACACGCCGGGCTGGTAGCCGCCGAGATTGGCGAAGTAGAGCCGCGGCGCGTCGATGGGCGGTGGATCGGGGAGCAGGTGGACCTGCCGATCCTCCACGCCGTCCACCGTCATCCACGCGTCGATGTGCAGGCCGTCGGGCGCGCCGAACCACTGCTGGCGCAGCTGCGGGTAGGCGGCACGCAGGTCCGGCGCCACCGCGAACACGATGTCGTGCACCTCGGTGTTGGCGCGCGCATGGTGCCCGCCCAGCAGGACCACGAACAGGCGCAACGACGGCGATGGCGACGACGGCGCCATCGCTCAGCCCGTGCGCTCGAGAAAGTTCCGCAGCAGCGCGTGGCCGTGCTGGGTGAGGATGGACTCGGGATGGAACTGCACGCCTTCGACCGGATGTTCGCGGTGGCGCAGGCCCATGATCTCCTCCACCGAGCCGTCGGCGTTCTCGGTCCACGCGGTGACCTCGAGGCAGTCCGGCAGGGTCGCCTTGTCCACGACCAGCGAGTGGTAGCGGGTCGCCTCGAAGCCGTCCGGCAGGCCGGCGAACACGCCCTTGCCCTCGTGGCGGATGTTCGAGGTCTTGCCGTGCATGATCCGGCCGGCGCGCACCACGTCGCCGCCGTAGGCCTGCCCCATCGCCTGGTGGCCCAGGCAGACGCCGAAGATCGGCGTGGTGGGCCCCAGCCGCTCGATCAACGCCAGCGACACGCCCGCCTCGTTCGGCGTGCACGGTCCCGGCGAGATCACGATCCGCTGCGGCGCCAGCCGTTCGATCTGCTCCACCGTCAGCGCGTCGTTGCGCTCCACCCGCACGTCCGCCCCCAGTTCCTGCAGGTACTGGACCAGGTTGAAGGTGAAGCTGTCGTAGTTGTCGAGCATCAGGAGTCTCATGATTCTAAGTCCTTGATTTCATTAATGTTTTCCATTACAC
>JAYSEL010000003.1:0-217888 GCA_041913885.1 Thermomonas sp. | reverse complement strand
GTCAGCTGCGAGGCCGCGCATCTTGGACTACACATCCCGCGTTGGGAAGTCTTGATCTTTCAAGCTGAATGCGGGTATCACGCGCGCGCCGTTGCCTTTAGCGATGCACGCGCCCGCAGGCCACCGCCACGGGCGGTCCGATCAGGCGGCAGCGCCCAGGCGGATGCGTGCGAAATTGCGCTTGCCCACCGCGAGGACGCCTTCGAAGCCCGGCAGGAAGACGCGACCCGCGTCCTCGAAGACCTCGCCATCCACGCGGACCGCACGCTCCTTGAGCTTGCGGTTGGCCTCGGAGTTGCTGGGCATGAGCCCGGCCGCCACCAGCAGCGCCGCGATGCGCAGACCCTCCGCCGGCACCGCCACCTCCTGCAGCGGGAGGGTCGACAGGTCGCCCTCGCCGCGCACGGCGGCATGCCAGCCCGCGATGGCCTGCTCGGCCTGGGTCGCATCGTGGAAGCGCGCCGCCAGCTCGCGCGCCAGGCGCAGCTTCACGTCGCGCGGGTTGAGCCCGGCGGCGACCTCGGTGCGCAGGCGCGCCGCCTCGTCGATGCCGATCTCGAAGCTGAGCAGGTCGATCCACTTCCACATCAGCGCGTCGCCGATCTTCATCGTCTTGGTGACGATGTCGATCGCGGGCTCGGCGATGCCGATGTAGTTGCCCAGCGACTTGCTCATCTTGTTGACGCCATCCAGTCCTTCCAGCAGCGGCATGGTCAGCACGATCTGCGGCGGCTGCCCGTAGTGTTCCTGCAGGCCGCGCCCCATCAGCAGGTTGAACTTCTGGTCGGTGCCGCCCAGTTCCACGTCGGCCTTCAGCGCGACGGAGTCGTAGCCCTGCACGAGCGGGTAGAGGAACTCGTGGATGGCGATCGGCTGCTGGCCGGCGTAGCGCTTGGCGAAGTCGTCGCGCTCCAGCATCCGCGCCACCGTGTGCTGCGCGGCGAGCTTGATCATGTCGGCGGCCGCCATCTGGCCGAACCACTCGGAGTTGAAGCGCACCTCGGTGCGCTCCCGGTCGAGCACCTTGAACACCTGCGCGGCGTAGGTCTCGGCGTTGGCCAGCACGTCCTCGCGGGACAGCGGCTTGCGGGTCACGTTCTTGCCGGTGGGGTCGCCGATCATCCCGGTGAAGTCACCGATCAGGAAGATCACCTGGTGGCCCAGCTCCTGGAACTGCCGCATCTTGTTGAGCAGCACGGTGTGGCCGAGGTGCAGGTCGGGCGCGGTGGGATCGAACCCGGCCTTGACCCGGAGCGGGCGTCCCGACGCCAGCCGCGCGGCCAGCTCCTCGCGCTTCAGGATTTCCTCGCTGCCGCGGGCGATGAGGTCCAGGGCCTGTTGCTGTTCGGACACGAGCACTTCTCTCCGTGGGCGCCACTGCGCCGCATTCATGTTTGGGGCGGATCGCGTTAACCGGGCGTTAAACCGTGAAGTCGAAAAACATTTGCAGATTCAACGGGTTGACGCGTCTTTCACGCATCTCTATGGTAGCGCGTCGATGTTTTCGCCAGACGCAGGGGACGATCATATGACGGATTCGAATCACGACGCGGTGCGTCGAGAGAATCTCGTACGCGCTCGCGCCAATGCGGATCGATCCGTCGCGCCCGCCACCTCCCACCCGTTCCGCGGCCGCTGGACCCGGCGCCACTGGGCGCACGCCAGCGTGCTGACCACCATGGGCGTGCTGCTGGCCGCCATCGTCCCCGGCTTCTCCAGCGTGCTGGACCACGCAGGCGACATGGGCGCGCAGCGCATGACACTGGCGCTGAGCCTGCCCAAGCTGGGCAAGCCGGGCGGCAAGGCCACCGACGATCACTGGCAGTCCGTCACGCTGAAGCCGGGCCAGACCCTGAGCGGCGTGTTCGAGGAGCTGGGCATCCCCTACGACCAGCTGGCGCGGGTGATGCAGCATCCGAAAATCAAGCCCACGCTGCGCAAGCTGCGCCCCGGCACCGAGCTGAGCTTCAACCTGCCGGCCGACGGCAGCGTGCGGGCGATGCGGCTGGAGGCCGGCCCGGGCATCGGCGACAGCCCGATCGAGCTGGAGCTCGCCGGCGATACCCTGCGCGAGCACGCGGTGCCGGTGGAAGTCACCACCCGCACGGTGGTGCTGACCGGCGAAGTGGGCAAGTCGCTGTTCGCGTCCGCACGCAAGCTGGGCCTGGGCAGCGCGCAGCTGAACCAGCTCACGGACGAGATGTTCAAGTACGACATCGACTTCGACTCCGACCTGGGCGAGGACGACCGCTTCAGCGTGGTGGTGGACCAGACCTGGAAGAACGGCCAGCTGGTGAACACCGGGCCGGTCCTGGCGGCCACCTTCACCGTCGATGGCAAGCTCAAGAGCGCGTTCCGCTACATGCGCGACGGCAAGCCGGAGTACTTCACCCCGGACGGTCGCTCGCTGCGCCGCCCCTTCATCCGCATGCCGATTCCCTACGCACGCTTGACCTCCGGCTTTGGTGGCCGCAAGCACCCGGTGCTGGGCCGGTTCCGCATGCACAAAGGCGTCGATTACGCGGCAGGCACCGGCACTCCGATCCAGGCGGCCGGCGATGCGCGGGTGGAGTTCGTGGGCCGCAAGGGCGGCTACGGCAATGTGGTGATCCTCAACCACGGCGGTGGCAAGACGACCCTGTACGGCCACATGTCGCGCTTCGCCAAGATCCGCGTGGGCCAGCGCGTGGCGCAGGGCACGGTGATCGGCTACGTCGGCAGCACCGGCCTGGCCACCGGCCCGCACCTGCACTACGAATTCCGGGTCAACGGCGTGCACATGAACCCGCTGAAGATGACCCTGCCGCCGCCGACGCCGCTCACGGGCAGCTCGCTGGTGGCCTTCAAGAACGAGACCCGCCGTGCGCTGGACAAGATCCGCGAGGTCGAGGACGTGGTCTTCCAGCTCGATGACGAGCGCGTGGCCAGCGCACCCGCCCAGCCGGCACCGGCGCGCAAGAAGGGCTGACCCGGCGCGCGCGATGCGATACTGCATCGCATGAGCACGCGCCTTCCCGACGGCTGTTTCCTCGGCCTGATCTCCGGCACCAGCGCCGATGGCATCGATGCCGCGCTGGTGCGTTTCGACGGCGACCACGCGCACGCCCGGCCCACCCTGCTGTTCGGCCGCACCTATCCGTGGGACCCCGCGCTGCGCGCGCGCCTGGTGGCGCTGGGCCAACAGGCGGCGGCGCTGACGCTGGACGAGGTCGGCGAGCTGGACGTGCGCATCGGCCACGCGTTCGCCGCGGCGGCGACGGCGGCGATCCGCGACGCGGGGCTGGCCCCGCGCGACGTCACCGCGATCGGCTCGCACGGCCAGACCCTGCGCCACCGGCCGCACGGCGATGCGCCCTTCACCCTGCAGCTGGGCGATGCGCACGTGATCGCCGAGCGCTGCGGCGTGCCGGTGGTGGCCGACTTCCGCCGTCGCGACGTCGCCGCCGGCGGCCACGGCGCCCCGCTGGTGCCGGCGTTCCACGCCGCGGTGCTGCACGCGCCGGACGAAGACCGCGCGGTGCTGAACCTGGGTGGCATCGCCAACCTCACCCTGCTGCCGGCGCGCGGCGACGTGCGCGGCTTCGACACCGGCCCGGCGAACGGCCTGATGGACGCCTGGTGCCTGCGCCACACCGGCCACGCCTACGACGCGGGCGGTGCGCTGGCCCGGCAGGGCCGCGTGGATCCGGCGCTGCTGGCGCGCCTGCTGGCGGAACCGTGGTTCGCCGCGCCGCCTCCGAAATCCACCGGCCGCGACCAGTTCCACCTCGACTGGGTGGAGGCCGCGCTGGCCGGCGACGAGGCGGCCGCGGACGTGCAGGCCACGCTGCTGGCGCTGACCGCGCGGACCGTCGCCGATGCGCTGCACGCGACCCAGCCCGCGACGTCGCGGGTCATCGTCTGCGGCGGCGGCGTGCACAACCCGCTGCTGATGGCCGCATTGGCCGATGCGATATCCGCGGCGACCGTCGAGTCCAGCGCCGTGCACGGCCTGGATCCGGATTCGGTCGAAGCGATGGCCTTCGCCTGGCTGGCCCGCGAGCACCTGGCCGGCCGGCCGGGCAACCTCCCCGCCGTCACCGGCGCGGCGGGGCCGCGCGTGCTGGGAGCGCTCTACCCAGCCTGAGCCGGCGCCACCACCCGCATCCGCCGCGACAGCCACAGGCACAGCAGCAACGCCGGCAGGCCGGCCAGCGCGGTGCCCAGGAAGAACAGCGCGTAGCCGTCGATCAGCGTGCGGCCCACCGCCAGCTGCTCCACCGCCACGCCCGACAGGCCCTTCAGCAGCTTGCCCAGCAGCGCGTAGAACGAACTCAGCAACGCGTACTGGGTGGCGGTGTAGCCGATGCTGGTCAGGCTGGACATGTAGGCCACCAGCGCGGTGCCGGCGAAGCCGGTGGCGAAGCCGTCGATCGCCATCGCCGCGACGAACACCGTGTGGTCGCCCCCCGCATACGCCACCCAGGTGAACGCCGCGTTCGAGCCCGGGCCCAGGATCGCGCCGGCCAGCAGCGTCGGCACGAAGCCGAAGCGCACCGCGCTGATACCCGCCGCCGCGATGCCCAGCAGCGAGGTGGCCAGGCCGATCGAGGCCCGCACCTCGCCCACGAATTCCTTGCTGATCCCGATGTCGGCGTAGAACGGGTTGTTCATCGGCCCCATCACGAAGTCGGGCAGCCGGTACAGGCTGATCGCCGCCAGCATCAGCAACGCCCACTTGCCGTGGGTCTTGAAGAACGCGAGGAACGGACCGGCGATGGCGTCCCACAGGCCGGACATGGTCCACAGCGGCGCGTGCGACGTCACCTCGGGCCGCTGCGAGGCCGCCGGCTCGCGCGCCAGGAACAGCGCCGCGAACAGGCCCACGCCCATCAGCGCCACCATCACCCAGTAGGACAGCGCCCAGCCCACGTAGGTGGCCAGGATCAGGATGAGCGCGTCGGTGACCAGCAGCGCGGTGCGGTAGCCGAACTGGGTGCCGGAGGTGAGCAGGCCCAGCTCTTCGGCGTCATCGGCGATCTCGATACGCCAGGCGTCGATCACGATGTCCTGCGTCGCCGAGGCGAACGCGGCCACCAGCGCCAGCGCGCCGAACACCACCAGCCCGCCCTGCGGCTGCACGATGGCCATCCCGGCCAGCCCCAGCGCCACCACCAGCTGCGACAGCAGCATCCAGCCGCGGCGATGGCCCAGCCGGCCCAGCACCGGCACGTTGGTCTTGTCGATGATCGGCGCCCACAGGAACTTCAGCGTGTAGGCCAGGCCCACCCACGAGAGGAAGCCGATCGCCGACAGCTCGCTGCCGTTCTCGCGCATCCAGTAGCCCATGGTGTTGCCGACCAGGTACAGCGGCAGGCCGGACGAAAAGCCCAGCAGCAGCATGGCCAGCACCTTGGGCCGGCGCAGCGCGCGCAGGACGTCGCGCGTGGTCTTCTTGGCGGGCTTGGCTTCGGCGGACATCGGGGCTTCCAGTCAGAGGCGCGCGCAGGCGCGATGGCGGCGATGGGGAACAGTGCGGACGCCGTCAGGCGCCGTAGTCGACCAGCACCGGGGCGTGGTCGGAGAACTTCGGCTCGGGGAAAATCTCGGCGCCGCGGATGCCGGCGGCGATCCCCGGCGTGCACAGCTGGTAGTCGATGCGCCAGCCGACGTTGTTCGCGCGCGCGGCGCCGCGCTGCGACCACCACGAATATTCCACGGCGTCAGGCTTGGCGACGCGGAAGGCATCCTTCCAGCCGTGGGCGGGCGGCACGACCAGGCCGTCGTGGCAGCCGTCGGCGATCAGGCCGTTGAGCCAGGCGCGTTCGTGCGGCAGGCAGCCGGAGTTCTTCTGGTTGCCGGTCCAGTTCTTGATGTCGTTCTTCGCGCGGACGATGTTCCAGTCGCCGCACAGCACGTACTCGCGGCCGCTGGCGAGCCACTGGTCCAGGATCGGCTTCAGCCAGGCCATCACCTCTTCCTTGAAGCCCTGGCGCAGCTCGCCCGAGCTGCCGGAGGGGATGTAGAAGCTGACCACCGACAGGTTGCCGAAGCGCGCCTCGATATAGCGGCCCTCGTCATCGAACGGCGCCCAGCCCAGCGACGTGCGCACCTCGTCCGGTTGGCGGCGGCTGTAGATCGCCACGCCGCTGTAGCCCTTCTTGGTGGAGGCGTCCTTGAACCATGCCTTGTAGCCTTCGGGGCGGAAGGCGGCGTCGGCGAGCTGGTGTTCCTGCGCCTTGGTCTCCTGCACGCACAGGACGTCGACGTCCCGGCCGGTGAACCACTCGAAGAAGCCCTTGGAGGCGGCCGACCGCAGGCCGTTGGCGTTGAAGGTGAGGATGCGCATCGGCCAAGGATAGCGGTTCCATGGGGTAACCTTTGCACCCTTCGACGCCATCGACCGTCCGTCCATGTCCGACCATCGCGCCCGTTTCCTGCAGCTGGCCCTGGGGGCCGAGGCCCTGCGCTTCGGCGAATTCACGCTGAAGTCGGGCCGCACCAGCCCTTACTTCTTCAACGCCGGGCGCTTCGACTCCGGCGCCGCGCTGGCCGGGCTGGCCGCCTGCTACGCCGATGCGGTGGACGCCGCCGGCCTGGACTTCAACCTGGTGTTCGGCCCGGCCTACAAGGGCATCCCGCTGGCCACGGCGCTGGCCTGCGAATACGCCCGCCGCGGCCGCGACCTGCCGCTGGCGTTCAACCGCAAGGAAGCGAAGACGCACGGCGAAGGCGGCAGCCTGATCGGCGCGCCGCTGGCCGGGCGCCGCGTGCTGATCGTGGACGACGTGATCACCGCCGGCACCGCGATCCGCGAGGCGCTGGGCATCATCCACGAGGCCGGCGGCCTGCCGGCCGGCATCGTGATCGCGCTGGACCGGCAGGAACGCGTCCGCGAGGACGTAGCCGAATCGGCCGCGCAGGCGGTGGCGGGCGAGCACGGGATCCCGGTCGTGGCCGTGGCCACCCTGTCCGACCTGCTGGCCTTCGCCGGCGAGGACGCCGCGCTGGCCGCCCACCGCAACGACCTGCTCGCCTACCGCGCGCGCTACGGGGTCGTCTGATACGCTCATCGGCAGCCACGGGGGGCCGTCCATGTCGCACCACATCCGCCTTTTCGCCGCCATCGCCCTCGCGCTGGGCGCCGCAGGCAGCGCCGACGCCCAGACCGCGGCACCGGCACAGAAGAAGATCTACTGCTGGGATGAGGGCGGCCGCCGCGTCTGCGGCGATGCGTTGCCGGCGTCCGCGGTGGATCGCGCGCGGACCGAGATCAGCGCCAAGAGCGGCATGACCACCGGCCAGGTGGAGCGCGCCCTGACCGACGCGGAGCGCAGCGCGGCCGAGCAGGCGGCCGAACTCGCGCGCCGGCAGGCCGAGGCGGAGGCCATGCAGAAGCGCCGCGACCTGGCAATGGTGGAGTCCTACCTGACCGAGGACGACCTGCGCCGCGCCTACGGCGAGCGCACCACCCTGCTGGACGAAACCCTGAAGGCCAGCCGGCTGGGCGTCGCCAACCTGCGCCTGAGCCTGCTCTCCCTGCTGCGCCAGGCCGGCGACCAGGAGCTGGCCGATGCACCGGTGACCCGCAAGCTGATCGGCTCCATCCAGCGCCAGCACGCGGAACTGTTGCGCCAGAAGCAGATCCTGCAGGCGCAGGAGGCCGACCGGGCGGAGCTGGAGCGCGAACTCGCCGATTCCGTTCGCCGCTATCGCGAGATGCGGCAGGCCACGGGCCCCGCGACGACCGCAACAGCGCCGCAACCCGGCTCCACCCCAACCAACCGCTGACAGGTCCGGGATAACGGACGCGCCCTTGCCACGGGCGCGTCCGCGGCGGCCTCAGAACGGCAGCTGCAGCCCCGGCTCCAGCCGCAGCAGGTGGTCACGGAAGGCCTGCTGGATGCGTGCCATGGCGGCGCTGCTGTCCGCGTCGAAGCGCATCACCAGCACCGGCGTGGTGTTGGACGCGCGGACCAGACCCCAGCCATCCGACCAGTCCACCCGCACCCCGTCCAGGGTGGTCATGCGCGCGCCATCGAAACTGGCCGCCAGGCGGAAGCGTTCGACGAACTCGTGGGGATCGCCGCCGGGCGCGTCCACCTTGATCTCGGCGGTGGACACGCCATCGGGCAGCGCGTCGAACACCGCATCCGGGGACTCCTCGCGGGCGTCCAGGATCTCCAGCAGGCGCGCCGCGGCATAGATGCCGTCATCGAACCCGAACCAGCGCTCCGCGAAGAAGAAGTGGCCGCTCATCTCGCCGGCCAGCGCGGCATCGGTCTCGCGCATCTTGGCCTTGATCAGCGAGTGCCCGGTCTTCCACATCAACGGGCTGCCGCCGTAGCGCAGGATCTGGGTGGGCAGCCGGCCGGTGCACTTCACGTCGTAGACGATGACCGCGCCCGGGTTGCGCTCCAGCACATCGGCGGCGAACAGCATCAGCAGGCGGTCGGGGAAGATGTTCTTGCCCGCCTTGGTGACCACGCCGAGGCGGTCGCCGTCGCCGTCGAAGGCGATGCCCAGGTCCGCGTCCAGGCGCTGCACCATCTGCACCAGCGCCTCCAGGTTGTGCGGCTCGCTGGGATCGGGATGGTGGTTGGGGAAGGTGCCGTCGATGTCGCAGAACAGCGGGGTGACCTCGGCGCCGATGGCTTCCAGCACCCGCGGCCCCAGCACGCCGGCCACGCCGTTGCCGGCGTCCACGACCACCTTCAGGCGGCGGCCGATCTGCACGTCGCCGGCGATGCGCTGCACGTAGTCCTCGCCGATGTCGCGCTCGTCCAGGGTGCCGCGCACCTCGGCCTCCAGCAGGCGGTCCTCGGCGATGCGGGCGTGCAGGTCCTTGATCGCCGCGCCGGACAGGGTTTCGCCCCCGACCACGATCTTGAAGCCGTTGTAGTCCGGCGGATTGTGGCTGCCGGTGATGGCGACGCCGCAGCCCGTGCGCAGGTGGAACCCGCCGAAATACACCACCGGCGTTGGCGCCATGCCGATGTCGATGACATTGCGACCGGCCTTGCGCAGGCCCTCGATCAACCCCTGCGCCAGCTCCGGCCCGGACAGGCGTCCGTCGCGGCCGACCACGATGGCATCCAGCCCCTGTTCGGCCATCACCGACCCGATCGCCTGGCCGATCAGCTCGGCCACGCCGGCATCCAGCGACTGGCCCACCACGCCGCGGATGTCGTAGGCGCGGAAGATGCGATGGTCGATCACCACAGGCACCTTTTCCGCCTGCTTGACGACGTCGTGCTCCCGGGCCTGGATCCGCGCCACCGGCTCCGAGGGCGGCAGGGTCTGCTGCAGGTCGGACAGCGTGGGACCGGCCTCGACCTCGCCGATCCCTCCCATGGCCAGCAGGCGCGGACGCAGCACGAACCACAGTCCACCCGCCACCACCACGAGCACCAGCCCGAGGCCGAGCGACGCGATGCCCCCCAGGCCGAACGGGGCGGCCACGCTGTCCGGCGTCGCCGCGGCGACGCGCAGGTCGCTGTCGGGCACTCTCACGCCCATCGCCTCGGCCGACGAAGCAAGCGCGGCATCGCCACGCTCGACCACGCTGCGCTGCCCCTGGCGCAGCGCCAGGTACGTCCCGCCCGGCAGCAGCGGCGCCTCCACGCTGCTCTCGAGCCGGGCCAGCGGCAGCTCCACGTAGGCCACCCGGCCACCGTCGACCGGCACCGCCATGGCCAGCCGATGTTCCGGCCCGGTGCGCACGACGCGGACGGCCATCTTGCCGCTGATCAGGGCATCCTCGGCCACCGCCAGGGTGCCGAAGCCGCTCCGCGGCAACGCCCCGTAGAGCGCATCGAGGTCGGCCGGCCACAGCTCGGCGCGACGCAACTCGCCCCATCCCTCCTTGATGGCCGCGACGGCGGCAGCGGTGTCACCGGCGGCGAGCGCCTCCTTGAAAGGCTGGGCGGCAATCCGCGCGCCCAACTTCTGCCGATGCTCGTTGAGCGTCCGCCGCACCGCCACGACCACGTCGTCGCGCGCGAATTCCAGCGCGTGTTCGCGGCTGTCGTCGCGCTGGCGCAGGCCGCCGGCCACCAGGCACCACAGGCCCAGCGCCACCAGCAGCGCGATCAACCACGGCAGCGCGCGCGCCGTCTGCAGCGGATCGAACTGCAGCTTGCCCCGCCCGTCCGCGTCCGCCTCGTCCTTCTTGCCGCCCAGTCCGAACACCGCCATGCGTCTTCCCCCGTCAGCGCACGCCGGTGTGGCCGAAGCCACCCTGGCCGCGCGTGCTTTCCTCGAAAGTATCCACCACCTGCAGCTGCGCGCGCACCACCGGCAGCAGCACCAGCTGCGCGACGCGATCGCCCGGCGCGATGGTGAACGCCACGTCGCTGCGGTTCCACAGGCTGACCATCAGCGGCCCCTGGTAGTCCGCGTCGATCAACCCGGTGCCGTTGCCCAGCACGATGCCGTGTTTGTGGCCCAGCCCGGACCGCGGCAGGAGGACTGCGCACAGGCCGGGATCGCCGATGTGGATGGCCAGGCCCGACGGCACCAACGCCGTCGCCCCGGGGTCCAGCGACAGCGGTGCGTCCAGCGCGGCGCGCAGGTCCATGCCGGCGCTGTGTTCGGTCGCGTACTCGGGCAGCGGCCAATCACCGCCGAAACGCGGATCCAGCAGCTTCACCTGCAAGGCATGTGGCGTCATTCGCTCTCCTGGGTGCGCAATCGCTCGGCCACCCGCGCCAGCAGGGCGGCGGCCAGCTCGGCCTTCGGCGCCGGCCCGAGCGCATGCTCGCCGTGCGGCTCGATGACCAGCAGCGCGTTGTCGTCGCTCTCGAACCCGCCGCCCGGCAGGCCCACCTGGTTGGCGCAGATCATGTCCAGCCGCTTGCGCTCCAGCTTGCCGCGCGCGTAATGGGCGACATCATGGGTTTCCGCCGCGAACCCCACTACCAAACGCGGCCGTTGCGCGTGCGCGGCCACGTCGGCCAGCACGTCGCGCGTCTTGACCAGTTCCAGCACCAGCGTGTCCTGCCCCGGCTGCTTCTTGAGCTTGCAGGCCGTCGGCGCGCGCGGGGTGAAATCCGCCACCGCCGCAGCCCCGATATAGACATCGCAGGGCAATGCCGCCATCACCGCGTCATGCATCTGCGCGGCACTGCGCACGTCCAGGCGATGCACGCCCGCGGGCGTGGGCAGGTGCACCGGGCCGGCCACCAGCACCACGTCCGCGCCCTGCTGGGCGGCGCTGCAGGCGACCGCGAACCCCATCTTGCCGCTGCTGCGGTTGCCCAGGAAGCGGACCGGGTCGATGTCCTCGAACGTGGGCCCGGCGCTGACGACCACGCGCAGCCCGGCAAGCGCGCCGCTCATGCCAGTGCTCCGAGCGCCGCCACGATCTCCGCCGGCTCGGCCATGCGGCCGGGGCCGGACTCGCCTTCGGCCAGCGGACCGTCGTTGGGGCCGACCATGCGGACGCCGCGCGCCAGCAGGGTGGCCACGTTGGCCTGCGTGGCCGGGTGCCGCCACATCCGGTGGTTCATCGCGGGCGCCACCAGCAGCGGCGCCTCGGTGGCCAGGCACAGCGTGCTCACCAGGTCGTCCGCCAGGCCGTACGCCAGCCGCGCGAGGGTATTCGCCGTGGCCGGCGCCACCACCACGCGCTGCGCCCAGCCGGCCAGCTCCAGGTGGCCCATCGCCGCCTCCGCCTGCGCATCCCACAGCGACGTGCGCACCGGCCGGTACGACAGCGCCTGGAAGGTCTGGGCACCGACGAAGCGCTGGGCATTCTCGGTCATCGCCACCTGCACCTCGGCGCCGGCGTCGCGCAGACGCCGCACCAGCTCGGCGCTCTTGTACGCGGCAATGCCGCCGCAAACGCAGAGCAGCACGCGGTTGCCGTCGATGGGAAAACCCGGAGCCTGCATCGGCCGCCTGCCTGACCTTGCCACAAAGCGGCAGCTTACCCGATGCCGGGCACGGTTCCGCTGCCCGTGATGCCATGCGCCATGCAGTCTTGTTCCATGCACATTCGCGATTGGCCCGAATCGGAACGTCCCCGCGAGAAGCTGCTGGCGCGTGGCGCCGGTGCGCTGTCGGACGCCGAGCTGCTGGCCCTCTTCCTCGGCTCCGGCACCGCCGGCCGGGACGCCGTGGCCAGTGCGCGCGGCCTGCTGGCCGACCACGACGGCCTGCGCCGACTGCTGGACCGCGACGCCCGCGCGCTCACCCGGCTGCGCGGCATCGGCCCCGCCCGGGCCTGCCTGTTGGCAGCGGCGCTGGAACTGGGGCAGCGGCACCTCGCCGCGCAGCTGGCACGGGGCGAAGCGCTGGCCGATCCCGATGCCGCCGGCCGCTACTTCGCCCAGCGCCTGCGCGGCCTCGACCACGAGGTGTTCGCCGCGCTCTACCTCGATACCCGCCATCGCGCGCTGGGCTTCGAGGAGCTGTTCCGCGGCGGCATCGACGGTGCCGAGGTGCATCCCCGGGTGCTGGTGCAGCGCGCGCTGGCCCACGGCGCGGCGGCGGTGATCGTCGGCCACAACCATCCCAGCGGGAATCCCGATCCCAGCACGGCCGACCGCGCGGTGACGGCGCGCCTCAAGCAGGCGCTGGCGCTGGTGGACATGCGCCTGCTGGACCACTTCGTCGTCGGCGACGGCGCCCCGACCTCGATGGCCGCGCGCGGCTGGGTCTGACCCGCGCGAAACCTGTTCCCGCCCTGAACCCCGCCGGCGGGAGGTCGGGGCGGGGC
The DNA here is from genome assembly GCA_041913885.1 of Thermomonas sp. GTDB lineage: Bacteria > Pseudomonadota > Gammaproteobacteria > Xanthomonadales > Xanthomonadaceae > Thermomonas. Next base: position 205,188 of record JAYSEL010000003.1, on the reverse strand, counting down.
GACGCCTCGCGTACAATCGACGGCTCTCGAAACACCCGCAGACACCCCGTGAAAGCCCAGCTCCGCGCCCTGATCGACCAGGGCCTGATCGCCCTGCGCCAGGCAGGCACCCTGCCCGCCGACCTCCCGCCGCCCGAGTTCGTGATCGAGCGCCCGAAGGAGCGCGCGCACGGCGACTTCTCCACCAACGCGGCGATGCTGCTGGCCAAGGCCGCGCGCACCAATCCGCGCGCGCTGGCGCAGCAGCTGCTGGACGCGCTGCCGGCCTCCGAGGCGGTCGCCCGCGTCGAACTGGCCGGTCCCGGCTTCATCAACTTCCACCTGGCGCCGGGCGCCTGGCAACAGCAGGTGCGCGACATCCACGCCGCCGGCGCCGCGTTCGGTCGCAACGCCAGCGGCGGCGGCAAGACGGTGGGCGTGGAGTACGTGTCCGCCAACCCGACCGGCCCGTTGCACGTGGGGCACGGCCGCGCCGGCGTGATCGGCGACTGCATCGCCCGGGTCATGGCCGCCAACGGCTGGGACGTGAAGCGCGAGTTCTACTACAACGACGCCGGCGTGCAGATCAACAACCTGGCGATCTCCACCCAGGCCCGCGCCAAGGGCCTGAAGCCGGGCGATGCCGACTGGCCGGCGGACGCCTACAACGGCGATTACATCGGCGACGTCGCGGCCAGCTACCTGCGCGGCGACAGCGTGGAAGTCGATGGCCACGTGGTGACCGGCAAGGACGACGCCGACGACCTCGACGCCATCCGCAAGTTCGCCGTCGCCTACCTGCGCCGCGAACAGAACGCCGACCTGCAGGCGTTCGGCGTGAGCTTCGACCGCTACTTCCTGGAGTCCTCGCTGTACACCGACGGCAAGGTGGAGGAAACCGTGCGCGAACTCATCGCCCACGGCCACACCTACGAGGAAGGCGGCGCGCTGTGGCTGCGCACCACCGACTTCGGCGACGACAAGGACCGCGTGATGCGCAAGTCCGACGGCACCTATACCTACTTCGTGCCGGACGTCGCCTACCACCTGTCCAAGTGGCAGCGCGGCTACCAGCGCGCGGTCACCGAACTCGGCGCCGACCACCACGGCTCGCTGGCGCGCGTGCGCGCCGGCCTGCAGGCGCTGGACTGCGGCATCCCCGCCGGCTACCCGGACTACGTGCTGCACCAGATGGTCACGGTGATGCGCGGCGGCGAAGAGGTGAAGCTGTCCAAGCGCGCCGGCTCCTACCTGACGCTGCGCGACCTGATCGACGAGGCCGGCCGCGACGCCACCCGCTGGTTCCTGGTCGCGCGCAAGCCGGATTCGCAGCTCACCTTCGACATCGACCTGGCGCGCTCGCAGTCCAACGACAACCCGGTCTACTACGTGCAGTACGCGCACGCCCGCATCTGCAGCCTGCTGCGCCAGGCCGGCGAGAAGGGCTACGCGTACGACGCCGCCCACGGGCAGGCATCGCTGCACGTGCTGGACGACGCTCCGGCGCAGGACCTGATGCGCGAGCTGTCGCGCTTCCCGGAGGTGGTGGAGGCGGCCGGCGCCACGCTGGAGCCGCACCTGGTCGCGCAGTACCTGCGCGAGCTGGCCAACGCCTTCCACGGCTGGTACCACGCCAGCCCGGTGCTGGTGGAGGACGCCGCGCTGCGCAACGCGCGCCTGTCGCTGGCGCTGGCCACGCGCCAGGTGCTCGCTAATGGCTTGGACCTGCTGGGCGTCTCCGCTCCGGAGAGCATGTGATGGCGGCGCGACGCGGAAAATCCCAGGCCAAGCGCAACGCGTCGGGCGGCCTGCCCGGTTGGGCGTGGCTGGTCATCGGCATCCTGCTGACCCTGCTGGCGGTGCTGCTGGTGCCGCGCTACCTGAAGTCCGACAGCGGCGACGGGTTCTTCCGGCCCAAGCCCAATCCCGACGCCCTGCCCGCCGCGGTCAGCGACGAAGGCGAGTCGATCGCCCCGGACACCGCGCCGGCCGGCGACGCCAAGCCCGACGCGGACAAGCCGAAGCCGACGCAGTACGACTTCTACACCCTGCTGCCGGGCCAGGAGGTCGCCATGAGCGACGCCGAGCTGGCGGCGAGTGCCAAGGCCGAAGCCGAGGCGCAGGCGGCCGCGGCGCCGGCCGCACCGGCGAGCGCGGGCAACGCCGCCGCGCTGCCGGCCCCGCTGGGGAGTGACGCGGCGGCAGCCGCCACCCCATCCCCACCGGCTGCTCCGTCCACGGCGCCGAAGCCGGCTGCGGAGGGGGGCAGTACCCGCTACCTGCTGCAGGCCGGTGCTTTCGGGGCCTCCGGCGACGCCGAGGCCACCAAGGCCAAGATCGCCCTGCTGGGCCTGAACGCCCGCGTGGAATCGGCGCAGATCGACGGCAAGACCGTGTACCGCGTCCGCATGGGGCCGTACGGCAGCGCCTCCGAACTGGCCGAGGCCAAGGCCAAGCTGGCCAGCGGCGGCCTGCCCGCGATGGCGGTCAAGACCAACTGATGGCGTCGCGCCGAACGCTGGCGCTGGCGCTCTGCATCGCCTTGGCCGGCTGCGCGACGGTGCCGGTCGATCGCATCCAGGGCATGGCGCCGCTTGATCGCAGCGCAGTGGCCGGCGCTTCCGTCAATGCCTTCACCGCCGGCACGTTCACCTCCCCCGAGGGCGTGGTCCTGCCGTATCGGCTGCTCGCTCCGGCCACGCTGGAACCCGGCCGGCGGTATCCGCTGGTGGTGCAGTTCCATGGCTCCGGCGGCATCGGCACCGACAACCTGGGCCAGCTGGAAAACGCGGCGCGGGCATGGGCGCTGCCGGCGATCCGCAACCGCTATCCGGCTTTTGTGCTGGTGCCGCAATTCCCCGAGCGCAGCGCCCTGTACGACGCCCCCAAGACCCCCCGCGTGTCCCATGCCGCGCCAGTACTGGATGCGGCGCTGGCACTGGTCGATACCATTGCCGCGCAGCACCCGGTGGACCGCGACCGCATCTACGCGACCGGCTTTTCGATGGGCGGCTCGACCACCTGGCTGGCGCTGCTGGCCCGACCGGGGCTGTTCGCCGCGGCGATGCCGGTCAGCGGCATCGCGCCCGACCGGGCCCGGGCGGCCGACCTGGCCGACGTGCCGCTGTTGATCCTGCACGGCAAGGCGGACGACGAGAATCCCATCGATGCCGACCGTGCCATGGCCGCCGCCATCCACGCCGCGGGCGGGCGCCGCGTCCGGCTGCGGGAATACGCCGGCCTGGGCCACCGCCCGCCGGCCGAACTGGTGCCCGGCACCTGGTGGCGCGACTGGCTGTTCGCGCAGCATCGCACCCCCTGAGATGCCCCCGTGGCATCCTCGTCGGACAGCGAGGATGCCCCGAATGCCGATCGAAGCCGCCCTGATCAAACCCGTCGTGGATGCGCTGATGGCGTTGCTGCAGCGCGGCGAGAAGGCCACCCTGAAGCGCAATGCCGAAGCCGCGCTGCGCGAGGCGATCCGCGAGCTGCTGCTGGCCAATCCGGACGAGAACAAGGCGCAGGCGCGGATCGCCATCGCCAAGGCCGCCGGGCTGCTCAGCGAGGACGTGCTGCTGGCCGAGGACATGCTGCAGAAGCATCGCGCCACCAAGGCCAGGACCGCCGGCAAGGCGGGCACCGGGCGCGCGCGCAAGCCGCCGGCAGCGCCTGTCGCCCCGGCGCCCCGGAAGCCCGCGTCGCGGCGCAAGCCACCGGCGAAGCCGGAAGGCTGAGCCGGGCCGCGCGCGCCGTCGCTAAACTACGTCGCATGGACACCCACGCCCCCCGCACCGCCCTCATCACCGGCGCCACCGCCGGCTTCGGCCGCGCCGCCGCGCGGCGCTTCATCGCTGCCGGCTGGCAGGTCATCGCCACCGGCCGCCGCGCCGACCGCCTTGACGCCCTGCGTGCCGAGTTGGGCGACGCCTTGCATCCGGCCTGCTTCGACGTCCGTGACGAGACCGCGATGCGCGCCGCGCTGGACGCCCTGCCGGAGCGCTTCCGCGGCATCGACCTGCTGGTGAACAATGCGGGCCTGGCGCAGGGCACCAAGCCCGCGCAGGACGCGTTGCTGTCGGACTGGAAGACCATGATCGACACCAACGTCACCGCGCTGGTGACGCTGACCCACGCCTTGCTGCCCACGCTGGTGGCGCGCAAGGGCGCGATCGTCAACATCAGCTCGGTGGCGGGCGTGTACCCGTACCCGGGCGGCAACACCTATGGCGGCACCAAGGCCTTCGTCAGCCAGTTCTCGCTGGGCCTGCGCAGCGACCTGCACGGCACCGGCGTGCGCGTGACCAGCATCGAGCCGGGGATGGCCGAAACCGAGTTCACGGTGGTGCGCACCCACGGCGACCAGGGCGCGTCGGACAAGCTCTACGCCGGCGCCCACCCGATGACCGCCGAGGACATCGCCGAGGCGATCTTCTGGGTCGCCACCCTGCCGCCGCACCTCAACATCAACCGGCTGGAGCTGATGCCGACGTCGCAGTCGTTCGCCGGGTTCCAGGTCCACCGCGACCCGCAGGCATGAACCTCCTCGGCGCGCTGCTGGTGGCGGTGCTGATCGGCGCGGTGCTGCCGCTGCAAGGGCTGGTCAATGCACGGCTGGGCACCCACATCGGCGGACCGGTGGCGGCGGCCTTCGTATCATTCCTGGTCGGTTCCGCGGTGCTGGGGCTGTACCTGCTGGCCACGCGCACCCCGATCACGCTCCAGGGCAGCTTCAGGTTGCCGGCGTGGATCTGGATCGGCGGCGCCTTCGGCGCGCTCTACGTCGCCTGCTTCACCCTGCTGGTGCCGCGCATCGGCGCGGCCGGAATGATCTGCCTGGCGGTGCTGGGCCAGGTCACCGCGTCCCTGCTGCTGGACCAGTACGGCGTGCTGCAGGCGCCCAAGCCGGTCGACGCGGTGCGGATCGCCGGTGCCCTGCTGGTACTGGCCGGCGTGGTGCTGGTGGTGGCGCCCTGGCGGACGCAGGCGCAGAAGGCCCCGGGGACCGCAGCCACCGCGGCGAGCGACGCCTCACGATCGGCGCCCTAGGCACTGGGCGCGCCGCGCGCCAATACCCGCGTTCGCAGGCGCAGCCCCGGCCGTTCCACCCCGTAATGCAGGAGGGCGGCGGCGGCGGCGGACGCAAGGCCGTAAACCAGCCACGCACTGATGCCGCGCCCGGCCAGCAGCTCGCCCCAGTGGGATTGCACCAGGTCGTACACCGGCTTGTGGACGAGGTAGAGGCTGTACGAAATCGCGGCGACCCACGCCGCGCCCGGCACGGCGCGCGCACCCAACACGCCATGCGGCTGCGCACCGGCGAACACCAGCAGCGCCAGCCCCAGCGACAGTACCGGCCAGCCGATGCTGTTGCCGAGCAGGCCGACGCGGTCGCGGAACAGCCAGAACGCCAGCGCCATCACCAGCACGCCGGCCAGCGCGAAGCGGTTCGCGTGCGTCGCCGCACGTGCCCATGACGCCGGCCGGTAGGCCTGCCACGCCGCCAGCATCACGCCCAGCAGAAGGCCATCGAGCCGGTTCCAGGTCGGGTAATAGATATCCTCGACGAACCACGGCCGCTGCGGCTGGGTCGCGTCATCGTGCAGCCAGATGCCGCTGCGCAGCGCGATGCCGCCCAGCAGCACGGCCATGCACACCATCCAGAATGTCATCGCCGACGGCCTGCGTGCCAGCAACAGGGCCAGCGCCGGGAACAGCAAGTAGAAGTGCTCTTCCACGCACAGCGACCACGCGTGCGAGAACGCGGCGTTGGCGGCGTAGTCGATGTCGAGATTCACCACGAACAGCGCGAACTTCCACCAGGGCTCCATCCCCGGCGCCTCGCGGAAACCCGGCCACAGCAGGTAGACCGCCAGCACCGCCCAGAACGCCGGCAGGATGCGGAACGCGCGCTTCAGATAGAAGTCGCGCAGCGACGGCGTCGCCCCGTTCGCCAGCGGCCGCAGCAGCTGGCCGCCGATCAGGTAACCGCTGAGCACGAAGAACAGGTCCACGCCCATCCAGCCGTAGCGTTCCAGCCAGTGCCAGTCCGCGCCCAGCCCACCGACGAGGAAGCTGTGGAACTGCATCGTCCACAGCACCGCGACGGCGCGCAGCAGGTCCAGCCCCGGCAGGCGCGCCGGCGCAGCGGCGCCGGTCACTGCGGCGTGTCGTCGAGGTAGGTGTAGGCGGTCAGCCCGGCTTCCAGCGCGGCCTTCAGCGCGTCGCCCTCGGCGGCCGGCAGGTTCGCCGCATCCACCTTCGCGGCGTATTCGCGGCGCAGATCGGCCAGCTTGTAACCGACGTAATCCAGCATCACGTCGGTGGTGTCGCCACGGCGCTGCTGGCCGATCGCGAAGCCCTCGCCCTCGCAGCGCACTTCGATGGCATCGGTGTCGCCGAACAGGTTGTGGATGTCGCCCAGGATCTCCTGGTAGGCACCGACCAGGAAGAAGCCCAGCCGGTAGTTCTCGCCCTTGCGCAACTCGTGCAGCGGCAGCGAGGAGTCGAGATCCTCGTTCTCCACGTAGGTGTCGATCTTGCCGTCCGAGTCGCAGGTCAGGTCCGCGATGATCCCGCGGCGGGTGGGCACCTCGTCCAGGCGCTCGATCGGGGTGATCGGGAACACCTGGTCGATCGCCCACACGTCGGGCATCGATTCGAACACGCTGAAGTTGACGAAGTACTTGTCCACCAGCCGCTCGTTCAGCTCGTCCAGCAGGTCGCGGTGGCTCTTCTCGTCGTAGGTCAGGCGCGCCTTCACCGCGTGGGCGATGGCGTAGAACAGGTCGTCGATGCGCGCGCGCTGGACCAGGTCCAGCTGCCCCAGCGCGTACAGGCTGAGCCCGTCGGCGTGGGCCTGGCTGGCCTCGTGGAAGACTTCCACGGCCGGGCGCTGCGCCATCTCCTCGTGCAGCTCGCGCAGCTGGCGCACGGGGGTGGACTCGTCGTCGTGCGACTCCGGCACGCGGCCTTCCGGCGCGCGCTCCACCTCGCTGACGTTGGTCACCAGCACCGCGTGGTGCGCGGTCATCGCGCGCCCGCATTCGGTGAGGATGCGCGGCGGCACCAGCCCCTCGGCGCGGCAGGCCTCGGCCAGCGGCTGCACGATGCTGGAGGCGTAGTGGTGGATGCCGTAGTTGACCGAGTTGAACGAACGCGAGCGGGTGCCTTCGTAGTCGATGCCCAGGCCGCCGCCGACGTCGACGTGCTGGATCCGGGCGCCCAGGCGCGACAGCTCGACGAAATAGCGGGTGGCCTCGCGCATGCCGGCCGCGATGTCGCGCACGTTGCTGATCTGGCTGCCCATGTGGAAATGCAGCAGCTGCAGGCAGTCGCCCATGCCGGCATCGCGCAGCTCCTTCCACAGGGTCAGCAGCTGGCGCGGGTCCAGCCCGAACTTGGCCTTGTCGCCGCCGCTGTTCTGCCACTTGCCGGCACCCAGCGACGCCAGCCGCATGCGCACGCCCAGGCCCGGCTTCACGCCCAGCGCGGCCGCCTCCTCCAGCGCCACCTTCAGCTCGGAGGGCTTCTCGATGACGATGAAGGTCTCCAGCCCCAGCTTGCGCCCGATCAGCGCCAGCCGGATGTATTCGCGGTCCTTGTAGCCGTTGCAGACGATGGTGCCGCCGGGGCGCGACAGCGCCAGCACGGCCATCAGCTCCGGCTTGCTGCCGGCCTCCAGCCCGAAGCCTTCGCCGTGGTGCGAGGCCAGCGTGCCGGCCACGCCGGCGTGCTGGTTGACCTTGATCGGGTAGATCGCGGTGTAGCCGCCGGCGTAGTCCCAGTCCTGCTGGGCCTGCGCGAACGCCGCCTGCAACTTGCCCAAGCGATGCCCCAGGATGTCCGGGAAGCGCACCAGCACCGGCAGGTTGCCGCCCTGCGCCAGCGACGCGTCCACCACCTCGGGCAGCGCCACGGCCGGACCGTCGGCGCCGTGGGGCCGGGCGATGATGCGGCCGCGGTCATCGACGTCGAAATAACCGTCCGCCCAGTGCGGGATCGAATAGGTCTTGCGGGCGAGGTCGGGGGACCAGCGGGTCATGGCGGCAACGTCTGCGGCAGGGGGACGCGCATTCTACGGGCTACCACCAACCCCTGCGGTACAGCGGGGCGCCGGCCACCTTGCGGACCCGGCGGGCGATGCCGCGGCGGTTGGTGGCGACGAACACCAGGACACTGCCCGGCAGCACCAGCGCGTCCACGACCTGCTGCAACTTCGCGGATTCGTTCCAGACGAAGCCGCGCAGCGTCACCAGCATGACGTGGTGGGGAACGGCTTCGCCCCCGGGCGGCAGGCGCTTGCGAACCAGCCAGGCCCGGCCGACGCCCCCCACGCGCGCCAACGCCGCGCGCAGCGCTTCCGTGGCAGGCGCGTCCAGTCCGTGCGGAAGGAACACATCATCGTCTGCGAGCGTGTTCCTGGCCTGGTGGACCTTGCCCCAGCGTGCTTGCATCCGCGCCCATTCATCCGCGACGCGATCCCGGCCCGCCAGGTCCCCCGTGTCGCGGTAGTGGCTGTCGAGGCGCTGGAGGACCGCCTCGGCGCTGCCATCGTCCAGCGCCATCGCCTTCTCCAGATGCCCGATGCCGGCCGCATCGCCGCGATCCAGAAGCAGGCATCCCACCCGGAAGTGCGCAAAGGCGTGCTCCGGCGCCAGCACCAGCGCCTGCTGGTAGACCGGCAAGGCGTCCGTCTCCGGACGGAGCGACTCCACCAGTCCGGCATGTTCGACCGCCTCGTCCGGCGTGCGCGACGGCAGCGCCTCGAGCGCTTCCAGCCGCGTCCGATCCTGCGCATGCTGCCGGAACCCCCGCTGCCAGCCCTCCTCGACGCGCACCCGCCAGTCGTCGCTGAAGCGGCGCTCGAGCTCCGGCAGCAGCGGACCCAGCAACTCGTCCGCGCAGCCGGCCTGCGCCTCCGGCACCTCGACCTGATCGATGCCCAGTGCCGCCAGGCGCTGGGCCAAGGTGGGATGCGTATCGTCGAAATCGGGGACGCGGGCCAGCGCCTGTGCCAACCGGTCGCCATCGCTGGAGGCAGGCACGCGCAGGTGCTCCCCCATCTCGCGATACAGCAGGGCCGGCGGCGCCGGCTGCGTCTGCGATGCGCGCTGCAGGCCGGGCCAGAACTCCTGCTCCAGCCGCGCGGCCCCCACGTTCACCCGGACCAGCGCCTGGCCGGCGGCCTGCGGACCCGCCACGCGGGCCGCTGCCGCATCCGCCTCGTACTCCTGCGCCCGCGCCAGCACGAAGCTGTAGGCATCGAAATACGGGGCATACCAGTTGAAGAAGCGGACGAAGAGCTTGCTGGCCCAGGCTTCCTGCGCCTGGAGCGCGCCCAGCAGCCGGTACCAACTGGCACGGACATGGTAGATCCAGCCCGCGAAGCGGCCATGCCCGCCGCCGAAATGACCGAACTCGTGCGCCACCACCGAGGCGAACTGCGACCGATCCAGCAGCTGCATCAGCGGGAGTCCGAGCAGCAGGTAGTGGCGATGCCCCAGGAGCCCCATCGCGCGCGGCACGCTGACCGCCGCGGCATTCAGGTCGGCGTCGATCACGATGCCCGCCAGCTTGGGGGCACCGGTAGCCATGCGGAGATGCTCCACCTCGGCCCACAGCGCCGGGGCCTCGTGCGCCGCCAGGCGATGCCCGTCGGGCGGTGAGAACTTCACCCACAGGCTGCGCAACAGCACCCAGCCGAACCCGATGGGAATCCAGATCAACTTGGCAAGCTTCAGCAGCAGCCAGGGACTGAGCGCCACCAGCAGCAGCACCAGGCCGACGGACAGGCCGAACGCCAGCACCACCGCACCGCCCAGCACCGCAAAGCCCGCCAGCGCCAGCAGCGCCACCTTGGCCCGGTAGCGCCCCGGGGCCACGGCCGCTTCGTTCTCCAAACGCTCGATCAGCGCACGCCGCGCACTCGCCGTTGCCATCCTTTCCCCCCTTTCCTTTTCCTGAGCCCCCGCCTGCCGCCGACACGGGGTCCCCCACCCCCATCCGCTACAATCCGCACCCCCGCCGGACGCCGCCCACGCGCGGATGACAGGCCTCCACCCACAGGATACCGCCATGACCGACCCGACCTGGCTGCACGAACACTTCGACAAGGCCGGCTCCTCGATCGGCTTCCGCGTCACCCGCAAGCTGGACGAGGTGCAGTCGCCGTTCCAGAAGATCGAGATCTACGAGTCGACCGACTGGGGCAACGTCATGCTGATCGACGGCGCGATGATGCTGACCACGCGCGACAACTTCCTCTATCACGAGATGATGTCGCACCCGGCGCTGTTCACCCACGCGGCCCCGAAGCGCGTGGTGATCATCGGCGGCGGCGACTGCGGCACCCTGCGCGAGGTGCTGCGCCACCCGGGCGTGGAGAAGGCCGTGCAGTGCGACATCGACGAACAGGTCACGCGCATGGCGGAGAAGTACTTCCCCGAGCTGTGCGACGCCAACGGCGATCCGCGCGCCGAGCTGCTGTGGGACGACGGCATCGCCTACATGGCCAACTGCGCGCCGGGCAGCGTGGACGTGGTGATCGTGGACTCCACCGACCCGGTGGGCCCGGCCGAGGGCCTGTTCAACAAGGCGTTCTTCGCCAGCTGCCACCGCGCGCTAAAGGACGACGGCATCCTGGTCCAGCAGAGCGAATCGCCGCTGGTGCTGCTGGACCTCATCCAGGCCATGCGCGCGGAAATGGGCAAGGCCGGCTTCCAGAGCTTCCAGACCCTGCCGTTCCCGCAGCCCTGCTACCCCACCGGCTGGTGGAGCTGCACGATGGCGAAGAAGGCGGCGAACGCCGATTTCGGCTTCCGCGAAGCGGATGCGCGCGCGAAGGCGTTCCCGACCCGCTACTACACCGCGGACGTGCACAAGGGCGCCCAGGCCCTGCCGCCGTTCGTGGCGGAAGCGCTGGGGGGCTGACCCCCCGGGGAACTGCGATCCCGGGCACAATCGTTCCTCGCGTTTTGTAATAGGCTGGGAACAGTCTTCTGATCGGAGGGCGGATGGGCACGACCCCGCGACTGCGCGGTCTCCTCCTGTTGCTGGCATGCCTGCCCGCGGCCGCCTCCGTCTTTTCCGATGCCCCCCAGCCCGGCACGTCTTCGCGTGCCGCGCAGTTCGACGCGGTCTTCCAGGAGGTCATCGGGCCCGGGTCGATGGACATGACCTACGATGCCTACGAGGCCGATCTCCAGAAGCTGCGCATCCTGTTGCCGGCCGGGGATCGCGCCCGCGAGGTCCAGTTCCGCTCCGTCTATTGCGCCAGCGAACGCTGGAAGGACCTGAAGCAGGGACTGGCCTATTCGGATGACGCGCAGCGGCGCGCACGCGCGGCCGGCGATCTTGCCTCGCAGGCACGCGCCCAGTTCTGCCGGATCGGTTACGTCCTCTCGCTGGAGGGGACGCGCAAGGCACTGGCCGAAGCGGACCGCATGGTGGCGATGCTGGCCAACTCGCAGGAGCGCCAGCTCTATGGCGAAGCATTGGTCCAACGCGGCGGGCTGCTGTCGCAGCTGGGCGAACAGGCCAAGGCCTTGCTGGATTACCAGCGGGCCCGCGCCAGTTTCCGCGAAGCCGGCATCAACCATGAAGTCGATGCGCTGATGCTGGAAATGGCCATTGCCTACCGCCGGATCGGCGACTGGACGCAGGCGGAGCGCTACTTCACCCGCTCGGTCGAGCGGGTGCAGGACAAGCAGGACTGGGACCGCGTGATCACCGACCTTGTCCAGCTGGGCTATCTCTACGACGAATCGGGCAGACCACAGAAGGCCAAGGCGTCGTTCGAGCGCGCCATCGCCGTGGCCCGCGACCACGGCGAGGTCTTGAGCGAGGCGAACGCCCGCGTGGGGCTGGCCGCGGCCCAGGTCACCCTGGGGGAGCACGATGCCGCGCTGGCCACGCTCGCGCAGGCCCGCGCGGGCTTCGAAGCGAAGCAAAGCCACGGCAGCGATGACATGCTGCTGCTGACCGGCCAGGCGCTGGCCGGCAAGGGCGAGCACCAGCAGGCCATGGTCCGCTATGCACAAGCGCAACCGCTGATCGAGCAGGACGGAAACCAGCGCTACCTCGCCCTGCTGTATGAAGCCAGGGCCGCGAGCGAGGAAGCACTGGGGCAGACCGCGCAGGCCCTGGCGGACTTCAAGCGCTACACGGCCCTGCAAACCTCCCTGCAGGGCAAGATGCGGCTGGAACAGAGCCGGCTGCTGGAATACGAATACGAGATCCGCCGCCGCGAATTCGAGAACCACCGCCTGCGCGCCGAAGCAACCGCCCAGCAGTCGCAGGTCAAGGCCCTGGAACGCGTGCGTCGCTGGCAAACCCTCGCCCTGCTGCTGGGCGTGCTGCTGATGGCACTGCTGGCAGCGCTGGCCTGGCGGCAGCGGCGACGCACCCACCGCCTGCGCACGCTGGCGATGACCGATCCGCTGACCGGCGCGGCCAGCCGCGTGGCCATCGAGAAGATCGCCGCGCGCACGCTTGCGGAGAGCGCCCAGACGGCCACGCCAGTGGCGGTGCTGCTGCTCGATCTCGATTACTTCAAGCAGGTCAACGACCGCTATGGGCACGCCGCCGGCGATACCGTGCTGCGGGCCACGGTCGAGGCCTGGCAGGCCCAGCTTCGCGACCGCGACGCGCTGGGCCGCATCGGCGGCGAGGAATTCGCGGTGGTCTGCGCGGGCACCGGCCCCGAGCAGGCCCGGGCGATCGCCGCGCGCCTGCTGGAGGCCACCCGCCTGCTGCGCCTGCCGGAGATCGACCGGGCGCTCCGGGTGAGCACCAGCATCGGCATCGCCGCCGCCCAGCCCGGCGACACCCGCGAGACCCTGTTCGCCCGCGCCGACGCCGCCCTCTACCGCGCCAAGCAGCAGGGGCGCGACCGCGTCGAGGAATAACCTCGGGCTACAGCGCGTCGGCGTCCAGCTCGCCGGTGCGGATGCGCACCACCCGGTCCAGGTCCCACACGAACAGCTTGCCGTCGCCGATCTTGCCGGTGCCGGCCGCCTTCAGGATGGCCTCGGTCACGGCGTCCACGCGATCGTCGGCGACCGCGATCTCCAGCTTGATCTTGGGCAGGAAGTCCACCACGTACTCGGCGCCCCGGTACAACTCGGTGTGGCCCTTCTGCCGGCCGAACCCCTTCACCTCGGTCGCCGTGATGCCGGCCACGCCGACCTCGGCCAGCGCTTCGCGCACGTCGTCCAGCTTGAACGGCTTGATCACCGCCATCACCATCTTCATCGTCGGCTCTCCTGATCGATGGCGGCAGCATATCGCGGGCGATGCGGGCATACTGCCCCCACCGGTGCGGCGTTTTCCGATGCCCCATCAGGCCCTGCGCCGACAGCCGGCCCACGCGCCCCGCGCGATGCTGGCGACCACCGCAGGAGACCCACCATGACACCCTTGCCGATGATCGACCTCGCCCAACTCGACGAACTCGCCCGCCGCCTCAGCAGCCTGGTCCCGCCGGGCCTGCGCGAAAGCCGGGAGGAGCTGCAGCAGAACTTCAAGTCGGTGCTGCAGGCCGGGCTGGGCAAACTGGACCTGGTCACCCGCGAAGAGTTCGACGTCCAGCGCGCCGTGCTGGCGCGCACGCGGGAAAAGCTGGAAGCACTGGAGCGCCAGCTGGCCGAACTGGCCGACGCCGCCAAGTCCGACGACGCCCCGCGCCACTGAGGGCCGCCGCCATGAGCCTTGCGATCGTGCACAGCCGTGCGCGGGTGGGCGTGCGCGCGCCCGAGGTGCGGGTGGAGGTGCACCTGGCCGGCGGCTTGCCGTCGATGTCCATCGTCGGCCTGCCGGAAGCGGCGGTGCGCGAAGCCAAGGACCGGGTGCGCGCGGCGATCCAGTGCGGGCAGTTCGAGTTCCCCGCCCGCCGCATCACCGTCAACCTCGCCCCCGCCGACCTGCCCAAGGACGGTGGCCGCTACGACCTCGCCATCGCGCTGGGCATCCTGGCCGCCAGCGGCCAGCTGTCGCTGGAGGCGCTGGACGGTTGGGAGTTCATCGCCGAACTGGCCCTGACCGGCGAACTGCGGCCCGTCGACGGCGTGCTGGCCGCGGCGCTGGCCGCCGGTGACAGCGGGCGTCGCCTGCTGGTCGCCCCCGCCAATGGAGAGGAGGCCGCGCTGGCCAGCGCCGTGGAGGTGCGGACCGCGCGCACGCTGCTGGAGGTCTGCGCCGCGCTGGACGCCCGCAAGACGCTGCCACAGGCCACGCCGCGGCCCGCCGTCGACGCCCCGATGCCGGACCTGGCCGACGTGCGCGGGCAGGCACAGGCGCGGCGCGCGCTGGAGATCGCCGCGGCGGGTGGCCACCACCTGCTGCTGGTCGGTCCGCCCGGCAGCGGCAAGACGCTGTTGGCCTCGCGGCTGTGCGGCATCCTGCCGCCGCCCACCGAAGCGGAGGCGCTGGAAGCCGCCAGCATCGCGTCCGCCAGCGGCCGCGGGCTGGACCTGGCCCGCTGGCGGCAGCGGCCGTTCCGCGCACCCCACCACACCGCCAGTGCGGTGGCGCTGGTGGGCGGCGGCGCCGATCCCCGCCCCGGCGAGATTTCGCTGGCGCACCACGGCACCCTGTTCCTGGACGAGCTGCCCGAGTGGAGTCGCCACGCGCTGGAAGTGCTGCGCGAGCCGCTGGAATCCGGCAGCGTCAGCATCTCCCGCGCCGCGCGGCACTGCGAGTTTCCCGCCCGCTTCCAACTGGTGGCGGCGATGAATCCGTGCCCCTGCGGCTGGGCCGGTGATCCCTCCGGTCGCTGCCTCTGCAGCGACGAGGCGATCCGGCGCTACCGCGGGCGCATCTCGGGCCCGCTGCTGGAGCGCATCGACCTGCACGTCGAGGTGCCACGCCTGCCGCCCACCGCGCTGCGCACCGACGGCCCGCCGGGCGAGTGCAGTGCCCGGGTGCGCGAGCGCGTGCTGGCGGCGCGCACCCGCCAGCACGCGCGCAGCGGCCAGACCAATGCGCGCCTGGACCAGGCCCAGACCAATGCGTTCTGCGCGCTGTCCCCGCGCGACACCGCCCTGCTGGAACGCGCGGTGGATGCCCTGCAGCTGTCCGCGCGTTCGCTGCACCGCATCCTGCGCGTCGCCCGCACCATCGCCGACCTGGCCGGCAGCGACGCCATCGAGACGCCGCACCTCACGGAGGCCATCGGCTACCGCAAGCTGGAGCGCGGAAGCGAACGCGCCGCCGCGTGACCCCGATCCCAGGCGCGGCCGCCTGCTGGATCCATGCGCCCTTGGCTACCGTGTTCACCTGCCATCGCGCGCCTTTCCGCACGCTGCAGGATGCGACCACGGCCACCCGAGGCGATCGCCCAACCGACTCCGCTCAGCGCGGCCAAACCAACCGATTGGGGTCGAACTCGGACTCGACCAACGTGCCGGTGCGCGGGCCAAAGCCGCATACCACCAGCGGGCTCTGGACATAGCCGGTCATCCCGAAGGCCCGCTCCAGATCCACCTCGTTGATGGCGCCGGTCACGAACGGCCCCATGCCCGCCTCGGTCGCGCAGAGCTGCAAGGTCTGCGACAGGTGGCCGGCATCGAGGACGCACACCCGATAGGCCTTCGCGTGGTTGCGGTACTTCCAGAAATTGCGGTGGAAGCGCGGCGCCAGCACGCACAGGACAGGCGCCTCGGCGAACCAGTCCTGCCCGGCCACGGCAATGCGCGCGAAGGCGCGCAAGGCGCCGGCATCCCATGCCCCTGGGTCCTCCCCCGGTAACAGCGCACGCGTACCGGCATCCCCGACCGCAGGTGGCGCCACCCGGGGGACCACCGGATGCAACGCGTGGTCCAATGCACGGTAACGATAGAGGCCCGGCGGAATCCCCTCGACGCGCTGCACGATGAGGAAGCATTCGACCGGATGCAACGCACCGCCCGAGGGGCTGGTGCGCTTGATCACGCCGAAGCCCGGCGCCGGCTGTCCGGTGCCGCGCTTGCCGAAGACCCGTGCCATCAGCCGGGAAAACACCTCGAGCGGGACGCTGGCCTGCGGGTCGTAATTGCGGCAGGTGGCACGCGCGTCGAGAAAATCATCGAAGGCATCGCGGGGAATGCGCGGTAGTCCGAAACCCGCGCCCCCCTCGGGGACGTGTGTCTCCAATAGCGGCGGCAAGCCGTGCTGGCGCAACAGACCGGCGTTGCTGTCCAGGTCCTGTTCGGCCATGCCCTTGGGGCCGTCGACGGCATCCCAACGACCGGCCATGTGCGCCACCGCCGCTGGCGGGTGCCACCCTTGGGCCAGAAACAGGGCGTCGGCCGACTCGCCATCTCCCGGCGCAGGCTCCTCCAGCAGCAATCCGTTGGCCAGCAACGCGTCCACTGCATCAGCGCCATGGCGACTGTCCAAAGCATCTCGCGGCACCCAGTCAAGCGGCCCCAGCGCGCCCAGCAATGGCACGAGAACGGCATCGATCTCGACGGCAGTCCCCAGATGCGGCGCATGCGCGAACCAAGCCAGCCGGCTCACCACGCCAGTTCCCCCGGACAGCAAATCATCCAGTTGGAACGTCGCCAACTCCTTCGGCTCCAGCCACACCACAGCACAGCGCCTGACCCGCATCCGCCTCTCCGATTCAAAGGATCCCGATGCTATTGTCCGGTCTCCAACCAACAGGGGATACCCACATGGCAACAGGCGACAAGCTTCCACCCGCAGGACTGCACCCGCAGCTGGTCACACGGCTCCTCAACAATCTGGAGAGCAATGACGACTTCCGCACGCTGTTCCAGCAGTCTCCCGAACGGGCCCTACGGTCGATCGGTTATACCGACCCGTGGGAATGCATGTCGCTGGCAGCCGGCGCGAAATTGGCGACTCCGCAGCAAATCAAGGAGCAACGAGCCAAGTTGGAAGAGACGATGGTGGGCGTTCAGGGCTTTCTGTGCCCGCTGGAAGCGCAAGACGCCTGAGCAGTTCTGCCTGCCTAGCCTGACTCCGTGGGGCCGACAACGCGGCCCCACGAATTCTGCCGGGCCATGGCACTAAGGCGTACCGGCTCCTGCCCGTGCTGGGGAAGACCGAGCCCCAGTAGTGGATACGGAAACATTGAAGAACCGCAGCACGTCGGACGTGGTGCTCTCCGCGAAGATGCGGCCGCGGTGCGTGGCAAGCCATTCGGCCTGGGTCGCGGCGACCTTCTCCTCTCCGGCTGCCCGGGCTGCACGCATCAACGCCCAATGCGTTGCCACCAAGGCGGTGTCTTGGCGGACCAACGGCCCCAGCCGCGCCATGGCAAGGTGGGGTTGGCCATCCAGGCGCTCCTGCTCGGCTTGCAGGACCTCGTGCAGCTCCCGGATGGTGGGATAGTCGCGGACGACGCTGCTGCCCTGCACGCGACGCAGTGCTTCGGCCAGGCCGGCCCGATCATCGCGGTAGGCCGAGAGCAGGCCCGCGTACAACCGCAACTCGGTCGAAACCGGCGGATAGAGGTCGTCCCCCACTGCACCCTTGGCATCGACCAGCGCCAGCAGGGCCTGCTGCGCGCCCGCGGCATCGCCCTGTCCGTGCAGCACGGCCATGCTGGCCAGTCCTGCACGGGCACGCAGCGACTCCAGGACGTTGCCACTGGCGTCGGCCTTCTGCGCCCAGTCACGCACGGCCGCCGCCGCCCGCGCCGGCTGGCCGCGATCGATCCAGACGATGGCCCCCGTCTCGCCGTGCCAGCCGTTCCGGCCGGCCGTGCTGGCGAAGTAGGTCTTGTCGGCTTCCGCGTACTGCCCGCGCGCCTCGTAGAGCAGGGCATACACCTCGCCCGCGCCCACGAAGCCCGCCTCGCGCGCTTGCCGGAACTCGGCCAGCGCCGCGTCGTAGCGTTCTTGGCCCAGCAGCATGATGCCGAGGTTGTAGCGTACCGAACCGAAGCGCTCGTTCTGCGGCTTCAGCGCGCGCCGGCTGAACGCCTCGGCAGCGCGGAAGTCGTTGCGCTGGTGCCACTGGTTGCTCGAGAGCCGGCCAATCGTCTGGTAGTCATCCGGATACAGCGCCAGGTATTCCTCGGCTTTGCGGAAATAGTTCTGCGGGCTAATGTGCTGCATCAGCATCAGCTCGATCATCTGGCGCTCCTGCGGCGACAGCCGCTGGGGCAGCGCCAAGGCCTTGCGCCACTCGTCACGCGCGGCGCCCGGCTCGCCCAGGGTCGCAAACAGGCGCGCCATGTCGGCGTGGGCCAGCGCGAACTGCGGATCAAACTGCAGCGCACGCCGGTACAGGCCCAGCGCCTGCTCGCGGTCGCCCGTCGTATTGGCCACGCGGCGGGCCACCGCAAACGCCTTCAGCGCATCCAGGCTGGGCGTGGCCACGTTCGGCAGCGGCACCGAGGTCTTCTGGACGTTCTGCAGGGCTTCGCCGAGCTTGCCGCGCAGCTGGTCGGTGACCTCGTCGATGGAGGCCAGCGCGGACTCCACGCCCTTGCCGTCGGCCGAGACCGCGTAGACGGTGGTCTGGGTGTGCGGGTCGATGACCTCGGCGCTGACCCGCAGCCGGCCACCGACCTCGGACACCGTGGGCAGCAGCACGGCGCGGGCGCCATCACGCAGGGCGATTTCCGACCCCAGGGCGCGGTCCACCGCCGTGTCCGGCTTGCGCTGCATGCGCTGCAGGGTGTCGCGCACCTTGAGCTCGCCCACCACGTTGACGTAGCGCGACTGCTCCAGGCTGATGCGGAAGGCCTGCTCCAGCGCGTCCTCCAGGCGGGGATCGCTGGTCAGGTTGCGCAGGTCGCCCACCACCACCCAGTCGCGCTCGTTGAACGCGATGGCCGGCTTCGGCTGGGCCAGGAACCAGGCGCCGACCGCCATGCCTGCCACCAGCATCGCCTCGGCAGCGAGTGCCACCGGCCGCCGCCACAGCGGCAGGTCGCGCCACGCCTTCGGCGTGTGCGAGGGCATGCGCAGCGGCGCCAGCCCGGGCTCACCGACTTCGTGGACTTCCTGGGCCTCGGGAATGCCCTTGAAGCGCCAACGCCCGTAGGACTTCCAGACCAGCAGTTCGCCGCGCTCGCCCAGCTCGCGCGCGGCGCGGTGGGCCAGCGGCTCAGCGGTGGCCGACAGCAGTATCTGGCCGGGACGCGCCAGCGCCATCAGGCGGCCGGCCAGCGGCTTGGCCAGGCCCTCCACCTCCAGCGACTTGGCGCCCTGGCGCACGGCTTCCGGGCTGTTCTCCCAGACCAGCACTTCCCCCACGTGCAGGCCGGCGCGCGCTTGCAGGGGTGCCTTGCACTGCATCTCGCGGCCCAGGTCGCGCAGCCCCTTGGCGTAATCGAGGGCGAAGCCGAGGCCATCGATCGGGCGCTCGAACAGCAGCAGCAGGCCGTCGCTGCGGTCGATCAACCGCCCGCGCCAACGCTGCTGCAGCTCCAGCACCAGCCGGTCGTGGGCGCGGAACAACGCCGCGGCCGGCGCATCGCCCAGCCGCTCCACCAGATGGGTGGACTCCACCAGGTCGGTGAGCAACAGCGTGCGGACCTGCGGGGCGCTGCTCGCCTGCATCGCGTTGTCAGCCGATCCACTCGACGCGGTCGCCGCCCTGGCGCTTGGCCCGGTAAAGCGCATCGTCCGCTTGTGCGTACCAGTGGTCCCAGCCGCCTTCGGGCGCATGGTCGATCATGCAGGCGCCGATGCTGAGGGTGGTCATCTGCGGCGGCCGGTTGCGCATGCGCTCCAGCATCCGGGCGCTATCGGAGACATAGCCAGCGATGCGTTCGGCCTCGTCGCGGGTGTGGCCGCGCAGCAGCAGGCAGAATTCGTCGCCGCCCATCCGGCAGACGATGTCGTCCGCGCCGGCGACCGCCCGCAGCAGATTGGCGACGCTCTGCAGCACGCGGTCGCCCGCCAAGTGGCCGTAGGTGTCGTTGATGGACTTGAAGCGGTCGCAGTCCACCAGGATCAGGGTGTGCCCTTCCAGGCCCCCGCCCGCGTAGCGCTGCTCGATGTGCGCCGCGAAGCCGCGCCGGTTGGTGAGGCCGGTGAGCTCGTCGGTGCGGGTGAGCGCTTCGGTCTGGTCCAGCCGGTGGGTGGTGGAGCGCAGGGCTTCCAGCGCTTCCTCCAGTTCCTTGTTGCGCCGGCGCAGGCGCGCGATGAGGGCCTGTTCGTTGAGCACCACGCGCATGATCGCGCGGCGCAGGAACTGGGCCAGCAGCACCGGGTCCTGCCGCGCCAGGGCCTCGAATTCCTCGCGCCCCAGCTCCAGCAGTTCGCCGGCTTCGGCCACGACGGCATCCGCGCTGCGCGCGTGGTCGCCGATCAGCAGGCCCAATTCGCCGAAGAAGGCGCGCGGCCCCAGCCGCTTGCCGACCAGGTCATCGCCGAAATCGAGGTGCACGGCACCGCCGGCCACGACGTACATGACCGCGCCGGCATCGCCGCGACGGAACAGGCGCTGCCCGGCCTCGACCGGACGCGGCGTGGCGACCCGGGCGAACAGCGCGTACTCGTCGGGGTGCAGCGCGGAAGCGCTGGCATCCCCGTTCGCGTGGGCATCCTGCATGTGCGCCAAGGCGGCCACCTGTCCCCTGTCCCGCTCCAACCCCCGTTTGCAACCGGAGGATACCATCGCCGGCCGCCCGGGGAGCCCCCCGTGGCCGGGCGCCCCGCGCCCCCGGGACGCCCCTGCCGGGCGAGGTCGCAGGCCCTCAGGCCGCCGCGCGGGCATCGGGGTGGAACTGCTCCTCCTCGGTGCTGCCCTTCAGGGCCACGGTGGAGCTCTGGCCGCCCTGGATCGCCTGGGTCACGGCGTCGAAGTAGCCGGTGCCGACCTCGCGCTGGTGCTTGACCGCGGTGAAGCCACGCTCGGCCGCGGCGAACTCGCGCTCCTGCAGCTCGACGAAGGCGCTCATCTGGCGGCGCGCATAGCCATGGGCCAGGTCGAACATGCCGTAGTTGAGGCTGTGGAACCCGGCCAGGGTGATGAACTGGAACTTGTAGCCCATCGCGCCCAGCTCGCGCTGGAACTTCGCGATGGTGGCGTCGTCCAGGTTCTTCTTCCAGTTGAAGCTGGGCGAGCAGTTGTAGGCCAGCAGCTTGCCCGGGAACTTGGCGTGGATCGCCTCGGCGAACCGGCGGGCAAAGGCCAGGTCCGGCTTGCCGGTCTCGCACCAGACCAGGTCGGCGTAGGGCGCGTAGGCGAGGCCGCGGCTGATCGCCTGGTCCAGGCCGTTGCGGGTCTTGTAGAAGCCCTCGACGGTGCGTTCGCCGGTGCAGAACGGCTTGTCGTTGTCGTCCACGTCCGAGGTCAGCAGGTCGGCGGCCTCCGCATCCGTGCGGGCCACCAGCAGGGTGGGCACGCCCATCACGTCGGCGGCGAGGCGCGCGGCGACCAGCTTCTCGACGGCCTCGCGGGTGGGCACCAGCACCTTGCCACCCATGTGGCCGCACTTCTTCACGCTGGCCAGCTGGTCCTCGAAGTGCACGCCGGCGGCGCCGGCTTCGATCATCGCCTTCATCAGTTCGTAGGCGTTGAGCACGCCGCCGAAGCCGGCCTCGGCGTCGGCCACGATCGGCTGCAGGAAGTCGATCGCATCGTCGCCCTCGGCGTGGTGCAACTGATCGGCGCGCAGCAGGGTGTTGTTGATGCGCTTGACCACCTGCGGCACCGAGTTGGCCGGGTACAGCGACTGGTCGGGGTACATCTCGCCGGCCAGGTTGGCATCGGCGGCCACCTGCCAGCCGGACAGGTAGATCGCCTTCAGCCCGGCCTTGACCTGCTGCATGGCCTGGTTGCCCGTCAGCGCGCCCAGCGCGTTGACGAAGTCCTCGGTGTGCAGGGAGGTCCACAGCTTCTCGGCGCCCAGCCGGGCCAGCGAATGCTCGACGTGCACGGTGCCGCGCAGGCGGACCACGTCGGCAGCGGTGTAGCCGCGGGTGACGCCGGCCCAGCGCGGGTTGTTGTTCCAGTCCAGGGTCAGTTGTTCGGCGGTCGGCAGGACATGCTTCATGGGGACACCTCGTGGGAGTGGCGGCAGCGATGAGGGATGGCGGGGCGGCGCACGACGGGTCAGTCGATGCGTTCGTACGCCGGCAGGGTCAGGAACTCGGCGAGTTCGTCGGCGTGGGTGAGCCGGTCCAGCATCCCGATGGCCTCGGCCACGCGGGCCGCGCCGGGGACCCGGCCGGGATCGCCCAGCCGGCTGGGCAGGCCGATCAGGGCGCGCTCGAGCAGGGCGAAGTCGACCGGCGTGCCGTCGTCCAGCGCCAGCGGCTCGCCGCCGTCGTCGGCGTAGTGCAGCCACTGCCACAGCTGGGCGCGGGCGATCTCGGCGGTGGCGGCGTCCTCCATCAGGTGGTGGATGGGCACGCAGCCGTTGCCATCGAGCCAGGCGGCGAGGTAGCGCACGCAGACCTCGACGTTGCCCTCGAAGCCGGCGCGGGTGATGGTGCCCAGCGACGGCCGCAGCAGGTCCTCGGCCTCGACGTGCACGTCGTCGCGCGCCACCTGGCGTTGGTGCGGGCCGGGCATGCGCGCATCGAACACTTCGCGGGCGATCGGGATCAGCGCCGGATGCGCCACCCAGGTGCCGTCGTGGCCGGCGCCGACTTCGCGCAGCTTGTCGGTGCGCACGCGTTCCAGTGCCCGCGCGTTGGCGGCGGCGTCCTCGCGGATCGGGATCTGCGCCGCCATGCCGCCCATCGCATGCGCGCCGCGGCGGTGGCAGGTGCGCACCAGCAGCTCGGAATAGGCGCGCAGGAAAGGCTGCACCATCGTCACCTGCCCGCGCTCGGGCAGCACGCGGTCGCGGTGGCGGCGCAGCGTCTTGATGTAGGAAAAGATGTAGTCCCAGCGCCCGCAGTTGAGGCCGACGATGCGGTCCTTCAGCGCGTGCAGGATCTCGTCCATCTCGAAGGCGGCGGGCAACGTCTCGATCAGCACGGTGACCTTGATCTGGCCGTGCGGCAGGCCCAACGCGGCCTCGATGGCGGCGAGCACCTGCTCCCACAGCGCGGCCTCCTCCATCGACTGCAGCTTGGGCAGGTACAGGTAGGGGCCGCGGTCGCGCCCGGCCAGCACATGGGCGTTGTGGAAGGCGAACAGGCCGGCATCGAACAGCGAAGCCGACAGGCGCTGCCCGTCCACCCGCACGTGCTTCTCGTCCAGGTGCCAGCCGCGCGGCCGCACGATCAGCACCGCCTGCTCGGCCTGCGGGCGCAGCTCGTAGCGCTTGCCGCCAGCCTCGTGGACCAGCGCGCCGCTGATCGCCGCGCGCAGCGCCTGCTGGCCGGCCAGCAGGTTGGCCCAGGTGGGGCTGGTGCTGTCCTCGAAGTCGGCCATGTAGCAGTTGGCGCCCGAGTTCAGCGCATTGATGACCATCTTGGGATCGACCGGACCGGTGATCTCCACCCGCCGGTCCAGCAGCGCGGCCGGAGTCGGCGCCACGGTCCAGTCGCCGGCCCGCAGGTGGGCGGTGTCGGGGCGGAAGTCCGGCAGCGCGCCGGTGTCGAAGGCCTGCTGGCGGGCCCGACGGGCCGCCAGCCGGGCCTGGCGGGCGCCTTCGAAGCGGCGGTGCAGCTCGGCCAGGAAGCCAAGCGCCGCCGGCGGAAGCAGGGCGTCCTGTCCGGGCAGGCGATGGGTGACTTCCACGCCCTCCCCGGGGCGGTCTTGCAGCACGGCGGACATCGGCGACTCCTCGGAACCTGATGGGCGCCCACCATCCGCTAGCGTTTGGTATTTGACAAAGCAGATTTGTCAATGCTTAGTATTTGAATTCCAAATACATAAGTGAACTCCTTGGCGAAACGCCCTGCCACCGCCGTGCGCTTCGCCTACAAGGGCTCCCGCCTGAAGCCCCTGCGGGCGTTCTGCCAGGTGGCGCGGCTGGGCTCGGTGTCGCGCGCTGCCGAGGCGCTCTACCTCAGCCAGCCGGCGGTGACCCTGCAGGTGCAGGCGCTGGAGCGCGAACTGGGGGTGCGCCTGCTGGAGCGCAGCGGCCGACGCTTGGTGCCCACCCGCGAGGGGGAATTGCTGTACGAGATGGCGAGGCCGCTGGTGGAGGGGCTGGACGGCCTGGCCGCCGATTTCCGCGAGCGGGTGCGCGGGCTGGACGCCGGCGAGCTGCATGTGGCCGCGGGTAGTTCCACCATCCTCTATTTGCTGCCCGGGATCGTGGAGGCATTCCGCCAGCGCTACCCGGACGTGCGGCTGACCCTGCACAACGTCACCGGTGCCGGCGGGCTGGACCTGCTGCGCAGCGACGCCGTGGACCTGGCGGTGGGCTCGATGCTGGACGTGCCGGCCGACCTGGCCTACGCGCCCGCCTACCGCTTCGACCCGATGCTGATCACCCCGCCGGACCACCCGCTGGCCGGCAAGCGCGAGCTGGCGCTGGAAGACCTGTCGCCCTACGGGCTGATCCTGCCGCCCAAGCGCCTGACCACCTACCGGCTGGTGGACCTGGTGTTCCAGCAGAACCGCGTGCCGTACACCGTGGCGCTGGAGGTGGGTGGATGGGAGGTTATCAAGCAGTACGTGGCGATGGGCCTCGGCATCAGCATCGTGACCGCCATCTGCCTGACCGACGCCGACCGCCAGCGGCTGGCCGCGCGCTCGCTGGCGCGCTGGTTCCCCGCCCGCAGCTACGGGATCGTGATGCGCAAGGGCAAGTTCCTGTCACCGCAGGCCCGCGCCTTCGCAGACTTGATCAAGCCCAACCTGCTGGCGCCGCGCGGCTACGACGAGAGCGGGCACTCCGAGCGCTGAGACGACTGTGCAAGGGGGTCAGGTTCACTTCTGTACGCGGAAGTGAACCTGACCCCCTTTGCTCCCTTTGCTCCCCGCTCAGCGGCCGGGCAGGGCCAGCGCGTCGGTCTTGTAGATCGCCACGTGCGGCACGCCGTCCGCGCCGATCCAGCCGCGGTACATGCCGCCGGTGTTGAACGGGAACGCCACGCTGCCGTCCGCGCCCAGGGCAATCGCACCGCCGTCGCCGCCGGCCTTGGGAATGTCGCGGTTGATCACGCCGTCCGCGGCCTTCGCCAGCGGCTGGCCGTCCAGGCGCACCCGCGCGCAGATCTCGTGCGCGGCGGCGGCCCGGATGTAGAACTCGCCCCAGCCCGTGCCCGACACCGCGCAGCGCGCGTCCGCCCACGTGCCGGCGCCGATGATCGGCGAATCGCCCACGCGCCCGTAACGCTTGTTGGTCATGCCGCCGGTCGAGGTGCCCGCGGCCAGCTGGCCGCGCGCATCCAGCGCCAGCGCGCCGACGGTGCCGAAGTAGGCCTTGCCCGGCAGCACCAGCGGCTGGTTCGAGGCCTGTGCCTCGCGCTCGTCCTGCAGCGCCTTCTGCAGCGCCTTCCAGCGCTTCTCGGTGCGGAAGTAGGCCGGATCCACCAGCGCGATGCCCTGCTCCTCCGCGAACATCTCGGCGCCATCGCCGACCATCATCACGTGGTTGGACTTGTCCATGATCGCGCGCGCCAGCGTGATCGGATTGCGCACGCGGTGCAGGCCGGCGGCCGCACCGGCCTTGCCGGTGGCACCGTCCATCAGCGAGGTGTCGAGCTCGTTGCGGCCGTCGTGGGTGAACACGGCACCGCGGCCAGCATTGAACTGCGGCGCGTCCTCCAGCACGGTGATCGCGGCGATGACGGCGTCCACCGACGAAGCGCCCGCCTGCAGCTTGGCGTGGCCGGCGCGGAGCGCGGCTTCCAGCGCACGCTTGGCCGCCACCTCCTCGTCCGGGGTGAGATCGCCCGGCTCCACGCCGGCACCGCCGTGCAGGACCAGCATGGGCGCGTCCAGCGCGACCAGCACGCCGTCACGCACCGCGTAGCGGCGCTCGGCCAGCGGACGCTCCACCCGGCCCTCGGGCAGGTGCAGGACCGACCCGGTGCCCGCTACCACGGTGTCCACGGCCGCCAGCTGCATCGGCGCATCCTCGGCCTGCGCCTGGGCGAAGCCGCCGCGCACGACGGTGGCGCCCGCACCCGGCGCCGTCGCGTACACCCGCGCGGTGCCGTTGCCTTCCACCGCCACCGCCGCATCCTCGTCCACGCCCAGGCCCAGCAGCGGCCGGCCGGCCAGGTGCTCGGCCTTGGCGACGAAGGCCACGAGGCGACCGAGGCGGCCGCGTTCGCTGAAGTGGGTGTCGGTGACGACGCCTTTCAAGCGCGCGAGGTGCAGGAAGTCGCTTTCGATGGTGTTGGCATCGCCGAGTGGATCGGCGAGGGCGCGCGGACTGGTCTGGCTGCCGCCGTCCATCGCGCCGTACAGGTATTCGCCCAGCATCGCCAGGCCGGCACTGGTGCCGCCCAGCGGCTTGCCCGCCCTCACGTGCGCGTCCAGCGCCTCGGCCACCGGGGTGCCGCGCCAGTAGCGCACGTAGCGCGACTGGTCGCCACCGCCGATGAAGATGCCGTCGGCGCGCTTCAGCGCGGCCAGGATCTTCGGGTCGGTCGCGGCCTCGCGGTCGTGGAACACGAAGGTCTCGACCGACGTGATCCCGCCGACCTCATGGAAGAACTCCTCGCCGATCTCGCCGCCCTGCGAGGCGCGCAAGACCACGATGTGGCCGTTGCCGGCGCGCTGCATGAACCAGCGCAACGCGTCGAAATTGCGGTCGCCGCCACCCATCAGCAGCAGGCCGGGCTGCACCTTGCCCGGCGTCTTCGCCTGCAGGTCGCCCAGCACGTGGTGGCCGACATCCGTCGCCAGCGCAGGCGCTGCCGCCATGGCCGACAGCAGCGCAGCAAGCAGCATTGACCAACCGGCACGTCGCTTCATCGTCCCCTTCCCCTCTCGTTCGCGGTTACATCCCTAGACGAACGTACGCGCGTTTCCCCCCCGCCCGGCGACGGTGGGTTTCGCTATGGTAGGGCGATGCAGACCGAGCTCGACCGCTGGTTCGTCCATGAAATCCTCGTCCACGAGGAGGCGCTGATGCGCTTCCTGCAGCGCCATTGGCCGCACCGCGAGGAGCTGCACGACCTGCGCCAGGAGCTCTACGCGCGGCTCTACGAAGCCGGTGCAAAGGCGCGCCCGGCGCAGCCCAAGGCGTTCCTGTTCGCCAGCGCACGCCACCTGATGACCGACCGCCTGCGCCGCGGCAAGGTGGTGTCGATCGAGCCGATGGGTGATTTCGAGCCCTCGCACGTCTTGGTGGATGACGTCTCGCCGGAACGCTGGTGCGGCGGCCGGCAGGCCCTGCGCCGGCTGGCCGACGCCCTCGACCGGCTGCCGGACCGCTGCCGCGAGGTGGTGTGGCTGCGGCGGGTGGAAGAACTGTCGCAGAAGGACGTGGCGTCGCGCCTGGGCATCAGCGAGAAGACCGTGGAAAAGCACATCGCCAAGGGCATGCGCCTGCTCGCCGACGCTTTGTTCAGCAGCGGGGACCGCACGGGCGCGCCCAAGGTTCCATCCAACGCCGCCGCGCGGCGGGAGGTGGACTGACATGGCCGACGACAGCAGGGACATCGAACGCGCGGCCGCCGCCTGGCTGGCACGCCGCGACGGCGCGCAGTGGATGCCGGACGACGAGCTAGCGCTGCAGGCGTGGCTGGCGATCTCCACCGCGCATCGCGTGGCCTTCCTGCGCCTGGAAGCGGCGTGGCAGGAGAGCGGCCGGCTGCAGGCGCTGGGTGCCGGCTGGCGCGGCGAGGGCCCGCCGCCGCGCGGGCATTGGCAGGCCTCCCCGGCGGACCGCCGCGAGCAGATGTTGCAGGCGGTGCCACGGCGCGTGCGCGCCGCACGCGCACCGCGGCAGTGGCGCCACCAACTTGCCGCCGCCGCGGTCGTGGCTGCCTGTGCCTTGGCCGCGGCCTGGGGCTGGCGCCAACAGGCACCGGTGGAGGCCAGCCACTACCGGACCGCGCTGGGCGAGGTCCGCACCCTGCCGCTGGCCGACGGCTCGCGCGCCACCCTGGCCAGCGCCAGCGGCATCGATGTCCGCCTGTCATCGCGCGCGCGCGACGTGGCGCTGACGTCCGGCGAGGCCATCTTCGACGTCGCCAAGGATCCGCGCCGTCCCTTCGCGGTCGCCGCGGAGGGCTACCGCGCGGTCGCGGTGGGCACGCGCTTTTCGGTGCGCCGGGACGACCGTGACCTGCGGGTGGTGGTGACCGAGGGCACCGTCCGGCTGGAAACACCGTCCAGTACCGCCGGCGCCACGCCATCGGTACTGCTGCCCGCGGGCAGCGTGGCGCTGGTGCGCGGAGGCGCCCTGCTGGTCCGCAGCCTGCCGCTGGCCGACGCCCAACGCCTGCTGGACTGGCGCGAGGGGCTGCTGGCGTTCCGCGACGCGCCGCTGTCCGAGGTCGCCGCGGAGTTCAACCGCTACAACGCGCGCAAGCTGGTGGTGGCCGATGCGGAGGCCGGGGCGCTGCGGGTAGGCGGCAGCTTCCGCTGGGACAACGAAGAAGGCTTCGTGCGCCTGCTCGAGGCCGGTTTCCCGGTCCGTGCCGAGGCCGGCGCGGACCGCATCGTCCTGCACTCCCGCTAGATCGACCTGCGAGCGATGGCCTGACCGGGGGATTTCCCGCGGTCGTTCGTCATGAAGCCGTAACGGTGCCCAACCCGGGCATCCCTGGGGGAAAAACTACGCCATGAAACCGTCCCGTCCGCTGCGTGTCCTGCTGTTGTCGCTGGCCTGCTCCGCCGCCCTGGCCGCACAGGCGCAAACCGCCACCCGCCTTGACATCCCCGCCGGCGATCTCGCCGGGGCGCTGGACGCCTATGCCCGGCAGACCGGCACCCAGCTGGTGTACCGCGCCGACCAGCTGAAGGGCGCGCGCAGCGCCGGCCTGCGGGGGCAGGCCGCTTCGCCGCAGGCCATCGATGCGCTGCTGCAGGGCAGCGGCTTCCGCGCCCAGCGCGATGCCTCGGGCGCCGTGCTGATCGTGCCGGCCACCGGTGGCACGAAGCCGGCCACGCCCGCGCGCCCGGCCCCGCAGGCACGCCCCGCGCAAGCCGCCGCGGACGCCCCGGTGACCAACCTCGATGCCGTCCAGGTCACCGGCTCGCGCATCCCCCGCGCGCAGGTGGAAGGCCCGGCGCCGATCACCATCGTCACCGCCGAGCAGATCCAGGCCGCCGGCTTCACCACCGTGCCCGATGTCCTGCGCTCGCTCAGCCAGAACAGCGGCAGCGTGCAGGGCCAGCAGAACACCACCAGCGCGCAGTCCACGCCCGGCGCGCAGGCGGTGGACCTGCGCGGCCTCGGTCCGAACCACACGCTGGTGCTGGTGAACGGCCGCCGGATCGCCGACTTCCCGCTGCCGCTCAACAGCCGCAGCAACTTCACCGACATCGGCAACATCCCGCTGGGGATGATCGACCGCATCGAAGTGCTGACCGGCAGCGCCTCCGCCGTGTACGGCTCGGACGCGATGGCCGGCGTGATCAACTTCATCCTGAAGAAATCCACCGACGGCATCACCGTCGACTACCGCTACGGCGACACCGAACGGGGGGGCGGGGAGTCCCATTCGCTGGCGATCACCGGCGGCTTCGAGCGCGGCGACTTCAGCGGCGTGGTCGGCATGGAGCTGGTCAACAAGCGCCCGCTGTGGGGCTACCAGCGCAGCATCCAGGACTCCACCCTGGATGCCCCCACGGCCGAGCGCCGCCTGCCGCGCCTGACCGCCCAGCTCTACGACTGGGACGAAGACCTCAACGTGGCGCCCGCCGACGGCTGCAGTGCGATGGCAGGCCTCAACGAGGGCACCACGGTGCTGGCCGAGGATCCCGACTACGGGTTCTATTGCGGCAGCGAACGCGCCATCGCGTACCGGACCATCCAGAACGAGCGCAAGGGGGCGAACGTCTACGGTTCGTTCGAGTACCGCCTCTCCGACGCCCTGTCGTGGTTCGCCGACGTGCAGGCCGGCCACCAGACCGTGCGGCTGCTCACCGGCACCAATGGCAACCTGGTCGCCAGCGACCACATGGGTTGGGAATTCCACGACCCGGCATCGACCAACAATTACCGCAACAAGGTCTTCTACAACGCCGGGACGGGCCGCTACGAGATCTGGTCGCGCCAGTTCACGCCCGAGGAGACCGCGGGCCTGCGCAACCGCATGAACACCACCACCCAGAAGACGCTGGCGGTGACCACCGGCTTCAAGGGCGGCTTCGGCGATGCATGGAACTGGGAAGCGGCCTACAACCACTCCGAGTACCGCGCGACCGTGGAGATGCCGCGCATCCGCGCCGAAGCGGCCAACCGCCTGTTCCTGGGCGAGCGCCTGGGCTACGACGACGACGGCTACGCGATCTACGACGCCGATCCCGCGCGTCTGTTCACGCCGTTGACGGCCGCGGAGTTCGCCTCGATCGCGGCGATGTCCACCTGGCGGCCCGTGGCGAAGAACGACAACGTCAGCTTCAGCGCCGACAACCCCGCCCTGTTCTCGATGCCGGCCGGCGACGCCGGCTTCGCGGCGGCGCTGGAGTACGGCCGCCAGTCCTACCGGATCAATCCCGATCCGCTGGCACTGACGGAAGACGCCTACTACGGACCGCGCTACGGCGACGGCAATGGCAGCCGCAACCGCTGGAGCGCCGCCACCGAGCTGCGCCTGCCGCTGGCGTCCAGCCTGCTGGCCAGCGTGGCGGGCCGCTACGACCAGTACAGCTACGGCGGCAAGCAGCCCGGCAAGTTCACCTACAGCGCGGGCCTCGAGTGGCGCCCGCTGGATACGCTGCTGGTGCGCGGCTCCTACGGCACCGGGTTCCGCGCCCCCGACATGCACTACCTGTTCGCCGGCAACGACTACTACCGGACCCGCTACGCGACCGACTACTACCAGTGCCGTACCGACGAGCCCGGCTACAGCGACGACGAGTGCTACGACGACGGCAGCTGGGACGGCGCCACCTTCGACGTCTACTCCGGCAACATGGCGCTGGACGTCGAGACCAGCCGCTCGGCCTCGGTCGGCTTCGTGTGGTCGCCGACCGCCCGCTTCGACCTGGCGGTGGACTACTACCGCATCCGGGTGATGAACCAGGTCCAGAGCCAGGACCGCGAGCGCCTGCGCATCACCGAGGCGAACTGCCGGCTCGGCGTCACCGACACCGGTGCGCCGGTGGACATCGCCTCGCCCACTTGCGTGGACGCGCTGGCACGCGTGATCCGCGACGAGGACGGCACCATCACCAGCGTCCACTTCAGCCCGATCAACATCGCCAGCGAGGAAACCTCTGGCATCGACGTGACCGCCAACTACCGGCTGGAAACCGCGCGCGCGGGCGACTTCCGGATCGGCGCCAACTACACCTGGGCCCGCCGGCACACCCGCCAGCAGTATCCGGGCGACCCCACCGAGGACATGCTGGACGTGAGCTTCAGCGACACCACCCTGCCGCGCGCCAAGGCCAACCTGAGCCTGGCCTGGGACCGCGGCGCGTGGGGCGCCAGCCTGTTCGGCAATTACCTGGGCCGGGTGGCGAACTACGCCAACGACGCGTGGACGCCGGCCACGTGGCGCTTCAACGCAGGCGCCCGCTACGACGTCAGCGACCATTTCCGGGTCTCGCTGACGATCAACAACCTGCTGGACAAGATGCCGCCGAGCGATCCGACCTGGTCGAACTATCCGTACTACGACACGTCGTGGTTCGACAGCTTCGGGCGCAGCTACTTCGTGCAGCTGACGTACAAGTTCGGCGGCAAGCCGCTGGACTGACCCGCCCACCGCCCCCGGCGGAACGCCCCGAACGCCCCGGCTCGCCGGGGCGTTCGCGTTCCGGCACGCTCGGGTTGCTAGTCGGAGGCCGGCACGGGCTCGCCGACGAAGCGACGGTAGCCTTCGTAGTGGTGGAAGACGAAGCCGTCGAAGCCACGGCGTCCGCCGTAGGCGGCCTCGACCTTCGCGGCCTCGCGCTCGAAGACGGCCTCGTCCATGCCGTGGAAGCTCAATTTGGCAGGTTCGCCGGGGTTGAACTCCAGGCCGACCACCACGCGCTTGCCGATGCGGTCGGCGTAGGCCATCTCGTCCTCGGCGTGCGAGAGGATGGAATCACGACCCTCGGCCCGGTTGCGGTAGTCCATCAGCGCCACGTAGTCGGTGAGGTCCGCCACGTGCTCGCTGACGGGTTTGCGCACGCCGCGCCACTCCAGGGCGATGCCGTCCCACCAGAACGGCATCGCCGGGCCGATGGGCAAGGCTTGGCCCGAGCGGCGCCGGGCTTCCATCATCGCCGCGGTCATGTCGAGGAAGCCGCGCAGCAGGCGCGGGCGGGTGGCGTCCTCCCACTCGTCCAGCAGGTGCGGCTCGATGTCATAGTTCACGCCGTCGAAGCGCTCGTCCGGCGCGGCGGTGGCGTTGTAGTCCAGCACCTGTTGCAGCATCGCGACCGCCTTGCGCTGGTGCCGCGGCAGGACGTAGCGCTCGGTATGCAGGTACCACGAGCCCAGCAGCGCGTACACGCGGATGCCGCGCGCGTGGGCGGTGCGGATGAACGCGCGGTAGCGGGCCGGCTGCTGCACCAGCAGGTTGCGACCCTGGAAGGCATCGGCATAGAGGTAGACGACGTCGATGCGCTTGCGCTGCAGGAACGCCAGCGCCTCGTCGGCGACCTGCGGTGACTCCAGCATGGCGTAGGACGGACGCTCCCAGGTCCAGACCGCGCGGGAGGCGTGCGTTGCCGCATGCACCTCCGGCGCCGATTGCGCGGTGGCGGCCGCTGCCAGCACGAGCAGCAGCCCCAGCACCGCGCTGCGGATCGCACCGGTCACGGCGCGCCGGCCGGAACGTCCAGCGGCAGGTGGAAGCGCCCGCGCCCGACGGCCTTGCCGGTGGCCGGATCCGACGGCAGCACCGAGACGAAGTACCGTCCCGGCGCCAGCGCCGGCACTGCCAGCGACAGCAGCACCTCGCGGCGCTCGTGCGCGCGCAGCTGGATGGCGCTGCCGTAGCCTTCGCGCAGCTCGCGGCCGTCCTCGGCGGCCAGCACCGCCAGCGGCACGAAGGCACGCGAATCGCGGGCATCGCCATTGACGAAGGTCGCGGCGACGTGCACGCCGCCCTCGGTGCGCTCCAGATGCACGGCTTCCATCCCGATCCCCGCCGGCAGCGCGGCGATGGCGGCGAGTGCTGCCGGTGCCGGGTTCGCCGCCCCAATCCCGAACGCCACCAGGCGCGGCTGGCCGCCTTCCGGGGACAGTGCGAGGGTGCGCAGGAACCGGGCGTTGGCTGCCTGGTAGGCCTGCAGTCGGGCGGCCACCTGCGCGCGCACGCCGTCGTCGTCGACCTCGGAGGCGCGGATGCCATCCTGCAGCTCGAACAGGCGGCCGTCGTGCAGGAACCAGCGCCCGGACACGAAGTCGGGCACGCTGGTCTTGGTCTGCTTCAGCGGGAATTCGTGGGCGCTCCGGAACGTCTCCGCCATGTCCAGGCCGGCGCCGGTCCAGCTGGTCCTGGCCGGGCGGCGCAGGCCGTAGGTGTGCGAGAGCAGCGCCAGCAGCGACGGCGTCACGTCGAGGTGCGAGGACACCGCGCGGATGTGCGCGGGCCGGCGCAGCAGCGGCGAGAACACCAGCAGCGGCACGTGGTAGCGCTCGATGTGGGTGTCCTGCGGGATCTCCGCCAACCGGTGGTCGCCGGTGACGACGAAGATCGTGTCGGCGTACCACGGCGCCTTGGCGACGCCCTCGAAATAGCGGCGCAGCTGGTCGTCGGTGTAGAGGATGGCGCTGTAGATGTCCGCCTGCGCGCGGTACGGTGCGCGCCGCGCCTCCGGGATCCCCAGCGCCCGCAGCCGCGCCTCGACGCCAGCCTTGTAGGCCTCCTGCCCGGGGAAGCGGTAGCTGGTGTGCATGCTGATGGTCTGCAGGCCCAGCACGAAGGGCGGACGCAGGCGCCCGCTGTCGGCCAGCACGCGCGACACCAGCTCGCGGTCGGGATAGCCCCACTCGCTGAACGGGTTGCGCTGGTAGCCGGGGCCGAAATGGCGCAGGTCGACGATGTCGTCGACTTCCTGCAGCTGCAGCAATCCGCGCTCGTTGTCGAAATCGGCATCGGTGCCGAGGTAGAAGGCCCCGTGGTAGCCCTGCCGGCGCAGCACGTTGAACAGGCCGGCATGGGCCGGCATCTTCGGCCCCAGCGCCGCGAAGCCCTGCTCGGCCACCGGCAGCGACCCCAGCAGCGCCGGCAGCACCCCGAAGGTGCGGCCCTGGTTGGCCAGGAAGTTGTCGAAATACAGGCTGCGCGCAGCCAGCCCGTCGAGGAAGGGCGTGAAGCTGCCGAGTGGCGCATCCGGGCCCGAGAACGAACGCCCCAGTCCTTCGACCACGATCACCACCACGTTCGGCGGGCGACCGTCGCGGGTCGGGCCGAAGTACGGCCCCAGCGTGTCCGGGGTGGCTTCGTCGTGCAGGAACGGATAGGCCGGATCGCCGCCCGCGGGCGACGCGGCGACACGGGCCGGCGATGCGGTCGCCGTCGCGATCGGCGCGGCATCCACGCGCCACCAGCGCAGGGCGTCGGTGATGAAATAGGCGCCCTTGCTCGTCGCGACGGCGCGGGCATCCTCGCTGCCCAGGCCGCGCGCACCGGGCGCCAGCGGCAGCAGCCATGCGGCCAGGCCCGCCAGCAGCAGGCCGCCCAGCCAGGCCGGCCGCGCGGTGGCCACGCGGCGGCCGCGCCAGGCCAGCACCGCCCACAGCACCACCAACGGCATCAGCATCGCCAGCGCACCGGCGGCGCCGATGCCGCCGCCTGCCCCGGCAACGGTGGTGCGGATCTCGGCGGCGCTGTAGCCGAACAGGTCGGCGCCCAGCGGCACGCGCGCCACCAGGTAGTACTGCTCCAGCCCGGCCTGCAGCAGCAGGAACAGCGACCACAGCCCACCCACGCCCGCCAGCGCGGCGCGGCGCGAACGCAGCGCCGCCAGCGGCCACGCCAACAGGCAGAGCAGCGGCAAGGCGCGCAGCAGGAACAACAGCTGGCTGCCGGCGGCCACCGACACGACCGGCGGCGCGGCGACGCCGGGCGGCAGCGCGCGCACGGCAGCCCACAGCGCCAGGACCAGCTGCGCGGCCAGCAGCGCCGGCCACCACGCGAGCAGACGCGCGGCGGCGGTGTCGCGCCTGTCCGGGGCGACCGCGGGGACGTTCTCGCGCCTCACCAGCGTCGGTACAGCGCGAACGAGAGCTGGCGCTCGTTGAAGCCGTCGGCGTCGTCGGCGTATCCGGCCCCCAGCTTGAAGCCCCAGTCGCTGCGGAAATACCGCACCCAGCTCACGCCCACCGAGGCGTTGCTGTTGCGCACCAGCGCCCCGCTGCGATCGAGGTCGGCGCTGCGGCCGTGGCTGGCGCTGACTTCCAGGTAGTCATCGGCGTTGCCGCGGTAGTAGTTGCGCACCACGCCGCGGTGGCTCCAGCTGCCCGAACTGACGCCGGGCACGTGCTGCAGCTTGTAGCGCAGGTACCAGTTGCCGACATAGCGGCCCACGCCGACGCCATAGAACTCGGTGTCCGAACTGAAACGCAGGTGGTCGACGCTGGCCGACAGCTCCCAGCCGCTGCCGACCCCCTGGAACACCTCCACGCGCCACGCATCGCGCGGCAGCACGCCGCTGGCCGGGCCTCGCTGGTAGCGCACGTTGGCGTAGGCGCGCGACCACAGGGACACGTAACTGTCCAACGCCCACGCAGCATCGCGGCGCTGGAAGTGGTCGGCCTGCAGCCACTCCAAGCCCAGCGAGCCGAACGCGAACTGCCGGCGCAGGGTCAGCCCGGTATCCGTCCACGCGTCGCGCCCGCCGCTGAAGCCGGTGTGGTCCACGCCGGCGCGCAGCGACCAGCGGTAGCCATCCGCGAGCATCGCGTCAGGCACGGCGGTCCGGACCACCGTGCTCTCGGTGAGCGCCGCGACCTGCGTCGGGTCGGCGCCGTTGGCCGCCGCCGCCGCGAAGTCGGCGCGTGCGGCGTCCATGTCGCCGGCCGCGCGCCACGCGCGGCCGCGGGCGATGCGGGGCTCGGAAGCCCCGGGCGCCAGGGCCACCCAATGGCCATAGGCCTCGGCCGCCTCGGCCGGGCGATCGCTCCACAGGTACAGGTCGCCCAGCGCGGACCACGCATCCGTGTAGTCGGGCTTGGCGGTGGTGACGACACGCAGGTCGGCTTCCGCCTCCGCATAGCGCCCAGCCCAGGCATAGGTGCGCCCGCGCGCCAGCAGCACGTCGCTGTTGCCGGGCGACGCCTGCAGCATCTCTCCGTACAGGCCGATCGCCTGCTCGCGCAGCGCGGGGTCACCGGCCGTGGCCAGCGCGCGCGCGCGCTGCAGGCGGGCCTCGTAGCTCTCCTCCGCAGCGTCCTGCGGCAGGGCCGACGCCATCGGCGATGCGTCCGCCTGGCCGCCCAGCAAGGCGGCGTGGAGAAGCGCGGAGTACAGCAGGCTGGTGGTCATGGGGATCGTGGTCATTGGTCGTGAGGGTCAGGAAACAGTCGGGCCCGTGGCCGCGACCTGGGATTCGTGGTCCTGCCAGTCGGCCCGGCGGCGGACATGGCCCCACTTGGAGCGGCGACGCAGCTTCACCACCCAGCGGAACAACCCGATCACCCGGAACAGCGAGGTCATCTGGCGGTACCCGAGGTTCTCCAGCACCGCCACCAGGAACAGCCGAAGCTGCTGGGCAGGACGCGGATAGAGGTGGAAGGAAATCTCCTCCAGCATCATCGCGTTCACCGACAGCAGGACGCCCAGCCCGACGGACGCGAACAGGAAGGCGAAGAACGCCTGCGGAGACAGCATCCCCAGCAGCCCGAGGATGATCACCGAGGCATAGCCCAACACTTCGATGATCGGGCCCAGGCACTCGAACACCAGCATGAAGGGATAGGCAACCCAGCCCACGGTGCCGCCGTTGCGACGGAACATCAGTCGCCAGTTGCCGAACAGGCTCTCGGCCAAGCCCTGCTGCCAGCGGACGCGCTGGTTGTAGAGCGAACGCAGGTCCGACGGCACTTCGGTCCAGCAGATCGGATCGGGCACGAAGGCGATCTTGTAGGGACGCTTTTCCTGGCGCATGCGGTCGTGCAGGCGCACCACCATCTCCATGTCCTCGCCGACTAGGTCGCTCTTGTAGCCGCCCGCCGCGATCACGCGCTCCTTGTAGAACACGCCGAACGCGCCGGAAATGATCAGCAGCGCGTTGATCGGCGACCAGCCAAGGCGGCCGAACAGGAAGGCCCGCAGGTACTCCACGGTCTGCACCAGCGGCAGCACCTTGTCCGGTAGGTCCACCTTGGACAGCTGGCCGTCCTTGACCTTGCAGCCGTTGACGATGCGGATCACGCCGCCGGTGGCGATCATGGAGGCGTCCTCCAGGAACGGCTGCACCACCCGCGCCAGGCTGTCCGGCTGCAGGATGCAGTCGGCGTCGACCACGCAGAACAGCGGGAAGCGCGCGGTGTTGATGCCGGCGTTCAACGCGTCCGCCTTGCCGCCGTTCTCCTTGTCGACCACGCGCACCCGCCCGCCCTGCGGCGAGGCGAAGATGCGCTTCACGTGCGCGGTATTCAGGCGGCTGCGGTAGGCCTCGGGGAATTCCACCAGGCCGAAGGCATCGACCACCGTCTGCAGCGTGGCGTCGGTGGAGCCGTCGTTGACGACTACGATCTCGAAGTTGGGGTAGCCCAGCCGCAGCAGCGAGCGGACGGTGCTGACGATCGTGCGCTCTTCGTTGTGGGCAGGCACCAGGATGCTTACCGGCGGCTGGTAGTCAGCGAAGTTCTTGATGCGGAAGCTGGCGCCATGCTCCCGTGCGTAGCGCAGAATCGCAAACATCGCGATGAAGTTCAGCGCCAGGTACACGACGTTGATGCAGATGAAGTAGCAGAGGAAGGCCCATTGCGTTGCGACCAGCGCGGACGCCAGCCCCTCGGGCAGCCATGACGGGTTCATTGCGTCTCTCCCAGCGCGCGCTCGGCCATCACCTGGGTGAGGATGTCGCGCGCATAACGGTCCTGCTGCGCATCGCGCAGTCGTTCGAGGCGGTCGCCCGCGGCGCCCAGCAGGTGCTGGAGTGCCTGTGCGGTGCGGTAGCGGACCCACCACTGCGGGTCGGCCAGCAAGGGTTCCAGCGGAGCCGCATCGTCCGGCCGGCCCAGCCGGCCGATCGCCGCCGCAGCGTGCATGCGTACGTGCCAGCGCGGGTGCGCCAGCAACGGATGCACCTTGTCGAGGTCGCCGGCATCGGCCATCACCTGCAAGCAAGTGGACACCAGGTGCTCGTCGTGGGGCTCGGCGAGAATCCTCGCGATCACGGGCGTCGCCGCCTCGGGACTGACGCCGGCAAGGAAGCGCACCAGCCGCGGTGCGACATCGTCGTTGGCGCGCAGGGCGGCCGCGCCCAGTTCGTCCTTCACCACGTCCGGACCGGCCTCGTGCAGCATCTGCGCGATGCCGCCGTCCACCCAGTCCTGGCGCGCGACGATCTGCGGCACCACCTGCTGCACGGCGCGCTGCGGGTCGATCCGCATGAGCGCGCGGGCAGCGCTGATGGAGATGATCGGGCTGGCATCGTTGATCAGCCCTGCCAGGCGGTCGAAGCTCGTGGCGCTGCGCAGGTACCCGATGGCGATGATCGCCATCACCCGGTCGTGGAAGCTGCCACGATCCAGCAGCCGCTCCAGCTTGGCGGCGGCACCCGCCTGCTCCGCCACGGCACGCATGCCGGGGTCGTCGGCATGCCCCGGCACGTCATGCAACTCGTTCCAAGCATCCACGAAGCCGCTCATGTCGCTGGCCGGCAGCGCCGGCACGTGCATCGGCGGCGACTGCTGCGCTTCCAGCAGGACACCGCGCCAGAACGCTGCCGCACGCTGGTGGTTGCGCTCGCGCCGCTGCGCCATCTGGCGCAAGACCAGCACGGCGATCAGCAGCAGCACGGACGCCGCGGTCACCGACGCCCCCACCCAAAGGGCGAAAGCGATCTGCGCGTCGGCTTGGATGGTCGGTGTCATGGGTGCCGCTCCTGCCCACGTGCGCAGGCGTTTTCCGATGTCATGGGGTGTCTGTATCCGGTGGGGGTGACGGCAATCAGGCCTCGGCCGGTGCCGGCGCCATGAACCGGCGAACCCGGTCCAGCATTTGCCGGGTCTCCTCGTTACCCGGGTTGCGCGCCAGCGCATCGGCCAGGACGGCTTCCGCTTCGGGCCAGCGCGCCTGCCGGTACAGGACACTGCCTAACCCCTCGAGCACGGCGACGTCGTCGGGGTCCTGCCGGCGCAGAGCGGTGAACGCGGCCTCCGCCTGCGGCAGCCGGCTCTGCGCCAGGTCGCAGTACGCCAGCCCGATCCGCGCGTCCTGGTCCTCCGGCGCCAGGGCCAACGCCTGCGAGAACGCCGCCCGGGCGGCATCCATGCGCCGCAACCGGTACTGGCTCCACCCCTCCAGGCGCAGCATGCGCGGCCCCTTGTCGGTAACACCGGACAGCGCCCTCAGCGCGTCCTCGAAGCGGCCCTCTCCGAACAGGCGCGTGGCGCGGTCTTCGGCATCGCGATCCGCGTGCGAAGGCGCGTTGCGGGCCTCGAACACTGCCGTCTGCACCTGCGCATGCTCGGCGAGGTAGCGCCGCACGTTGCCGGCACGGTGCAGGCCGAGGTAGCAGTGGATGTAGGCCACGCCGTCCGCGGCCAGCGCCGCCTCGGCCGCGGCGCGGGAATTCTTCACGTAGTCATTGCCGAATTTCTGCCCGAGGATGCTGCCCATCGGGAAGTTCTTGACCGTCATGCCGTGCTGGGCGGCCAGCGCGCGCTCCTTCTCCAGCAGCACCTTTTCATAGGGCACGTTGGGCTCGAGCAGGCTGATGATGGTGGTGACGCCGCGCTTCTTCAGCTCGACGAAGTCGGCTTCGACGGGGTACGGCCCCAGCAGGACGCCATCCACCGGCGCCGCCGCGCGCTCGGCGCGCCACGGCTGCACGAAAATGCTGGCCGGATGCAGCAGCACCCACACGCCGAACGCGAACCCCACCACGCCCAGGGCGAGGACGGCGAGGACGAGGCGGCGGCTTGGCTTGCGCATGGCGGCTCCCGGCAGGGTCGGCGGTTCCGGGCGCACGCGTCCGCCGACCCTGCTGCCAGGATCCACGGACGACCGACGGCGCCCCCTGTTACCCCCGAAGGCCGCCAAAGCGTTGAATCCGCTGGAGCGCCACATCCGGAGCAGCCGCAAGCTGCAGTGGCAGCGGGCGGCATGAACTGTGACGCAAATCCCATGCCAAACAGGCCACGGCCTGTCACGGACACGTCATAAAGGCGGAAAACGAACGCAGGGCGGACGCTGCGCGTCAGTTCCCGACGCGTTGCGACGCACCATCGTCAGGCTGCACCACGTCGTGGTTGCAGCCGCGGAATGGCGCATACCAGCGCTGGATGCGGGCGATGTCGGCCGGCATGTCCCCGCTGGTCGCGAACACCGGTCCGATGGTGATGGTGCGGCTGGGATAGTCGAACGCCGCCACGATCACCGGCACGCCGGCCCCGTGGGCGATATGCCAGAAGCCGGGCTTCCAGCGCTCCACCCGCCGGCGGGTGCCTTCGGGCGCCATCGCGTACCACATGCACGGCGACGCCTGCAGCGCGGCGATGGCCTGCCCCACCACGCCCTGCGGTGCGGCGCGGTCCACCGGGATGACGCCCTGCCAGCGCAGCAGCGGCCCCAGCAGGGGAATGCGGAAGAGGCTGTGCTTGCCGAGGATGGACAGGCGCACGCCCATGGCGAGCTTGGCGGCGATCCCCCAGACCCCGTCCCAGTTGGACGAGTGCGGGGCCGCCACCAGCACCGCCCGCGGGATGTCCGGGAAC
This sequence comes from Thermomonas sp., assembly GCA_041913885.1. GTDB lineage: Bacteria > Pseudomonadota > Gammaproteobacteria > Xanthomonadales > Xanthomonadaceae > Thermomonas. Next base: position 164,441 of record JAYSEL010000003.1, on the reverse strand, counting down.
GCGCCCTCCATGTGCCAGCCACCCAGCCGCAGCGCGGTCCGCCCCAGCCATTCCATGGCCCGGTTGCGCGGCATCCGCGGCGCTTGCGGCGGCAGGCCCAGGACCACGTCCTTCGCTGCGGCGTCGCTCATTCCCACCCCCGTCCGCTGCGGCCCTGCTTGACGCTGGCGCGACCGCGCTTCTCGCCCAGGCGTCGCTCCTTCGAAGCGCGGGTGGGGCGGGTGGCGATGCGTGGCGTCGGTGCGCGCAGCCCGCTGTCGATGAAGGCGGCCAGCCGTTCTCGCGCATCCTCGCGGTTGCGTTCCTGGGTGCGGAAGCGCTGCGCCGACAGCACCAGCACGCCCTCGGCCGTCATCCGCCGGTCGCGCTTGGCCAGCAGGCGCGCACGCACCGCCTCGGTCAGCGAGGGCGATCTGGCCACGTCGAAACGCAGCTCCACCGCCGTGGCGACCTTGTTGACGTTCTGCCCGCCCGGCCCGGACGCGCGCACGAAACGCTCGACCAGTTCGTCGTCGTCGATGGAAAGATGGCCAACCTGCATGTCGAGATCATAAAGCGAGCCGTCCGTCCCCGGCAGGTCGCCACCTCAGGCCAGGTCCGGCCCGAACAGCGCCAGCGCCTTCCCGAACTCGGCATCCGGCGGGGCCAGCACCTCGAGGCGCTCGCCCGAATGCGGGTGGGTGAAGGCCAGCCGGCGCGCGTGCAGCAGCATGCGGTGGATGCCGAGCATGCGGAAATTCCGGTTGTGCCGGCCGTCGCCGTGGCTGGTGTCGCCGACCAGGTGGTGCGACAGGTGCTTGAGGTGCCGGCGGATCTGGCGGAAGCGCCCGGTACGCGGCGAGGCCCGCAGCAGCGCGTAGCGCGAGGTGTCGAACCCAGCCGATGGCACCGCCAGTTCGCAGGTGGCCAGGACCTCGAAGTCGGTGACCGCGCCTTTCTTCAGCGGCTTGCCGGGCCCGCCGTCCAGCGGATGGTCGACAACGAAGTCGTGCTCCGCGGGCCAGCCGCGGCAGACCGCCCAGTAGTCCTTCTCCACGTCGTGCGCCATCAGCGTCTTGCCCAGCGCCGAGGCGGTGTCGCGGTCGAACGCCAGCAGCAGGCAGCCGCTGGTGGCGCGGTCCAGGCGGTGCACCAGGAAAATCGGCCGGCCGAACTGCTCACGCAGGCGGTCGGCCGCGAAATCGGTCTCGCCCCGCGCCAGCGCGCTGTCGTGGACCATCAGGCCGGCCGGCTTGGAGACCACTGCCAAGGCGTCGTCCACATGCAGGACCGGCAAGCCGCCCGACACGTCGTACTGCGCCCCTGTCATCGCCCCCGCCGCCTCAGCGCCGCGGCCACGCGGCCAGCAGCGCCCACAGGCCGCCGAGGCCCGCGACCCAGGTGGACACCGGCAGCGCCAGCACCTTCGGCCCGCCGGCGTCGAGCGCGTAGAGGACCGCGGCCACGATGAGCAGGCCGACGCCCAGGATGGACGCCACGATGCGGCGCTGCATCGCTGCCAGTGTCTGGGTGATCTCACGTACGTCGGCGGAACGCATGCTCAGCTCGTGTCCGCCCTGCACCTGCTGCTGCAGCCAGGCGTGCAACAGGCGCGGCATCTCCGGCGCGCGCGTCACCAGCTCCGGGATCTGCTTGCGCAGCTCGCCCACCAGCCGGCGCGGGCTGTAGCGCTCGGCCAGGATGCCTTCCAGCACCGGCTTGGCCACCGCCCAGATGTCGATCTGCGGATCGAGCTGGCGGCCCACGCCCTCGATGTTGAGCAGGGTCTTCTGCAGCAGGATCAGCTGGGGCTGCAGGGTCAGCTCGTAGCGCTGCGCGGTGCGGAACAGCTTGACCAGCACCTCGGCCAGCGAGATCTCGCTCAGCGGGCGGGTGAAGTACGGCTCGCAGACCGCGCGCGCGGCCGCTTCGAGCTCGTCGATCCGGATGTGCGACGGCATCCAGCCGGCCTGCACGTGCAGCTCGGCGATGCGGCGGTAGTCGCGGTTGAAGATCGCCATGAAGTTCTCGGCGAGCCAGTACTGGTCCTCGCTGGAGAGCTGCCCCATGATCCCGAAGTCCAGCGCGATGAAGCGCGGGTCGGCCTTGCGCTCCGAGTCCACCCAGATGTTGCCGGCGTGGGCGTCGGCGTGGAAGAAGTTGTCGCGGAACACCTGCTGGTAGAACACGCGCACGCCCTTGGCGGCCAGCGCCTTGCGGTCGATGCCGGCGGCGTCCAGCGCGGCGATGTCGTCGGACGGGATGCCGCGCACCCGCTCCATCGTCATCGCGCGGTCGGCGGTATGGCTCCAGATCACCTCGGGCACGTACAGGTCGGGCGAGCCGGCCCAGTTGCGCCGCAGCAGGCTGGCGTTGCCGGCCTCGCGCTGCAGGTCCAGTTCCGCCGCCAGCGTGTTCTCGATCTCGGCCACGATCTCGCGCGGGCGGATCTTCTCGGCCTTGGGATGGGTGCGCTCGACGATGCCGGCGATGCCGGTGAGCAGCGCGATGTCGGCGGCGATCTGGCGGTCGATGTCCGGCCGCAGCACTTTCACCACCACCTCGCGGCCATCGTGCAGCGTCGCCGCGTGCACCTGCGCGATCGACGCCGAGGCCAGCGGTGCGGTATCGAAGCGGGCATAGGCCTCGACCACGGATCGGCCGAGCGCCTGCTCCACCATCGTGCGGGCGCGCTCGCCGTCGAACGGCGCGACGCGGTCCTGCAGGTGGGTCAGCTCCTCGGCGATGTCCGGCGGCACCAGGTCGCGGCGGGTGGACAGGATCTGCCCGAACTTCACGAAGATCGGCCCCAGCTCCTGCAGCGCCAGGCGCAGGCGCGCACCGCGTGAGAGCGTGGCGATGTCGCGCGAAGCGCGCGGCACGAACGGCCGCATCATCCGCAGCCAGCGCTCCGCGGGCGTGCCGTCCAACAGGGCGTCCAGCCGGTAGCGCAACAGCACCCGGCCGATCCGCCAGGCGCGCAAGGCGGACTTCATGCGGCCAGCCCCCGCTCGCGGCGCAGCCGCGCGACCTTGGCCGCGATGCGCTCGACGTCGTCGCGCAGCGCATCGACGTCGTCGTGGAACGCGTCGAGCTCGGCGCGCGGCACCACGTCGCGGCTTTCCTCGGTGACGAATTCGGCGGCCGTCTCGGCGAGGTTGCGGCCGGCGGTCTTCGCCTGCCGCAGGGCGGCGGCCGCGGCCTTGGCGACCTGCACGCCCAGCACCTCGCCGAACACCGCCACGAAGGGCTGCTGCCAGTCGGGGTCGAAACCCTGCGCGAGTTTCTGCAGGCGACGCGCCAGCTCGGCGTCACCCTCGATGCGCAGCTTGCCGACCGGCGGTGCCGGGCCGTCCCGGAATACCGGCAGCTGGCGCAGCAGCCCGGCCAGCGTGGCGCGCACGCCGAGGTCGGGCTCCACCTCCGCGTCCACCGGCCCCACCCGCAGTGCCTCGCCTTCCACCCGCACCTGCAGCGCCAGCGGCGGCGCGGCCAGGGTCAGCGCCACGCGCTGGCCGTCCAGCGCGCGCAGCCCGGCGCGGGTGTCTTCGTCCAGCGCCAGCGCCCGGTTGAGCGCGAGCTCGAGCGCACGGCCGGCAGGGTGTTTCCAGTTGAAAGCGGGCTCGGTCATGCACGCATTGTAGGGTGCCGGACGCGCCGGCAGCGGCGTGGCCGACGCGCCCGGCCGGTCAGGCTTTCTTCCGCAGGAAAGCCACCACGGCCAGGATCAGGAAGACGATGAACAGGACCTTGGCGATGGTGGCGGCCAGGCCTGCCAGGCCACTGAAACCCAGGAACGCCGCGATCAGGGCGATGACGAGGAAGACGAGCGCGTAATGCAGCATCGGGCCACTCCGTTCCGTCGCGCCGGATCGGCGCAGGACCACCTTGCCCCGGGACGGATCACGTCCGGGTGAAGGCGGGGCGGCTCAGCCCCGCAGCGACGCCTGCAGGCGCGCCAGCCCGTCCGCCATCGAGATCCGGGGGACGTAACCGAAATCGCGCGCGGCCGGTGCCATCGAATACCAGTGCGGCGTGGCCAGCTGCTCGGCCAGGAAGCGCGTCATCGGCGGGTCGCCACGCAGCGGCAGCGCGGTCCACAGCCCCTCGCAGGCCGCGCCGAGGACGTAGGCCGCGCGGAACGGGATGGAGGCGTGCACCTCCGGCGCACCGGCGGCGCGCAGCAGGCCGTTGAGCACGTCGCGCAGCGGCCACGGCTCGCCGTTGCTGATGAAGTAGGCGCGCCCCGCGCAGGCCGCGCCGGGGCGCAGGTGGTCCAGCGCGTCGACGTGTGCCTGCGCGGCGTTGTCGATGTAGGTGGTGTCGACCCGGTTGCCGCCGCCACCGACCAGCCGCAGGCGACCGGCGCGCGCGCGCGCGACCAGCCGCGGCAGGATCTGGGTATCGCCCGGCCCCCAGATCAGCCGCGGCCGCAGCGCCACCGTCGCCAGCGCCCGGCCGTTGGCGGCCAGCACTTCGCGCTCGGCGACGATCTTGGTCGCGGCGTAATGGGCTTTCACGCCCTCGCCGTACGGCACTTCGTCGGCCGAGGCGCCCTCCACCGGATGGGTGGCGCGATGGGCCACGCTGGGCGTGGACGTGTGGACCAGGCGGCCGATGCCGTGCGCGCGACACGCGGCGATGACATTGCGGGTGCCGGTGACGTTGGCGTCGAAATAACTCTGGTGGCTGCCCCAGGTGCCGGCCTTGGCGGCGTTGTGCAGCACGGCGTCGAAGCCGCCGGCGAACGCGGCCAGCACCGCGTCCCGGTCGGCGAGGTCGGCCTGCCGCTGCGGGACGCCCAGGGCATCCAGCGCCGGATGGCGGCTGCGACTGACACTGGTGACCTCGTGGCCGCGGGCCAGCAACGCCCGACACAATGCCTGGCCGAGGAAACCGCCGCCTCCAGTGACCAGCAGCTTCATGCGCGCTCCTTGGCAAGTTGCGCGGCCGCCCAGGCTGCCAGCGCCTCGCGCCCGATCTTGGCGTTGTGGCGGATGTCCACCGGGAACGGCTTCGGGTAATGCAGGAAGCGTTCGATCTTCGCGGTGTGCACGAAGCCGTCCGCACGGTGGCGCAGCGCATCGACGACGCCGGCCACGTCGGGCTTCGCGCCCGGCGCCAGCTCGAACACCAGCACCGGCACCTGCGCCCCGGCCGGTCCGACCCCGACCAGCGCCGTGCGCCGCACCTGCGGTAGGGCGTTGAAGACCGGCTCGACCTGTTCGGTGCACAGCGTGGCCTGCACATCGACGACCACGCGCTGCGACTTGCGCCCGCAGAACCACAACCGGCCCTCATCGTCGAACCAGCCCACGTCGCCCATGCGGTGGACGATGCGGTGGCTGCCGTCCGGCAGGGCCTCGCGGATCTTCGCGAGCGCCGTCTGCGCGTCGCGGTTGAAGTAGGTATCGGTCGCGCTGGGTCCGGCGACGGTGATCTCGCCCACCTGCCCCGGCGCCACCTGCAGGCCGTCGTGCCACTCCGGGATCGCGCCGTCGTCGATGCGGATGATCCGCACCGTGTTGCCGGCCACCGGGCGGCCCACGCAGGTGCCCGCGCCGGCCTCGGTGCGCTCGCCCAGGGCGAGCAGCTCGCGGCCTTCGATCACCGCCACCGGCAGGCACTCCGTGGCGCCGTACGGCGTCCAGAACTGCGCCCCGGCCGGCAGCAGGTCCAGCATGCGCCGCACCACCGCGACCGGCACCGGTGCACCGGCGCTGGTGACGCGCTGCACCGTGGGCAGCGGTTCGCCGTGGTCGGCCAGCACCCGCATCAGCGCGGGCGACCCGAACAGCTGGGTGACGCCGAAGCGCGCGATGGCCGCGTGCAGCTTGCGCGGGTCGGCCTGCGCCGGCCGCGTGGGGTCCATGTCGGGAATGATGCTGGTCAGGCCCAGCGCGGGATCGAACAGCGCGAACGGCGGGAAGGTGGGGAAGTCGATGCCGCCGGGCGCGATGCCGAAGGCCTCGCCCAGCATCCGGATCTGGGCGACGAAGTGGCGATGCCGGTACACCACGCCCTTCGGCACGCCGGTGCTGCCACTGGTGAACAGGATCGCGGCCACGTCCTCGCCGTCGGTAGCGGCCAGCTGCGGCCCCGCGCCGGCACCATCGGCCTCGATGCGCGCCAGGGTGGCGTCGGCCAGCAGTGGCCAGCGCCCGGTGGTGATGCGCACCGACGCCGAACGCGCCCAGCCCAGCAGCGCCTTGGCCAGCATCGCCAGCGGGATCCCGATGAACGCCTCCGGCCGCGCCTCGTCCAGGCACTGCCGCAACGCGCGCTTGTCGATGCCGGGATCGACCAGCACCGGCACCGCGCCGGCCTTGAACAGCGCGAACATCAGCAGGAAGAACTCTGGCGTCGGCCGCACCATCACCACGGTGCGGGTACCGCGGCGGATGCCGCGCCGGGCCAGGCCGGCGGCGATGGCATCGCTGCGCGCGTCCAGCTGCGCACAGGTCAGCGCGACGGCGTAGCGACCGCCCGCGCCAGGGCAGCGCATGGCCACCTGGTCGGGACGCTCGCGGGCCAGCCGGGGCAGCGCGGCGGCGATATTGCAGGGGTCGGTCATGCCGCCATTATCGCCCGCGGCACCGCAGCACTTGCGCGCCGGCCCGGCGCGGAAAAAAATCGCGCACCTTTCCCTCGTCCCCGCCGCGCAAGGCCCGGCCCCCATGCATCCCTGCCTGACCTGCGGCGCCTGCTGCACCCAGTACCGCGTCGCCTTCCACTGGATGGAGTCGGACGAGGTCACCCCGGGCGGGGTCCCGGCCGCGCTGACCGAGCGGCTGGACGCCCACCGCCTGTGCATGCGCGGCACCTACGCACCGCCGATCCGCTGCGTCGCGCTGGACGCCGACATCGGCAAATACTCGCGCTGCAGCATCCATCCCAACCGGCCGTCGGTCTGCCGCGAGGTCGACGCCTCGTGGGAATACGGCAAGCCGAGCCCGCAGTGCGACCAGGCGAGGATCGCGTTCGGCCTGCCGGCGCTGACCGCCGCCGACTGGCGCTGGCGCGACGGCGCCGAAAACGACGATCATCCGGACGACAGCGGCAACAGCCCCTCGCCGCCGGCCGTCCCGCCGGTCGCCGCCTGAGTGGCAGGTTGACGTCGATCAATACCGCCGCCCGCGCTGGCGCGCAGGCTGGAGGTCCACCCAGCGGAGGGACAGGACATGAACGGCAAGCTTGAAGGCAAGGTCGCCCTGGTCACCGGCGGCGCACGCGGCATCGGCGCCGCCATCGTCCGTCGGCTGCACGCGGAGGGTGCCCGCGTCGCCATCACCGATGTCCTCGATGCCCCGGGCCAGGCGCTGGCCGCCGAGCTGGGCGAGCACGCCGCCTACTTCCACCACGACGTCGGCGACGAAGCCGCCTGGGTGGACACGCTGGCCGCGACCACGGCGCGCTTCGGCGCGCTGCACGTGTTGGTAAACAATGCCGGCATCTTCCATCCCGGCCAGATCGCCGACACCCCGGTGCGCGACATCGAGCAGCAGTTCCGGGTCAACCAGCTGGGTCCGTTCCTCGGCATGAAGCACGGCCAGGTGCCGCTGCGCGCGGCCGGCGGCGGCTGCATCGTCAACATCAGCTCGATCGCCGGCCAGCTGGGATTCCCCAACGCGGCCGCGTACGTGGGCACCAAGTGGGCGGTGCGCGGGATGACCAAGACCGCCGCGCTGGAGCTGGCGCCGGCACGCATCCGGGTGAACTCCGTGCATCCGGGCTTCATCGATACGCCGATGCTCGACAACAACCCGCCCGAAGCCAACCAGGCCGGCATCGAAGCCACGCCGATGAAGCGCATCGGCAAGCCCGAGGAAATCGCCGCGGCGGTCGCGTTCCTGGCTGGCCCGGATGCCGGCTTCGTGACCGGCGCGGAGCTGACCGTGGACGGCGGCTGGATTCTTTAACGCAATCCAGCGAAGCGACACAGGCTGGAGGTTGGCCGGGCAGCGCCGGCCTCGCAACCAAGCGAGTATCGGGGAGCGGCTTGCGGGGCCGGTGTTGCCCGGCCAGCACTCGCACCACGTCCAGCGTTCGATGAAACCCGCGATGAACTACAGCGGATTGCGATCCAGGAACGCCCGGATCAGCGGCACCAGCGCCTCGTGCTTGTCTTCCAGCACGTAATGGCCGGCATCCGCGTAGGCATGCACCTCCGCCCGCGGCAGCGCCTTGCGGAAGCCATCCAGGAAGTGCCTGTCGAACACGAAATCGCGCAGGCCCCAGCCGAGGAACGCCGGGCGGTCCGCATAGCCCGGCAGCGCCCGCGCGCTGGCCTGCACCAGCGGCATCGCGCGGTCGCCGTCGTGCAGCGGGATGTCCTGCATGAAGCGCAAGGTGGAGATCGCCTGCTCCCAGCCGTCGTACACGCCGGCATAGGCCGCGCGCACGTCCTTCGGCAGTGAACGCTTCGTGCCGAACCACGCCGCGCCGCGCGCGAACAGGTTGAAGCGGCGGATCAGCCAGCCGCCCAGGCGCGAGTCGCGCCCCAGTGCCAGCCGCGCCGGGAAGCGCTTGGCCGGCGGTAGCGGGAACGCGGCGGTGTTGGTGATGACCAGGCGCTTGATCCGCGCGGGATCGCGCAGCGCCCAGCCGAACCCGATCATCCCGCCCCAGTCGTGCACCGCCAGCGTCACCGGGCCGTCGATGCCGAGGTGCTTCAACAGCGCGTCCACGTCGTCGATGCGCGATTGCAGGGTGTAGTCGTAGCGGGGCTGCGCGGACACGCCGTCGTCCGGGCGGTCGCTCAGGCCCATGCCGACGTGGTCCGGCACGATGCAGCGGTACCTGTCGCGCAGGCCCAGCACCAGGTGGCGCCAGTAATAGCTCCACGACGGATTGCCGTGCAGCATCACCACCACCTCGCCGTCGCGCGGCCCTTCGTCGAGGAAGGACATCGCGATACCGGGGCGGACATCGAAGCGGTGCGGGGTAAAGGGATAGTCGGGAAAGCGCATCCGCCCATTGTAGGCGGTGCGCCGCCCTCAGCCCTGCCTGCGCAGCAGGAAGGCCTGGCTTTCCACCTGCTCCAGCGCGAACCCGAAGCGGGCCGCCAGCCACTGCAACGTGGCCAGGCGGTGGAAACTGACGTGGGTGCGGTCGTCGCGGTAGCGCCAGCGCAGGAAGTTCGCCGGCAGCGCCGGCGCCAGCTGGGTCATCACCCCCAGCCAGCCGCCGGGACGCACCAGCGCGGCCAGCTGCGTCCAGCCGGCCAGCGGATCGCGGAAATGCTCCACCACTTCGGTGCAGGTCACGAAGTCGTACTGCGACTCCAGCAGCGTCGCGTCCGGTGCGTAGAACGGGTCGTAGGCGGCCATGGCCATGCCCGCTTCGCGCAGCATCAGCGCCAGCACCGGTCCCGGCCCGCAGCCGAAGTCCAGCCCGCGCATGCCCGGCGCCAGCTTGGCCCGCAGCGGCGCCGCCAGTCGCGCCAGGAACGCGCGGTAGCCCGCGTCGGCGGGATCGTTGCGGTGCAGGTCGTAGATCGCGCGCTCATCGACCGCGGACAGGTGCGAGGCCGGATCGGCCGAGGCCAGCGCGCAGCCCGGACAGTCGAAGTACCGCCGCGCGCGGTCCTCACAGAATAGATGGGTGGCGACGTCGCAGAGCGGACAGCGCGGCGCATCCAGCCCAGGGTCGGACGCCATCCGGCGGTCTCCCATCGATGGCCACCCGGCCGCAGGGCCGGGCGGCCGTCAGCTCACCATTCCACTTCCGCCATCGAGCAGTTCAGGCCCGATCCAATTCCCAGCAGGGCGACGCGGCTGCCCTTCTTCAGGCGGCCCATCTCGCGCAGCTTGGACAGCACGATCGGCACGCTGGCCGGACCGATGTTGCCGTGCTCGGCGAAGATGGTCATGACCTTCTTCGGATCGATGCCCATGGCCTTGGTGAAGGCGGCGGTGTGCACCTTGCTGACCTGGTGGATGACGAATTCGTCCAGCTCGCCGGCCACCCAGCCCAGCTTCTGCTTGGCGACCTCGAAGGTCTTGGTGGCGAGCTTGATGCCCTCGATCAGCAGCATGCGGGTGTCGGTGATCATGCCGTCGAGGTTGCCGCGGCAGAGCTTGTTCCACTCGGTCGCGGCGCGGGTGACGCCGCCCTTGTAGCGCGGTGCGCCCGGCGCCAGCTCGGCACGGGCCAGCACCATCGCGGCGGCGCCGGAACCGAGCGTGAGCGTGGCCAGTTCGTTGCGGAAGTCCGCCTCGGTGATGTCCTCGCGGCTCAGGCGCTCGATGGTCTTCTCGTAGGCGAGGTTCGCGGTCTCGCCGTCCACCACCAGCGCGTACTCGATCTCGCCGCGCTCGATCATGCGGCTGGCGATGTCCATGCCGTTGATGAAGGCGAGGCACGCGTTGGCGACGTCGAAGTTCTGGCAGGTGTCGGGCAGGCCCAGGTTGCCGCTGACGATGGAGGCGGTGGACGGCTCCAGGTAGTCGCGGCTGACCGAAGTGTTGACCAGCAGGCCGACGCGCTCGGGCTCGACGCCGGCGTCGGCCAGCGCCTTGACGCCCGCCAGGGTGGCGGCGTCGGAGGCCTGCACGTCGCCGTCCCACAGGCGGCGCGCGTGGATCCCGGCGATGTCGCCGAGCACGTCGATCTTGATGCCCAACCGATCCAGCGTGGGCTTCAGGCGGGCATTGATTTCTTCGGACGACAGGCGACGCGGGGCGTCGATGTGGGCCAGACCGGCGATGGCGACATGTTGGAACAGCATGGGGGTGGCACTCGCACGGGCGCCGAAACGGCGCCGGAACCGCATAGGATAGCGCCTCCCGGCACCATGCGGTTGCGTATTGTCGAAACTGGGCCGGGAATCACGCCCCGGGCCGCTCGCGCATTCAGTTGCAGCGCCACAACGCCCAGCGCTGGCTGCCGTCGCGCGGCGGGCCCAGCGGGCTGATCCGGTTGGCGGACAGGCCGGGGGCCTCGTTGCGGGCCAGCAGCTCCAGCTCGTCGCGCACGCGCATGTCGTCGCGCTCGTAGAAGCCCACCTTGTGGGTGACCGAGACCTCCACCTCGCCGCGCGCCTGGCAGCCCGTGGGCGCGGCGGCCAGCACCTGCACCTGCTTCGCGCCCGGCGCCATCTTCACGAACGTGCAGGCCGGCAGGGCCAGCACCAGCAGGACGAGGGCGACGCGGGTCGGCTGGGGCATGCGCGGGGTTCCTTGGAAACGAAGACGCACCGGATTGTGGCCCGGTGCGTCTGAATCGTGCAAAAGCGGTGGGGTCGCCGCGCCCGCTGGCGCGTTGGACGCGGCGACCGGCCGGGCTTACTTCTTCGACACCGGCTTGCCGTCGGCATCGAGCACGGTGACCTCGCCCAGGTTCAGCGCGCGCACCGGGGCCTCGGTCTTGGACAGGTCGCCCACCACCACCCAGGTCAGGCCGTTCGGGTCCAATGCCTTGGCCGCGGCGTTCACCTGTGCCGGGGTCATCGCCTCGATCGCCGCCTTGCGCTTGAACACATAGTCGTCCGGGCGGTTGTAGAGGACGTTGCTGGCGATGGTGCTCATCACTGACGCGGCGGTCTCGTAAGCACCCGGCAGGGTCAGGGTCAGCACCTTCTCCATGCCTTCGACCTCCTCGGCAGTCGCAGGCGCCTTGCCGGCCGCGAAGTCGGCGATCTCGCGGTGCATCTCCGCCATCGCCTCGCCGGTCTTGTCGATCTGCACCGGCGCCGACGCCGTCCACAGGCGCGGGCCGACCGCATTGCCGGCGCCGCTGCGGGCGCCGTAGGACCAGTGCTTGTCCTCGCGGAGGTTCATGTTGAGGCGGGCCGTGAAATCACCGCCGATCACCATGTTGGCCATGTCGTACTGCACCGACATCGGGTCCGCGCTGGACGGAAGCGTCTGCGCGGCGACGATGTTGGCCTGCACCGCGCCCGGCTGGTCGACCAGGAACACGCGCGGCTTGCGGGCCGCCGGCGCCGGGGCGATGGCGGCGGTGCCGCCGGCCTTGCCCGGTGCCTTCCAGTCGCCGAAGTGCTTCTCCAGCACCGGCACAATCTCGGCCAGCGTGGTGTCGCCCACCACCACCAGGGTGGCGTCCTGCGGGCGCAGGGCGTTGGCGTGGTAGGCCTGCAGGTCGGCGCGGGTCAGGCTGGCGATGGCAGCCTCGGTGCCGCTGCCGGTGCGCGGTGCGGCATACGGATGGCCGGCGCCGAACACCAGGCCCGGCACCACGCGCTGGACGATGCCGTTCGGGTTGGCCTTTTCCTGCTTGATGCCGGCGATCCACTGCCCGCGCACGCGCTCGATGTCGGCCTGCTCGAAGCGCGGCTTGCGCAGCATGTCCGCGAACAGGGTGATCGAGGGCTCCAGGTTCTGCTTCAGCGCCGACAGATAGACGCTGCTGCTGTCCAGGCCGGCGCTGGCGCCGATGTTGGCGCCCAGCGACTGGGCGCGATCGGCGAAGGCCAGCGCATTGAGGTCGCCAGCTCCCTCATCCAGCAGGCCCATGGTGAAGCTGGCCACGCCGGACTTGGCGACCGGGTCGGCCGCGTAGCCGCCGCGGAACTCGTAGCTCATCTGCACCACCGGGATGTCGTGGCGCTCGGCCAACACGACCTTGGTGCCGTTGCTCAGGGTGGCGTGCTGCTGCTGCGGGAACTTCAGGTCGGGGAAGCTGGACGGCATCGGCACGCCCGCCTTGCGGTCCACCGTGCTCGCGAGCGTCTTGAACTTGGGGTCGACCTTCGGGGTCTTGAACGGGGTGGGCGTCTCCGCCGGCTCTTCCGCGATGGCGACGCGCTTGCCCGGATTCACGACCAGGGTGTGGCTGCCCTTGCCCGCGCCCAGCCAGGTGTTGCCGGCCGTGCGCAGCGACGCCGGGGTGGCCTCGGCCAAGGTCTTCAAGCTGGCGCGGAAGCAGCCCGGATCGCCCATGAACACGGCGCATTCGGCCAACGCGTCGGCCTTGCCGCCGAAGCCGCCGATGCGCTCCACGCCGCGGATCCAACCGGCCTGGATGGCGGTTCGGTTGCGCTCCACTTCGTCCGCGGTGGGGCCCTCGGCCAGCAGCTTCTTCAGCTCCTCGTCGATGGCGGCCTCCACCTTGGCGACGTCCACGCCCTGCTTCACCGCGGCGGTGATCATGAAGGTGCTGCCCAGCTGCGAGCCGTAGGCGCCGGCGCTGACGTTGTCCACCAGCTTGTCCTGGTGCACCAGGCGGCGATCCAGGCGCGACGACTTGCCGCCGCCCAGGATCTGGCCGAGCAGCTGCAGGCGGTCGAGGTCGGGCTGGCCGTACTCGGCCACGTTCCAGACGCGGTAGATGCGCGACTGCGGCACCTGGTCGGTCATCTCGGAGCGCGAGTCGGCGGTGCGCGCCGCCACGTCCACCTTCGGCTGCGCCATGCTCGGGCCGGCCGGGATGTCGCCGAAGTACTTCGCCACCTTCTCCTTGGCGGTGGCGAGGTCGATGTCGCCCGCCAGCACGAGCACGGCGTTGTTCGGCCCGTACCAGGTGCGGAACCAGGTCTTCACGTCCTCCAGCGACGCCGCATTGAGGTCGTTCATCGAGCCGATGGTGCTGTGGTGGTACGGGTGGCCCTTCGGATACATGATCTTGCCGAGCTCGTCCCACACCTGGCCGTAGGGCTGGTTCTCGCCCTGGCGCTTCTCGTTCTGGACCACGCCGCGCTGCTCGTCCAGGGTCTTCTGGTCGATCGCGCCGAGCAGGTGGCCCATGCGGTCGGACTCCATCCACAGCGCGGTGTCGAGCGCGGTGGTGGGCACGTTCTCGAAGTAGTTCGTGCGGTCGGAGTTGGTGGTGCCGTTCTGGTTGGTGGCACCGATGGCCTTGAACGGGGTGAAGAACTCGCCCGGCGCGTTCTCGCTGCCGTTGAACATCAGATGCTCGAACAGGTGCGCGAAGCCGGTGCGGCCGGCCGGTTCGTCCTTGCTGCCCACGTGGTACCAGATGTTCACCGCCACCACCGGCGCCTTGCGGTCGGTGTGCACCACCACGCGCAGGCCGTTCGGCAGGGTGAAGGTCTCGTACGGGATGTCGACGGCCGGGGCATTGGCGGCGACGGCCGACGGCATGTAGGCACCGGCGGAGAGGGCGGTGGCCAGCGCAAGCGCAAGCGCGGCGGGACGGAACACGGACATCGGCAACTCCTCGAGACGGGACAGCGAACGTTCGATCATAGCCGCGCCCCGGGGCCGATACACTAGGCCGGAAGCCACCCGGAGCGCATCGCATGGCCCGCACCGCCCTCGTCACCGGCGCCAACCGCGGCCTCGGCCTCGAATTCGTCCGCCAGCTGCTGGCCCGCGGCGACCACGTCGTGGCGACCTGCCGCCACCCCGGCAAGGCCACCGCGCTGAATGGGCTGGGCGGCGCATACCCCGGCCGCCTGCACGTGCTGCCGCTGGACGTGGCCAGCGAGAAATCGCGCGCCGAACTGGCCCGAGAACTTCCGCTGGTGCTGGGCGATGACGGTCGCTTCGACCTGCTGGTGAACAACGCGGGCGTGCTGCACAGCGGAGAGCGCTTCGGCCACCTGCAGCAGGACCTGCTGGAAGACAGCCTGCGCACCAATGCCGTGGGCCCGCTGTTGCTGGCGCAGGCGCTGGCGCCGCTGCTGCGCGACGGCGACGGACAGCACACGCCCGTCGTCGCCAACCTCAGCTCGCAGCTCGGCTCGATCGCCAACGTCACCCGCTTCGGCACGCCCGGCTACGCGATGGGCAAGGCCGCACAGAACATGGCCACCGCGCAGCTGGCCCAGGCGCTCGCGCCGCGGGGCATCGCGGTGCTGGCCGTGCATCCGGGCTGGGCACAGACCGACATGGGGGGCCCGCAGGCACCCGATCCGGTGGACGCGGTGGTGGCCGGCCTGCTGCGCCTGTTCGACGCCACCACCCCGGCGCAGTCCGGGCGCTTCCTCGACTGGCAAGGCCGCACGCTGCCCTGGTGACCGGGCGCCGCGGCCGGCCGCCTAGAATGGCGGCATGCCGCACGTCATCCTGCATCGCCCGGAAATACCCCCGAACACCGGCAACGTCATCCGCCTGTGCGCCAACACCGGCGCCCGGCTGCACCTGGTGCGCCCGCTGGGCTTCGACCTCGACGACCGGCAGCTGAAGCGCGCCGGACTGGATTACCACGAGTACGCGCGGATGCGCGTGCACGACGACCTGGACGCCGCGCTGGCCGCGATCGCCGCCGACACCGGCGCGCCGCCGCGGGTGTTCGCGCTGTCCACGCGCGGACGCGTGCGCTATGACACGCCCGCCTACCGTGAGGACGACGTGTTCCTGTTCGGCAGCGAAACCGCCGGCCTGCCCGGCGACGTGCTGGACGCGATCCCCGAGGCGCAGCGCCTGCGCCTGCCGATGCGCCCCGACAACCGCAGCCTCAACCTGTCGAACGCGGTGGCGGTGATGGTGTTCGAAGCCTGGCGGCAGGCGGGCTTCGCCGGCGGCGCTTGACCGCGCGCGTTTACGCCATCGTTCCCGAACGATGCCTGTACCGCGCCGGGACGGATTCAGTCCATGTTGTGACCGGACGCAAAGAATGCGCCCACGTCCCGCCGATCGAGCGGGGCGGACAACAACAACATGGAGGTCCACCTCATGAAGCGTCTCGTCATTGCCATTGCCCTGGCTGCCACCCTGCCCCTCGCCGCCTCCGCGGCCGACGGCATCTCCTACAACTCGGTGAAGGGCGGCTACGTCGCCACCAACACCGACGGCGGCAACGCCGACGGCTGGGGCCTCGGCGGCTCCGTCGCCGTGCACCCGAACTTCCACCTGTTCGCCGACTACGCCAACCAGAAGATCGACCACACCAGCGTCGACTTCGACCAGTGGCGCGTGGGCGCGGGCTACAACCGCGGCATCTCCCAGCGCACCGACTTCGTCGGCACCCTGGCCTACGAGAAGCTGGACGCCGGCGCCGGCATCAACGCCGAGGGCTACAGCGTCGAAGCGGGCCTGCGCAGCGCGCTGACCCCGAACATCGAAGGCTACGCGATGGTCGGCTACCAGGACGGCAACGACTTCGCAGGCGACGCCTACGGCCGCCTGGGCACCAACGTGAAGTTCAACCAGAACTGGGGCATCAACGCCGACGTCCGCCTCGTGAAGGGCGGCGACACCCAGTGGTTCGTGGGCCCGCGCTTCACCTGGTAAGCGACGTTCCCCCGCTGAACGGAAACGCCCGGCGCAAGCCGGGCGTTTTCTTTTGCGTAGCCATGGACTGCCACGCAGCCAGCGGCTGCGTGGATTCAGCAGAACAGCGACTGCGGGTATTCCGCCTTGCGCTCCCGGGCCATCAGCCGCGCCAGGCCTTCCGCCGGCGTGACGGCGCCGTGCAGCACGTCGCGGACGCCCTCGGCGATCGGCAGTTCGATGCCGTGCGCGTTCGCCAGCCGCATCACCTCGTCGGCGGTCTGCAGCGACTCCACCACCTGGCCGATCTCGCGCACCGCGTCGGCGATCGACGCGCCGCGACCCAGCGCCAGGCCCAACCGGCGGTTGCGCGACAGGTCGCCGGTGCAGGTCAGTACCAGGTCGCCCAGCCCGGCGAGGCCCATCAGGGTCTCCGGCCGGCCACCCAGCGCGATGTTGAGGCGCAGCATCTCGTTGAGGCCACGGGTGATCAGGCCGGCGCGGGCGTTCAGCCCCAGCGCCATGCCGTCGGCGACGCCGGTGGCGACCGCCAGCACGTTCTTCATCGCGCCGCCCAGCTCGGCGCCGCGCATGTCGTTGCCCGTGTAGGCGCGGAACGCGGGGCCGTGCAGCGCATCGGCGACCTGCTGGCAGAAGCCGGCATCGTCCGAATGCACGGTCAGCGCGGTGGGCAGGCCCTCCGCCACTTCCTTGGCGAACGAGGGGCCGGTAACCACTGCCAGCGGCACGCCGTCGCCAAGCACCTCGCCGGCGACCTCGTGGAGGAAGCGGCCGCTGCCCGGCTCGAAGCCCTTCGTGGCCCACGCCACGCCGGCACCCGCCGGCCGCAGCGACGCCAGCGCGCGGAGGGTCTCTGCGAACGCGTGCGACGGCACCACCACCAGCACCAGGCCGGCATCGGCCAGTGCGTCCGGCAGCGACGTGGTCGCACGCAGCCCCGCCGGCAGGGCGATGCCCGGCAGGTAGCGCGGATTCTCGTGGCGACCGTCGATGGCGGCCGCCACCGACGGGTCGCGGCCCCACAGCACCGTGGGGTGGCCGTGCCGCGCGATCAGCGCGGCCAGCGCGGTGCCCCAGGAGCCCGCGCCGAGGACGGCGACCTTCGGCTTGTCAGACGCCGTCATGCGTCGCCGTTCAGGCGTTGCCGGCGGTTTCGGCGTCGGCCAGCGAATCGCCCCGGCCCAGCTGCGCGGCGCGCTGACGCAACGTTTCAGCATATAGCGCGTCGAAGTTGATCGGCTGCATCGGGAACGGCGGGAAGCCGCCGGCGGTGATCAGCTGGCCCACAACGGACGACGCGTATGGATACAGGATGTTCGGGCACTGGATGCCCAGCATGGCGTCCAGTATCTGGTCGTCCATGCCGCCGAGGCCGAACACGCCGGCCTGCTCGACTTCGGCCAGGTAGGCGGTCTTGCCGTTCAGGGTGCAGGTCAGGGTGATGCCCAGGCTGACCTCGAACGCGTTCTCGGCCAGGCGCTGCACCTTCTGGTTCAGCTTCATCTGGAGGTCCGGCTGGCCCTGCTCGTTGAACACCTGCGGCGCGTTCGGGGCCTCGAAGGACACGTCCTTCACGTACAGCTTCTCGACGGTGAAGGTCGGGCCCATCTGGGCGTCGGCGGCCGGCGCGACGGCGCCGTTCAGGGTTTCATCGGACATGGGATTCTCGAATGCAGCGGATGGAAGACGAAGGGTCGATTATCGCACCGAACGCGGGGCGACCTGTTCGACGTGGGGCGCGCAGGCGCGGAACACAAGCCCCGCGCGGCACCGGCCGGCTCAGCGACCCTTGACCAGGGGCAGGTCGGCGGCCTGCCAGGCCTGGATGCCGCCCTCGAGCACGCTGACTTGCGTGAAGCCGGCCTTGCGCAGGCGCTTGGCGGCACCGCTGGCGGTCTGGCCGACCCGGCACACCAGCACCACCGGCAGTGCCTTGGCGGCGGCCAGGTGCTTGTTCTCGGGGTCGAACTGGCTGGTCTGGACGTTCTTCGAGCCGGCGATGTGACCCTTCTCGAACTCGCCCGACGGGCGCAAGTCCACCACCAGCGCGTTGTCGCGGTTGATCAGCCCGGTCAGCTGGGCGGGGCCGATCCGGCGCACGCCGCTGAGCAGGGACGCGATTTCGTTGGCGATGATCGCCACGGTGAGGCCGACCAGGGCCAGCGAAAGCAGTTGATGGCGGCCGGCGAAGGCGGCCAGTTCAGCGAAAGTCACGGCATCGACCGGGTATGGCGGGCCGGCCATTGTAGAGGCTGCGGCGGCTTCAGGCGCGGGGCCGGCGTCCGGGCCCCGGCGGCCTCATTCGCCCCAGAGATCCGGCAGGCCGGACACCAGCCACCAGTTCCGGGCCTGCGCGTCGTACCGCCAGCGTTCGCGGTAGCGGACCGTGCGCTCGGCCAAGGTGTTGCGGTTGATTACCCCGATCTCGACGTCGCGCACCACTTCGCCGTTGCCCAGCGTGGTCCCGCCCAGGTCGCGGTAGGAGGAAATCTGCACCTGCTTGTAGCGCGAGAAATCGACGTCCGTCAGCGGATGCGCCTTGCGTACCTCGGGGTCGACCAGGTTCCACGCTCCCTCGAAGTCACCCCAGCGGATCGCCGCCGAGTAGGTGTACTGCGATTCGTCCAGCGCGCTCCCCTTGCTGGCGGACTTGGGGCATCCGGCAAGCAGGACCAGGCAGCACAGCAGCAGGCAGCGCAGCAGCCATCGGGACATCGGGCGTCTCCGCGAAAGGGGTGCCGCAATCCTACCCGGTCGGGATCAGGCCTTGGCGATCGCCACGTAGCGCCCGACGTAGGTCGCGGCCACCGCGCCATCGGCCAGCACCGCGCGCGCCTGCAGGCGGATGCTGGCGCGCCCCTGCCGGTGCAGCACGTCCAGCAGCGCGGCGTGCTCGCCGGCATCGTCGAACGCGGCCTCGACGACCAGGTCCTCGAACACCGGCTTCAGGAAGCGCACGCGGCTGTCCGCCACGAACACGTCGGCGTGGACGCCGGCACTTTCCAGCTCCAGCGCCACCAGACCCCAGGCCGCGATGGTCATCAGCGAGGACAGGCTGCCGCCGAACGCGCAGCCCTTGTCGTTGACGTTGGCCGCCAGCGGCGCGCGCAGCCGCAGCTGGCCCTCGCGCCAGTCGTCCACCTGCACCTGCAGCGCAGCGACCGGCGGCATGCCGGCGAAATGGGCGGCCAGCGCCGCCAGGCCCTGTTCGTGGGAAGTGATCCGATCCATGCGCGCAGCCTGACGCACGCGATGCCACCATGCCAAGCTGTATGCATGCCGCGCCCTGTCGCTCCCGCCCTTCCGCTGCACCACTGGACCGTCCTGTCGCTGCGCCCGCGCGGCCAGCACGGCGCCCTGCGGGCCGCGGCGCGGCGACTCGGCGCACGGGTGCTCGCGACCTCGCCGATCGCGATCGCCGCGCTGGACGATGCCACGGCACGCACCGCGCTGGCCGCCGCGCTGGCCGCTGACCGCGTCCTGTTCACCAGCCCCAACGCGGTGCGTGCCGCGATGCGGCTGGTACCGTTGCGCCCACGGCGCGACCAGACGTGGCTGGCCGTGGGCGATGGCACCCGTCGGGCGCTGGCAAGGGCGGGCATCGCAGCGATCGCACCCGCGCGGATGGACAGTGAGGGCCTGCTGGACCTGCCGGCGCTGGCCAACGTGCACGGCCTGCGCATCGGCCTGGTCACCGCTCCCGGTGGCCGCGGCGTGCTGGCCCCGTCCTTGGCGGCACGCGGCGCGCGGGTACTGCGGGCCGATGTCTACCAGCGGCAGGCGGTGGCGCTGCCTGCACGGCAGCGGGCGGCCCTGGAGAACGCGCTGCTGGCGCCCGAGCACGTGCTGCTGGTGGCCAGCAGTGGCGAAGCACTGGCGGCGCTGCTGTCGCAGGCGGATGCGACGGCGCTGCGGCGCTGCGCCGTGGTCGCCGCCAGCCCGCGCCTCGCCGACGCGGCCCGCGCCGCCGGCTTCACCCGGATCGCGACCGCCTCCGACCCGCGTCCGGCACCGCTGCTGCAGACCGCCGCCGCGGCCTTCGCCACCCCGGACCTCGTTTAGCATTCCGCCGCCATGACCGACCCCACCCCTGCCACCGCTCCTGCCCGGCGTTCGCGCGCCGGCAGCCTCCTGCTCGCCGCGCTGGCCCTCGTGGCGCTGGGCATTGCCGGATGGGCCGGCTGGCGGCAGTGGCAGGCACGGCAGGCCGATGCCCAGGAGCGGTTGGCGCAGCAGCGCGATGCACTGGAGGCCCGCATCGATGCCCTGCGCCTGGCCCAGCGCGCGCAGGCCCAGCGCCTGCAGCAGGCGGAAGCCACCAACCGCGTGCTGCGTGATGAGCTGCTGGGCCTGGGGCAACGTGCGGCCGTGATCGAGGACAGCGTGTCGAAGCTGGCCGACCCCGACCGCCAAGGTGCGCAGGCGCTGCGCCTCGACCAGGTGGAACTGCTGCTGGCGATCGGCCAGCAGCGCCTGCAGCTGGATGGCGACCTGGGCGGCGCGCGGCGCGCACTGGCATTGGCCGCACCGCTGCTGGCCGGCATCGACGATCCCGCCTACCTCAACCTCCGGCAAACGCTGGCGCAGGAGCAAGCGGCGCTGGCCGTGCCGGGCGCCGATCCGCGGACGGAGGCCTTCCGCCTGCTCGACGCCGCGGTGTCCGACCTGCCAGCGGCGACGCCCGCCCCTACGGCCTCCGGCAGTGCGTCACAGGATGGATTCTCCCGCTTGCTGGGACGGCTCGTGCGCGTGGAACCGACCGCCGTCGCCGGCTTGCGCGATCCGGCCGACCGCGAAGCCGCCCTCGCCGCGCTGCAGGTGGAAGTCGCGCTGGCACGCGCGGCGATCGAACGGCGCGACGATGCGACACTGGTGCAGGCCACCCAGCGGATCGACGGCTGGCTGCGCCGCCTGCTGGCAAGCGCGCCCACGCTGCGCACGCGCCGGCAAGCCCTGGCAACCCTGCGCGCGCGCGCTGCAATGTCCCCGCCCCCGCTGGCGGGCAGCACGCTGGCGCAACTCCGCGCGCTGCGCGGCGATTGACGGTATCCGCGCGATGGGCCTGTTCCGCAACGTGTTGATCCTGCTGCTGCTGGCGGTGCTGGGCGCCGTGCTGGCACTGGTGCTGCTGCAGGATCCCGGCTACGTCCTGGTCCGCTACCGCGGCTACGACTACAGCGCCACGCTGGTGACCGCCGTGGGCCTGCTGCTGGCCGTGCTGTGCGTGGTCGGCATGGCGTGGGCATTGCTGCGGTGGCCTATCCGGACCTGGCAGCGGCGCCGCAAGCGGCGCGCGCGGGCCAGCCTGCTGGATGGCCTGCTGGCACTGGAGCGCGGCGATACCCAGCGGGCCGAACAGCGGCTGCGCGAGGCGTGCATGGACGTCGATGCCGAACCCCTCGCCCGCCTGCAGGCGGCCCGCGCGGCATTCGCGCGCGACGACGACGCGGCCGGTCAGGCGCTGTTGGCCGGCTTCGGCGACCGCCACGCGGCCCTGCGCGCGCTGCTGCAGGCAGAGCGCGCGCTGGACCTGGGCCAGCCGGAGGCCGCGCTGCAGGCACTGGAGGCCCCCGCGGCGCAGCCACTGCCGCCGCGCGGCCAGCAGCTGCTTGCACGGGCCCGCGCCGCAAGGACGGGATCGACGGACACTGGCGCACCCGCACCGCCCGCCGACGTGCCGGACGTCCCATGACCGACGTGCTGCTCGCCGCCCTGTGCAGCGTGCTGGTGTCGGTGCTGCTGAAGCTCGCCCGCCGCCGCGGCATCGACGTCGGCCAGGCGATCGCCTGGAACTACGTGGCCACGCTGGCGCTGACGCTGGTCGTCCTGCGGCCACCGCTGGCACCGCTGCAGGCCGCCGGCGCAGCCACGTGGGCGACGCTGGGCGCGCTGGGCCTGCTGCTGCCGACCATCTTCCTCGCGCTGGCCGCCTCGGTGCGCCATGCCGGCATCGTGCGCAGCGACGCGGCGCAGCGGCTGTCGCTGCTGATCCCGCTGCTGGCGGCGTTCACCCTGTTCGGCCAGCCCTCCCGCGACATGCAGTTGCTGGGCTGCGGGCTGGGCCTGCTGGCACTGGCCGCGATGGTGTGGCGCGGCGATCGCACCGCCGCCGTCGATGCCGCGGCGACGGGCTGGGGTTGGCCGCTCGCCGTGTTCGCGGGCTTCGGCCTGATCGACGTGCTGTTCAAGCGCGTCGCCGTGACCGGGTTGCCGCTGGGCAGCGCGCTGCTGGCGGTGTTCGCGCTCGCCCTGCTCGTCGCCTTCGCCCTCCCGGTCGCGCGGCGCACGCGCTTCACCCTGGGGAACGCGCTGGGCGGGCTGCTGCTGGGCGCCTGCAACTTCGCCAACATCCTGTTCTACCTGCATGCGCATCGCGCGCTGCCCGACAACCCCGCGCTGGTGTTCGCCAGCATGAACCTCGGCGTGGTGGTGCTGGGCGCGCTGGCCGGCGTGGCGGTATTCAAGGAGCGGCTGGGGCGCATCAACGCGCTCGGCCTGCTGCTGGCGCTGGCGGCCATCGCGCTGCTGGCCTGGGGCTGAGGCGGGCTGCGCCTACAATGCGCGCATGACCGATCGCATCCCCAGCCTCGACACCGTCCGCGACTACCTCACCGGCCTGCAGGACCGCATCTGCGCCGCGATCGAAGGCGCCGACGGCAGCGCGCGCTTCCACGAGGACGCATGGGCGAAGGATCCCGGCACCTCGCCGATCCGCGGCGGCGGGCGCACCCGCGTGCTGCGCGATGGCGCGGTGTTCGAGCAGGCCGGCATCGGGTTTTCCGACGTGTCGGGCGACCGCCTGCCGCCGTCCGCGACGGCCAACCGGCCCGAACTCGCGGGTGCGTCCTGGCGCGCCGTCGGCGTGTCGCTGGTGTTCCATCCCCGCAACCCATTCGTGCCGACCACGCACGCCAACGTGCGCCACTTCCGCGCCGAACGCGACGGCGAAACGGTGGCGTGGTGGTTCGGCGGCGGCTTCGACCTGACGCCGTTCTATCCGTTCGACGAGGACGTGCTGCACTGGCACCGCACCGCGCGTGCGCTGTGCGAGCCGTTCGGCGGGCAGGCCCGCTACGACGCACACAAGCGCTGGTGCGACGAGTACTTCTTCCTGAAGCACCGCGACGAGACGCGCGGCGTGGGCGGGCTGTTCTTCGACGACCTCCACGGCGACTTCGACGCCGACTTCGGCTACCTGCGCGCCGTCGGCGACGGCTTCCTCGATGCCTACCTGCCCATCGTCGGGCGCCGCAAGGACACCCCGCACAGCGAGCGCGAACGCCAGTTCCAGCTGTACCGGCGCGGGCGCTACGTGGAATTCAACCTGGTGTTCGACCGCGGCACGCTGTTCGGGCTGCAGAGCGGCGGCCGCACCGAGTCGATCCTGATGAGCTTGCCGCCGCTGGTGCGCTGGGAATACGGCTACCAGCCCGAGGCCGGCAGCGCCGAGGCGCGGCTGGCCGACTACCTGCGCCCGCGCGACTGGCTGGGCGGCGCGGCCGCCTGATCAGTCGCGCATCAGGGTGGACTTGCCGAACAGGCTTTCCACCAGGTCCACCGCCAGCTTCGCGGTGGCATTGCGCTTGTCCAGCGCGGGGTTCACTTCCACCAGGTCCAGCGAGCCCATGCGGCCGGTGTCGGCCACCATCTCCATGATCAGCTGCGCCTCGCGGTAGTTCACGCCGCCGGGCACGCGGGTGCCGGTGCCGGGCGCGATGGACGGGTCCAGCATGTCCACGTCGAAGCTGACGTGCAGGTGGGTGTCGGCGTCCACGCCTTCCAGCGCCTCCTCCATCGCGCGGCGCATGCCGACCTCGTCGATGTAGCGCATGTCGTAGATGTCGAGCCCGTATTCCTTGACCAGCCGCTTCTCGCCCGGATCGACCGAGCGGATGCCGATCTGGCGCACCTGGTCCGGCGTGATCGCCGGCGACGACCCACCCAGCCGGGTCAGCGCATCGGGGCCCAGTCCGCACAGGCAGGCCACCGGCATGCCGTGGATGTTGCCGCTGGGGGTGATCTCGCGGGTGTTGAAGTCGGCGTGCGCGTCCAGCCACAGCACGCGCAACTTCTTGCCGGTCTCGCGGCAATGCGCCGCGACCGCGGCGATCGAACCGATGCCCAGGCAATGGTCGCCGCCCAGCAGGATCGGCATGCGGCCGGCACGCAGTTCGCGGATGCTGGTGTCGAAGACCCCACGGTTCCACGCCACCACTTCCTCGAGATGGCGGTAGCCGTCCACCGGCGGGCTGATCGGGTTGCGCGGCCCCGGCACGTCGCCGATATCGCGCGCATCGACGCCGCGGGCGGCGATGGCCTCCACCAGCCCGGCCACGCGCAGCGCTTCCGGCCCCATCGAGGCACCGCGCCGGGAGGCGCCGATGTCGGTGGGCACGCCGAACACGGAGACGGGCGGATGGCGACGGGTCATGGGAGGTCCTGAGGGCGGTGGGCGGCGACTGCGCCGACGGGAAGGTGGTGCGCTTGTCAGCACCAAACAATCAACGTAAGACGTTGTTTTTATTTGGATCGACAAGCGATTTGTTAAGCAAGTGCCCCCATTTGTGCCCCCGTACCGCCCCAAAAGGCGCGTCAGGGGACATGGGAAGCTCCGGGGCAGAGTGTACCGCGAGCGAATCCGCGCCTCCGCCTCAGTAAGCAGCCGGACATCACCCTCCTGACCGAACCAGCACCTACCTGGCGTTTACCCGTAAACAAGGGAGATCATCATGTCGAAGTGGACTTGGATCGCGATTGCTGCCGTTCTGGTCATGCTGCTCGGAAATATGGCGCGTTACACAGGAAAGGGCACCGGGGCCGGGGATCTCGCGAGAACTGCGTTAACCGAGACTTACGACGAATGCACTGAGCGCTATGCCGTCCCTGCTCCAACAGAACTGACGACTCGCGCCGCTGTGACCTACTGCCACTACCGGACGGATCCTGCCGCACGCCCGATCGATAAAGCGTTGGCTGACTGCATGCTGCCAAAGTTGCCCTCAGTGCAGTCTGACATCGGTTTCCGGGTGGCGGTCGGCAACTGCGCTAGGGCGACCAGCGGTTAATCTCCCCCTGGGTGCATGCAAACGGGGCGTAGCTCAGCCTGGTAGAGCTCCGGTCTTGGGGACCGGCTGTCGCGGGTTCGAATCCTGCCGCCCCGACCATGGCTTCGGCAGTCTGCGTGTGTACTCGGCTATCCTCGTCCCCCACAAGGGGACCACATGGCGACCAACGAGGCATTCTCCCGGACACTGATTGACGCCCAGCTCGGCGACGTCGGCTGGAAGATCAGCGATGGCGTCAGTGCTCATTTCGAGTATCAATTGTCTGACGGCACCAAAGCCGACTACCTGCTGTGCGACCGCAACGGCCGCGGCTTGGCCGTGGTAGAGGCCAAGCGCAGCAGCGTTCACGCGCCGACCGCTGCCGACCAGGCCCGGCACTACGCGGGGCTGGCCAATGTCCCCTTCATCTTCCTGGCCAATGGCCGTGAAATCTGGTTCTGGGATTGGCGCAACGAGGCCCACCCGCGGCTGGTGTCCAGCTTCTACTCCCAGGCAGACCTGGAACGGCGTGTCGCCACGGCCGTGCAGCGTCGGGACCTGTTATCAGTCCCCATCGACAAACGCGTTGCCGGCCGCGATTACCAGCAAGCCTGTATTGACGCGCTATCCACCGACATCCAGTTGGGCCGGCGCAGCCTGTTGGTCGAAATGGCCACAGGTACCGGCAAGACCCGCACTGCCGCCGCCTTCATCAAGCGCATGTTCGAGGCCAATGCCGCGACCCGCGTGCTGTTCCTCGTGGATAGGATCACCCTAGCAGGGCAGACCGAAGAGAACTTCACCGAATACCTACCGGATCTCCCGAGTTACGTACTCAGGGCTGGACGTCGCTTTGACGACGCCAAGCGGATCACGATCGCCACTCTGCAGAGCATGGTGAACATCTACCGCGATTATTCGGCGGGATACTTCGACCTGATCATTACCGACGAATGCCATCGCAGCATTTATGGGCAATGGTCGGGCGTACTGCGGCACTTCGACGGTGTCCAGTTGGGCCTGACCGCCACGCCTTGCGTCGCAGGCGAGGAACAGGCCGAGGACGACAAGGCTTTCGTGCGTGACACCTTGCGCTTCTTTGGCGTGGACAAGCCCACCTTCAGCTACGGAATCGGCCAAGCCATCGATGATGGGTATCTGGTGCCGTATCAGATCTACAAGGCCAAGACCGTCAAGACGGCCGCCGAAGGTGGCTTCGAGGTCAAGAAGAGTGAACTGGACTGGTCAGCGATGGATGAAGCCACCGCCGTCGAGTTGCGCGACGCATTCGGCGAGAACAAGAGCATTACCGTCGATCCCAATGCCTTGGAACGCCGCTTCACCATTCCCGAACGTAACCGCGCCATCGTGCGCGAGTTCCGTGAGGTCATGCGCAATGGCTATCTGGACGCCAAGGGCATTCAGCGCAAGCCGGTGCCTGGCAAGACGATCGTCTTTGCCGTGACCAAGCGCCATGCTGAAACCTTGGCGCGCCTGTTCGATGAAGCCTTCGCCGACGAAAAACCACATCCCGCCGTGCGCTACGCCGACTACGTCGTGTCCGACACTGGTGGGGATGACACCCGCGATGGCATGACGAAGATCCGCGCCTTCAAGAAAGAGAAGTACCCGCAGATCCTGGTGTCCGTGAACATGTTGGATACCGGCTTCGATTTCCCGGAGTTGCAGAACCTGATCTTCGCTCGCTACACCAAGTCCGCCATCCTGTACCGGCAAATGCGCGGGCGTGGCGCACGCAAGGCGCCCGGAAAAGCCAAGTTCACGATGTTCGACTTCGTCGGCGTGACGGACATGCACGAAGGCGACGATCGCCCTGTCGAGGGTGGCGCTGTCCGCGTGAGCGAACCCAAACCCCGTCCACCGCAACCCCGACGCCTGCTTGCATTGGATATCGACGATCAGATTGATCCGGCCACCCGCGCCTGGCTCACCATGGACGCCAACGGCAACCTGGTGCAGCCGGAAGCGACTGAAGCTCTGGCGCAGGCCATCGGTACACGCTTCGAGTCCTGGTTGCTGCCGCGGGAAGCGCAGTTCAACCCGGAACAGGTCCGTTGGCTACGCCTGATCGGCAATACCCTGCGCGCCAATGCCGGCACGCTGGACGATTTCACCGCCGATCACCTGGATTTCTTCCAGTCCTTCACGGCACTGGGCGGCCACGCTGCGGCCGTCCGCCTGTTCGGCGGCGCGCTGGCGCTGGAAAATATGCTGTCCAGCCTGAGTCTGGCCGTGTTCTCAACCGAAGCGACGGGTCCCGACCATGCTGGCGACGCCGTCTCTGCTTTCATTCACTAGGTTCTATCCATGCCGATGACCCCCGAACTCCGCCAGAAGGTGGATCGCATTCGCGACGACCTTTACGGCGGCGGCTACCCCGATCCAGTCACCAATGCCGAACAACTGGCGTTCCTGTTCTTCTTCTACCTGATCGAAGGGATCGACAAGCAGAACGCGGCCCGCGCCCGGGTGATGAAGCAGGCCTACACCAGCCTGTTCGCGGGCGAGTGGACGCTGCGCAATCCGTTGAACGCACCGAACAAGGGCGACACGACGATTCCCGCCGAACGCCTGCGCTGGTCGCTGTGGGCGAGAGGCCTGTCCGGCGAGAATCTGGTGCGTTTCGTCCGCGACGAAGTCTTCCCGTTCTTCGCCGATGTTGCAGCCGATAGTGCGGTGAACTTCATGGATGGCGCCCGTCTGGGTATCGACGACCCGGCAGTACTGTCGAAACTGGTGACCGACGTGGACGGCCTGCGCCTGGACGAGGCGGACGCGGACACCAAGGGCGACCTGTTCGAGCATGTGCTGCGCCAGATCAAGCAGGCCGGTGAACTGGGCCAGTTCCGCACGCCGCGCCACATCATCCGCGCCATCGTGGACATGGTACGCCCGCAGATCGGCGAGACCGTCTATGACCCGGCTGCCGGTACCGCGGGCTTCCTGGCGGCGGCCTACAACCATATTCGCCTGGCCAACTCGTCGGAGGCAGCCATCGAGACCGTCGAGTCCGATGGCAAGCCGCAGCGGCGCGGTCTGGGCGACCGGCTCAACCAGGCGCAGCAAAGCCAACTGGCCAACCGCACCTTCTACGGCAATGACGTCGATCCGAAGATGGTGCGCCTGGCGACGATGAATCTGACCCTGCGTGGCTTGCCGAACGTGCGGATCCTGCGTCGCAATGCGCTGACCAGCACCTTGGACGTGCAGCAGCGCGCCGACTTGGGCCTGCCGGACACGTACGACGTGGTGCTGGCCAATCCGCCGTTCTCCGGGCGCGTGGATCGCGACCGGATCGTGGAGGACGTGAGGGTAGGAAACACGGGGGCCACCGAAATCCTGTTCCTGAAATACATGCTCGACTCGTTGAAGCCGGGTGGTCGTTGCGGCGTGATCGTGCCGGAGGGCGTGCTGTTCGGCTCGACCGGCGCGCACAAGGAAATCCGCCGCCTGCTGGTGGAAAACAATACGGTGGAGGCGGTGCTGTCCTTCCCGGGTGGCGTGTTCCAGCCGTACTCGGGGGTCAAGACCTCGGCGCTGTTCTTCCGCAAGGGTGGAAGTACGGGTCGGGTGTTGTTCCTGCACGCGGACAACGACGGCTACAAACTGGACGCTAACCACGACCAGCCGATCGAGGCCGACGATCTGCCAGCGCTGATCGAGGCGTTTTGTACCCGCGATGATCGTTGGGCGGAGTGGCAGGCCGCAGGTTCAAATCCTGCCCTCGCTACCAACTTCGAGTGGGCGAAGAACTGGTGGTTCGCCACGGCCGAGGCCTTGCGTGGCAACGACTACAACTTGAGCGCCAGCCGGTACCGGCCGTTGAATGCGGCCCAGGTGGATCACCGTGACCCGCGCGAGCTGTTGGACGAGTTGGCAGCGCTGGAAGTAGAAATTGCAGCCGAAGTGGAAGCGCTTCGTGAAGTGCTGGCGGAAGATCCTGCATGACTTCTGTTGGTGAAATCATCGTCAGCGACGAAACGGGATTTCCTTGGAACAAGGCTAAGCTTGTTGAAAGCGGTGTGCTTCACCTTCGACCTTTCAACATTGGAAATGATGGTCAACTCGATTTGGCGCAGACCTACTTCGTTCCGATTGAAGCCGCGCCGGAAACCAAGTCATGGCTGCTTGCCGGCGATGTGCTTTTTAACAACACCAACAGCGTTGAGCTGGTTGGAAAATCTGCGCTAGTTTTGAGTGATACTAAGGCTTCTTTCTCAAATCACATTACGCGCATTCGAGTGAATGCAGGCGTGGTGGATCCGGCCTACTTCAACTACTGGCTGCGCTTTGAGCAAGCAAAAGGAACCTTTGCAGCGGCGGCAACGCAATGGGTGAGTCAAGCGGCGTTTCGCGCAAGCGACATGAAGCGGTTGCAGATCCAGGTGCCGCCCTTAGAGAAGCAACGTCGAATTGTCGATCTGCTCTCCCGCGCCGAAGGCATTGTCCGCCTACGCCGCGAAGCCCAGCGCAAGGCCGTCGAGCTGGTGCCCGCGCTGTTCCTGGACATGTTCGGTGATCCGGTCAGCAACCCGAAGGGCTGGCCATTGGTGCTGTTTGGTGAGCTTGGTCAGTTGGATAGGGGTAAGTCTCGCCATCGTCCACGTGACGCACAAGAACTGTATGACGGCCCATATCCGTTCATCCAAACAGGTGACGTGACCAATAGCGGTGGGCACATTACGCGTTATACGCAGACTTATTCGGAACTCGGTCTGGCCCAGTCGCGCCTTTGGCCTGCAGGCACACTGTGTATCACCATCGCTGCAAACATTGCGCGTACCGGCGTGCTGGATTTCGACGCATGCTTCCCCGACAGCGTTGTTGGCTTTACTCCATCGCAAGATGTCACCATCGAATACATCCAGCATTGGCTTGGATTTCTTCAGCCGACGCTTGAACGGAATGCGCCGCAAGCGGCTCAAAAGAACATCAACCTGGAAATTCTGCGAAATCTCCCAGTTCCGGTGCCGCCCATCGAACTGCAGCGCCAGTTTGCTGCCAAGGCCAACGCCATTCGCGGTATTGCCGCCCAGCAAAATGCTGCGTTGGCGACCGCGCAGGCAACGTTCGACGCATTGCTCCACCGGTCGTTCGCCATTTCCTGACATCACTTCATGTCATGAAGCGAGATCTGATCAGCCGCGTCACACGCACGCATTTTCGGGAATGGTTGGTAGGCTCAACCCTACGTGAGATCGATGACCTGTTCAGCGGCTACGGGTTCGAGAAGGCGTTCATTCCGCAGGAGTTCCTGCCGCGGGGCGAACGCCGCAGCGCCGTCGAGTACTTCTACGAGTCCGTGGATTGGTCAAGTCCGGAGCATGTGGCGCGCATGCTGCGGATCTACGAAGACATCCTGTTCAAGATCGAGGATTGGAGTCTTCCTGACGTCAAGGAAATGCTCCGCCACCTGGAACGGGACGGCTATGTTCTGGAAGGGAACACCCTTGTCGCCAAAGGCCGGGGCGCCGGTCTTACCCCGGAGGTCATCGCGTCGCTGGGAAGCCGGCATCTCGCCGAGCATGTCCAGCGGATCGAACGGTCCCTTGCCGACGATCCAGCGCAGGCGATTGGCAGTGCCAAGGAACTCCTCGAGTCCACGCTTAAGATCATCCTGGAAGGCTCGGACATCGAGTACGGCAAGAGGGATGAGATCCCGCAGCTCCTGAAGGCAGTTCAGACGACCCTCGAACTGGCCCCGACCGACATCCACGCACAGAAGAAGGGCGCGGACGTTATCAAGAGGACCCTGAGCAATCTTGGCTCCGTCGCCATCGGCATTGCGGAACTCCGCAACCTTTACGGAACCGGCCATGGCAAGAGCAGCAACCACAAGGGCCTCACCGTCCGGCACGCCAGGCTTGCCGTCTCCGCAAGCGCGGCGCTGTGCATGTTTCTCCTCGAGACATACGAGGCCAGGACGCCATAGACCGACCTGGCACTGGCCGACCTAGTCCAAACGCTTGAAATCGCCAGCGCGGGAGATGCTGTACACGAACGGGGGCTCTGTCGCAGTTGCCCGTTTACGCATCCCCGCTAGCGCACTGACCAACAACGCGGCCATTTCCTGCCCAGTCAGATCCTGGCGCGACAAGGTAAACACGCGCGCTTGCGCCAAGCGGATCATCGCCAGCTCGTGGGGATTCCGCCGCATGGCGCCGTCCTTCGTCAGTACAACCCAGCCGCGACGCGCGGTCTCCTGCAGCCATTCGACATCCGGAGCGTTCTGGTCGAACACGTCGTCATGGACCACGACCTGCGCACCGACCCCGCGCAGCGCCTCCACTACCCATTTGCCGCCGAGGCTGCGGTCGACGAAGAAGACCGGCTCACCAAGCGCGGCCTCAGGCGGCAAGGGGCTGCAGGCTCCGCAGGATGTCCTCGATCACAGCAGGCTCCAGGCCGTAGTCCTGGGCCAGGGAGGCAATGGATTCACCTGCCTGAAAACGCTCCCAGATGACTTCCGTGCGGATACCGCGCCCATCCAGCACCGGGCGACCAAATCCACGCTCCGGGTCGATCACGACGGCAGCCAAGGGATCAGGAGCGCCAGGACGGCGTGGCAGGTGCAGTTTGAACGGCACACCAGAAGGATCGCGGTCTACGAGCCTCAGGTACTGCTGGATCACTTCCTTGATGGCAATCTGTCCGTCTTGGGAGATGTTCAGCAAGCTGCCGTACTTCTCGATGAACAGATCGATGCCGTTGGTTTGGAACTCGTTGTCAGCCAAAGGATGATTGCTGGGATACCGCTTCCGCAGGAAGTCCACGGCGCTTCGCACCTGCTTCAGCTCGACCCCGTGTCCCTTGCGGATAGCTGCGAGTACCAGCAACTCCACCAGGTTGACGA
This sequence comes from Thermomonas sp., assembly GCA_041913885.1. Classification (GTDB taxonomy): domain Bacteria; phylum Pseudomonadota; class Gammaproteobacteria; order Xanthomonadales; family Xanthomonadaceae; genus Thermomonas. Next base: position 132,387 of record JAYSEL010000003.1, on the reverse strand, counting down.
ACGACAGGCGTCGCGCCTTCGGGTCCGCCGCGTTGATGACGGGCTGGAACCGGCGAGCCTCGTCCTTGACTTTGTACCGCTGGCCAAAGGCCCAGGCGCGCACCGTCGATGGCGGAAGGCGCAGGAACCTGGCGGCCTCGGCGGGCGAGTACAGCGGCATGTGGCGGATGTCGGCGACGGTAGGGCGATTCATGGCCGGGCTCCAGATTGAGCCAGTATACCGGGCCAGCTAGCCACAGCCCTCACCCAGACAGCCACCTATGGTAGATCTAAGAAGGTGGCTGATTTTCAGCCTTGCGCCCCGCCCGATTTAGCTCCAAAAGGGCTGATTTTCAGCCTTGGCAACGGCCGCAAGTGACGTAAAGAGCTGACTATCAGCCTTGGCCATGCTGATTTCCAGCCTTGGCTTTTGTTTTTGGCCTGTCATGGAAGTCGGGCACCTCGCTCTTCCAGTCACCCGGTGGCTTCAGCGTGGCCGAGACCTCCAGCTTGTTGCGGCAGGGGTCAATCGCGCACCACGTCAACGCATAGAGGCTGGGCATGCCAAGTCCACCGTGCTTGGTCTTGACCAGCAGACCGTAGTGAACCAGCTCACGCAACGCCTTGGCCTTGGCCTGATGGGCTGGTCCATTGGGAACCAGCGCCGGAGCCAGGTCCCCGTTGTTGTTCCCCCGGTACTGCCTGACCAGGCCGACGAGCAGCTTGACCGCTGTGCCACTGCAACGGCGGAAGTTGGCAGAGTCGATGACGGCATGCGGGATCAGGACAAAGGCTCCCCCTTCGCGACGCCCTTTTTGCCGAAGTCGCTTCCCGGCACCGCGTGCTTTCGCAGGAGTGCTGTCTCCATGCACCTTGGCGTGGCGGCCATCCATGGTTAGCCGCCGATCAGTTTCCGGTGGGCGGCGCGGGCCTTGATCCAGGCCTCCAGCTCACTGGCCAGATAGCCAGTGCGGCCCTCGCTGATCTGGAGCCTCCGCGGAAACGCACCAGCCTTCTCCAGTCGGTACATGGTCGAGCGCGAGATGCCGGCAGTCCGCCAGGCCTCGCGCGGAGAAAGGATTCGATCGAGCTGCATGTGTCACCTCTTAGGCTAGTGCCCACGTCGGATGACATGGGCCGCCGCTGGCTGCGGTGACACGCACACTAATTTTCGAAGATCGTGCTAGGAGCACTCCCTTAAGGGAGTGTCAATGCGGCGAAGGCTCAAACGCCGTCCCAATCGTCAGCTTCGCCCGGATCACAGACTGCATCTCGCCATAGACCCACCTGCGCGAAGACATCTTTACGAGGGCCGGAGCGGGAATAGAATCTGTCAGGCAGACGTATCGCCGCAAAATGCCGCTCTTTTTCCCACTGGCGACACCATCTCAGGACAGTTCGTGGGTCAGTGATCGGAGCGCCTTTCCTAGCGACCATCCTTCTGGCGAAATCCGACGCGACTCGAGGCTTCTCCGGATTTCTCGCGTGCTCCCACTCCGCCTTCACCACTGCCTTGAACGCCGTCACCGGAGGCGACTGGGCGGCCTCTCCACGCCTTGTGCGGAGTCGGTCACGTCGTGCAATCTCGGCGCTCTTTTCCTGAAGCTCTCGTTCTAGCTCCATCGTCTGCATGAGCGCGGCGTTGGCTAGGATTCGCAGCTCAGAAGCGGAGAGAGCCTTGAGCTGCTCCCACCACCCGACATGAATCTCTTCGGCGTGACTCCAATGCGCCTTTAGATCCTGCGGCCACTCTTCCTGAGGCACGCCAGATTGCAAGAGTTTCAACTTCCGCATCCAGGCGTTGGGCTTAGGGGGAGGCCTTCTTGGCATTGCTTACTCCCACTCTCGTAACAGGACCAGGGCTCTTGAAGCGGACTATGGAAAACCTGCCTACCAAATGCCTACCTTCTGGATCTCTTCGTCGATACCAAAAAGACCCCAGCCCCAGACGAGCGGAGGCCCCTCAATGCGCCAGCCGCCGGATCGGGACGACGTTGTGGTTCGCCCTCAGTGCGTCCAGGTAATCCGCCCATGCCGCCATCATCTGACGGCGCTCCTTCATGTACTGGGCGCGGTTGTAGGCGGCCCGGACAGCGTTTCGCTCTGCATGGGCAAGCTGGCGCTCGATGATGTCAGGCGCCCATCCCATTTCATTCAAGCGGGTCGAGGCCAACGCCCGAAAGCCGTGCCCGGTCATCGTTGATTTGTCGTAGCCCAGCCGGCGAAGGGCGGCATTGACCGTGTTCTCGCTCATGCATTCCGTGCCCGAGCGCAGACTGGGGAATACGTACCTGGCAAGCCGACCGGGACGTTTCGGGTCGGGTCCCGTCAAGGGCAGCAGCTCCCGGAGGATGGCCACGGCCTGAGGCGCCAGAGGCACGACGTGTTCCTCACGCATCTTCATCTTGGCGGCTGGAATGCGCCACTCCGACGCGTCCAGATCAAGCTCGCGCCATTCCATTGCCCGCAGCTCTCCAGGGCGTACGAACAACAGCGGAGCCAGCTTGAGGGCGCAGCGGGTGACGAACTGACCGGTGTAGCCGTCGATGGCCCGCAGCAGATCACCGATTTGGGCCGGGTCCGTGATGGCAGAGCGGGACGTACGGACGATAGGAGCCAGAGCGCCGCGCAGGTCGCCGACAGGATTGTGTTTCGCCCGACCCGTTGCAATCGCATAGCGGAACACCTGGGCAATCCGCTCCCTGGTCCGGTGAGCCGTTTCATTTGCACCCCGGGCCTCGATGCGCCTCAAGGTTGCAAGCACTTCGGGCGCCTCGATCTGGGTGATCGGCAATGCCCCCATCCAAGGGAATACGTTGTCGACCAACATCCACTCAGCCTTCTCGAAGGTCGAGGTGGCCAGCTTGGCTCTCTGCGTCTCCAACCATTCCCGTGCCACAGCTTCGAAGGTTGTCGCCGCGTTGAGCACCGCACGAACCTTGGTCGCCTTCTTTTCAGCTCCGGGGTCCCGGCCGGCGCGCAGAGCCTCTCGGGCCGTGTCCCGGAGACCCCGCGCCTCTGCCAGCCCCACTTCCGGAAACACGCCGAGCGCCAGACGCTTTTCTTTGCCGGCGTAGCGGTACTTCAGGCGCCAGTAGCGGGAACCGGTGGGCATGACCTCGAGGTACAGGCCGCCCCCATCGAACAGGCGGTATGGCTTCTCGCTCGCCTTTGCATTGCGTATCGCTACCGCAGTCAGACTGCCAGCACTCGTCGCCATGGGGGCATCTCAAGCTATGGGCACCACCGCCTAGCGCCCTATGCCCCCGACTATGCCCCCAGGTGCCCCCGGATTCAATGGAACACTGCGAGACCCCATGAAACACGAAAGCCGCCTAGGTGGCGGCTTTCATGGGCGCTACGAGTAGGGATGAAACCACATGAAACATCGATTTGGTGCCGCTTGTCCGAATCGAACGGACGACCTGCTGTTTACAAGGCAGCTGCTCTACCAACTGAGCTAAAGCGGCGGTGGACCGGATTCTACCAGCCTGCCCCGGTCGGTCTTCAGCGCAGCGTGGCGCAGTCCACGGCGCGGGACGGCGCGATGCGGGCGAGCGCGGCGGCATCGGTCGCGGCCGGCAGGCGGGCGTCCAGCCAGGCCTGCGCGGGCGTGCCGCCCACCGGCTCGGCGCTGGCCTGCACGCCCTTGGCCTGCAGCTCCGCCTGGCGGCGGCGGGCGCCGGCCTCGGTGCTGAAGCGGCCCAGCGCGATGCTGTTCGCTTCGTCGCCCTGCGCCATCACGAACAGGTCGCGCACGCCGGCGGCCTCCAACTGCTTCGCCAGCGCCTGCGCCGCCTCGCGGGAGGGCTGCGCCGGCAGGAACACCTTCCAGCCGCGCGCGCCGCGGGCCGGCGCGTCGCGCGGCGACAGTGCGGTCGCGCCCAACTGGCCCAGCGCGTTGCCGGCGGCATTGCGCGCCGCGGCATCGGCGAAGGGACCGAAGCGCAGGCAGACCGGTGCGGCGGTGGCCGGGGACGGCACCAGCGCCGCCTGGGCAGGCGCCGTGGGCGCAGCTGGCGTGTCGGTCGCGGGCGCGGCCGGCGCGGGGACGGAGGCGGCACGTGCCGGCGCGGCCGCGGGACTGCGCTCGCGCAGCAGGCGCAGGCCCGGCGTGGCGCCGTCCGTGGAGACATCCGCGCGGGCCGAGGGATGGAACAGCCACCAGCCGGCGGCGCCCAGGTTGAGCATCAACAGCATCACGATGGTGGCGCGCAGCAGCATGCGGCGAGTTTATGCGATCCGCAGCGCATGCCAGCGCGCGAGGCCACGCAGCACGGCATCGGGCGTCCACGCATGGTCGGGCAGGCGGGGGCGCAATGCCGGCGCGCCGCCGCCGTGCAGGTGCACCGCCGGCGCCGTGCCCAGCAACGCCTGCGCGGCCTGCAGGCTGCGCTCCACCAGCGCCACCGCGGCGCCCTCGCAACCGGACGCCAGCGCGGCATCGGTGTCGTCGGCGAACTCGGCGTAGACGCCGCCGGCGTCCGGCAGCTGCGCGGCGCGCGCATGCAGGGCTTCGCGCATCAGCTGCGGCGACGGCGCGATGCGACCGCCGCGGTGGCGGCCGTCGGCATCCACCAGGTCCACCGTCAGCGCCGTGCCCACGCCGACCACCAGCACGGCACGGCCCTCGCAGGCGCCGAGCATCGCCAGGAAGCGATCCACGCCCAGCCGCGCCGGCACCGCATAGGCGATCCGCAGCGGGCCTAGGGCCGGCTCGGTGGACACGCGATGCAGCCGCGTGAAGCGCGTGCAGAGCGCATCGAGCAATGCGACGCGACGCGCCTCCGGTGCCACGCTGGCCACGCAGGCCACGTCGCCCTCGGGCAGGGCGTCGAGCCAGGCGCCCGCATCGTCGTGCGCGATGGCGCGCACCTCGCCCAGGCCGCCGTCCGGGCGCAGCGGCGCGCACTTCAGGCGGGTGTTGCCGAGATCGAACAACCACGTGCTCATGCGCGCACGCTCACGTCGCCGGCATGCACGTGGCGCTCGCCACCCTCGGCGTCACGGAGGCGCAGGGCGCCGTCGTCGGCCAGGCCCAGCGCGACCGCGTCGAACGCGCCGCTGGCCTCGTGCACGCGGATGGCGCGACCGGCCAGCACGTCCAGCGCGGCATAGCGCGGCATAAAGGGCGCCAGGCCGCGGGCGTCGAACAGGTCGAGTGCCGGCAGCAGGTGGGCCAGCAGCATCGCCGCGACCGCATTGCGCGGCGGCGGCGGCGACCGCAGCCCGGCGAGATCGATCCAGGGCTGGTCGATCCCCGCGGCCACGGCCGGCAGCATGCGCACGTTGAGGCCCAGCCCGATCACCGCGCGCGCGGCGCCGCCCGCCTCGCCGCCGCCTTCGACCAGCAGCCCCCCCAGCTTGCGCAGGCCGGCGGCGTCGGCGACGACCAGGTCGTTCGGCCATTTCAGGCGCACCTCGGCCAGCCCCAGCGCGTGCAGGGCCTCCGCCGCGGCGATGCCGGCGACCAAGCTCAGGCCGCCCAGCCGCGCCAGCCCGCCCTCGAAGCGGCGCGCCAGCGACAGGTACACGTGTGCCGCCAGCGGCGACGCCCAGGTGCGCCCGCGGCGTCCGCGTCCGCCGGTCTGGCGCTCGGCCAACAGCGCCACACAGCCATGCGTGGGCGCCTCGTCGCGCAGCAGGGTGCTGTTGGTGGAGGCCAGCGACCACGCGACGTCCAGGCCCGCGAGATCGGCACGCACGTCCGCAGGCAGCCCCGTCCGGATCGCATCGGCATCCAGCAGGTCCAGCGGCTGCGCCAGCCGGTAGCCGCGCCCGGGCGCGGCCTCGATCGCCACGCCGGCCTCGCGCAGCGCCTCGATCCGCTTCCACACGGCGGCGCGGGTCAGGCCCAGTTCGGACGCGAGCACGTCGCCACTGACCGGACCCTCGGCCAGCCGCAGCAGCAGGGCACGCTCGCCGGCGGCATCGCTCATGCGCCGGCGCGCCGGCGGTGGAACAGGCGCACGCGGTCGAAGCGCGACTCGGTGCCGCGGCGCAGCCGCTGCAGGTTGGCGCGGTGGGTGAACGCCAGGAACAGGGCGATGCCCAGCGCGAAGGCCAGGCGCGCGGGATCGGCGCCTTCCCACGCGGCCCACGCCGGCAGGCTGGCCGCGGCCAGCACGGTGGACAGGCCGACGTAACCGGTGACGACCAGCACCAGCACCCACACCGACAGCAGCGGCAGCAGCGCCGATGGCCACAGCACCAGCAGCGCACCGACGGCGGTGGCCGCCCCCTTGCCGCCACGAAAACCGTGCCAGAGCGGCCACACGTGACCCACCACCGCCAGCGCGGCGGCGGCGTAGGCCCACGTCGGCGCGAACCGCAGCGCCAGCCACGCCGCGAGTGCGCCCTTGCCGATATCCACGATCACCACGCCCAGCGCGAAACGCCAGCCCTGGGTGCGGAAGGCGTTGGTGCCGCCGGCGTTGCCGCTGCCGTGGCGGCGGATATCCACTCCGCGCAGGCGACCCAGCAGCAGGCTGCCGGACAGCGAGCCCAGCAGGTAGGCAACGAGCAGGACACACGCGGCGGCGAAGAACATCGGCATGCGCGGATGATACGCAGCCGGCCCCGCCGGCCGCACCTCCGGCGCCCGTCAGGGCGCGGGCTGCAGCCCGACCACGAGGGTGCCCTGGCCGGCGTGCGCGCCGACGGCCGGCCCCACTTCGACCAGGTGCGCTTCGTCGATCGACAGCCGCTGCCGCAGCGCCGCCAGCAGGCGCTCGCCGTCGGCCAATGCATCGGCATGGCCGACGATCAACCGCCAGCGCCGCCCCACCGGCACCCGCCGGGCGACGTGGCGGGCGAACGCCTCGGGCGCGGCGTGGCGGGCCAGCAGGCCGCCCGCCACCTTCAGCAGGCCCTGCGGACTGACCCGCGCGATCGGGATCAACCCGGTCCAGCGCACCAGCGGGCCGGCCCAACGCGGGATGCGGCCACCGCGCACGGCGTGGCGGATATCGCGCGCCATCGCCCAGGTCTGCGTCTGCGGGCGCAGGCGTTCGAGGTCGGCGGCAATGGCCGCGGCGTCGGCCCCGGCCGCGGCGAGTTCCGCCGCACGCCAGGCCAGCAGCGCCTGGCCGGCGCTGACGTGGCCGCTGTCGAGGCAGTGCATCGTCGCGCGCTGGCCGCGCGCCGCGGTCTCACCCGACTGCAGCGTGCCCGACAGCGGTCGCGACACGCCCACGTAGACGCCCGCCGGCTGGTGCGCCAGCACGTGCTCGAACACGCGCCGGAAGTCCCCGGGCGGCGGCTGGCTGGTCTGCGGCAGGCGCGCGGACGCGGCCATGCGGCGGTAGAACTCGGCCGCGGTGAGGCCGAGGCGGTCGAGATAGTCGCGGCCATCCAGGCTGACCCGCACCGGCACCACGTGGATGCCGTAGCGCTCCGCCAGCGCGGCAGGCAGGTCGGCGGCGCTGTCGGTCACCACCGCCACCGTCGCCGGCGACTCCACGCTGCGCTGCTGCAGCAGCATGTCGTCGGCCTTCATCGCCTCGACGCGACCGAAGGCGGCACAGGCGTCGAACAACACCTGCGGTTGGCCGGCATGGCCATGCACGCGCACCCGGCTGTCGCTGCCGGCCACCACCAGCGAGTCAATGCCGGCGGCGTCCAGGGCCGCGCGCAGGGCGCCGCGGTCGATGCGCTCGCCCACCAGCAGGCATTCGGTGCAGTAGCGGAAGCGCGGGTCCACGTCCTGGTGCAGGTGCGGCGCCTCCAGCGCTTCGTCGGCACCGGCGGTGGCGGCGCGCAGGCGCAGCGCGCGCGGCCCGCCCTCCGCGTAGGCGGCGATGCCTTCCAGCCAGTCGACGAAGCCGCGCGCGCCGGCATCCACCACGCCCGCCTTCTGCAGCAGCGGCATCTGCCGGGGTGTGTCCGCCAGCGCGGCCCGGGCCCGCTGCAGGGCATCGGCGAACGCCTGCCAGGGGGCCGCGCCGTGGCGGCGCGCGCGTTCGTCCAGCGCATCGGCGAACGCGGCGATCACGCTGAGGATGGTGCCTTCCACCGGATGCGCCAGCGCCGCGCGCGCGCTGTCCGCGCCGCGCCGCACCGCCGCCGCGAGCGCGGCGGCATCCAGCTGCGGCAGCGCCCGCGCCTGCTCGCCGAGGCCGACGAGGAACTGCGCCATGATCGCCCCCGAATTGCCGCGCGCGCCGTCGATGGCATCGTTGCCCACGCGCACCAGCAGCTCGCCGGTGTGCACGCTGCGCCGGCTCAGCGCACCGTGCAGGACGCTGGCGAGCGTGGAGGCCAGGTTGCTGCCGGTGTCGCCGTCCGGCACCGGGAACACGTTGATGCGGTTCAGCTCGTCGCGCGCGGCAATGACCCGGCGCGCGCCGGCGATCAGGGCACGGCGCAGCGCGGCTGCGGTGATGGCGGGAGCGGTGGGCGACAGGGCAAGATCGGACATTCCACCAGTGTGCAGACCCCGCGTCCGGGTTGCCTGCTGCGTCGCACCATCGAGAGGGCCGGATCGCTGCTATAGTCGGGCGTGCGGTCGTGCCTCCCGCGCGCCCCCTCCCCGCCCGGTGACCCCATGCGCCAGTCCACGACGCGTTCGCTGTTGGTCTGCCTTGCCCTGACGGGCGCCGCTGGCCATGCCGGCGCGTCCGAGCTGCGCCACCTGGCGCCGGAACCGGTGCAGCCGGCGGAACCCGCCACACCGCCGGTGGATCGCCTGGACGAAGTGGACATGGACGGCGCCGCGGCCGCGGCCCGTGCCCAGCGCGCCGCCGCCAAGCCGAAGGCGCAGACGCCGGCCCCGGCCCGTACCGCCGGCGACAGCCGCGCCCTGCCCTCGCGCTTCCACAGCTTCCTGCCCGGCATGTTCCGCTGAGGCCACGCCCGGCGTGATCTGGCCGTTCACGCGCCGTCGGCGCGTCGCTCCACCCCTCGACCCCGCGCTCGCCCGGCAAGCCGCCGCGGGCCTGCCGTGGCTGCGCGGCCTGGACGCCGCGCGGCGCGCGCGCCTGGACGCGCTGGCCGCGACCTTCCTCGACGAGAAGACCATCACGCCCGTCCACGGGCTGCGGCTGGATGCGGTGCAGCGGCTGCGCCTGGCGATGCTGTGCTGCCTGCCGCTGCTGGAATTCGGCAGCGAAGGCCTGCACGGCTGGAGCGAGCTGGTGGTCTATCCCGGCGCGTTCCGCGCGCAGCGCAGCCACGTGGACGCGCACGGCGTGCTGCACGAGGGCGACGAGGAGCTGATCGGCGAAGCGTGGGTGCACGGCCCGGTGGTGCTGTCGTGGGCGGACGTGCGCGCCGACATCGCCTCGCCCGCGGACGGCTTCTGCGTGGCCGTGCACGAGATGGCGCACAAGCTCGATGCGTTGGACGGCGTGCTGGACGGCACGCCGCCGCTGCCGCGCGACTGGCAGCGGCAGTGGGCATCCGATTTCCAGCGCGCCTACGACGGCTTCTGCGAAACGGTGGATGCCGGCCACGACACCGCGCTCGATCCCTACGCGGCGGAAGCGCCGGAGGAATTCTTCGCCGTCTGCAGCGAATACCATTTCAGCGCGCCGCGGCTGCTCGAATCGGCCATGCCCACGGTCGCGGCGCACTTGCAGCGGTTCTACGGCCCGCCTTTGCTCTGACGCAACGCCGGCCCAGCGGTCACAGGCCGCCGGGCAGCACCGCTTCGAAGCGCGCCCCGCCCAGTTCCTGCGAGCGGCCGACGTGCAGCTGGCCGCGATAGCTCTTGAGGATGTCCTGCACGATCGACAGGCCGATGCCATGGCCCTGCACACGCTCGTCGCCGCGCACGCCACGCTGCAGCACGAAGCCGATGCGGTCGTCGGCGATGCCGGGGCCGTCGTCCTCCACCACGATCACCAGGCCGGGCCGGCGGCCGGGCACCTGCGCGGCCTCGGCGACGGTCAGCAGCACCCGCGACTTCGCCCACTTGAAGGCGTTCTCCAGCAGGTTGCCCAGCAGTTCCTGCAGGTCGCCGGTCTCGCCGTGGAAACGTGCCTCGGGCGCGATCTCGAATTCGCACAGCACGCCCTTGGCGGCGTAGACCTTTTCCAGGCCGACCACGATCTGCTCGGCCTGCGGCTCGATCACGATCGGCGCGGCGAACAGCTGGTGGCCGGAGCGCGCCGCGCGCGCCAGCTGGTAGCTCACCAGGTCGTTCATGCGGCGCAGCTGCGCATCCACTTCCTCGCGCAGCTCGGCTTCGCCGGTGCCGCTGTCGAGCCGGGTGCGCAGCACCGCGAGCGGCGTCTTCAGGCTGTGCGCCAGGTCCGCCAGTGTGTTGCGCTGGCGCTCCAGGTTTTCGCGCTCGCTCTGGATGAAGGCGTTGATGCTCTCGGTCAACGGCTCCAGCTCGCGCGGATGGGCCTCGCTCATGCCGGCGGCGGCACCCGCCTGCACGCGCTTGAGCTCGTCGATCACGTCGCGCAGCGGCCGCAGGCTCCAGCGCAGCACCAGCATCTGCAGCAGCAGCAGGACCACGCCGGCACCACCGAGGTAGCGCCACAGCGCGGCGCGGAACGCCGCCACCTGCCGCCCCAGCGCGGTGGTGTCCTCGAGGATGTACACGGTGTAGGGGATCTCGCCGGTGCCGTCGGCATCGCTGCTGCCGCCCCAGGCCAGGCCATAGCCGTAGCGATAGACCTCCCCTTGTCGACCATCGATGCGGGTCACCGGCAGCGGGCCTTCGAAGGTCTGGCGCCCCGGCGGCAGCATCGCGCCGGCCGGCAGGCGTGGCCCCTGCGCGGAATCGGATTCCCATTGGCTGCCGTCCAGCACGATCTGCGCGTACAGCCCGCTGCCGGGACGGCGGAAGCGCGGGTCGGGTGGATCCCACGGGGGGATCACGCTGCCGTCGCGGGCGAAGTCGCTGTTCGCGTACGCCAGCGCGTAGCTGTGCAGGCGCTCGCGCATGCCGCTCTGCGCGGTGCTCTGGAAGGCGCGGTCCAGCGCGTAGCCGGCTAGCGCGAGGAAGGCCACCAGGCCGAGGCTGGCCGCCCACAGCTGGCGCGACTGCAGCGAGCGCGGCTGGGCGATGCGCAACCGCCGCGCACGGGGCGCGGCGGCGGGGGGAACGTCGTCCGGGGCGGGCGTCATGCGCGGCGCGGGGGTCGGCGTCGCGCCGGGGTCACTCGCCCGTGCGCGCGATGGCGAAGCGGTAACCGCGGCCGCGCACGGTCTCGATCGGCTTCAGCTCGCCGTCCGGGTCCAGCTTCTTGCGCAGGCGGCCGATGAAGACCTCCAGCACGTTGGAGTCGCGGTCGAAGTCCTGCTGGTAGATGTGCTCGGTGAGGTCGGCCTTCGAGACCAGCTCGCCGGCATGCATCATCAGGTACTCGAGCACCTTGTACTCGTAGCTGGTCAGGTCCACGTTGCTGCCGTTGACGCTGACCGTCTGCGCGGCCAGGTCCAGCACCACCGGGCCGCATTCCAGCGTCGGCTTGCTCCAGCCGGCGGCTCGGCGCACCAGCGCGTTGATGCGCGCCAGCAGTTCCTCGACGTGGAACGGCTTGACCAGATAGTCGTCGGCGCCCTGCTTGAGGCCATCGACCTTGTCCTGCCAGCTGGAACGCGCGGTCAGGATCAGCACCGGGAACTTCTTGCCTTCGTCGCGCAGGGCCTTGATCAGCTCCATGCCGCTCATCTTGGGCAGGCCGAGGTCGATGATGCCGACGTCGAACGGCACCTCGCGGCCCATGTACAGGCCCTCCTCGCCATCCTGAGCGGCATCCACGGCATAGCCTTCGCGCTTCAGGCGGGCGGCCAGGGTCTCACGGAGCGGAGCTTCGTCTTCGACGAGCAGGATTCGCATGGGGACTCCTCGGGGGTACGGATTCGGAAGCGGGGACTGGCGCCGGGGCGATCAGTCTTCGTCGTCGCGGGGCGGCCGGTCGGGCCGCCCAGCACCGCTGTCGCGGCGCGATGGATCCTGCATGAAGACGCGCACCCGGCCCTGGTCGTCGACCACCTTCACGCGGTGCATGTCGCGGCCGTCGAACTGGATGCGCTCGGCGGAGAGCACTTCGCCGCGGGTGTTGCGCTCGACCCGGCGCACGGCGTCGGACAGGCTGCCGCGGCGCGGAGGCGGCTCGCGGAACTGGCCCTGCACGGGGCCTTGGTCGCGGTCACGCGGCGGCGGCGCCTGCTGCGCCAGCGCCAGCGACGGCACCGCCAGCAGGGCGGCGGCAAGCAGTCGGGGCAGGACGTTCACGGGACGGGACATGGCGTGTCGGACATGTGCGGAGGGCAGGTTCGGGGCCATTCTTGGAATCGGGGGGTGAACCCCCCCTGAAGTTTCCTGAACAGGATACCGCGGCGTTCAGCTTCCTGCCGACGGGCCCGTGAAGAGCTCGCCGATGCAGCAGCGCAGCGAGCCGCCAGCCGCCTCGATGGCGTCCAGCTCGACCGTCTCGACCCGGAACCCGGCCTTGGCCAGCACCGCCCGGTGCACGGGCGCCAGCGCCCGGCCGGCCTCGGCGCTCATCCACACCGTCTCCGGCGAGAGGGCGATGCAGTTGGCGACGAACGCCGCGTGCTCGGCGGCGTCGCACACCACCGCGTGCGGGGCGTAGATGCCGGCGATGGCCTCCGCCACCGCGGGATCGGCGAAGCCCGCCGGGCACACCACGGCGGCGCGGCCGGCCAGCACCGCCAGCACCACGTTGGCGTGGTACTCGCCCGGAGCGAGGTCGAACAACAGGGTGGCGCGCAGCCCGAACGCGTCGTGCATCAGCCGCGCGCCGTCCGCATCGCAGCGCTCGGACAGGCCGCAGAAGCCCAGCCCGCGGGCGCGGTCGATCACCAGCGCGCCGGTCAGCTCGCAGGGGTGCGGCTGGCTGGAGAGATCGACTTCGGTCATGCCGAGGGCGTCGCGGAAGAACGCGCGGATATCGGCGCGGTCCGCTTCGCGCTGGCGCACCGGATGGCGCATGCGGCCGACGATGCTTCGCCCGGCCGCGGTGCCGAACACGTTGTTGGGAAACACCGCGTCCGGGGTGGCCGGGTCGCCGGCGAAGCAGACCGTCGGCAACACGGCGGAGATCGCGCGGTGCAGGTCGCGGTGCTGGGCCGAGGCGCGCGCGGCGTCGAACGCCGCCGCGTCGGCCATGTAGGCGTTGTCGCGGGCCGACTGTTCGGCCAGGCGGAAGCCGTCCGGCGCGACCAGGAACGAGGCCTGCGCGGTGGCCGGGCCGAAGTCGGACGCGACGGTGCGCGCGAACGCCAGGAAGGCCGCCGGGTCGCGGGTGATCATGCCGCCTCCGCCCGCTCGGTCAGCGCCAGCGCCTGTTCGACCAGCGCCCAGTCGGCGCCGGGCCTGTGCGCGCCCTCGCTGAGCACCTGCCGGAACGCGCGCCCGCCGTGCTGGCCGGCGAACAGGCCGAGGATGTGGCGGACGATGTGCTTCAGGAACACGCCCTGCGCAAGCTGCGCCTCCACGTACGGCCGATAGGCGCGCAGCAGTTCGCCGCGGCTGCGCCGTGCGCCGCCGAACCAGCGCACGTCGAGTTCGTGCAGCAGGTAGGGCGTGTGGTACGCCGCACGGCCCAGCATCACGCCATCCACATGGTCGAGGTGCGCGGTCGCTTCCGCCGCGTCGGCAATGCCGCCGTTCACCACCACCTGCAGCGCCGGCCGCTCGCGCTTCAGCCGATAGGCCCAGTCGTAGCGCAGTGGCGGCACTTCGCGGTTCTCCTTCGGCGACAGGCCCTGCAGCCAGGCGTTGCGCGCGTGCACGATGAACGAGCGGCAGCCGGCCTCGGCGATGGTGTCGATGAAGGCGAGGAAGCGCTCCCACTCGTGGTCGTCGTCCACGCCCAGCCGGCACTTGACCGTCACCGGCACAGGGCAGGCCGCGATCATCGCCGCCACGCCCTCCGCCACCAGCGCCGGCTCGCGCATCAGGCAGGCGCCGAAGCGGCCGGCCTGCACGCGGTCGGACGGGCAGCCGCAGTTGAGGTTGATCTCGTCGAAACCCGCCTCCGCCCCGATCCGCGCCGCCTGCGCCAGCAGCGCCGGTTCGCTGCCGCCCAGCTGCAGCGCCACCGGGTGCTCGGACGGGTCCATCGCCAGCAGGCGCGCACGGTCGCCGTGGATGACCGCGTTGGCGTGCACCATTTCCGAGTACAGCCGCGCATGCGGCGCCAGCACGCGGTGGAAGGCGCGGCAGTGGCTGTCGGTCCAGTCCATCATCGGGGCGACGGACAGGCGCACGAGGTCGGCGGGGATGGCAGGCGAGGCGTTCACGGCGCGCATTGTACGGAGCGGGGCAGCCGCGGCGGCGATGCGCGACAATAGAGCGAACCGTTCGACGCAGCCCGCCGCCATGATGAACACCAGTTACCGCAAGCTCCTGCCCGGCACCGCCCTGGACTATTTCGACGCGCGGGAGGCGGTGGAAGCGCTGCAGCCGGGCGCCTGGGCCGCACTGCCCTACACCGCGCGGGTGCACGCCGAGAACATCGTGCGCAAGGCCGAGCCCACCCGGATCAACGACTACCTGGTCCAGCTTATCGAACGTCGCCGCGACCTCGACTTCCCGTGGTTCCCGGCGCGCGTGGTCTGCCACGACATCCTCGGCCAGACCGCGCTGGTGGACCTGGCCGGCCTGCGCGAGGCGATCGCGGCGGCCGGCGGCGACCCGGCGCAGGTCAACCCGGTGGTGCCGGTGCAGTTGATTGTGGACCACTCGCTGGCGGTGGAGGCCCCGGGCTTCGATCCGCAGGCGTTCGCCAAGAACCGCGCCATCGAGGACCGCCGCAACGCGGACCGCTTCGATTTCATCGAGTGGTGCCGGCTGGCCTTCGACAACGTCGACGTGATCCCGGCGGGCAACGGGATCATGCACCAGATCAACCTGGAGAAGATGTCGCCGGTGATCTACAACCGCGACGGCGTGGCCTTCCCCGACACCTGCGTGGGCACCGACTCGCACACGCCGCACGTGGATGCGCTGGGCGTGATCGCCGTCGGCGTCGGCGGGCTGGAGGCGGAAAACGTGATGCTGGGCCGGGCGTCGATGATGCGCCTGCCCGACATCGTGGCGGTGGAACTGACCGGCCGCCCCGGCCCCGGCATCACCGCCACCGACGTGGTGCTGGCGCTGACCGAATTCCTGCGCCAGCAGAAGGTGGTCGGTGCCTACCTCGAGTTCCGCGGCGAAGGCGCGGCGGCCCTGACGATCGGTGATCGCGCCACCATCAGCAACATGGCGCCGGAATACGGCGCGACGGCGGCGATGTTCTTCATCGACGACAACACCCTGGACTACCTGCGCCTGACCGGGCGCGACGACGCCCAGGTGGCACTGGTGGAAACCTATGCCAAGACCGCCGGCTTCTGGGCCGACGACCTGGCCTACGCCCGGTACGAGCGCACCCTGCACTTCGACCTGTCCAGCGTCGTGCGCAACATGGCCGGCCCGAGCAATCCGCACCGGCGCCTGCCGGTGAGCGAGCTGCACGCGCGCGGCATTGCCGACGAAGCGAAGCTCGACGCCGCCCGCGGCGAGGAGCTGATGGGCCTGATGCCGGACGGCGCGGTGATCATCGCCGCCATCACCTCCTGCACCAACACCAGCAACCCGCGCAACGTGATCGCCGCCGGCCTGCTGGCGCGCAATGCCAACGCGCGCGGGCTGGTGCGCAAGCCGTGGGTGAAGACCTCGCTGGCGCCGGGCTCCAAGGCGGTGCAGCTGTACCTGGAAGAGGCGAACCTGCTGCCGGAACTGGAACGGCTCGGATTCGGCATCGTCGGTTTCGCCTGCACCACCTGCAACGGCATGAGCGGCGCGCTCGACCCGCTGGTCCAGGAGGAGATCATCGACCGCGACCTGTATGCGGTGGCGGTGCTGTCCGGCAACCGCAACTTCGACGGCCGCATCCATCCCTACGCGAAGCAGGCGTTCCTGGCCTCGCCGCCGCTGGTGATCGCCTATGCCATCGCCGGCACCGTGCGCTTCGACATCGAGAAGGACGTGCTGGGCGTGGATGCCGACGGCAACGAGGTGCGCTTGAAGGACATCTGGCCGAGCGATGCCGAGATCGACGCCGTGGTGAAGGCCAGCGTCAAGCCGGAGCAGTTCCACAAGGTCTACGGCCCGATGTTCGCGCCGCGCGACCGCAGCCGTGCCGCCAAGCCGCTGTACGACTGGCGCCCGCAAAGCACCTACATCCGCTGCCCGCCGTACTGGGAAGGCGCGCTGGCCGGGGCGCGCACGCTGCGCGGCATGCGCCCGCTGGCGGTGCTGGGCGACAACATCACCACCGACCACCTGTCGCCGTCCAACGCGATCCTGCCGTCGAGCGCCGCCGGCGAATACCTGGCGAAGATGGGCCTGCCGGAAGAGGACTTCAATTCCTACGCGACCCACCGCGGCGACCACCTGACCGCGCAGCGCGCGACCTTCGCGAACCCGAAGCTGCTCAACGAGATGGTGCGCAACGACGACGGCAGCGTGAAGCAGGGCTCGCTGGCCCGGATCGAGCCCGACGGCACCGTGGTGCGGATGTGGGAGGCGATCGAGACCTACATGGACCGCAAGCAGCCGCTGATCATCATCGCCGGTGCCGACTACGGCCAGGGCAGCTCGCGCGACTGGGCCGCCAAGGGCGTGCGGCTGGCGGGCGTGGAGGCCATCGTCGCGGAGGGCTTCGAGCGCATCCACCGCACCAACCTCGTCGGCATGGGCGTGCTGCCGCTGCAGTTCCAGCCCGGCACCACCCGCCTGACGCTGGGCATCGACGGCACCGAGACCTTCGACGTGGCCGGCACCCCCGCGCCCGGCGCGACGCTGACGCTGGTCGTGCATCGCAGGACCGGGGAAACCATCGAGGTGCCGGTGACCTGCCGCCTGGACTCGGACGAGGACGTCGAGGTCTATGCAGCCGGCGGCGTGCTGCAGCGCTTCGCGCAGGATTTCCTCGCTGCGGCGGAGGGCGCCTGACATGGCGTTCCTGCCCCAACTGAGGATCCCCGCCACCTACATGCGCGGCGGCACGTCGAAGGGCGTGTTCTTCCGCCTCGAAGACCTGCCTGAAGCCGCGCGGGTGCCGGGCCCGGCGCGCGACGCGCTGCTGATGCGGGTGATCGGCTCGCCGGACCCGTACGGCAAGCACACCGACGGCATGGGCGGGGCGACCTCGTCCACCTCGAAGTGCGTGATCATTTCCGCCAGCACGCGGCCCGGCCACGACGTGGACTACCTCTACGGCCAGGTCAGCATCGACACCGCCTTCGTCGACTGGTCCGGCAACTGCGGCAACCTGTCCACCGCGGTGGGGCCGTTCGCGATCGCCAACGGCTTCGTCCCGGCCGAACGCATCCCGCAGGACGGCATCGTGACCGTGCGCGTGTGGCAGGCCAACATCGGCAAGACCATCCTAGTGCACGTGCCGGTGGCCGGCGGACAGGTGCAGGAAACCGGCGACTTCGAGCTGGACGGCGTGACCTTCCCGGCGGCGGAGATCGTGCTGGAGTTCCTCGACCCGTCCGACGACGAGGGCGACGGCGGCTCGCCCGCTTCCAGGGGCATGTTCCCCACCGGCAACCTGGTGGATGATCTCGACGTGCCGGGAGTGGGAACGCTCAAGGCGACGATGATCACCGCCGGCATTCCGACCGTGTTCGTGAACGCCGCCGACATCGGCTACGACGGCACCGAGCTGCAGCCGGCGATCAACGACGACAAGGCCGCGCTGGCGAAGCTCGAAGCGATCCGCGTTGCCGGCGCGCTGCGCATGGGCCTGATCCAGACCCGGGAAGAGGCCGCGACCCGACAGCACACACCCAAGGTGGCCTTCGTGGCGCCGCCGAAGGCCTACGCGGCCTCCAGCGGCAAGGCGATCGCCGCCGATGCCATCGACCTCAACGTACGCGCGATGTCGATGGGCAAGTTGCACCACGCGATGATGGGCACGGCCTCGGTGGCCATCGCCACCGCCGCCGCGGTGCCCGGCACGCTGGTCAACCTCGCGGCCGGCGGCGGCACGCGCGACGCGGTCCGCTTCGGCCATCCCTCCGGCACCCTGCGGGTGGGCGCATCGGTCGCGCAGGTGGACGGCCAGTGGGCCGTCACCCGGGCGGTGATGTCGCGGAGCGCGCGGGTGCTGATGGAAGGCTGGGTACGGGTGCCGCACGACTGAGCGTCGTGCGGACTCCCCGGGCTGCGTCAGTGCCCGTGGCCCTTGCCCTTGCCAGGACCACCGCCCCTCTCATTGCCACGACCGCTGTTGCCGTTCCCGTTGCCGTGCCCAATGCCATGGACGGCAGGCGCGCCTTGGCCGGGACGCGCGGCCTGGCCCGGGGCTTGCCCGGACTTGCCGCGGTTCGGGTAGGCGCGGCGCAGCTCGTCGTCGAGGGTGATCGGCCGCGACCAGCGGTCGTAGGTCGGGACGAAGCCCTGCTTCAACCGATGGAAGGCCGGCGAGCCCGGCTTGACGCCGAGGCGCTGCGCGACCACGCCCCACCCTTGGCCACGGTTGGCCTCCCACGTGTCGACCACGTAGCGGCAGGGCCGGCCGATGACCTGCGCGATCGCGCAGGCGTAGTACACGTCGCCCGGGGCCCAGCGGCGGTTGAGCAGCAGGTCGGTGACCAGGTCACGCGGCGCGCCGTGGTAGCGCACCATCTCGTCGATGAACGGGTCGCGGTAGCGCGTGCCGTAGCGGTTCATGTCGCCGAGCCACGTGTCCACCCAGACGTCGCCGCTGCGGGGATTCCAGTGGAGGGAGATGTCCTGCGCGGCCGCGTGGCCGGCGGCCAAGGCAAGGGCGAGCGCGAGGGACGGCAGGAGGCCGTTGCGTTGCATGCGAGGCTCCTCGGCGGGTGCCGGAGATCCGGCGGGGGTCCAGTGTCGGCGGTTCGGGTGAATGCCCCGTAAAAACGGGGCCGGCCCTGCGACGGTGTTCAGGGATCGACGTGGAAGCCCGCCTTGTGCAGTTCGTGCCGCGCCTGGTCGAAGCCTTGCGACGGCACGAAGTCGTCCTCGCGGCCGCTCAGCTCCACCCAGCGCTCGAGGATGGCCTCCGCGGTGGCGGCTTCCCCGAGGTGGATGCCCTGGGTCAGCGCGATATAGGCCAGTTCGAACCCGCCTGCGCCGGCGCTCAGGATGGCGCGGTTGGGCGCGTTGTCGGCGACCAGCGCCAGCACCGCCGGACTCACCAGCTCGGGCTTGAACAGCGCCAGCTGGTCCGCCGGCAGGATGCCTTCCATCATCCGCGTCGCGCCGGTGGGGGCGAGGCAGTTGACGCGGATGTCGTGCTTGGCGCCCTCGATGCCCAGCGTCTGCATCAGCCCCACCAGCGCCATCTTGGCAGCCGCGTAGTTGGCCTGGCCGAAGTTGCCGTAGAGCCCGCTGCAGGAAGTGGTCATCACGATGCGGCCGTAATTGCGCTCGCGCATGGGGTTCCAGACCGCCTGCGTGCAGTGGACGGCGCCCATCACGTGCACCTCCAGCACCAGCCGGAAGTCCGCCAGCGGCATCTTGGCGAAGCTCTTGTCGCGCAAGATGCCGGCGTTGTTGACCAGGATGTCGACCCGGCCCCAATCGGCCAACGTGGCGTCGACCATCGCCTGCACCGCTTCGGCATCCACCACCGAGCACCTCGCGGCGCGCGCCTGCCCACCGGCGGCGCGGATCTCCTCCACCACCGCGTCGGCACCGTCGCCGAGGTCGTTCACCACCACCTTCGCACCGCGCCGGGCCAGCAGCAGCGCGTGCGCGCGCCCCAGCCCGCCGCCGGCGCCCGTCACGATGGCCGTCCGGCCGCTCAGATCGATCACGCATTGCCTCCGATGTCGTCGCTCATCGCGCCGCTGCCAGCGCATCCAGTTCCCGCACCACCTGCGGCAGTGCGCCGATGGCCTCGATCGTGCGCATCCGCGCCTGTCCCGCCTCGACCCGCGCACCGGCCTCGTGGGCCCAGGTAGTGTGGTACGGCACGTGCACGCCCCAGCCGCCCAGCGCCAGCACCGGCGCGATGTCCGAGCGCAGGGAGTTGCCGACCATCAGGAAGCGGCCGGCAGGGACGTCGAATTCCTCCAGCAACCGCGCATAGGTCGGCGGGTCCTTCTCGCTGACCACCTCGATGCGGCGGAACAGGTCGGCCAGGCCACTGTCGCGGACCTTGGCCTCCTGGTGGAACAGGTCGCCCTTGGTGATCAGCACCACCGGATGCGTCGCGGCCACCGCCGCCACCGCGTCGCGCACGCCCGCCAGAATCTCCACCGGATGGCGCAGCAGGTCCTTGGCGAGGGCGACGATCCGATGGATGTCGCCGGCGCTGATGCGCGCGTCGGTGATGTCCACCGCCGCCTCCACCATCGACAGCGCCATGCCCTTCACGCCGTAGCCGAAGAACGCGATGTTGCGCGACTCGTACTCGTAGAGGCGCTGGCCAACGTCGTCCAGGTCCACGTAGGCGGACACGATGCGCTCGAACTGCGCCTGCGCGTCGTCGAAGTAGTCCTGGCTGCGCCACAGGGTGTCGTCGGCATCGAAGCCGACCAGGGCGATGCCATCGCGGGAGGGAATGGGAACCATCGCCGCATTCTACGGAGACACCCCGCGCTGGGGCATGATGGCAGTCCCGTTTCCAACGTCACCCCGCCACCCGATGACCGACTGGACCCGCCTGATCCGCGACACGCCCGACTTCCCGCGTCCCGGGGTCCTGTTCAAGGACATCATGCCGATGCTGGCCGACGCCAAGGCCTTCGCCGCGGCGATCGACGCGCTGGCAGCCCCCTGGCGGAACGCGCGCGTGGATGCCGTGCTGGCGATCGAATCGCGCGGCTTCCTGCTGGGCGCCCCGCTGGCCCGCGCGCTGGGCACCGGGCTGGTGCCGGTGCGCAAGCCCGGCAAGCTGCCAGGCCCGCTGCTGGAGGCGCGCTACGCGCTGGAATACGGCGAGGACACCCTGCAGGTGCAGGCGGCGGCGGTCGCACCCAAGGCGAACGTGCTGCTGGTGGACGACGTGCTGGCCACCGGCGGCACCCTGATGGCCGCACGCGGGCTGGCGCGGCGGCTGGACGCCGAGATTGTCGGTGCCAGCGTGCTGCTGGAGATTGCCGCGCTGGGCGGCCGCGCGCGCTGGGACGACGCCGCGCCGCTGCGCGCCGCGCTGGTGGTCTGACCCTCGACGCGTCTCAGCGCGCGTCGTCCACCTTGTGCAACCACGCCAGCAGGCCAGTGAAGTACGCCTGCTGGTCGTCGTACATCGCCATGTGGCCGCCGTTGGGCAGGTACAGGAAGTCGCCGCGCGGGAAACGTCCCGCCATCATCCGCATCCACTTGGGGTCCATGGTGTCGTGCTCGGCGCCGATCACCAGCGTGGGCACCGCGATCTTCGCGAGGTCGTCGGTGCGATCCCAGTCCACAAGGACGCCGCTGGCGCCCATCTCGCTGGGGCCCTGCATCGGCACGTACACGGCCTTGTTGATGTGGCGGCCGAATGCACGCAGCACCGGCTCCGGCCACTGCGCCATCGGCCGGCGCAGGAAGTGCGTCTCGTAGAACGGCGCCAGCAGCTCCTCGTAGCGCGGGTCGTCGTAGCGCTTGGCCGCCTCCAGCGCCAGGATCTCCTTCAGCGCGGCCTGGTCCATCTGCGGCATCAGCACGTCGTGCGCGTAGCGGTTGTACGCGGGGATACTGGACATCATGTTGGAGACCACCAGCCCCTTGAGATGCTGCGGATACTTCAGCGCGTACTCGATGCCGAGGATGCCGCCCCAGGAGTGGCCCAGCAGGAAGAAATTCCCGCGGTCCAGGCCCAGCGCCTGCCGCACCTGCTCCACCTCCTCGACGTAGTGGTCGATGTTGAGGAACGGCGTCATGTCCTTGGGCTGGTCGCTGTAGTACGAACCCAACTGGTCGTAGTAGTAGTACTCGATGCCATCCGCCGGCAGGAAGCTGTCGAATGCCTCGAAGGCCTCGTGGGTGCCGCCCGGCCCGCCGTGCAGCAGCAACACCTTGATGCGGGGGTTGTGGCCCACGCGCTTGGTCCAGACCCGGAAGTCGCCGTGCGGGGTGTGGATCGGGATCATCCGCACGCCGCCCGCCCAGGCATCCTCCCCGGTCGCGGCGTGGTAGGTGGCCAGCGTGGGCCGCTCCCCGGCCATGGCCGTCAGCAGCGGCAGGGTGAAGGCGGCGACGGTCAGCAGCACAGCGGCAAGGCGGCGCATGGTGGATTCCCCGGTTGGACCTGCCCGGCACTATAAGCCGGGTGCAACCCTCGCGCCGGCGACGCCGGGCGCGCTAGGCTAGGCGCGTCTCGATCCGCCGCCTCCCGCCGATGCAGCGCCCCGCCAAGCCCGCCAACGAAGCCGAACGCCTGCAGGCCCTGCGCCGCTACCAGGTGCTGGATACCCCGCGCGAGGCGGATTTCGACGACCTGGTCGCGGTCGCGACCGCGATCTGCGGCGTGCCAATGGGGTCGGTGACCCTGATCGATGCGGAGCGCCAGTGGTTCAAGGCCAAGCTGGGCATGGACGATGCAGGCAGACCGACCGCGACAGCGCGTTCTGTTCGCACGCCATCCTGACCCCGGATGCCGTGACGGTGGTGGCGGACGCCACTCGCGACCGCCGCTTCCAAGACAACCCGGTGGTGACCGCCGAGGACGGCATCCGCTTCTATGCCGGCGCGCCGCTGCTGACACCGGAGGGCTATCCGCTGGGCACGCTGTGCGTGATGGACAGCCGCCCGCGCGAACTGGCGCCGCAGCAGGTCAAGGCCCTGCAGGCGCTGTCGCGGCAGGTCACCGCGCTGCTGGAACTGCGCCGCACCGCGCGCGAGTTGAAGCTGCAGCTGGACGACCGCGCCTGGTTCGAACAGACCCTGCATGCGTTCAACGAGAGCCTGAAGCTGGAGAACGCGGACCTGACCCGGCAGCTGCGGATGGACCCGCTGACCGGGCTGGCCAACCGGCGCGCGCTGGCGGATGCGCTGGAACAGGCGCTGGCGGGCACCGCCGCGCTGTGCGTGGCGCTGGCCGACATCGACCACTTCAAGGCGATCAACGACACCCACGGGCACGCGGTGGGCGACGAGGTGCTGGCGCGGGTGGCCTCCAGCCTGCGGGTGGCCAACGCCGAGGCCGGCCTGCTGGCACGCTACGGCGGCGAGGAGTTCGCGCTGGTGCTGCCGGGCATGGACCTGGACGCGGCCCGCCGGCACTGCGAGGCGCTGCGCCAGGCGGTGGCGGAGGCTTCTCCCAACCTGCCGGTGACCATCAGCATCGGCGTGGCCGCGCGCCAGCCGGGCGAGGACAAGGCGGCGCTGCTGCTGCGTGCCGACGATGCCCTGTACGCCGCCAAGCGCGCCGGCCGCAACCGGGTGCACGGCTGAGGCCGCGGGCGCTCAGGCCTTCTTGACGAACTCCGACTTCAGGCCCATCGCGCCGACCCCGTCGATCTTGCAGTCGATGTCGTGGTCGCCATCCACCAGGCGGATGTTGCGCACCTTGGTGCCCACCTTCACCACCAGCGACGACCCCTTCACCTTCAGGTCCTTGATGACGGTGACGGTATCGCCGTCCTGCAGCACGTTGCCGACGGCGTCCTTGACCACGCGCGGGGCGTCCTCCGCGGCCGCCGCGTCACCCGCGCGCCACTCGTGGCCGCATTCCGGGCAGACCAGCTGGGCGCCGTCCTCGTAGGTGTACTCGGAGCCGCAGCTCGGACAAGGAGGAAGCGTGGTCATCGTGGCGCCATCGGACAGGAAACGGGACGCCATTCTAAGGGACGCCCCGCCACGCCCCCGCGGACAAGCGCCGCTCAGCCGGCGTCGGCAGCCTCGATCCGATCGCGCCCGTTGGCCTTGGCCGCGTACAACGCGGCGTCAGCGCGCGCCAGTGCGGGATCGATGCCGGGCTCGCCAGGGCGCACCTCGGCATAGCCGGCGGAGAACGTGAACGGCACCGGCGCGCGCGTCGCCGCCACCTGCGCGCGCAGGCGCTCCAGCAGGATGCGGGCGCCCTCGCCATCCGTACCCGGCAGGACCAGCGCGAATTCCTCGCCGCCGTAGCGCACCGCCTCGTCGTCGCGGCGCAACACGCCGCGCACGGTGTCGGCGAGGCGCCGCAGGATCTGGTCGCCGACGGCGTGGCCGTGGGTGTCGTTGATCGCCTTGAAGTGGTCGATGTCCAGCATCGCCACCGTCATCGGCAGCGTCGGCGCCTCGCGCTGGTCGGCGCGCAGCACGTCGAAGGCGCGGCGGTTGCGCAGCAGCGTCAGCGCATCGGTGGAGGCCAGCTTCGCGAGCTGGTGGGCCAGGCGGTCGCGCTCGGCCAGCGCCTCGCGCAACTCGAGGTTGCGCAGGCGCAGTTCGAGCAAGCGCGACACCTGCCGGGCGAGGCCCTCCAGCGCTTCCCGCTGGAGCGTGGACAACCGCCGCGGCCGGGAGTCCAGCACGCACAGCGTGCCGACCGCGAACCCATCGGGGGAGACCAACGGCACGCCGGCGTAGAACCGGATGCCTTGGCCCAAGTGAACCAGCGGATTGTCGCGGAAACGCGGATCACGACGTGCGTCGGACACCACCAGCATCTGCTGCGGCACGCGGATCGCGTGGTCGCAGAACGCGATGCACCGCTCGGTCTGGGCGAAGTCCACGCCATAGCGCGACTTGAACCACTGGCGGTCGCGGTCGATCAGCGACACCAGCGCCATCGGCGCGTCGCACACCGCAGCCGCCAGCCGCGTCAAATCGTCGTAGGCCTGTTCCGGCACGGTGTCCAGGAGCTGCAGGCGGTCGAGCGCGGCCTGGCGCTGGCGCTCGTCGATGGGAGCGGGATCGGAGGCCGACGGCGTGTGCATGCGCGCCACCTTACGTCACGAACATGAACCGGGCTTCACGTCCGGACGAGCGCAAAAAACGAAGGGCGGCCCAAGCCGCCCTTCGTGCCACAACACATCGGCTGACGCGTCCTTGCGTGCGTTGTTGTTCTTGTCCTGATGGAACGCGGGAAAGCGCAGGGACCGGGGACCCTCAGCGCGGGTCGGTCTTCACCGCATCGCCTCCCTTGGCCGGTGCCGCCTTCGTGGCATCCGCCTTGCCGTCTGTCTTCGCCTCGGACTTGTCGGCCTTCGCCGCCATTGGATCGCCGGCCATGCCGGCCCCGGCGGCGTGCGCCATGCCGTCGGCGGACGCGTCCCGTGCCTGCGTCGGCATCTGTTCGGCGGCCTGCGCCGGGACGGTCTTCGGGGCCTGCTGCGCCTCCTGGGCGAAGGCCGCGCAGGTGGCGAACGCCGCGACCACGCCGGCGAACAGGGCCATCGAGGATTGGGGCTTGTGCATCGGTGTCTCCTTCGGTTCTGCGGGGGATCAAAACGTTGGGGAAGCCCGGCCGCGCCACCACATGGGAAACACGCATTGCGGCCGGGCCACCCGCACCTTACGCAGGCGGTCTGAACGACCACCGCCGGGCAACCTGAACCTCCACGCCCGCTTAACCACTGCCTCCGCGAAGCGCGCTAACGCCCCCCTGCGCCCCACCCGGATTCCGCAGTACAGTCAGCGCCCCGGCAGCCGAGAGAAGGACAAGCGATGCACGTGGTCGACCTGCGCAGCGATACCGTCACCCGGCCCACCGCGGCGATGCGCGAGGCGATGCACGCGGCGCCGGTGGGCGACGACGTCTACGGCGAGGACCCCACGGTCAATGCCCTGCAACGGCGGTTGGCGGACGAGCTGGGCTTTGAGGCCGCGCTGTTCGTCCCGACCGGCACGCAGTCGAACCTGCTGGGCCTGCTCGCGCACTGCGAGCGCGGCGACGAATACCTCGTCGGGATGGACGCGCACACCTACAAGTTCGAAGGCGGCGGTGCCGCGGTGCTGGGCTCGATCCAACCGCAGCCGATCGTGCAGGCCGAGGACGGCAGCCTGCCGCTCGACCGCGTGGCCGCGGCGATCAAGCCGGTGGACCCGCACTTCGCGCGCACCCGCCTGCTGGCGCTGGAAAACACCTGGCACGGTCGCACGTTGCCGCTGGACTACCTGCGCGCGGCGGGCGACTTCGCGCGCGACCGCGGCCTGGGCTACCACCTCGACGGTGCGCGCCTGTTCAACGCGGCGGTCGCCTGCGGCGTGCCGGCGCGGGAGATCGCGCGCCATTTCGATACCGTCTCGATCTGCCTGTCGAAGGGCCTCGGCGCGCCGGTGGGGTCGGTGCTGGTCGGCCCGCACGCGCTGATCGACAAGGCGCGGCGCTGGCGCAAGGTCTGCGGCGGCGGCTGGCGGCAGGCGGGGATGCTGGCCGCGGCGTGCCTGCATGCGCTGGACCACCACGTGGCGCGGCTGGCCGACGACCACGCGCGCGCCACCCGACTGGCGGAACAGCTGCGCGCGATCGATGGCCTGGCCGTGCTCGGCCAGCACACCAACATGGTCTTCATCGACGTCCCGGTGGAGCGCCTGCGCGCGCTCGATGCGCACCTGCGCGACGCCGGCATCCGCATCAGCATCGGCTACCTGCCGACGGTGCGCCTGGTGACCCACCTCGACGTGGACGACGCCGGCATCGCGCGCACCGCCGACGCGTTCGCGCGGTTCTTCGCCGCGCACTGAGCGCGCCCCACGCCGCTTGCGCGAAGGGCGGCTTGCGCCGCCCTTCGCGATGACCTTGCGGTGGCCGGGCCGACCGCCGCCGGCGTCAGGGCTTGCCCTTGGCCTCGCCGTTCGCGCCGGCATTGGCCGTGAACCAGGCCTTGTATTCGGCAGCAGTCAATTCGCCGTTGCCGTCGCTGTCGGCCTGCGAGAAGACCTTGGCCATGCTCTCCAGCGCCGACGCCTCGCTCACGCTCAGGCTGCCGTTGCCGTCGGTGTCCAGCGACTCCCAGCTGCTCTTCCCTGGCTGCGCGGGCGCAGCCGGAGTCGCCGGCACGGCGGGGGTCGCCTTGCCGCTCTGCGCCTGCGTGGCCGGCACGGCGGGCGTCGCAGGCGTCGCGGGCACGGCCGGCGTGGTGGCCTGTGCGTGCGAGGTGTGCGCTGCCTGCATCTGCATGCCGGTGGCGGCCTGCGCCGGCATCGACGGCTGCACGCGGGCGGCCGAGGAGACATGGGCACCCACGCCGGCACCGATGCCAACGCCGTGGCTCTGCGCGAACGCGGCGGGCGAGGCCAGCACGGCGGCGGCGAACGGAAGCAGCAGCGACGGCTTGGACAGGAGTTGCAACTTGGTCATGGCGGATTCCTCTTCGTTCTGCGGGGGATCAAAACGGGCCGGTATCGATGTCGATACCGATGCCGAGGCGCGATGCGCCAGCGGCAGCCCGACCTTGGCCGACAGCCCATGAACCTCAACCGTCGCGCAACCTGAATCCACACGCCGGCTTAACCCATGGCGCGCGGAACGCGCGCAATGCGACGCGCATGTTCACGACGCGTGAAAAAACGGAGCGGTCGCAACGGCATCGCGTCGCCGCTGCATCCAGCCGCGTGGCGTCGCCGTAACAGGCCCTGCAACGCCGGTGCTCCCCCCGACCGCGCGTGCACCCTCCCCCAACGATCCGGAGATTCATCGATGAAGTCGACCCTGCCGTTCGCCGTTGCCAGCGCCCTCGCCCTCGCCGTGTGCGGTGCTCCCGCCGTCGCCGCATCGCCCGCGGGCACGAGTGATCACGCCATGCATGCCCAGCAGAAGGACATCGTCGCTGCCGCCGTCGCCGCGCCCAGCCTCAGCACCCTGGTCGCCGCGGTGAAGGCCGCCGACCTGGTCGGCACGCTGCAGGGCGCCGGCCCGTTCACCGTCTTCGCGCCCACCAACGAGGCCTTCGGCAAGCTGCCGGCGGGCACGGTGGACGGCCTGCTGAAGCCCGAGGCCAAGGCCGCGCTGACCGGCGTCCTGACCTACCACGTGGTGGCCGGGAACGTGGACGCCGCCACGCTGGCGAAGCAGATCCAGGCCGGCGGCGGTACCGCCACGCTGACCACCGTGCAGGGCGGCACCCTCACCGCCAAGGCCGACGGCATGGGCGGCATCGTGCTGACCGACGCCAAGGGCGGCACCGCCAAGGTGGTCGCGGCCGACATGCGCCAGAGCAACGGCGTCGTGCACGTGATCGACAGCGTGCTGATGCCGCAGTAACCCGGGCGATCCTTGTCACCCCCGACTCGGGCGGCTTCGGCCGCCCGTTTTTTTACTGCGAAGGGACCTGCGTCCCTGCCGGTCAGGCGTCGTCCTGTGCGTAGCCGACGGCGGAGGCCACGCCGTCGTCGCCCACCTCCAGCACCACGGTGATCGGACGGCAACAGACCGCGCAATCCTCGATGTAGCGCTGGGCGCCCGCACTGGCGTCCAGCGCCAGCGTGATCGGCTCGCCGCAGTATGGGCAATCGATGTCCTGGAAGTCCAGCAGGGTCATGGCCTCACTCCACCGTACGGCGGGCCTGGATCAGGCGCTCGACGGGATAACCGCGACGGGCGGCACGCTCGCGCAGCGCGTCGAACTGATCGCGCGGCATCGTCGGCGTGCGCGACAGGATCCACAGGTACTTGCGCGACGGACCACCGACCACGGCCCAGCGGTACTCGGGGTCCAGCTCGACGACCCAGTAGTCGGCCCAGACCATCGGCAACCAGCCCAACCAGGCCGGCGCGAACCGCACCTGCAGGGCACCCGGCTGGCCCGGCACCGGACGCGCGACGCCTTCCGACACCAGCGGCTTGCCCTCCGCGGTCACGCAGGCGTTGCGCACGCTAACGCGCCCGTCCGGCCGCACCGTGTACGTGGCGGTGGTATTGGCGGCGCAGTTGCGCTGGAAGAACAGCGGCAGGTGCGCGATCTCGTGCCAGGTGCCCGCGTAGTGCTGCAGGTCCAGCGCGGGCACCGGGGTGTTGGGCAACGTCGCGTCCTGTGCTCGGGCAGCGCCCATTCCGGACAGCATCACGAGGGACAGCAGGAGCCAGCGGACCATAGAGGGATCTCCTCGGCAGGATGTCTGATGCTGCCCGGGCGCACGTGGCGCCCCGGTGAATGCCACGCATCAGCGCAGCCGCCAATAGCCCATGTGGTGCCGGATCTGCAGGTTGCGCAGCCAGGCGCCCGCCGGCTTGTGCCGGAGCGCGCCCAGCCTGCCCGCCAAGAGGGCGTCGGTGGCCGCCAGCACGCGCTCGGCCGAGCGCCCGTCGCGCCACGGATGGATGGCATCGGAATAGGCGGCCAGCGCCGCGCCCAGCGTGGCCGGCGGCGCGAACGCCTCCGCCAGCATTGCCGGCAGCCGCGCCGGATCGTCGAAATCCAGCATGTGCGGCTTCGGTGCGCGGTTGCGGAAGGTCACGACAGGTTTGTGCTGGACCACGAATTCCGAGACCACCGACGTGGTGTCCGCCACCAGCACGTCCGCCGCGCGTTCCGCCGCCAGCAGCTGTTCGGGTTCCACGAACGTGGCATGGGGGCCCGCCAGCCCGCGGTAGCGCGCGATCACGTCCGGCGGGCACTTCGGATGCAGGGTCAGCAGCCAGTAGCGCTCGCCGCTGGCGACCTGCGCGGCGATGGCATCGAACAGCGGTTCGGCCGCACTCAGGCGTCGGCTGAAGGTCGTGGCGAACAGGACCACCGGGCGGCCCGCAGCCGGCGCGCGCAGTGCGGCCGTCCGGCCATCGTCCGGACGGAACAGGGGGTCCAGCTTCGGCCAACCGGTCTCCACCACCTTGAAGAAGCCATGGCGCTCGGCCAGCGCCTGGAAGGGCACGGTGGTGGCGGGCCCCTGCGTGCAGTACAGGTCGAACAAGGGGCGCAGCCGGAAGTGGCCGCGGGCGTTCTCGCGCTTTTCCACGTTGAAGCCGTGGAACAGCTGGACCTTGGCGCCGGCGATGAACGGTGGCACCCAGTTGGCGGCGCTGAACACGGCCGTCGGCCGCAGCCGCACCGCCTCGTGCAGCGTCAGCGACGGGGCCCCGGGCAACGCCCCCCCGGCCGCGCCGTCCACCAGCAGGGCGTGGGGGCGATGGCCCTGCGCTTGCAGCGCATCGGCCATGGCCTGCAGGATAGGCAGGGCATATCGCTCCGTTGCGAACAACAGGTAGTCCGCCATTCGTGCTCTCCAGCCCTCTGCCAATCATCCGCTGATCTCGGCGTGCATTATCACGTTCAACGAGGCCGATCGCATCGGCGATTGCCTGGATTCGCTGGCCTTCTGCGATGAGCG
Source organism: Thermomonas sp. (assembly GCA_041913885.1). Classification (GTDB taxonomy): domain Bacteria; phylum Pseudomonadota; class Gammaproteobacteria; order Xanthomonadales; family Xanthomonadaceae; genus Thermomonas. The sequence goes on along the minus strand of JAYSEL010000003.1, from coordinate 102,281 downwards.
GGTTGTCATCGATTCAGGCTCGACGGACGCCACCCGCGAGATCGCCTTGGCCCGCGGAGCCCGTGTCCTGGAGCGCCCCTTCGACGGGTTCCGCAGCCAGAAGCAGTTCGCCGTCGAGCAGGCCACGCACGACTGGGTGCTGTGCCTGGACGCCGACGAGCGGGTGAGCCCCGCGCTGCGGGACGCCATCGCCGCCGCCCGCGCCGGGGGCTTCGCGGAGGCCGCCGGCTACCGGTTCCCCCGCCTGTCGGACTACTTCGGCCGGTTCCTGCGCCACGGCAATGCCTACCCGGACCGGGTGTTGCGCCTGTTCGACCGCCGCCGCGGGGGCTGGCGCGGCACGCGCGAAGTCCACGAGTCCGTGCGCGTGGACGGCCCGGTGCGGACCCTGCGCGGCGATCTGGTCCACTTCCCGTACCGGTCGCTGGCGCAGCAGCTGCACAAGACCGAGCGCTATGCCCGGATGATGGCGGAGCATGACTTCGCCCGCGGCAAGCGGGCCAGCCTGGCGAAGCTGGTGCTGGCGCCGGCGTGGCGCTTCTGGCGCGGGTTCGTGCTGCGCGGCGGCTTCCTCGACGGCTGGCACGGGCTGGTCTACGCCTACGTGCGGGCCAACTACGTGCGGCAGAAGACGATCATGCTGTGGCTGCTGCAGAACGGCCGCAGGCCGTAGGGCGCGTCGCGCAGCGGGACGCCAGACCGCGCCTCAATTGACGTCGCTGCCGCCATCCAGGGCGGCCCCGGCGGGCGTGCAGCCCGGCACCACCGCGGCGGCGGGCACCAGCCACCAGGCGCGACGGTTGGACCGGCCGACCAGGACGGCGCGGCCACGGTCGACGCATTGCGACAGCGCCCGCTCCTGCACCAGCAGCCAGCGCCGCGTCGGGGCCTGTGCCTGCCAGGCCAGGCCGCGCCGCAGTTGCTCGCCCCACGGCATCACGAAGCCGAAGGTCCGGGCCGGACGCTGGGCCATCAGCAGGGTCTGCTCCTTCCACGCCACCAGGCCCAACTCGGCATCGCGGGGCAGCCGGTGCTCCACTGCGACCATCAGCCCGCGGGAGGAACTGCTGTCGTTCAACAGCGGATAGGCGACCAGGCCATAGAGCACCCAGACGCAGGTGAGCGTGGACAGCAGCACCGCGACGGGACGCCGCGCGCCGAACCAGAGCAGGCTGGCCAGGCCGCCGGCGCCCATGGCCACCAGCAACCAGGCGAGGGGTGCGGCGGACGCGAAGCCGCGATCGCCCAGCAGGCGCGCCTCGAAGCCCGGGTTCCCCAGCAACATGGCCAGCCCGGCCAATCCGGCGGCCGAGGCCAGGGCGAGCGCGAAGCCCAGCGCCAGCCGCCGCGGCCAGCGCTTGCGCAGCAGGCCCGGCAGCAGTGGCGCCAGGGCCAGGCAGACCATCGGCAGTGCCGGCAGGATGTAGACGTCGCGCTTGCCCTGCGGGATCGAGAAGAACAGCACCACCAGCGCCCACCAGGCGAGCGGCAGCAGATAGCGCGCATCGCGCCGCTGCAGGCGGCGGCGCCACGCCGGGAGTGCCCACGGCAACGCCAGCACGGTGGGCAGCCAGAGGCTGGCCATCACGCTGAGGTGGTACCAAGGGGGCTGGTGGTGGTCCCACGAGCGCGAATAACGCCCCACCGTTTGGTGGAACAGGATGTCGTCGAGGTAGGCGCGATACGCGGGATCGGGATGGTGCAGGGCCGCCGCCACCATCGGCACCAGCCACAGCGACACCGCCACCACGAACGCCAGCGGCCCCAGCAGGAGGCGGCCGTCCCACCGCGGCGCGCGCAGCGGGGCCCAGCCGCGCCAGGCGCCGACCGCCGCCGGCAGCAGCACGAGCAGGGCCAGCCCGCCCACGCCCTTGGTGATCGTGCCGATGCCCGCCGCGAACCAGCCCAGCGCCCACATCCGCCAGTCCGGGCCGCGCAGCAGGTGGCGCAGCAGGCCGTAATTGGCCAGCGTCACCCAGAACACCAGCACCGGATCGATCTGCGCCTTCTTGGCCTGGTAGGTGAAGTGCAGGGTGAACAGCAGCGCATAGCCGGCATACAGGCCAATCCGGCGCGTCCACAGCCGACGGCCCAGGTCGACCACGCACCACAGGGTCCCGAGGCTCGCCAGCAGGGCCGGCAGCAGGAAGGCCACGCGCCAGTCGCGCAGCAGCGTGTAGGCGGTGGCCTGCAGCCACATGAAGGTGGGCGGCTTGTCGGAGTACAGCTCGACCCCGCGGTGCGGGAATAGCCAGTCCCCGCTCTCCACCATGTGCTTGGCCACCAGCGCGAAGCGCGGCTCGTCGGCGGGCCACGGATCGCGCAGCCCCAGGCCGGCGCCGAGTACCAGCAGCGCCAGGGTCCAGAACAGCCAGGTATCGCGGGACGCGGTCGTTTTCAGCATCCGCGGATGATACCGACGGCGCAGGGCGCGCCGGCAGCGGCCCGCCATGCCGTCGAGGACGCATCAGGCGACGGCGCGATACACCGCGAGGGTGGCGGCGACGAAGCCGGGCAGTCCGAACTCGCGCTCCGCGTGCGCCCGCGCCCGCAGGCCCATGGCGCGCAGGTCGGCACTGCCGGCCAGGAGCCTCGCCAACACCTCCGCCATCGCCGCGGGATCGCCCGGCGGCACCACCCAGCCGTCCTCGCCGGGCGCGACGTTTTCGGGCAGACCGGCATAGCGCGTCACCAGCATCGGCTTGCCCATGGCCATCATCTCGCGGCAGGCGAAGGAGATGGTCTCCACCGCGGTGGACAGCACGAACCCCACGTCGGCGGCGGCGATGACCGGCCGCACGTCGTCCAGCAGGCCGGGGAAGCGGACGCGGTCCGCCACGCCCAGCGCTTCCAGCGCCTCGCGCTGGCGGGCGTCCGGCGGCTTGCCGCAGACCAGCACCCCCACCCGCGCACGGTCGGTCGCGGGCAGCAGCGCCAGCGCGCGGGCAAGATCCAGCCAGCCCTTGTAGGCGGCCGTGCCGGCGCAGCTGGCCAACAGCAGGTCGACGCCATCGAACAGCGCACGGCGCGAGGCCGCCGCCTTCGCCGCCGACGCCGGCGTGAAATGCACGATGTCCACGCCGTTGCGGACCAGGTGCAAGGGTCGACCTGCATAGGGACTCGCCTGGAGCATGGCCAACGTGTGGGCGGAGACCGCGATCACCGCGTCCGTCCGCCGCGCGCGCCACCAGTGGCCCAGTCCGGTCATCGGCTTGGAGTTGTGCTTGGTGAACACCAGGCGCGGCCGCTGCGGCAGGCCCGCCAGCACCGACAGCACCAGGCGGTGGTCGGCGGACCCGTTCACGTGCACCACGTCCACCGCCAGCGAACGCAACAGCGCCCGCAGCCGGCGGCGCGCGCGCCACCAGCGGGCGAGCTTGCGCAGTCCGTTCGGGAACGGCTGCGGATGCACCTGGACGCCGGGCAGGCGCGCGGCCTCGCGCAACAGGCGGCTGCCCGGCGGCGCGGCGACGTGCACGGCGTGCGCGCCGGACAATCCGGCCGCCAGCGCCAGCAGGTACGTGGTGTGCCCGCCGCCGTCGCCGTCGTGGAAATTGGTGAGCAGCAGCTTCATCGCGATGGCGGGGCGCTCAACCGTTGCGCGCGGGCTTCAGCGCGTAGGCGAGGATGCTCAAGGCGCGCTCGACCCGCTTGAACCACGTGCCGCGGGTGCGCAGCGCGAGGCCCGCGTAACGCCGGATCTCCGGCCAGCTCGGGGACGGCTTGGTCTTGAACTCGAACTTCACCAGCTCGATCGACTCCGCCGACACGCCCGCCAGGCGCGCGTATTCCTGCACCAGCCCGCGCGAGCGCAGGCGGTTGAGGTAGCGCTCCACGTTGCCCCGGTTCGACCACCAGCCGTTCTTGCCGTGGATGCGATAGCCCACCGTGCCGGTGGGCAGGAAGTACTTGCGGCCGGCGAACAGGCTGGCGCCGTAGACCAGGCAGTTGTCGGCCGACAGGCGCCAGGTCGTCGTCATCGCCGGCGGCAGGTCGAGGCAGCGCTGCGCCAGCGGCCGGCGCAGCGAGATCGCCGATGTCGGCGCGCCGTACCAGTGCACCAGCTCGTAGGTCGCGATCGCGGTGTAGCCGAGGTCCATCGCGCGATCCGCGAAGGCGATCGTGCGCGACTCGTTGCCGAACAGCACGATGTCGTTGAAGACGAAGTCGACGTCCTTGCGGGCGTCGTACACCGACGCCAGCCGCTCCAGGTGGGTCGGCTCCCAGCGGTCGTCGGCATCGAGGAAGCAGACCACGTCGGCATCGGTCGCGGCGAGGCCACGCTGGAACGCGACCAGCTGGCCGCCGTTCTGGCACATCAGCAGGGTCACGCGCGCATCGTGGGCGTAGCGTTCGCGCAGCAGGTCCTGCGAGCCGTCCCGCGAACCGTCGTCGACCACCACCACCTGCTTCGGCGCGCGGGTCTGGGCCAGCGCCGACTCGATCGCCTCGACCACGTAGTCGCGGTAGTTGTAGCAGGTGACGACGACCGCGAAGGTGGTGCTCATGCCAGCTCCAGGGTGCGGCGGAAGTAGGCGATGGTCTCGCGCAGGCCGTCCTCCAGCGCCACCTTCGGCTCCCAGCCCAATTCCGACTTCGCCAGCGCGATGTCGGGCTGGCGCTGCTTCGGGTCATCCGACGGCAGCGGGCGGAACACCAGCTTCGAACGGCCGCCGACCAGGGCCAGCACCTTCTCCGCCAGCGCCAGCATGGTGAACTCGCCGGGATTGCCGATGTTGACCGGGCCCGTGAAGCCGGCGCGCGTGTCCATCATCCGCAGCATCGCCTCGACGAGGTCGTCCACGTAGCAGAAGCTGCGCGTCTGCTGGCCGTCGCCGTAGATGGTGATGTCCTCGCCGCGCAGCGCCTGCACGATGAAGTTGCTGACCACGCGCCCGTCGTTGGGGTGCATGCGCGGGCCGTAGGTGTTGAAGATCCGCACCACCTTGATGTCCAGGCCGTGCTGGCGGTGGTAATCGAAGAACAGGGTCTCGGCGCAGCGCTTGCCCTCGTCGTAGCAGCTGCGCAGGCCGATGGGATTCACGCGGCCCCAGTAGTCCTCGGTCTGCGGATGCACCTCGGGGTCGCCGTAGACCTCGCTGGTGGACGCCTGCAGGATGCGCGCCCTCAGCCGCTTCGCCAGCCCCAGCATGTTGATGGCGCCATGCACGCTGGTCTTCGTGGTCTGCACGGGGTCGTGCTGGTAGTGCACCGGCGAGGCCGGGCAGGCCAGGTTGAAGATCCGGTCCACCTCCACGTGCAGCGGGAAGGTGACGTCGTGGCGCATCATCTCGAAGTACGGGTGTTCCAGCCGGTGCGCGATGTTCCGCTTGCTGCCGGTGAAGAAGTTGTCCACGCACAGGACGTCGTGGCCTGCGTCGAGCAGGCGGTCGCACAGGTGCGAGCCCAGGAAGCCGGCGCCACCGGTGACGAGGATGCGTTGCACGGGCTGGATCTCCATGGCGAGGGGGCGATGTGTCGCCCATCCCCGCGGGACCGGCGTCCGCGCCGCCCGGGAGGGGCGGTGCGAGCGGCATTTTCACTGATTGCCCCCGCCGGCGCGAGGGCAACGCCCGGCCCCGGTCAAGGCAACAGCTTGCGTGCCGCCTCGACGTACTTGGCGGTCTTCGGGTTGGCGGCGTTCCAGCGCGGCGCGCGCGGGTCGTTGGCGATGGTCAGCAGCGCCAACGCCACGGTGCGGTTGATGGCGGCCATGTTGTCGTAGTCGATCTTGTCCCAGGTGTCGGCGGCGCCGTGGTAGTCCGGGAATTCGTACGCTACGCTGACGGTGTGGGAGGGCACGCCGAGGTCGGCCAACGCCTGGTTGTCGCTGTAGGCGAAGTAGCGGTCGCTGTTGACCGGATGCTTGGTGATGCGGATGCCGGTGCGCTCGCCGGCTTGGCGCAGCACGTCGCCCACGTCGGAGTAGTCGGCGCCGGTGACCGCGGCGGCGCGCACCTGCGGGCCCTCGCTGTCGTCGGTGCGGCCGATCTGCTCCAGGTTGATGTTGGCCACGGTGGCGGCCACCGGCACCAGCGGATGCGCGCCGTAGTAGCGCGAGCCCACCAGGCCGTGCTCCTCGCCGAACACGGTCATGAACACGATGCTGCGCTTGGGGCGCTCCTTGCGCGCCGCGAACGCGCGCGCCAGCTCGATCACCGACACGGTGCCGCTGCCGTCGTCATTGGCGCCGTTGTAGATGGCGTCGTCGCCCTTGCCCTCGCGCACGCCCAGGTGGTCGTAGTGGGCGGTCACCAGCACGTAGGTCTTCGACAGCTCGGGGTCGGAGCCGCGCAGCAGGCCCACCACGTTGCGCACCTTCAGCGGCTGCGGGGCATCGGCGTACTTGGCGATCTCGCGCTTGGGCGCGATCTCGCGCCAGTCCGCGGTCTGGAAGTAGCCGTCGTCGCCCAGCGGCTCCAGCCCGGCCGCGCGGAACTGCGCGGCGATGTACTCGGCGGCGATGTCCAGCCCGCGCGACGGCGTGCCGCGGCCTTCCAGCGCATCGGAGGCGAGGAACGACAGGTTCCCGCGCAGCGTGTTCGCCGAAATGGTGGAGAGCCACTGCGCCTGCTCGCGCGACAGGACGGGCGTGCCCGCCTGGGCGGCGGAGGCCACGAGGAGGGCGGCGGCCAGGGCGACGCGCGCGTGCCGGACAAGGGACATGGGACGGCCTCGGATCGGAATGGAAGTCCGGAGTCTAGCCGCGCAGGGTCGCCCGGCGGGGGCAACCAACGCCCCTTGCGTGGCCACTGGATCGGTGCCATCACGCCATTACCACCCGGCACCGTCTAGCGTGCGGACTCCTTTCCCGGAGGAGCGACACCATGATCAAGTGGGCCATCATCTTCGCCATCCTCGGCCTGATCGCCGGCGCACTGGGCTTCGGTGGCCTCGGCGGCGCCTTCATCGGCATCGCCAAGTTCCTGTTCTTCGCCGCGCTGGCCATCGCGGTGGTGCTGTTCCTGCTGGGCGTGACGATCTTCCGGAAAGTCACCTGACGCGCGGGGCGCGCCACGGCCGGAGGCACGGCCGGGCGCGCCGGTAAAGTGCGGACGGTCCCGTTCTGCGCCGCCTGCCGGCGTGGTCTACTACGGCGATGACGCGCACCGCCCTCACCCTCGCCCTCTGCCTGCTTGCCGCCGCCTGCACCGCGCCGCAGGACCGTCCCGCCGCACCGGCCGCCACGCTGACGCTGGCCAGCTGGAACATGGAACACCTGGCCGAGCGCAACGGCACCGGCTGCCGGCCGCGCACGGACGCCGACTACGCCGCGATGCGCGCGTACGCCGAGGCGCTGCAGGCGGACGTGATTGCCTTCCAGGAAGTCGAGTCGCGCGCCGCCGCGGAGCGGGTGTTCGATCCCGCGCGCTATACCGTGGTGATCGAGGACCGCGTGGGCAGCGGCCGCAACGGCGCCTGCGCCGGCCATCCCGATCGCACCCTCCGGGCGCAGCGCACCGGCTTCGCCATCCGCAAGGCCCTGGCCTTCACCCGCCAGCCCGACCTGACCGACCTGCAGGTGGGCAGCGCGGACCTGCGCTCCGGCGTGGACGTGGTGGTGCGCCCGGCCGGCGCCGCGCCGATGCGGCTGCTCTCGGTGCACCTGAAGGCCGGCTGCAATGCCGGCAACCGGAACGAGGCCTGCACCGCCTTCTTCCAGCAGGTGCCGGTGCTGGAACGCTGGATCGACCAGCGCGCCGCCGAGCCCCTGCGGTTCGCCGTGCTGGGCGACTTCAACCGCCGCCTGGCCCTGCCCGACGACGCGGCCTGGGCCGAGTGGGACGATGGCAGCCCCGCCAATGCCGACCTGGCCGATGCCGCCGGCGACCAGCCCGCCCGGTGCAATCCGCGCTACCGCGACTTCATCGACCACATCGTGCTGGACCGCCGCGCCACCGCGGCGCTGGTGCAGTTCGAAGAAGCGACCTACGCCGGCGACCGGCTGAGCGACCACTGCGCCATCCGCGCGCGGCTGGACGCGCGCTGAGGCGCCCGTCCCGCGAAGCCAGCACGTGGCCGTTGTCGCGCCTTACCGTGCCGGACCCACCGCTTCCGCCACCCGCTCCAGCACGATCTCCACCACGCCGCCCGGGTTGTGGCTGCGCAGCATGATGTGGTCGGCATCGTGCACGACCAGGTCGGTGGGGTAGCGCATGCCCTCTTCCGTCATCGACAGCGCGCCCGCGGCGTCCACCGCCCAGGCGCCAGTCATCGGCGTGCCGTGCGGGCTGTCCACCACCAGCGCGCCGTCCTCGTGGAAGGCGTAGGTCGCGCCGGCGTCGGCGGCGTCCGGCGGTGCGACGCGCCACGTGGTGCCGGCCAGCACCGTGCGCGGGTCGGACATGGGCGGCGTGGGGGGCGCCGGCACTGCGGCCGGCGGCGCCTCGGCGGCGGGTGGAGTGGCAGGAGGCGTCGTGGCATCGGGCGCCTGGCACGCCGCCAACACCAGCGTGGCGGAAAACAGCGGAGCGATCGGCAAGCGCATGGGACACCTGCGGGGTCGGGCCAGCCTGCAGGGTGTGGCGGTGATCGCGAAGGGCAGGTGAATGCCGCCGCAGCGCCCGCTATTCGCCCAGTTCGGGGTCCAGCAGCAGCAGCGCCGCCGCGGCCGCGGCGAAGTACACGCGCTGGTCGTCGTCGAGGTGGCGGCCCAAGTGCACATGGCCGCGGTTGATCACGTCGACCACGGCCAGGACTGCCGCACCGTCCGAGATGGCATAGCCGGTCGGGACCGTGCCGCGGATCGGCGTGCCCTGGTAGCCGTACAGTGCCCGCACCGCGTACTCGCGCCCCCACGGCGACGGCAGGCGCCCGCGCAGGCCGTCCGCCTCGCGCGCAACCCGCAGCACCTGCGCCGGCTGCGCATCCAGCCGCAGCCCGCAGCCCAGCAGGGGGCCACTCACCGCGGTGAGGTCGACGCTGATGCGCCGCGCCACGTCGCCGGCCCCCGCCGTCCACGCCCGCGTGCGGCACTGCACCTCCACCGGGGGAAGGCCGCGCGCCACCATGGTGTAGCCATAGGGCTTGGCCGTCCGGCCCACGTCGAAGCCGGCCAGCGGCACGCGCCACGAGAAGGTGGCGCCCTCCCGCATCTGCAACGCGCTGTAGGGGCCGAACCGCACCGGTTCGTTGAACCGGCGCGGCGAATGGCCACTCACCTCGTACGCGACGGCATCGGCCGCCAGGCCGTCGGGCATGCGGAGGTGTGCGACGCCGCAACCCGACAACAGGGCGGAGGCGACGACCAGGACGGTGGCGAACCCCAAGGGGCGCATGGCGCGGTCCAAACTGACAAACGTGGGCGGATGCTAGGGCGGCGGGCCGATGGCCACCCCTGCCATTGGTTGGCGCGGCGCCTGGGGTTCAGCGGCGGTTGCCCGCCACGACTGCCGGGCTCAGGCGCCCAGCAGCTCCACCTCGAACTTCAGCGTGGCATTCGGCGGGATCACGCCGCCGGCGCCGCGTGCGCCGTAACCCAGCTGCGGCGGGATGATCAGCGTGCGCGTGCCGCCTTCCTTCATGCCCTGCACGCCCTCGTCCCAGCCCTTGATCACCATGCCGGCGCCCAGCGCGAAGATGAAGGGCTCGCCGCGGTCCTTGCTGGAATCGAACTTGCCGCCCTGCTCGCCGTTCTCGTAGAGCCAGCCGGTGTAATGCACGACGACGTTGCGGCCGGGCTTGGCCTCGGCGCCGCTGCCGACGACGGTGTCTTCGACCTGCAGGCCGGAAGCGGTGGTGGTGAAGGCCATGGGGGCGTCCTTTCGGTGTGGGAAGGCGCGCAGTGTAGCGGCCACGCCTCCTGCAGGCCCGAACGCCGCCGCGTCAGGGCGTCCCGGCGGCGGGGACGCTGCGGACGATATCCCCCGAATCCACCGCGCTGGTCCGGGCCGGGCTCCAGCCGGTGCCGGTGGCGAACTGCACGCCCTCGAAGATCGCCGGCAAACCCTCGTTGTTGAAGCCATCGCCGGCCTGCAGCTGGTAGTGCAGGTGCACCAGGAAGGCGTCGCCCGACATCCCCATCTGGCCCAGTGCTTCGCCCCGCGCCACCTGTTGGCCGGCCTTCACCCGCACGCTGCCCTGCCGCAGGTGCGCGAACAAGCTGAACTCCCCGTTGCCGTGGTTGAGGATCACGTAGTTGCCGAGCAGCAACTTGAGGTTCTGCATCACCTCGGCGCGTTCGAACGCGGGCGGTGCGCCCTTGCGGTTGTCGGGCATCCCGTCGGACACATCCGCCACCACGCCGTCGCCGGTGGCGACGATGGGGGCACCGAAGCCGTACCAGTCCTCGGGCGTTGCGCCGTCGGTTCGGAACAGGCGACCCTGGTCATCGGTCACGCAGAAATCGTGCGCGTAGCGGGTGAAGTTGGCGGCGATGCCGAAGTGCGTGGTCATGTCGCCGGTGATGTCCAACCGCCGGTGGTGCGAGCCCAGGTCGTGGCCGTCGTGGACGAAGCTGGTGCCGGCCACCGGCAACACCAGCCGCGTGCGCGGCACGAACACCGCAGGCGCGAGCCGCAGCTCGACGCGTTGCTCCGGCGCATCCTCCGCGCCCGTGGTGAAGACCGCGGCATAGCGCAGGTCGCGCAGCTGCAGCGACGCACGGAAATGCTGGAACGGGTTGAACACCACCAGCCGTCCGTGCGCAGGCAGGGTGCGATTGGGAACGGTGAGGATGCCCATCGTGGTGTCGCTGCCGTTCTGGTCCAACCGGCGCTGGCCCAGGAAATGGCCCTGCGCGTCGTACCAGGTGGCTTCCAGCCCGACCAGCGTCAGCGCCTGATCACCGGGATTGTCGAAGACCAGGTCGAAGTTCAGGTCCTGCCCGTCCCGGGAGGTCTCCAGCAGCGGCGTGGCCGGCAGCGCCGCCACGCCCACCTGCTGGGCGGCGGCAGGGAGACCGGCCAGGGCCAGCATCAGGGACACAACAGTGGCGGCGCCTCGGGCGCGAGGGGCGGACTTCAGCATGAGGATCTCCGGTGAGTGGAGACAGAGATGCGCGATGGCGGGTTTCGGTTGCAGTGGCGCCAGGCCGACCCCAGCCCGAACGCCCGACCGCCAGCTCCCCGTCGGCGGCCGCGACACGCAGCCTCAGCCAGGCAAGTAGAACGGCATCGGGATCAGCTCCACCGCCCAGCCCCCTTCCTCGCCGATCTGCGCGGCCGGGTGCATGGCGGCCAGGCGCAGCGCTTCGTCGCGGCTGTCGGCTTCGATGATGAACAGGCCGCCCACCACTTCCTTGGCCTCCGCGTAGGGGCCGTCGCTGACGTGCGTCCTGCCGTCGCGCGGGCGCAGCGTGGCCCAGGTGTCCAGGTCGCCGAGCGATGCGGACAGCCGCACCTTGCCGGTGGCGCGCATCGCCGCGTCCAGCGCGGGGCACTGGCTCACCAGCGCCTTCACATCATCGGGCGGAAGCGTGGCGAAGCGTTCGGGGGTGAAATAGGCCAGGCCGAGGTAATGCATGGGCGGTGCTCCGGTGGTGTTGCCGTTACGACGATGGCGCGGGGCGGAGATCGACAGCGTGCGTGATCTCCGGCCCACGCGACGGACGGGTCAGCCGGCGGGACGCATCAGCACGCAGTCCAGCGCATCCAGCGCGATATGGATCAGCAGCCCGATGCCCAACAGCCGGGTGGCGCGCGGCATCGCCAGCGCACCGTACACGGCGATGGCCGGCGCGGTGTGCAGCGGGTGGAAGCCGATGCTGCACCGCCCCGGCGCGTAGATGGGGTCGGCCAGCAGGTGGTCGATGTCGATCAACCAGCCCAGCAGCAGCAAGCCCCAGGCGCGGCGGAAGCCGATGGTCTTGCCCGAGCCGCGGTAGACCGCCCACGCCACCAGCGCGGGAACGGCGGCATGCAGCAGCAGGTGCAGGAGAGCGCGCAGGGACATGCAGGGAATCGGGCGAGGCGTGGCGCCCTAGGGTACGGCGTGGCGGCAGGGCGCGGGATGCGCAGGGAAACGGCGGGACTTGCCCACCTGCAAGACCTCCGCGCTGCCGCGGGAGGTCCGGCACCCGGTTTTTCCGGGCGCATACCGCATACTGCGCGCCTCTATCCCTGCATCCGGAGACGGCCGTGTTCGAACGCTTTTCCCGCAGTTGGGGCCTCATCAAGGCCAGTGCCGGCGTGCTGGCCCAGGACAAGGAGCTGCTGGTGTTCCCGCTGCTGTCCGCGATCTGCGCGCTGGTCGTGGCGGCGGCGTTCGTGCTGCCGGCGCTCGGCCTGGGCGCGCTGGACGGCCTGGGCAACGGCGGCGTGCCGCTGGCCACCTACCTGCTGGCGTTCCTGTTCTACCTGGCCCAGTACTTCGTGATCTTCTTCTTCAACTCCGCGCTGGTGGGCGCGGCGATGATCCGGCTGGACGGCGGCGACCCGACCCTGCGCGACGGCCTGCGCATCGCCGCCGGCAAGGCCCTGCCGATCCTGGGCTATGCCGCCATCGCCGCGACCGTGGGCATGGTGCTGCGCGCGCTGCAGGAACGCTCGGGTCTCATCGGCAAGCTGGTCTCCGGCGCGCTGGGCGTGGCCTGGACGCTGGCCAGCTTCCTCGTCGTGCCGGTGCTGGTGACGCGCGACATCGGCCCCATCGACGCGGTGAAGGAAAGCGCGCAGCTGCTGAAGAAGACCTGGGGCGAGAACCTGATCGGCCAGGGCGGCGTGGGCCTGGTGTTCAGCCTGCTCTACGTCGGGCTGGCGATCGCGGGCGTGGCGACCATCGTGGCCGCCGCGACGACAGGCAACGGCGTGCTGATCGGGCTGGCCGTGGCCGCCGTCATCGCCGTGCTGCTGCTGGCCGCGCTGATCCAAACCGCCCTGTCGGGCATCTACTCGGCGGCGTTGTACCGCTACGCCACCGGCGCGGGCAACAGCCAGGGCTTCGACACGCAGCTGCTGGGGCAGGCGTTCCGGGGGAAGTGAGCGGCTCGGGCGCTACTCCCGGATACATACAGGGTGGGTCTGTCCCGCCCTGCACGGAACGTCGACTCTGACCCGGGTTTCGCCTCCAGCGAAGCGAGAGCGTCAACGCGAAACGCGAGAGGCCCGCGATGTGCGGGCCTCTTGTGGAAAGTCGACTCTGACCCGGGTTTTGCGAAACGAGAGAGGCCCGCAATCTGCGGGCCTCTTGCGTTGGGGTAAGTGAACCTGACCCCGTTACGGAGACCCCGTTATTGGGTGAAACACGGTCTCGCTAGCCCGCAGACGCAAACACCTTCTTCCGGGCCTCATTTCGCTTACTCCTTGCGGACTGATATGCGCTGCGCCGCTTCTTTGCCGCGGAAAGCAGCGTATCGAAGGTATCGAGGCGAGCGCGCAATTCCTCGGGCGTCGGGATAGGTAACTGGTGTGCCGCATTGGTGTCGTGAGCATCCGTGACTTCGCAACACTGGTCATAGATCTCCATCAGGGACTCCCACTCTTCCGGGGGCAGTCCCACCACGACACCGAAGCTTTCCACTGACACTACATCGCTGTAAGGGTGGATCGTGTTGTTGAGGAAGATTTCCCGAACCGAGCGCTCGATGGTGCCTCGCAGCTTGGTGTAGGCAACTTTGATGTTCTCTTTCGTGGGCTCGTCGAGGTAGTCACCCACATCCTTGATCTGCGCCACCAAATCACGGACCTCCCTCGCTCTGGCATCCGTGTCCATGGTTTCCCAAGTGAGGCCCTCGGTGACGTAGCCAGGCCCGGTATTTCCGAGCCAGCTAACGCTCTGGAACACCCGTGGCTGACCAGCTTTAAAGGCGGCAGCCGCTATCTCGGCAAGGAACACAGCGTCGTGCGTGAACACCACGACGGGCCTCTCCTGTGCCAGCTCGGCCAGACGCCATGCCATGTGCCGTCGGTGGTGGTGGTCGAAGGACGTGGAGGGGTCGTCAAACACGACGGTGGACCGATGATCTTGCAGCTGAATTTCTGCAAGGAACAACGCCAAACTCATGGCGCGTTGCTCACCTTCAGACAGAACATGGCTGGCCTGCTCGTCGCAGCCAACCATCTTCAACGCCATGAGGGTGTTACCGACATCCGTGCGGCCAACCAGCTCGGGGGCGACTCTGCGACGACGCCCCAGTTTCTCCAACTCTTCGTTCATTGCCGCTGCCAGGGCACCTGTCACGTAAATACCTGCCAGCTTCGTCATCTGGCGGGAGACCATCTGAGGATTGAGAGCCTTGTGACACTCTGTCAGATAGGCGTGGGTCTTCGAGTCCTCGACAAACTGCTCCAGCGCAGCCAACTGCTGGCCGAGTTGCTCGCGTGCTCGCAACGCCGCCAGCTCCTCCTCCAGCGTCCTCTTCGCCTGCGGGTCCAGAGCTGCCCGAAGGTCCTGAGCCCGCTTCCTAAGAGCTTCGGCCTGCTCCCTCAGTAGCACATCAAGCCCCTTCCCATCCGACAGCGCGGGGCGCTCTTCGGACCAGTCGTTTGCAGCGACGCACCTCTGTGCCCAGGCTCGGCGAGCACCCCACGCCTCAGTGGCTTGTTGAATCAGGGCATGGAGTGCGGCATCGACGGTCCGCAGCTCTTCCAGGGTCTGCGGATCGACGGGGGAGAGGTTCGCACGGCCCACCGCCTCCATGGTTCTGTCCATGAACGCTGCGGCATCCTCGGCATTCTTCGACGCATCCTCGATTACGTAGCGAGCGAAGCGCTCCATCCGCCCCCTCGCGTCTCCATCGAGCGGGGTCTGGCAGAGAACACACTTGGCGCCCTCTTCCAAATTCGGATGGGGGTGGCCTGGGTAGGCGCTCGTCGTCGAGAATTTTTCCGCGGCCTGGAAAAGCACTTTCCACACGGCATTGCCGGTGCCGGGTAGCAAGCCATCCTCTTCCCGCTGATCTGCATGAAGCTGTTGTTGGGCGACCTGAAGCGCAGTCTGAGCCGCCACCTGTCTGCCGTGACGCTCCTTGATTTCGTCCAATGCCTTGTCAGTCACGTAACGCAGTGCCTGTTGGACCGGCTCCACCACGGCATCGAGCCGCCTGGCCAACAGCTCTGCTGCCCGTGCCTCGGGCTCGGGGTTCATCGTGCCAAGAACCCGCGCAAGCTCTTCTATGCGAGGCGCATCCTCGGGCGCGAGGGCTGCCAGCTCGCGCAACTTCTGAGCGTCAGTGTCTTTGCCGAGCTTGGCAATCAGCTCACCCACTGGGTGTTCACCCTTGAGCCCGTCAAACGCCACCGGGTTGAGCCGGATGTGTTGGCGCTCCGCGTCGATGATCTCCTGCATCTCGCGCTGCGCCGTGGCCAGGCGATTGAGGTGCGGTAACCCGTAGGGTTGGTATTCGCACGTTCCCTCACGAGTGAGATAGTCCGTGCCGCAGGCGCTGTCGTAGACCATCACGTTGCCCAGTTCGTCCGTTGAGGACTCACCTTGCCGCCAGGCCGTGGTGACCTCTCCCTCCTGACCATCGACGATGAATGTCAAGTGAGCACTGGGGATAGGGCGAGGACGTGCTCCCGCGAACGCATCCGGAAGAACCGCTTGTCGAACCCTAGCGCGACATGCGTTCTTGAGAACTCTCGCGTAGCCCGACTTGCCTGCACCGTTCTCGCCGAAGACCACCGTCAGCCCTTCGGGGGCTAAGTCCAGTGCCCGCCCCGCGGGGAAGCGGTTCACGTTCTCCAGCTGGTCCACCTTGGTCAGACGCACCGTGGCCGTGCCGCCGGCTTGCGACACGTCGTCCGCTGACAGTGGAATCGCCGCAACCGCGGCGACCGGTCCTCCATGCTGCTCTTTCAGCAACGCGAGCACCTCGTTCCGGTCCTCTGCGCTCAGTGACCCGTTGCGAAACAGCCGCCGTAACGTGTCGCTCTGCCATGCCGGCAAGCCGGCCGCCCAAGCCAGGATGTCATCCATCAGTGCCATGTCCGCGTCCTTTCCTATCCGTGAGGCCCCATGCATGCACCTATAACGGCTGAGCGCGCATCCGCACCCTCACCGAATGGATCGGGGATACGCCCCCGCAACCTTGATACCGCCGCGAACGGTCAACGGATGGCGTGCTGAAGCTGCTCCCGAATGTTCCGACCCTGCTCGTCCACCTTCTGGGCCATGAAGTAGACCGCCTTCCCCCCACTGTTCTTCGCCCAAAGCTCGCCGATGGAAAGAAAACGGAGTCGGAAAGAAAACGGGGTCAGATTCACTTCCGAACCTGACCCCGTATTTGTGACTCAGCTGCGCGTAACCCTCACCCGCACTTGCTATACCCACAATTCAAGCAAGTCGCACACCCGTCCATCAACACCAGTGCCTTGGTGCTGCACTTGTGGCACATGGTGGCGCTGGGCGGGAAGGTGGCGCCTTCGCCAGTGACTTCGATGTCTTCCGGATGCTCGTCGGCGCTGCTCATCAGGCCGGACGGGCCGGACTCAGCGTTTTTTTTTGAGCGCTCCTCGAACTGCTTGCGCTTCTCGGCGATCAGCGCGCGCTGGTGCTCGCTCATCTCCGGGTCGTGCAGCATGCCGATGGACTTCAGGTGGTCTTCGACGATGCTGCCCAGCTCCGCCACCAGGGACGGCATGTACACGCCGCCGGCCTTGAAGTAGCCGCCGCGCGGGTCGAACACGGCCTTCATCTCGTCGACGATGAAGGTGACGTCGCCGCCCTTGCGGAACACGGCGGACATGATGCGGGTGAGCGCCACGATCCACTGGAAATGCTCCATCGACTTGCTGTTGATGAAGATCTCGAACGGGCGGCGGTGTTCGTGCTCGGTGCCGGCGTTGAGCACGATGTCGTTGATGGTCACGTACATGGCGTGTTCCACCAGCGGCGACTTGATCTTGTAGGTGCTGCCGATCAGGACTTCCGGGCGCTCGATGCGCTCGTGCATCTGGATCACGTTGTCGTCGGGGGTGGCGACCGGCGCGGCGACCTCCGCGGCCTTGGCGCTTTCCTTCGCCTTGTCGTCCGGGGTGACGACGGCGTAGCCCTTGATTTTCTTCTCGATCCTGACGGTCATGGTCCTGACTCTGGCTGTCTGTGCGTTGCGGGTTGCGCGCCACGCCCGGCATGCCGGGCGGGCGCAGGGACAGGCTTACTTCTTCGAGGCCTTCTTGGCGGCCTTCTTCACGGCTTTCTTCGCGGGCGCCTTCTTGGCGACGGCCTTCCTGGCGGGTGCGGCTTTCTTCACCGCCTTCTTGGCGGGCGCCTTCTTCGCCGGGGCCTTCTTCACCGCGGCCTTCTTGGCGACGGCCTTCTTGGCCGGTGCCTTCTTCGCCGCCGGCTTGGCCGCCTTCTTCGCGACCTTCTTGGCGGCGGGCGCCTTGGCGATGGCCTTCTTGGTCGCCGCCTTCTTCGCGGCCACCTTCTTCTTCAGGCTGGCCACTTCCTTCTTGGCGTCCTTGCTGGCCGTGGCGAGCTTCTTCTTGGCGACGGCGACGGTCTTCTTGACCGCCTTCTTCGCCTTGGCCACTTCGGTCTTGACCTTCTTCTCGGCGGACTTGGCCGCCTTCTTGGCCTTGGCCACCTCGGTCTTGACCTTCTTCTCCGCGGACTTGGCGGCCTTCTTCGCCTTCGCCACGGTGGCGCTGGCGGTGCTGGCCACCGCGCCGCTCACTTCGGCAACCTTCTCTTTCGCAGTTTCAACGGCATCCGACAGCGCTGCCGTCACTCCATCTCCATTGCTCATGTGCCCTCCTCAAGGGGCGTGGGTTGGTGGGTACAACAGCGCGATCCTATACCCGCCCGGGCGCGCGTGCAGCGGTCGTTTCCGGCCTGCCGCGCGCGCCACCGGGGCGCGGTTCAGAACTTGCCGTAGTACCCCTCCTTGAGGGCGTCGAAGAGGTTGGCCGCGGTGTGCAGCTCGCCGTCGTATTCGATCTGCTCGTTGCCCTTCACCTCCACCACGCTGCCGTCCTCCAGTTCGAAGCGGTAGGTGGTGTTCTCCAGGTCGGCTTCCTTCACCAGCACGCCCTGGAAGGCGGCCGGGTTGAAGCGGAAGGTGGTGCAGCCCTTCAGGCCCTGCTGGTAGGCGTAGCGGTAGATGTCCTTGAAGTCCTCGTACGGGTAGTCCGTGGGGACGTTCGCGGTCTTGGAGATGGAGCTGTCCACCCACTTCTGCGCCGCGGCCTGCACGTCCACGTGCTCCTTCGGGCTGATGTCGTCGGCGGCGATGAAGTAGTCCGGCAGCTTGGCGGCCGCGTCCTCGGCGTAGGGCATCGCCTTCGGGTTGACCAGCTCGCGGTAGGCCAGCAGCTCGAAGGAGAACACGTCCACCTTCTCCTTGGTCTTCTTGCCCTCGCGGATCACGTTGCGGCTGTAGTGGTGCGCGAAGCTGGGCTCGATGCCGTTGGAGGCGTTGTTGGCCAGCGACAGCGAGATGGTGCCGGTGGGCGCGATGGAGCTGTGGTGGGTGAAGCGGGCGCCGACCTCGGCCAGCTCCTCCACCAGCTCCGGCGCCACCGTGGCCACCTTCTGCATGTAGCGGCTGTACTTGGCGTGCAGGGTCTTGCCCTGGATCTCCTGGCCGATCTTCCAGCCGTCCTTCACCATCTCCGGGCGCTTGCGCAGCATCTCGGCGGTGACGGTGAACACCTCGTCCATGATCGGGGCCGGACCCTTCTCGCGGGCCAGCGCCAGGCCGGTTTCCCAGCCGGCCACCGCCATGTCGCGGGCGATGCGCTCGGTGAACTCGCACGACTCCTGGCTGCCGTACTTCATCTTCAGCATGGTCATGGTGCTGCCCAGGCCGAGGAAGCCCATGCCGTGGCGGCGCTTGCGCATGATCTCGTCCCTTTGCTGTTGCAAGGGAAGCCCGTTGACCTCCACCACGTTGTCCAGCATGCGGGTGAACACGCGCACCACTTCCTTGTATTCCTCCCAGTCGAATTCGGCCCGGTCGGTGAAGGGGTGCTTGACGAACTTGGTCAGGTTGACCGAGCCCAGCAGGCAGGCGCCGTACGGCGGCAGCGGCTGCTCGCCGCAGGGGTTGGTGGCGCGGATGGTCTCGCACCACCAGTTGTTGTTCATCTCGTTGACCTTGTCGATCAGGATGAACCCCGGCTCGGCGTAGTCGTACGTCGAGACCATGATCATGTCCCACAGGTGGCGGGCGCGGATGTGGCCGTAGATCTTGCAGGCCACCAGGCCGTCGTCGCGCACGATGTAGTTGCGGTGGGTCGGCCAGTCGCGCCAGACCACCTGCTCGGCGTCGTCCAGGTCGACGTCGCCCTTCTCCATGATGTTCACCGGGAACACCAGCGGCCAGTCGGCGTCGTTCTCTACCGCCTGCATGAAGCCGTCGGTGATCAGCAGCGACAGGTTGAACTGGCGCAGGCGGCCGTCCTCGCGCTTGGCGCGGATGAAGTCCTTCACGTCCGGGTGCGACACGTCGAAGGTGCCCATCTGCGCGCCGCGGCGGCCGCCGGCGGAGGACACGGTGAAGCACATCTTGTCGTAGATATCCATGAAGGACATCGGGCCGGAGGTGTAGGCGCCGGCGCCCGCCACGAACGCGCCGCGCGGGCGCAGCGTGCTGAACTCGTAGCCGATGCCGCAGCCGGCCTTCAGGGTCAGGCCGGCCTCGTGGACCTTGTCCAGGATGCCGTCCATCGAGTCTTCGATGGTGCCGGAGACGGTGCAGTTGATGGTGGAGGTGGCGGGCTTGTGCTCCTGCGCGCCGGCATTGGACGTGATGCGGCCGGCGGGAATGGCCCCGCGGCGCAGCGCCCAGGTGAAGCGCTCCTGCCAGTACTGCTGCAGCTCGGCGGTGGGCTCGGCGTCGGCCAGGGCCTTGGCGACGCGCTTGTAGGTGCCGTCGATGTCGGCATCCAGCGGCACCCCCTGCTTGGTCTTCAGGCGGTACTTCTTGTCCCAGATGTCCACCGACGCCGGCTGCATCGGGATGTCCTGATTTGCGTCCGTGGTCACCGCTTCCAGCCTCGCCGTGCTCATGCCCTTCGACTCTCCTGTCCATGATGGACCCGCGCAGTAGCGGATCCGTTGCCCGTGCCCCGCCCCCGGCATCCGTCGGGGGCGACGATGCAGGCCGCGCGGGGCGCGCAGCCTGCGGATGCTTCAATGTGATGGCGTTGCCGCCGGTCCTTGCTTCGTCACGCGCCGCTCCCCTGCCGACGTCGTTGCCCCGTGTCTGGCGGCGCCCCTACGCCACTAGCCTTGGGTTTTCCTGCAATCACGAACCACTAGATCTAGTGGCCCAACCGGACGGACGATAGCCACGCCCCGGGGCCAAGTCAACGCGAAAATTTACCGGCGGAGGCTTGCGTTTCCGGGCGCCGGGCTGAGACCGCCCGGCGGTGCGGGTTCCACGGGGTCCGGGGGATTTCCGGCGTGGAACTGAATGCGCGGATGCTGCGGCGCGGCGCCTGCGGGCGCCGGACCGGCGCCGCCCGGACCGCCTTCAGCCGCGATTGCGCGAGGCGTCGCAAGACTCGGCAATACTTGTCCCTTCGCCAGGCCTACCCCACGTATCGCCGCATGAAGACCGCTGCCAAGACCCTGCTCGCCCTCACCGCCGCCGCCGCCTTCGGCGGCTTCGCCGCCACCGGCCTCAAGCTGATGCTGGACCAGCCGGCCGAAGCGGCGCCCGCCTCCGCGGCCACCACGCTGCCCGCCGCCGGCGCGCTGCCGAATGCCATCGCCGGCACGCCGATGCCCTCGCTGGCGCCGATGCTCAAGCGCGTGCTGCCCGCGGTGGTCAGCGTGAACACCAAGCAGGTGGTGCGGGTGAACACGCCGTTCGGCGACGACCCGGTGTTCCGCCGCATCTTCGGCATCCCGCAGGAGCGCATCGCGCAGTCGCTGGGCTCGGGCGTGATCATCGACGCCCAGCGCGGCCTGGTGCTGACCAACAACCACGTGGTGGAGGACGCCGACGAGGTGCAGGTGACGCTGGCCGACGGCCGCAGCCTGAAGGCGGAGTTCGTGGGCAACGACGCCGACACCGACATCGCGCTGATGCGCATCCCGGCGCAGAACCTGACCGCGATCCCGGTGGCGAACAGCGACCAGCTGCAGATCGGCGATTTCGTGGTGGCCATCGGCAATCCGTTCGGCGTGGGCCAGACGGTGACCAGCGGCATCGTGTCCGCGGTGGGCCGCAACAACCTGCCCGGCGCCGGCTACCAGAACTTCATCCAGACCGACGCCAGCATCAACCCGGGCAACTCCGGCGGCGCGCTGGTGAACCTCAACGGCGAGCTGGTGGGCATCAACACCGCCAGCTTCAACCCGCGCGGCTCGATGGCCGGCAACATCGGCCTGGGCTTCGCCATTCCGTCCAACCTGGCCAGCCGGATCAAGGACCAGCTGCTGGTCGGCGGCGTGGTGCGCCGCGGCACCCTGGGCATCGACACCCAGGACGTGGACGCGCGCCTGGCCAAGGGCTTGGGCCTGGCGGAAGCGCGTGGCGCGGTGGTGACCCGCGTGTACCCCGGCTCCGCCGCCGGCGCCGCCGGGCTGAAGGTGGGCGACGTGGTGGTGGCCGCCAACGGCCAGCCGATCGACAACGCCGAGGCGCTGCGCAACTTCCAGGGCCTGCAGGCGCCGGACGCCACCGTGGTGCTGGACCTGCGCCGCGACGGCAAGCCGGTGCGCATCACCAGCGGCCTGCGCGAGGCGCCGAAGGCGCTGGACGGCGCCCAGCTGGATCCGCGCCTGGCCGGCGCCAGCTTCGCGGAGCTGCCGGAATCGCTGCGCCGCCAGGGCCTGGCCGGCGTGCTGGTGGAGAAGGTGCAGCGCGGCAGCCGCGCGCAGCAGAACTACCTGCAGCCGGGCGACGTGGTGCTGGCAGCCAGCACCGGCGAGTTCAGCGACCTGACCGGCTTCCGCGCCAGCCTGGCACGCACTCCCGATGCCCTGGTGCTGCAGGTGCTGCGCAACGGCCGCGCCTACAACGTGCCGATGCGCTGACGCGGTCGTCACTGGATCGGTGCGACACTGGCATTCCACTCCCACCCGAGGATGCGGCAGATGAGCGAACACACCGAAGCGGTCAAGAGCAACCTGGGCGAGGCCGGCGCGCACCTGAAGCAGGCCGCCAGCGCCGCGGGTGGCGCGGTGAAGAACGCCGCGGGCGCGGCCGGCGACGAGCTGCGCCTGGGCAAGGCGCAGGTGAAGGCCGAGCTGGCCGACGGCGCGGTGGCCGGGATCGGCGCTGCCGAACACCTGGGCGGGGCGGCGGGCGAACAGGCCAACGCGCTGATGGACAAGGGCCGCGACCTGCTGGACAGCGCCGCCGAACTGATCCGCGAACGCCCGCTGGCGGCGTTCGGCGTGGCCTTCGCGGCCGGCTGGATCATTTCCAAGCTCGGCCGCAGCGACAAGTAAGCCGCCGCATGACCGGCGGGGACCAAGGGGACGCCGCGGCGCCCGGGGCCGATCGCACGGGCGCGGCGGACGCTGCGCCCGGCGTCAGCGACACACTGCACCGCCTCGGCGACGAAGGCCGCGCCACCCTGCGCGCGGGCCGCGACACGCTGCGCGCGCTGCGCGTGCTGCTGGCCGCGGACTTCGCGCTGGCCCGCGCCGCGCTGACCCGCGCGGCGGTGTGCGTGGCGCTGGCGGTGACATTCGGCGGTTCCACGTGGCTGCTGCTGATGGCGGCGCTGATCGCCGCGCTGCAGGCGCTGGGACTGTCGTGGCTGGGCGCCCTGCTGCTGGCCGCGCTGCTGAGCCTCGCCGTGACCGCCGCGGCCGCCTGGGGTGCCGTGCGCTACTTCGGCCACACCGGCATGCAGGCCAGCCGCCGGCAGTTCTCGCGGATGGGGCTGGACGCGCTGGAGGACCTGCTGGGCGGCCTGGACGAGGCCGCGGCCACGGCGCCTCCGCCCGCGGCCGCGCCGCAGGACGCAGCCGCGAGCGACGGGGAGCCCCGGCCATGAACTTCGAAACCTTGCGATACCGGGTGGCGCAGGCCGAACAGGCGGTGGTGGTGCACGAAACGCGCACGCACCGGCAGTGGGCGCAGCTGCGCACCACCTGGCGCACCGGTTGGACGCCGGGACGGATCGTGATCGCCGGCCTGGCGGCAGGCTTCGTCGTCGGCCGTGCGCGCCCGCTGCGCCTCGCCGGCAGCGGTGGACTGCTGACCCTGCTGCGCGCGCTGGCCCCGCTGCTGGCGGGCGTGCAGGCCGGCATGCAGGCGGCGTCCCCGGACGACGACGCCCACACGGACGCCGCACCATGACCCCGCACGACAACGCGACGCCCGCCAGCGAGGCCAACCCGCTGGCGCCCGCCGACCCGCACGCCCCGCCGCCACGCCCGCGCGGGCCGATGTCGCTGGTCGTCCTGGCCGTCCTGGCCGTGGGCTACACCCTGTGGGCCAGCCAGGCGCTGATCCTGCCGGTGCTGCTGGCGATGTTCTTCGCGCTGGTGGGCAACCCGATCATCCGCGTGCTGCGGCGGCTGCACATCCCCCGCTTCGTCGCCGCGCTGGCGGTACTGAGCAGCGGCATCGCGCTCACGATCCTGCTGGGCCTGCAGCTGGTGCGCCCCGCCAGCGAGTGGGTGCGCGACGCCCCGCGCGAGCTGCGCACGCTGGCGCCCAAGCTGCAGAAACTCACAAAGCCGGTGCAGGACGCCAACAAGGCGGCGGAGAACATCGCCCGCGCCGCCGGCGGCGAGAACACCGCGCGGCCGGTGCAGGTGGTGCGCACCGAGGCCAACGACCCCTACAAGTCGCTGACCGCCACGCCGCGGATGGTGGCATCGGGGCTGGCGGTGGTGCTGCTGGCGTTCTTCTTCATGGTGTACGGGCAGGACCTGCAGCGGCACGCCATCGCGCTGCTGCCGGACCGGCAGAAGAAAAAGTTGACGGTGGAGATCCTGCAGGCCATCGAAACCGAAGTGAGCCGCTACGTGCTGACCATCAGCGCGATCAACGTGGTGGTGGGCCTGGTGTTCGCGGCCTGCCTGCACTTCGCGCTGGACGTGCCGCTGGACGACGCGCTGCTGTGGGGCACCATGGCGACCCTGCTGAACTTCGCGCCCTACGTGGGCCCGCTGATCGGCATCGTGGCCATGCTGCTGATGGGCTTCTCGGTGTTCGACGAGCCGCTGCGCGCGCTGCTGCCGTCGGCGATCTACCTGGGCCTGCACACGCTGGAGGGCCAGATCGTCACGCCCATCGTGCTGGGCCGGCGGATGGCGCTGTCGCCGCTGGTGCTGATCCTGGCGCTGATGGTGTTCGGCTGGCTGTGGGGGATCATCGGCCTGCTGCTGGCGGTGCCGATGCTGGTCTGCGTGAAGATCGTGCTGTCGCGCCTGGACGGCATGGACGGCTGGGCGCGGCTGCTGGAGTGAATGCGCTGCCGGCGGCGCTGGGGCGGCCTACAATGCGGGCGTGAACCTGCCCATCCGCGCCATCACCTTCGACCTCGACGACACCCTGTGGCCGTTCGCCCCGATCGGGGAGCGCATCGAGGCCGCCCTGCACGCCTGGTTCGCCGAGCACAGCCCGCGCACTGCGCAGCGCTTCCCGATCGCGGAAATGCGCGCCCTGCGCGAACGGGTGTTCATGGAGTTCCCGCAGCACGCGCACGACCTCGGCCTGCTGCGCCGGCTGACCATCGAACGCGCGCTGCGCGAGAGCGGCGACGACCCGGCGCTGGCCACCGCGGCGTACGCGATCTTCTTCCACGAGCGCAACCGGGTGGAGTTCTATCCCGACGCGCAGGACGGCCTGCACCGCGTGGCCGCGCACCTGCCGATCGCCGCGCTGACCAATGGCAACGCCGACCTCGCCGTGATCGGCATCGCCGGGCTGTTCCGGTTCCAGCTGGGCGCGCGCGAGTACGGCGCCGCCAAGCCGGACGCGGGCCTGTTCCACGAAGCCTGCCGCCGGCTGGGCGTCGCGCCCGCCGAGGTGCTGCACGTGGGCGACCACCCGCACATGGACGTGGCCGGCGCCGCCAACGCCGGCCTGCGCACCTGCTGGATCGACCGCGGCGACCACGCCTGGCCGGAGGGCCTGCCGCGGGCCGACCTGCACGTCACCACCCTGACCGCGCTGGCCGACTGGCTGGACGCGGGCGCCTCCTTCGAGAACGCCGCATGACCCTGCCCGCCGGTTTCACCTCCTCCGTCGACGTCGCGCTGCCGCTGCATGCGGTGCGCAAGGCCGACTTCGCCGCCTGGTGCCAGGCGCAGCCCGCGCCGGTGCAGGCGTGGCTGGCGGCGCAACGCTTCGACGGCGCCGCCGGCAGCGCCTGCAGCTGGCCCGATGCCGACGGCCGCGTGGCCGGCGCGGTGCTGGGCGTGGACGATCTGCACGACCCCTTCGCCTGGGCGCACGCACCGCGCGCGCTGCCGGCCGGTGCCTGGCGGATGGCCGCCGAGCTGGATGGCGGTGCGCGGCGCGCCCTGCAACTGGGCTGGGGCCTGGGCCTGTACCGCTTCGCCCGCTACAAGGCGCAGCCGGCGCCGGCCGCGCAGCTGGCGGCGGACGGTTTCGATGCGGAAACCTTCGACCTGCTGGCCGCCTGCGTGCGCGTGCGCGACCTGGTCAACACGCCCACCGAGCACATGGGCCCGGACGAACTGGAAGCCGCCGCGCGCGCCATCGCGCAGGCACACGGCGCCACGGTCGCCGTCATCGCCGGCGACGACCTGCTGGCACGCAACTACCCGGCCATCCACGCGGTCGGCCGCGCCTCGCACCGCGCGCCGCGCATCATCGAACTGGGCTGGGGCGACGCGTCGCATCCGCACGTGGTGATCTGCGGCAAGGGCGTGTGCTTCGACACCGGCGGGCTGGACCTCAAGGCCGCCGCCGGCATGCGCAACATGAAGAAGGACATGGGCGGCGCCGCGCACGCGCTGGCGCTGGCCGAGCTGGTGATGGCGCGCAAGCTGCCGCTGCGCATCACCCTGCTGGTGGCCGCGGTGGAGAACGCGGTGGGCCCGAACGCATTCCGCCCGGGCGAAGTCATCGCCACCCGCAAGGGCGTGAGCGTGGAGATCGACAACACCGACGCCGAAGGCCGGCTGGTGCTGTGCGACGCGCTGACGCGCGCCTGCGAACTGGCGCCCGACCTGCTGCTGGACTTCGCCACCCTCACCGGCGCCGCGCGCATCGCGCTGGGCCCGGACCTGCCCGCGCTGTATGCCAACGACGAGGCGCTGGCCCACGACTGGCTGGCCGCCGGCCAGCAGGTGCGCGACCCGCTGTGGCGGATGCCGCTGTGGCGGCCGTACCTGCGCTACCTCACCAGCGGCATTGCCGACCTCGCCAACAGCAGCAACACCACGATGGCCGGCAGCGTCACCGCGGCGCTGTACCTCGAGCGTTTCGTCGACGAGGGCGTGCGCTGGGGCCACGTGGACGTGTACGCGTGGAACGACGGCGACCGCCCGGGCAAGCCGGCCGGCGGCGAAGCGCAGGGCCTGCGCGCCGCCTACGCGCTGCTGAAGGCCCGCGCCACCGCCTGATCCGGCGTCAGCCGGCGCCGCGCAGCAGCGGCGCCAGCGCGCGCAGCCGCACCTGCGTGGCCGGCCCCACCAGCGCGAACGCGGTGCGGCCTTCGGCCCAGTACTGCGCCAACAGGCGGCCGTCGCGGCGTTCGCCCGGCGCGGCCAGGCGCGGCGTGCGCGGGCGCAGGTACAGGCCGATGCGGCCGCCATCGCGGTCCTGGTAGACCAGCATCGCGGCCGCGCCTTCCGGCGTGGACAGCAGCCGCCCGCCTTCCAGGCGATAGCCCTGCGCACTGAAATCCGGCACGTCGCCGGCCGCACCGAACTGCGCGTGCAGCCACGCCTGCAGCTGCGTGCGCCGGCCGGCGTCGAACTCCAGCGGCGCCGGTCCGGTGGCGAACAGCCGGTACGCCGCCACCGCATCGGCCATCGGCGCGCGATCGCCGACGCCGGCGCCGCGCAGCTGCCAGCCGAACAGGGTGCCGATGCCCAGCGCCAGCGCGCAGGCCGTGGCCAGCCCGGCGCGCGCACGCCGGCGGCGCGCCAGTCGCCGGCGTGCTGCCACCACGCCGATGGCCGGCGGCAGCGCGGTCGGCGCGTCCAGCCCGGCCCAGTCGGCACGCAGCAGTTGCGCGTCGCGCTGCCATGCGTACACGCGCGCCTGCGCATCGGGATGCGCGCGCAGCCACGCCAGCACGGCGTCACGGCGGTCGGGCGGCAGGCGGCCGTCGACCAGCGCGTGCAGGTCGGCGTCGTCGGGGGTCCAGGTCATGGCACACCTCGCAGGCGGCGGGTCGGGGTGGGCGCCTCGTCGGCGGCGGCGCGCAGCCGGTCGCGGGCACGGGAGAGGCGCGACATCACGGCACCGATCGGTACCCCCAGCGTGTCGGCGGCCTCGCGGTAGCTGAAGCCTTCCACCGCCACCAGCAGCAGCAGCGCGCGCTGCTCGGCCGGCAGGCGGGCAAACGCCGCCAGCTGCAGGCGGTCGGCGTGGACCTGCTCGGGCGACGGCGCGGTGGGCGCATCCTGCGCCCCCAGCAGGCCCAGCACGCGCTGCCAGCGGCGCGTGCGGCGGTGCTCGTCGACGAACTGGCGGTACAGGATGGAAAACAGCCAAGGCTGCAGCGCCTCGGCGTCGCGGCGGCTGTGCCAGCGCCGCAGCGCGCGCTCCAGCGTGGCCTGCACGAGGTCATCGGCAGCGGCCGGATCGCCGGCCAACGAGCGGGCGAACCGTCGCAAGCGCGGCAGCAAGGCCTGCAAGGCGTCGTCGTCGAGGGCGTCCATGGCTGTCCGGGGAAAGGGAAGTCACCGGTCAGACGTCCCGGCCTTCCGATTATTCCTTGCCGCGGCGGGGAATAACGCCTCCGCCCGGACGTCCGACCCATACCCCCACCCCATGCCGGAGCCCCGATGTCCACGCCCCCTCCCCCGCGCCGACGCCCACCGATCGGACCGCTCGCCGCCATCGCCACCCTCGTGGCCGTGGCCGGCACCGGCTTCCTGTATGCCGCCGGCCGGTTGGGCGACACCCCGCCCACCGCACGCACCTTGATCGGCGCGATCGAGGCCGCCGCCGGCCCGCACCCCGGCTACCGCCGCGCGCACAGCCGCGGCGTCTGCGTGGGCGGCTGGTTCACCGGCACGCCGGAGGGCACCGCGCTGTCGTCGGCGCGCGTGTTCACGCAAGGCCGCGTGCCGGTGCTGGGCCGGCTGTCGATCGGCGGCGGCGATCCGCACGGCGCCGAGGCCGGCGCACGCGTGCGCAGCCTGGCCCTGCAGCTGCGCAGCGACGACGGCGCGGACTGGCGGCTGGCGATGAACAGCTTCCCGTTCTTCGCCGTACCCAGCGCCGAGGCCTTCCTCGAGCAGACCCGCGCGCAGATCCCCGACCCGGCCACCGGCAAGCCGGACCCGGCGCGGATGGCCGCGGTGCTGGCGAAATATCCCAGCGCGCGCGCCTTCCGCGACTGGGCGGCCAGCGCGCCGTGGCCGAACAGCTGGACCAATACGACCTACAACGGCATCCACACCTTCGTGTTCGTCGCGCCCGACGGCCGCCGCCAGCCGCTGCGCTGGTCGCTGCGCCCGCGCGTGCCGCTGGTGGCGATGGACGCCGCCGCGCGCGCCGCGGCCACGCCGGACTACCTGGCCGCGGAGTTCGCGCGCCGGCTGGCGGCCGGGCCGGTCGCCTGGGATCTGGTGGCGACGCTGCCCGCGCCCGGCGATGCGCTGGACGATCCCTCGCAGCCGTGGCCGGCGTCGCGGCCCACCCGCACGCTGGGCACGCTGTGGCTGGACACGATGACGCCGCAGGCCGAAGGCGCCTGCCGCGACGTGAACTTCGACCCCACCGTGCTGCCGCCGGGCATCGAGGCCTCCACCGACCCGATCCTCGCCGCGCGCGCCGCGGTGTATGCGCAGTCGTTCAACCGCCGCGAGCGCGAGATCGCCCGCGGCCAGGCGCCGGAGGCAACCGGCCAGGGAGGCCGGCGATGAGCCCCGCACCGACGTTCGTCCCGCTGGCCCGCCTGCTGCACTGGCTGATGGCCGCGTTGCTGCTGGCCCAGCTGCTGATTGGCGTGGCGATGATGGCCTCGCTGACGCTGCGGCCACCGCTGATCGCGCTGCACCGCCCGTTGGGCCTCGCCCTGCTGGGGCTGGTGGTGGTCCGCCTGTGGGTGCGGCGCCGCCATCCGCCGCCGGCGCTGCCGGCCGACCTGCCGCGCTGGCAGGCCGCCGCCGCGCGTGCCTCGCACCTGCTGCTGTACGCGCTGATGCTGGCGCTGCCGCTGCTGGGCTGGGCGCTGAGCTCGGCCGCGGGCAACGTGGTGCTGCTGCCCGGCGACGTGGTGCTGCCGGCGATCGCGCCGCACGACCCCGTGCTGTACGCGTGGCTGCGCGACGCCCACGGCCTGCTGGCGTGGGTGCTGTTCGCGACGGTGCTGGGCCACGTGGCGGCCGCACTGCACCACGCCTGGATCCGCCGCGACGGGGTGTTCGAGGCGATGGCCGGCGGGCGGCCGGGCCCACCCGCCGACGCCGGCTGACCCCTCCGGGCGGACGCAGGCGGACGCGCTATCCTCCGGGTGTCTTCCGGGGATCTTGCCGATGCGCCCACGCACCGCCTGGTTCGTCCTGCCCGCGCTCCTGCTGGCTGCCGCCGCGTGGTGGGCGGCCGGCGCGCTGCGCGGCGACGATGCGGCCGACGGGCGCACGCTTCGGGTGGGCCTGTACGAGAACGCGCCGAAGATCTACCGCGACAAGGACGGCCAGCCGGCCGGCCTGTTCGTCGAGCTGCTGGACGCCATCGCCCGCAAGGAAGGCTGGCGCCTGCAGTACGTGCCCTGCCAGTGGTCGGACTGCCTGGCCCGGCTGGAAACCGGGCAGCTGGACCTGATGCCCGACGTGGCCTACACGCCCGAGCGCGGCCGGCTGTTCGATTTCCACGCCGTGCCGGTCGCGCACTCGTGGTCGCAGGCCTACAAGCACCGCGGGGTGGTGGTGCGCGCATTGCCCGACCTGGCCGGCCTGCGCGTGGCGCTGCTGCGCGGCAGCGTGCAGGAAGACGAGCTGCGCCACCTGCTGCGCGAATTCGATGTGCGCTGGACCGTGGTGGAAGCCGACAGCTACCAGCAGGCGTTCGCCGCCGTGCGCGACGGCCGCGCCGACGTGGCGATCGCCAACAACTTCTTCGGCGCGCGCTCGGCCCCGGCGTTCGGTCTGGAGGAAACGCCGATCCTGTTCAACCCGGCGTCGCTGTACATCGCCGCGCCACGCGGCCGCCACGGCGCGGAGCTGGCCCGCATCGACCACTGGCTGCGCGCCTGGCAGCAGGCGCCGGAGTCGGTCTACTTCCGCGCGATGCGGCACGCGATGATGCCGCCGCCGCTGACGGTGGCGCCAGGCTGGCTGCCGCCGGCGATGGCGGGCGCGGCCATGCTGGTGCTGGCGCTGGTTGCGTTCAGCCTGGTGCTGCGCTGGCGGGTGCGGGTGGCGACCGCCGAAGCCACC
Organism: Thermomonas sp.; assembly: GCA_041913885.1. GTDB lineage: Bacteria > Pseudomonadota > Gammaproteobacteria > Xanthomonadales > Xanthomonadaceae > Thermomonas. The sequence continues at coordinate 71,897 of JAYSEL010000003.1, read as the reverse complement.
GCGGCGCGCACGCGGCTTGAGCTGGTGCTGGACGTGAGCCCGGTGGCGCTGTTCCTGCTGCGCGAAGTCGATCGGTACCTGGTGGTGGAATGGGCCAGCCCGAACGTGTCGCGCCTGTACGGCATCGCCCCCAGCGAAGTCCTGGCCACCGACTGGTGGGCGCAGCGCGTGCATCCGGACGACCTGCCGACGCTGGAGCCGGCGGTGGACCATCTGCGCCGCCATGCCTCGCTGACCCGCGAATACCGGCTCGTGGACGAGGCGGGCCGCATCCACCACGTGCACGAAGTCCTGCGCGTGCTGCCCGGCCCCGCCGGGGACCCGCTGCAGGTGCTGTCCGCCTGGACGGATCTATCGGAAGCCAAGGCGCATGCCGCCGAGCTGAGCCACTTGGCGCACCACGATGGCCTGACGGGGCTGCCCAACCGCCGCCTGCTTCAGCTGGTGCTGGACGACGCCACGCGGGCCGGCCGCAAGGTCGCGGTGGCCGTGCTGGACCTGGACCGGTTGCGCGGCGTCAACGACACGCTGGGCCATGCGCTGGGCGACCAGGCCTTGCGTGCGGCCACGCAGCGCTTGCAGGCACGCCTGCCCGCGGAGGGCTTCCTGGCCCGGCTGGGCGGCGACGAGTTCGCGGTGGTGCTGCCGGGTGCCGGCGCAGGCGACGCCGAAGGGTTTGCCCTCGACGTGCAGGAGGCGTTCACCCGCCCGCTGCTGGGCGGCACCTCGCCGACGGTGCTGACCATCAGCGTGGGCTTCGCGCTGTCACCCACCGACGGCGACGATGCCGATACCCTGCTGCGCCACGCGGAGCTGGCGCTCTACGAAGCCAAGCGGCTGGGCACGGGGCGTCGCCAGGCCTTCCAGCCGGCGCTGTCCACCGGCGCGGCGCAGCGGCTGGCGCTGGAAACCGGCCTGCGGATGGCGCTGCCGCGCCAGCAGTTCCGCCTGCACTACCAACCACAAGTGGACCTGCGCACCGGCGCGCTGGCCGGGGTGGAGGCGCTGCTGCGCTGGGAACACCCCGAGCTCGGGCTGATCCCGCCGGCGCAGTTCATCCCCATCGCCGAGGAAACCGGGCAGATCGAGGAAATCGGCCAATGGGTGCTGCTGGAGGCCTGCCGCCAGCTGCGCGCCTGGGACGATGCCGGGCTGGGCGTGGCCGGCATATCGGTCAACTGTTCGGTGCAGCAGCTGGACGCCGACCGCCTGCCGGCGCAAGTGGCGGCGATCCTGGCCGCCACCGGCATCGCCGCGGACCGGCTGGAACTGGAGATCACCGAATCGGTGCTGATGCGCGACCCCGAGCACGCCATCGTGGTGTTGCAGGCGCTGAAGGCGCAGGGCATCCGGCTGGCGGTCGACGACTTCGGCACCGGCTATTCCAGCCTGGCCTACCTGCGCCGGCTGCCGCTGACCCGGCTGAAGATCGACCGCGCCTTCGTCAGCGGCATCGGCAACGACCCGGGCGACGAGGAAATCTGCCGCACCGTGATCGCGCTGGCCCGCAACCTGGGCCTGGAGACGCTGGCGGAAGGCGTGGAGCATCCGCACGAAGCCGCGTTCCTGCGCGACGGCGGCTGCACCCTGGCGCAGGGCTTCCACTACGCCCGCGCGCTGCCGCCGGACGCACTGGTGGCCTGGATGTCCGCGCACCGGCGACAACCGCGCCGGGCATGACCCGCGGCTAGAGCCACCCCTTCTGGCGGGCCAGCCGGTAGGCTTCGATGCGGTTGCCGACGCCGAGCTTGCCGATCGCCTCGGACAGGTAGTTGCGCACGGTGCCGTGCGACAGGTTGAGGCGCTGCGCGATCTCGCCGGCGGACAGGCCTTCGCCGGCCAGCCGCAGCGCCTGCCGTTCGCGCTCGCTGAGCGGATCGGCCTCGCCCCAGGCTTCCAGCGCCAGCTGCGGATCGATGGCGCGGCCGCCGCGGTGGACCTGGCGCAACGCCTCGGCCAATTGTTCGGCCGGCGCATCCTTCAGCAGGTAGCCGCGCACGCCGGCGTCCAGCGCGCGCCGCAGGTAGCCGGCGCGGGCGAAGGTGGTGATGACCACGACCCGCACCGGCAGCTCGTGGCGGGCGATGCGCTGCGCCAGCTCCAGGCCGGTGAGGCCGGGCATCTCGATGTCGGTCAGCAGCACGTCCGGCGCGTGCCGCTGCAGCTCGCGCCAGGCGGACTCGCCGTCGGCGGCGGTGGCCACCACCTCGATGTCCGACTCCATGCCCAGCAGCGCGGCCAGCGCGCCGCGCAGCATGGCCTGGTCTTCGGCGATGAGGATGCGGATCATGGCGCGGCACGTTAGCAGATCGCACCGCGCGGGCGGCCCGCGCCTGCCGCGACGGCGTCAGGACGCCGCGGGCAGGTCGTCGTTCGCCGCCAGCGGCACGCGCGCCTCGATGCGGGTGCCCTGCCCGGCGCCGGCATCGACGCGCAGGCGGCCTCGCACCGCCTCGATGCGCTCGCGCATGCCGGACAATCCGTTGCCGGGCACCAGCGCTCCACCGCGGCCGTCGTCCTCGACGCGCAGCACCGCCTCGCCCGCCTCCATGCCGAAACGCACGTGGGCGCGGCGCGCGCGGGCGTGGCGCTGGATGTTGGTGGCAGCCTCGCGCACCGTCATCGCCAGCGCCGACTCCACCGCGGCCGGCAACCCGGCACCGGAGAAGCCGTCGTCGAAGCGGTACTCGAAGGCCACGCCGTCGGTTTCCAGCAGCAGCTTGGCCGAAGCGAGCTCGGCGGCGATGCCGGCCGCGCGGATGCCGCTGACCGCGCCGCGCACCTGCGCCAGCGCATCGCGCGCCACCCGGCTGACCTCCGCGATCTCCGCCTGCGCGGCGGCGGGATCGCGCGCCAGCAGGCGTCCGGCCAGGTCCGACTTCAGCGCCACCATCGACAGCGTGTGGCCCAGCAGGTCGTGCAGGTCGCGACCGATGCGCTCGCGCTCCGCCAGCGCCGCCAGCCGGCGCACTTCCTCGTGCGAGAGCTTCAGGATCGCATCGCGCTGGCGGTTGATGCGCTCGACCAGGGTGATCACCCCGATGATGGCGGTGACCGCCGGCATCCACACCAGCGAGATCCACGGATAGCCCAGGTAGCGTGCGAACAGCAGCAGCGCGACGTTGCAGCCGGCCAGCCATGCCAGGTAGCGCAGCAGCGAACCCTTGCCTCGCGGCTGCAGCATCACGCAGCCGAACACGAAGTAGCTCAGCCCCGACGGGTACCAGCGCAGCAGCCCGAAGCACAGCGCCACCATGCCCAGCGCGGCCAGCTGCGCCCGGCGTTCCGACGCGCAGACGCTGACCGTGAACAGCAGCAGGAAGACCGGGTACGAGGCCAGCGTGAGCAGCAGCCAGCGCAGGGTGTAACCGAAGGCGCCGCCGGAGAACGCCGGGGTGAGGAAGACCCAGATCGACCACACCAGGTGGATGTGGTGCGTCCACGGCGACCGTCCCAGCCGCAGGTCCTGCGCGACCAGCGAGTCGGGCGCGGGGCGCATCCAGCGCAGGGGCGAGGCGAACGTCATCGGCGGCTCCGGCAGCAGGACGCGCGGATCATGGCACGGCCGCCGCGGGCCGCGACAGGCGCCGCTGCGCCAGCGCGAAGAACACCGCGGTGACGCCGGCCAGCACGCCGACGTGCAGCCACGGCGACTGGCCCTGGTCGAAGCCGACCACCCGCAGCGCCAGCTGGCCCACGTGGTAGGCCGGCCACAGCACCGCCAGCTTCGCCAGCACCGCCGGCAGCATCGACAGCGGCAGCCACAGCCCGGACAGGAAGGCCATCGGCAGGTACAGCGCGTTGAGCAGCGCCGGCGCCGCGCTGGCACCGACCCGCGTGCCCACGTACAACCCGATGGCAGCGAACGGCAGCACGCCCAGCACGTCGACGGCCAGCAGCGCCAACCACTGCCACGGTGCCAGCGCGACATGCGCCACCGCCGCGCCCAGCAGCGCCATCAGCGCCGAGATCAGCGCGGCGAACAGCATCGCCATCGCCAGCTTGGCCAGCAGCATCGCGCCGGGCGGGGTGGGCAGCACGCGTTTGAGGCGCAGGAAGCCGCGCTCGCGATCCACCGCCACGCCCACGCCGAACCCGAACAGGCCCGCGCCGATCACGCCGAACGCGCCGTAGGTGGCCAGCAGGTACTGCGCGGTGGTGGCGCTGTGCTGGCGGTTCAGCACCACCGCGAACAGCAGGTAGAACATCAGCGGGAAGCCGATGACCGGGATGCAGAAGGCCGGGTCGCGCAGCATCCGCAGGCATTCGCAGCGCATTTCGTGCAGGTAGGCGCGCAGCGGCAGGCGCAGGGGCGTGGACGGTGCGATGGCCATCAGGCGGCCTCCTGTTGGGACGGGCGGGTCAGCGCAAGGAACGCGTCGGCCAGGCCGGCGCGCTGGACTTCGAGGTCGTGCAGGGCGGCGTCTTCGTCCAGCAGCCGGCGCACCACCGGCTCGGCGGCGTCGGCGACCACCTGCAGGGCATCGCCCTCGCGCCGCGCGGAGCGCACGCCCGGCCACGCCGCCACGGCATCGGCCTCCAGCGTGGACACGCAGCGGATGCGCCGCTGCGCCACATGGCCGCGGATCGCCGCCACGCTGCCTTCGGCCAGCTTGCGACCGGCATCGACGACCACGACGTGGTCGGCGAGCGCTTCCGCCTCTTCGAGGTAATGGGTGGTCAGCAGCACCCCGCAGCCGTCGCCCACCAGTTCGCGCACCGCCGCCCACAGGGTCTGCCGCGCCTCGATGTCCAGCCCGGTGGTCGGCTCGTCCAGGCACAGCAGGCGCGGCCGGCCGCACAGGGCCAGCGCGAACTGCACCCGCCGCTGCTGGCCGCCGGACAGCGCCCGGTAGGGCCGGTCCAGCAGGCCGGCCAGGCCGGCCAGCGCCACGCAGTCGGCGGTGCTGCGGGGATCGGGGTAATAGCTGCGCACCAGCGCCAGCAGTTCACCCACCCGCAGGCGGTCGGGCAGGCCGGCGCTCTGCAGCATGGCGCCGGTGCCCAGCCGTGCGGTGCGCGAGGACGCCGGGCGCCCGAACACCCGCACCGCGCCCGCGTCCGCGGCCAGCAATCCCAGCAGCAGGTGCACCGCCGTGCTCTTGCCGGCGCCGTTGGCGCCCAGCAGCGCGGTCACCCGGCCGGCGTGCAGCGCCAGGTCCAGCCCATCCAGCGCCTGCGTGCCGCCGTAGCGTTTGCGCGCGCCCTCCAATTCCGCCACCACCGCGTGTCCGACCGGCATGGAATGTCTCCCGTTGCGATGGCCGCATGCTCGGCGTTCGTCGCCGTGCGTGACATCCGCCGCCGTCAGCCGAATCACATGACAGCCGTCACCTGACCCCGACCGGCCCGGCCGCTAGCCTGTTCGCATCGGTGGGAGCGCCGAGGCCCGCCGGGGCAGCCCCTCCACCCGACGGCGTTGTGTAAAGGAAACTTGACACACGAATTCCCATGCCCGAAGGTGGCGCCCATGCGCCCGCGGCACGTTCCGCCGCCCGGCGCCCTCGCCCGCCCTCCTCCAATCTGCCCATGAACACCAACGCCGACCTGTTGAAATCCCTGAAGATCGACCGCAACGCCGCGCCGCCGCCGCCTTCGCGCAAAGGGCTGTGGATCGGCCTGGGCGTGGCGGGCGCGGTGCTGGCCGCCGGCGGGGTCTTCCTTCTGCGCGGCAAGGACGTCACCGTGCGCACCGCCGAGGCCACCGCGATCGGTGCTGCCGCCAGCGGCAGCGCCTCGGTGCTGGACGCCACCGGCTACGTGGTCGCGAGGCGCATGGCCACGGTCTCCGCCAAGGTCACCGGCCGCGTGCGCGAGGTGCTGATCGAGGAAGGCCAGCAGGTCGAGGAAGGCCAGGTGCTGGCGCGGCTGGACCCGGTGGATGCCGAAGCCCAGCGCGCGCTGTCCGCCTCGCAGCTGGCCGCCTCGGAAAGCCAGATCGCCAGCGTTCAGGCGCAGCTGAAGGAGGCCGAAGCGAACGCCAACCGGCTCTCCACGCTGGTCGGGCAGAAGCTCGTGTCGCGCGCGCAGTACGACCAGGCCGTGGCCTCGCGCGATGCCCTGCGCGCGCAGCTGGCCACCGCCCGGCGCAACGCCCAGGTGGCGCGCGACGGCCTGCGCATCGCCGGCAACGGCGTGGACAACACCATCGTGCGCGCACCGTTCGCCGGCGTGGTGATCGCCAAGTCGGCGCAGCCGGGCGAGATCGTCTCGCCGCTGTCGGCCGGCGGCGGCTTCACCCGCACCGGCATCGGCACGATCGTCGACATGAACAGCCTCGAGGTCGAGGTGGAGGTGGGCGAGGCCTACATCGGCCGCGTCAAGCCCGGCATGCCCACCGAGACCGTGCTCAACGCGTACCAGGACTGGAAGATCCCCGGCAAGGTGATCGCCATCATCCCGGCCGCCGACCGCGGCAAGGCCACGGTGAAGGTGCGCGTGGGCCTGGACGCCAAGGGCGATGCCCGCATCGTGCCCGACATGGGCGCGCGCGTCGGCTTCCTGGAGGAGGCCAAGCCCGCGCAGGCGGCGGCGAAGCCCGGCGTGCTGGTGCCGGCCGCCGCCATCGCCCAGCGCGGCGACCAGGACGTGGCCTTCGTCGTCCGCGACGGCAAGGCCGCGCTGCGCACGCTGACCCTGGGCCGCACCTTGGGCGACGACCGCGAAGTGCTGGCCGGCGTGGCTGGCGGCGAGCAGGTCGTGCTGGACCCGCCCGACACCCTGGCCGACGGCGCCCGCGTGCAGGTCGCGCAGGACGAAGCGGCGACCGACGGCGAATGACATCCCCGCCGCTTCCGCATCGGCGGGAGTGGCACCCCCTCTTCACGGAGACCCGACCATGTCCACCCTCGTCAGCATCCGCAACCTGCACAAGACCTACCGGCGCGGCCCCGAGACCGTGGACGTGCTCCGCGGGATCGACCTCGACATCGCCCAGGGCGACTTCGTCGCGCTGATGGGGCCGTCGGGCTCCGGCAAGACCACCCTGCTCAACCTGATCGGCGGGCTGGATTCGCCCACCTCCGGCAGCATCGAGATCGCCGGCCAGCACATCGAGAAGATGGGCTCCGGCCAGCTGGCGCAATGGCGCAGCAACCACGTCGGCTTCGTGTTCCAGTTCTACAACCTGATGCCCACGCTGACCGCGCAGAAGAACGTGGAGCTGCCGCTGCTGCTGACCCGCCTGTCGGCCGCGCAGCGCCGCCAGAACGCGGCGATCGCGCTGGAGCTGGTGGGCCTGAAGGACCGCGGCAAGCACCGCCCGAACGAGCTTTCCGGCGGCCAGCAGCAGCGCGTGGCGATCGCCCGCGCGATCGTGTCCGACCCCACCCTGCTGATCTGCGACGAACCCACCGGCGATCTCGACCGTGCCTCGGCGGAGGAAATCCTGGGGCTGCTGCAGGAGCTCAACCGCACCCACGGCAAGACCATCGTGATGGTGACCCACGACCCGAAGGCCGCGGAATACGCCACCCACACGCTGCACCTCGACAAGGGCAACCTGGTCGAGCCTGCCGCGCAGGCCGCCTGAGCCGGAGGCACCCATGAAATACCTCCCTCTCGTCTGGGCCGCGCTGGCGCGCAGCAAGACCCGCACCTTGCTCACCCTGCTGTCGGTGGTGGCCGCGTTCCTGCTGTTCGGGATGCTGGATTCGGTGCGCGTCGCCTTCAATTCCGGCGGCAGCGTGGCCGGCGCCAACCGCATGATCACCATGTCGCGGCTGTCGATCACCCAGATGCTGCCGTACAGCCTGGACGCGCAGCTGCGCGCGGTGCCGGGCGTCAAGAAGGCGGCGTATGCGGCGTGGTTCGGCGGCATCTACCGCGACCCGAAGAACTTCTTCGCCAACTTCAGCGTCAGCCCGGACTACCTCGACCTGTACCCGGAGTTCCAGCTGCCGGCCGCGCAGAAGGCGGCGTGGCTGGCCGACCAGCGCGGCGCCATCGTCGGCGAGGCGCTGGCCAAGCAGTTCGGCTGGAAGGTGGGCGACACCATCCCGCTGCAGGCCACCATCTTCCCCACCCGCGGCAGCAACGACTGGTCGTTCACCCTGCGCGGCATCTACAAGGTCGCCGACCCGAAGCAGAAGGCGCAGGAGCGCGTGCTGTTCTTCCACTGGAAGTACTTCGACGAGGCCAACGACTACGTGAAGGGCCGCGTGGGCTGGTGGGTGGTGGAGCCGACCAGCGCGGCCACCGCCGACCGCGTCGCCAAGGCCGTGGACAGGCTCAGCGAGAACTCCGACCATGAGACCAAGACCCAGAGCGAAGCCGCATTCAACCAGAGCTTCGCCAAGCAGTTCGCCGACATCGGGCTGATCGTGTCCGCGATCATGGGCGCGGTGTTCTTCACCCTGCTGCTGCTGACCGGCAACACCATGGCGCAGGCGGTGCGCGAACGCATCCCGGAGCTGGCGGTGCTGAAGACCATCGGCTTCTCCAACCGCAGCGTGCTGTGGCTGGTGCTGGGCGAATCGGTCCTGCTGGTGGTGCTGGGCGGCCTGCTGGGCATGGTGCTGGCCGCGGCCATCGTGCCCATGGTCAGTGCCGCCAGCGGCGGCATGATCCAGCTGCCCGGCCTGCTAGCGCAGACCTGGGGCATGGGCCTGGCGCTGATGGTGGGCATCGGGTTGCTGGTCGGCCTGCTGCCCGCCGTCCGCGGCATGCGCCTGAACATCGTCGATGCATTGGCCGGTCGCTAAGAGGATTCCCACATGAAGCGTTTCTTTTCCGGCCTCGCCACAGTCCTGCTGCTGGCCCTCGGCCTGGTCGCGTGGATCGTCCTGCCGTGGCCGCTGGTGCTGGCGCTGGCCGCCGCCATCGCGGTCTGGCTGTTCGCCACCCGCGGCGGCCGGCTGGCCCGCGAAGCCACCAAGATCGGCATCGCCGGCCTGCCGCAGCGCTGGGGCGCCTCCAGCGTCATCGTCATCGGCATCGCCGGCGTGGTCGGCGTGCTGGTGGCGATGCTGGCGATGGGCGAAGGGTTCAAGGCCACGCTGGACAAGACCGGCGACGCCAACACCGCGATCCTGCTGCGCGCCGGCTCGCAAGCGGAGACCAACTCCGTGATCACCCGCGACCAGGCACCGCTGCTGGCGGCGCTGCCCGGCATCGCGCGCGGCGCCGACGGCAAGGCGCTGGCCTCGCCCGAGTTGTCGCAGGTGGTCAACCTGCCGTCCAAGGCCGACGGCACCGATGCCAACGTGCAGTTCCGCGGCGTCGGTCCGGCCGGCTGGGCGATCCGTCCGCAGCTGAAGATCGTCGAGGGCCGCAAGTTCACCCCGGGCCTGCGCGAGATCGTCGTCGGCAAGGGCGTGCAGCGCCAGTTCCGCGGGCTGGAGGTCGGCAAGCAGCTGAAGCTGGCCAACCAACTGTGGACGGTCGTGGGCGTGTTCGAATCCAAGGACTCGCACGATTCCGAGCTGTGGACCGATGCCGACGTGCTGGGCCCGGCCTACCAGCGCAGCGCGTTCCAGTCGGTCACGGTGAAGCTGGACGGCAAGGCGGGCTTCCAGCAGCTCAAAGCCGCGCTGGCCGCCGACCCGCGCCTGAAGCTGGACGCCAGCACCACCCGCGACTACTACGGCAAGCAGTCCGAAGGACTGACCAAGCTGATCCGGATCCTGGGCACGGTCATCGGCGCCATCATGGCGATCGGCGCGGTGTTCGGGGCGCTCAACAGCATGTACGCGGCGGTGGCCGGGCGCGCCCGCGAGATCGCCACGCTGCGCGCGCTGGGGTTCCGCAGCGTGCCGGTGGTCACCGCGGTGATGCTGGAGACCATGCTGCTGGCGCTGCTGGGCGGCGTGCTGGGCGCGGCCATCGCGTGGGTGCTGTTCAATGGCTATACGGTCAGCACGCTGGGGCAGAACTTCAGCCAGGTGGTGTTCCAGTTCAAGGTCGGGCCGGCGCTGGCGTGGACCGGACTGAAGTGGGCGCTGGGCATCGGCCTGGTCGGCGGCCTGTTCCCGGCGCTGCGCGCGGCGCGGCTGCCGGTGACCGAGGCGCTGCGTTCGGCGTGAGTGCGCTCAGGCCAGTTCCGCCGGGCGCACCCGGCGGGACTGGCGGATGTTGTCGACCACGAACACGGCCAGCGCCAGCCAGATGCAGGCGAAGCCGACCAGGCGGGAGCGGTCGAACGGCTCGGCGAACACGAACACGCCGATCAGGAACTGCAGGGTCGGCGCGATGTACTGCAGCAGGCCCACGCTGGTCAGCGAGATCCGCCGCACCGCGTAGGCGAAGCCGACCAGCGGCAGCGCGGTCACCAGCCCCGACAGCACCAGCAGCGCGTCGATCGCCAGTCCGTAGCCGGCGGCGTCGCCCTGCGGCAGGAAGCCGCCGGCGCCGTGCCACTCGCTCCACAGCAGCACGCCCAGCACCGGCACGAACAGGTAGGCGCTCTCCACGCCGAGCCCCGTCACCGAGTCCACGTGCGCCAGCTTGCGCAGCACGCCGTACACGCCGAACGACACCGCCAGCGCGATCGCGATCCACGGGAACTGGCCGAAGCGCACGGTCAGCCACAGCACGCCCACCGCGGCGATCGCCACCGACACCCACTGCAGCGGGCGCAGCCGCTCGCGCAGGAACAGCACGCCGATCACCACGTTGAGCAGCGGGTTGATGAAGTAGCCCAGCGCGGTCTCCACCACGTGGCCGGCGTTCACCGCCCAGATGTACAGGCCCCAGTTGCTGGAGATCAGCAGGCCGCTGAGCAGCAGCATCCAGCGCAGCCGCGGCTGCCCGGCCAGCACGTCGCGCAGCCAGTGGCGGCCGTCGCGCCATACCAGGAAGCCCGCCACCAGCAGCGCGCTCCACACCACCCGGTGCAGCACGATCTGCAGCGAGGGCACCGCCTTCAACAGGTGCCAGTACAGCGGCGCCACGCCCCACAGGACGAAGGTGCCCACCGCCGCCCAGGTCCCGCGGGCGACGTCCGCATGGCCGTGCGCGGTCACGCCGGCTTGCCCTTCGCGGCCTTGGCCAGGGTGATGGCGACGACGCCGGCCAGGATCACGCCCATCGCCACCAGCTCGCGCATGCCGAAGCGCTCGTGCGCCAGCCATGCGCCCAGCGCGACGGCGATGGCGGGGTTGACATAGGCGTAGCTGCCGGCCAGCGCCGGCCGCACGTGGTGCAGCAGCCAGATGTAGGCGGAGAAGCCGACCAGCGAGCCCATCACCACCAGGTACCAGAACGCGCCGATCGCATGCGCGGTGGGCACGCCGTGCAGGCGCTCGCCCAGGCCCAGGCCGACGACCGCCATCAGCACGCCGCCGCAGAGCATCTGCGCGGCCGACGACATGAACGGCGACGGCAGGTCGCGGCCGCGGCTCCAGATCGAGCCGAACGACCACGAGACCGAGGCGACCAGCAGCGCCACCAGCCCCAGCGGCGCACCAGTCAGGCTGCCGCCGGTGCTGAGCCAGACCACGCCGACGAAGCCGATGCCCAGGCCGACCATTTCCAACCGCGTCGGCCGGTGGCCGCGCATGGCCGCGAACACCGCCATCCACAGCGGCGCGGACGCCACCGTGACGGCGGCCAGCCCGGACGACACCTTGGTCTCGGCCAGGTTCACCATGCCGTTGCCCAGCAGCAGCATCAACCCGCCCATCACCGCGGCGTTGGCCCACTGCGCGCGGGTGGGCGCCGGCACGCCGCGCCAGCGCAGCACCGCGAACATCAACCCGCCGGCGACGAGGAAACGGATGCCGCCCAGCAGGAACGGCGGGAACCCGCCCTCCAGCGCGAAGCGGATGGCGAGGTAGGTGGAGCCCCAGATCAGGTAGACCGCCCCCAGCGCCAGCGCGACGCGGGCGGCGGGGGCGGCGGGAACCGGCGAAGACGGCATCGTCAAGGACCTTGCAGACAACGGCGGGCACCCGAAGGTGCCCGCCAGGGATTCACGGAGTGGAACGCGCGGGGCTCAGTCGGCCCAGTGCCCCGCGGCGTTGCGGGTGGCCGGCAGCACCTGCGCCGCCAGCGCCGCGTTCTTGCCGAGCAGGCCCACCGCGTCGGCCAGGATCGCGGCGGATTCGCGCAACAGCGGATCGGTGGCGTTGCGCGCCGCCTCCTCGCGCGCCACCGAATCGGCGACGTTGCGCTCGTCGGCGGTCAGGCCGTCGTCGGCGCGGGACTCCAGCAGCGGATCGCGCTGCAGGCCCAGGCGGGCGCGGACCTCGGCGCGCTCCTTGCGCTGCGCGTCGAAGCGGTCGCGCTCGGCGCGACGCTCGGCCTCGTTCAGCGAGATCGACTTCTTCGCCTGCTCCTCGCGGAACCGGCGCACGTCCTCGACCCACCACTGGAACTCCACGTCCTTCGCCGAACGCGCCTGGTGGCGCGCCTGCAGCTGCGCCAGCAGCGGCGCGAAGTTGCCGTAGCGCACGTGCGGCGCCGCGGCGATGCGCGTCCACGGCAGCGCGTTGGGATAGGTGCTCTCGCCGAACTCGCTGGCATCCACGCTGGCCGGGAAGGCCACGTCGGGCTCGACGCCCTTGTTCTGCGTGCTGCTGCCGTCCGGGCGGAAGAACTGCGCCACGGTGAGCTTGAGCTCGCCGAAGCGCGGCGTTTCGTTGGCCGGCCAGCGGTCCAGGTCCACCATGGTCTGCACGGTGCCCTTGCCGAAGGTGGTCTCGCCGATCACCAGACCGCGGCCGTAGTCCTTGATGGCGCCGGCGACGATTTCCGACGCCGAGGCCGAGCCGCGGTTGATCACCACCGCCAGCGGGCCGTCCCACGCCACGCCCGCGTCCTGGTCGTACTGCACGTTGACCTTGCCGCCGGACTCGCGCACCTGCACCACCGGGCCCTTGTCGACGAACAGGCCGGTCAGTTCCACCGCCTCGGTCAGCGAACCGCCGCCGTTGCCGCGCAGGTCCAGCACCACGCCGTCGACCTTCTGCGCGCGGAAGTCGGCCAGCATCTTCGCCACGTCGCGGGTGGCCGAGGCGTAGTTCTTGTCGCCGCGGCGGCGGGCCTCGAAGTCCTGGTAGAAGCCGGGCAGCTTGACCACGCCGATGCGGCGCGCCGGGGCATCGCCCGCCGCCGGCACCACGATGGTCTCGGCCTTGGCGCGCTGGTCCTCCAGCCGCACCTTGGCGCGGGTCAGCACCAGCTGCTGCGGCTTGCTGTCCAGCGGCGCCTCGGCGGGCACCACGTCCAGCCGCACCTGGGTGTCGGCCGCGCCGCGGATCTGCGCGACGACGTCGTCGATGCGCCAGCCGATCACGTCCTTCATCTCGCCGGACGCGCCCTGGCCGACGCCGACGATGCGGTCGCCGGGCTTGAGCTTGCCGCTGCGCGCGGCCGGGCCGCCCGGCACCATCTCGCGCACGACCACCACGTCGTCCTGGCGGAACAGCACCGCACCGATGCCTTCCAGCGAATTGGACATCGAGACATTGAAGTTCTCCGCGCTGCGCGGGGTCATGTAGTCGGTGTGCGGGTCGATGCTGCCGGCGTAGGCGTTCAGGAAGCTCTGGAACACCTCGTCGCCCTTCAGCTCGCGCACGCTGGTCAGCAGGTTGGCGTAGCGCTTGTCCAGCGTCTTGCGGATCTCGTCCGGCTGCTTGCCGGCCAGCTTCAGGCGAAGCCAGTCGTTCTTGACCGACTGCCGCCACAGCGTGTCCAGCGTGGCCGCGTCCGCCCACGGCGCGTCCTCGCGGTCGTAGGCGTAGCGCTCGTCCTTGGTGAAGTCGAACTGGCCCTTGAGCAGGCTGCGCGCGTAACCGATGCGGTCTTCGACGCGCTGCCGGTAGGTCGCGAAGATCGACCACGCCGGGTCCACCTTGCCGGTCTTGATCGCGTCGTCCAGGGTGGTGGCATAGCGCTGGAAGCCCGCCACGTCCTGCGCGGTGAGGAACACCTTGCCGGGATCCAGCGTCTTCAGGTACTCGACCAGGATCTCGCGCGACAGCGCGTCGTCCAGCGCGCGCGGGCGGTAGGCATAGCGGCTGTCGGACAGCAGCCCGTGCACCATCTGCGCGGTGGTGGCCTGGTCCCGGGTGGGGCCGGCGGACAGGGCGAGGTCGCCGCTGCCGGCCAGCAGGGCCAGCGGCGCGGCCAGCGCCAGGCCGAGGGTCAGAGCGATCAGGGGGCGGTTGCGGATCATCGGGGTTCCGCGGCGTGGGGGCCGCTGCAAGGGGTGGCGGACAGGGTGTCGGTCACAAAGACCACGCGCCAGTGCCGGAAGTTCGCACCGCGCGGCACCTCCACTCTACCCGCACCGCCGGGCGGTGTGTGAACGTCCGTGCACGCCCGGCGCCGGGGCGCCGCCGGCGGCTCAGGCCGGGGCGCGCGCGGCTTCGGCGGCCTGCTGGTCGGCGTGGTAGCTGGAACGCACCATCGGGCCGGAGGCGACGTGGGAGAAGCCCAGCCCGTGGCCGTAGTCGGCCAGCGCCTGGAACTCCTCGGGCGTCCAGTAGCGCAGCACCGGGTGGTGGTGGGCGCTGGGCTGGAGGTATTGGCCGATGGTGACCATCTCGACGTCGTGCGCGCGCAGGTCGCGCAGGGTGGCCTGCACCTGCTCCATCGTCTCGCCCAGGCCCAGCATGATGCCGGACTTGGTCGGGATGGCCGGGTGCTGCGCCTTGAACTTCTGCAGCAGGGTCAGCGACCACTGGTAGTCCGCGCCCGGGCGCACGTTGCGGTACAGGTCGGGAACGGTCTCGATGTTGTGGTTGAAGACGTCCGGCGGGTTGGCCGCCAGGATCTCCAGCGCGCGCTCCATCCGGCCCTTGCCGCGGAAGTCCGGGGTCAGGATCTCGATGCGGGTGCCCGGCGCCATCTCGCGGATCGCCGCGATGCAGTCCACGAAGTGGCCGGCACCGCCGTCGCGCAGGTCGTCGCGGTCCACGCTGGTCACCACCACGTAGCGCAGCCCCATGTCCTTCACCGTCTGCGCCAGGCGCAGCGGCTCCAGCGGATCCGGCGGCTTGGGCCGGCCGTGGGCCACGTCGCAGAAGCTGCAGCGGCGCGTGCAGACCTCGCCAAGGATCATGAAGGTGGCGGTGCCATGGCCGAAGCATTCGTGGATGTTCGGGCAGCTGGCCTCCTCGCAGACCGTCACCAGGCGGTTTTCGCGCAGCTTGGACTTCAGCGCCTGCACCGCGTTGCCGCTGGGGATGCGGACCCGGATCCAGCTGGGCTTGCGCAGCACCGGCGCCTCGGCGAACTGCACCGGCGAGCGCGCGATCTTCTGGTCGGCGACCTGGCGGACGCCGGGCTCCAGCGAAGGGGCGCCATCGGCGACGACGGACAACGGGATGCTGCGGGGGGGCGTGCTCATGCCGCGATTATCGCGCACATCGCGCCCGGGGCGGGCTTCAGGCCGCCTGCAGACGGGGCAGCGCGGCGTCCTGCCGCCAGGCCAGGCCCAGCTGGCGCCCCAGGTGGGCCAGCAGCGCGGGCTTGACCGCCTCCAGCGCGGACGGGCCGCCGAGGTCGGCCAGCGCCACCACCTGCAGGCCGGCGTAGCCGCAGGGGTTGATGCGTGCGAACGGCGGCGTGCTCTCGCCGGTGATGTTGAACGCCAGCCCGTGGAAGGTGCAGCCGCGGCGGACGCGGATGCCCAGCGAGGCGATCTTGGCCCCGTTCACGTACACGCCCGGGGCACCGTCCTTGCGCATCGCTTCGATGTTCCAGTCGGCCAGGGTGTCGATCAGCGCCTGCTCGATCTTGCAGACGTAGTCGCGCACGCCGATCTTCAGGCGCTTCAGGTCCAGCAGCGGGTACGCCACCAGCTGGCCGGGGCCGTGGTAGGTCACCTGGCCGCCGCGATCCACGTGCAGCACCGGGATGTCGCCCGGCATCAGCACGTGCTCGGGCTTGCCGGCCTGGCCGAGGGTGAACACCGGGTCGTGTTCGACCAGCCAGAGTTCGTCCGGGGTGTCGTCGCCGCGGGCATCGGTGAACGCCTGCATGGCGCGCCAGACCGGTTCGTAGGGCTGGCGGCCCAGGTCGCGGGCCACGCCGGCGCGCGCCGCGGCGGCCGGAGCCGCCGCGCAGGCCGCGCTTACAGCGTCCACTTCACTTCCGGGTGGTCGCGCAGCGCCTGGTGGGCGCGGTCGTACTCCTCGCGCGAGCGGGCGCGGAACGAGATCCGCACCGAGACGTACTTCCCGTTGGTCGAGTGCCGCCAGTTCACGGTCTCGTGCAGGACCTCGATGCCGGCCTCCATCAGGTGCCGGGGCAGCTCGCTTTCCAGCTGGCGGTCGGCCGGCCCCATGGCGGACAGCTCGAAAACGCCGGGGAACTGGAAGCCGTGCTCGGGATTGTCGGAATGGATCGTGTTCATGCGGCCATTATGGGGACGCCGGCGGGCGTCCCCAACCCCGCGGCGGCAGGCGTCAGCTCTGCCACCACATCAGCAGTTCGTGCCACAGGCGCTTGAAGAAGCCGCCCTCCTCCACTGCCGCCACCGCCACCAGCGGCGCCTGGGCGATGACCTTGCCGTCCAGCGCGACCTTCACGGTGCCCAGCTTCTGGCCCTTGGCGATCGGCGCCACCAGCGAGGTCGGCAGCTCCATGGTGGCCTTCAGGCGATCGTACTTGCCGCGCGGGGTGGAGACCAGCAGCGGTTGCGCCACGCCCACCTGCACCACGTCGCCGTCGCCCTTCCACACCTTCGGCGAGGCCAGCGCCTTTCCGGCCTCGTACAGGCGGTGGGTTTCGTAGAAGCGGAAGCCCCAGTTCAGCAGCGCCTGCGAATCCACCGCGCGCTGGTTCTCGCTGGAATCGCCCATCACCACGGTGATCAGGCGCTGGTCGCCGCGCTTGGCCGACGCCATCAGGCAGTAGCCGGCGCTGGAGGTGTGGCCGGTCTTGATGCCATCCACCGACGGGTCGCGCCACAGCAGCAGGTTGCGGTTCGGCTGGGTGATCGGGCCGACCGTGAATTCCTTGATCTTGTTGTAGCTGTAGGCCTCGGGGAAATCGCGGATCAGCGCGCGGCCCAGCAGGGCGAGGTCGTGCGCGGTGGTCACGTGGCCTTCGGCGGACAGGCCGTGCGGGTTCACGAAATGCGAATTGCGCAGGCCGATCTTCTTCGCGTAGGCGTTCATCAGCTGGGCGAAGGCCTGCTCGCTGCCGGCGACGTGCTCGGCCAGGGCGATCGCGGCGTCGTTGCCGGACTGCACCACCATGCCCTTTTCCATCTGCTCCAGCGGCGCGGTCTTGTTGACCTCGAAGCCGCTGTAGCTGCCGTCGGTGGCGGCACCGCCGCTGCGCCAGGCGTTCTCGGTCATCATCACCGGATCGGTGGCCTTGATCTTGCCGGCGGCCATCTCGGCGGCGATCACGTAGCTGGTCATCACCTTGGTGATGCTGGCCGGCTCAACCGGGGTGTCCACGTTCTCGCCCGCCAGCACCTGGCCGGTGGCGTAGTCCATCACCACCCAGGCCTTGCTGACCTTCGGCGCGGGCGCATCCGGCACCGGCAGGTCGTCGCTCAGCGCGGCGGGACGGGCGGGCGCCTGGGCGAGGGCGAGGCCCGAACCGGCCACCAGGGCCGCGGACACGAGGGCGACGGAAAACAGGGAACGCATCGATCAATACTCCTGGAGCCGCGCAGTCGCGGCGCAAAACGGTGTCAGGCGGCCATTCTAAGCCGCATCGCGCAAGGGGTCAGTCGCGCACGCGCCGCGGCTGGCCGAAGCCCAGACCGACGATGCGCGCCGCAAGTTCCGGGGTGGCCGCTTCGGCCACCGGGCCGACCCGGAGGCGCCACACCTTGCGGCCGTTGACGTCGGCATCCTGCAGTTGGGCGCCGGCGATGGACGCCCCGCGCAGCAGCGACAGCGCCTGCTCGGCGTTGCGCTGGCTGCTGAAACTGGCCACCTGCAGCACCACGTCGCCGGCAGCAGGCGCGGCCCGGCGCGGGGGCGGTGCGTCAACCGCCGATGGACCGGGCGGCGGTGCAGCCGGCACGACGGGTGCGGCAGCGGCAGGACCTGCGGCCGCGAGGGCGATGGGACGCCCGGTTGCCACCCGGATCCGGCGGGCGCGCATCCAGTCGTCGAATTCGTCGGCGGTCATGGTGCGGCCGTCGCGGTGCATGTCGAACCGGTTGCCGGTCGCGGCCGTGGCCACCGCCGTCGCCGGCAGCCCCTCGACCAGCTTGTCCATCGCCGAGGCGGCGGCAGCGGTGGCATTGGCATCGGCCGCTTCGTCGGCCGACAACGCCTCCACGCGCACGCGCGCCGTGCCTTTCTCGCGGTAGCCCAGCTTCACCGCCGCGGCGTAGCTCAGGTCGATCACGCGGCCGGGATGGAACGGGCCGCGGTCGTTGATCCGCACGACCACCGACTTGCCATTGTCGAGATTGGTGACGCGGGCGAAGCTGGGCAGCGGGAGGGTCTTGTGCGCGGCGGTGAAGGCGTACATGTCGTACACCTCCTGGCTGGAGGTGCGGCGGCCGTGGAACTTCTTGCCGTAGTAGGACGCCAGCCCCTCCTCGACGTAGCCGCTGTGGTCGTCGAGCACGCGGTACTTCTTGCCCAGCACGGTGTAGTCGCGGTTGCCGGTGCGCGCGCGCGGCTCCTCGCGGACCTCCGGCTCGGGGATCGCGTCGACGTCCGGGATCTCGTCGGGCACGGCGTCGGGCACGCCCGGGCGGAACAGCCCGCCGGCCACGTAATCGCCGCGCTTGCTGGTGTCTTCCTGCGCCGGCGCGTAGGGCGAAACGCGGCGTGGCGTGGGTGCGATGCCCTCGGCCGGGGTGGCGTCCACCGGCTTGCGCACATGCGCCGTGGGCGGGGCGTCCTTGCTGCCACCGCCGGTGGCGCAGGCCGCCAGCACCAGCGGCAGCAGCGCCACCAGCAGGCGCAGGCGCGGGCTCATGCCCCGTCCACCCCGCGCCCGGCGATGGCCTGGGCGAGCTGGTACACCGCGGTCGCGTACAGGCGCGAGATGTTGTACGTGGTGACCGCCTTGAAGTTGTTGTAGACGATCCAGTACTCCGGCCCGTCCACGCCCTCGAGGGTGATCAGCGTGACCGGCTGGCCGCCGTCGAGGTGCAGCACCGCGGCCGGGTCGGCGGCGCGGTAGCCCAGCGCCTGCAGTCCTGCCAGGCTCTGGTCGAGGGTCACCGCGTTGCCCGGATTGATGAAATCGGCCGCGCCCGTGTCGCGGATGGCACGCTCCATCACCGGGCCGCCGCGCTGCCAGCTGCCTTTCTTCGCGAAGTAGTTGGCGACCGAGGCGATCACGTCGTCGAGATCGTTGAACAGATCGCGCTTGCCATCGCCATCACCATCCACCGCGTACTGGCGGTAGCTGGACGGCATGAACTGGCCCCAGCCCATCGCGCCGGCGTAGCTGCCCTTCAGCGCGGTGATGTCGAACCCTTCCTCCTTGCCCAGCGCGAACAGCTGCGCCAGCTCGTCGCGGAAGAACGCCTCGCGCCTGTCCTCGTACGCCACGCGCGCGGGGTCGCCGCTGCGCGGGTAGGCGAAGGCCAGCGTGTACAGCGCGTCCAGCACCGGCCAGCTGCCCTTGTTGCCGCCGTAGCTGGTCTCCACGCCGAGGATGGCGGTGACGATTTCCTTCGGCACGCCGTAGGTGTCCTCGGCGCGCTGCAGCGCGTCGCGGTTGGCCTCGAGGAAAGCGCGGCCGCCGTCGATGCGGGCGGGCTGGATGAAGATCGGCCGGTAGTCCCGCCACGGCTTGGCCTCGGCGGGGCGCGACATCGCCTTGATGATGGGCTCGCGGATCTGCGCCCGGGCCAGCACCGCCTCGATCTCGGTCGGCGCGATGCCGAAGCGCTCCGCCGTGGTGCGCACGAACTCGGCGCGGGCGGCGGTGATGTCGCGCTGCGGGGCGGGGGCCGGCGGCACTTCGGCGGCGGGCGGCGGGGGAACCGGGGCCGGCGTCGGCTTCCGGGGCGCTCCGGCGCAGGCGACGAGCGCGAGCGCGGCAAGGCTGGGCAGGATGCGTCGGATCATCGGCGCGGAGGGTAGCACGCGCACACCGCACTGCCGGAACCGCGCGTTCAGCTTTTCCGATGAATTCAGCGGTGCAGCGGCCGCCGCGATTTCAACGCCATCACCACGCCGAAGCCCAGCAGCAGCGTGGCCGCGGACGTACCGCCGTAGCTCAGCAGCGGCATCGGCACGCCCACCACCGGCAGCAGGCCGGAGATCATCGCGCCGTTGACCAGCACGTAGACGAACAGCGACAGGCCGATGGCACCCGCCAGCAGCCGCGAATAACCGTCGCGCGCGTCCGCGGCAAGCCACAGGCAGCGCGCCACCACGAACAGGTACAGCGCCAGGGTCAGCGCCACGCCGATCCAGCCGAAGTCCTCGGCCAGCACCGAGAACGCGAAGTCGGTGGTGTGCTCGGGCAGGTAGTTGAGGTGCGACTGGGTGCCCTGCCCCCAGCCCTTGCCGGTCATGCCGCCGCCGCCGATCGCGATCTGCGACTGCAGGATGTTCCAGCCCGCGCCCATCGGGTCGTTCTCGGGATTGCGGAAGGTGAGGATGCGGTTCTGCTGGTAGGGCCGCAGGAACGAGAACCAGGTCATCGGCGCGAACATCGCCACCGCGAAACCACCGCCGCCCAGCGCACCCGCGGCGCCCCACCACCACCACGAGGTGCCGGCCAGGAACAGCACGAACACCCCCGCCGCCAGCACCAGCATCGCGGTGCCCAGGTCGTGCTGCAGCAGGGTCAGGCCCACCGGCATCGCGATGATCGCCACCCCGCCCAGCAGGACCGGGAACGTCGGCGGCAGGCGATGGCGGTCGAAGTGCCAGGCCAGCATCATCGGCAGGGTCAGCTTGGCCAGCTCCGACGGCTGGAAGTTGAAGAAGCCGAGGTTGATCCAGTGGTTGCCGTACTTGCCGCTGCCGATGAACAGCACCAGCACCAGCGGCAGCAGCGACAGCAGGAAGATCGCCGGCGTGGCCTGCTTCAGCAGGTGCGCGGGCAGCCGCGACGCCACCCACAGCGCGCCCAGGCCGACGCCGTAGAACGCGCCCTGCATGGCGACGCCGCGGACCGCCTCGTTGCCCGCGCTGTACTGGGTCACCAGGCCGATGCCCATCAGCGCCAGCAGCGCGCCCAGCAGCGGCAGGTCGAGGGTGCGCCCGAAGCGGCCCAGCAGATCGCCCAGCCACCACAACAATCGCTTCATCGCAGGCCTCCTGGCGTGGTGGCCGCGGCCGCGGGCGGAGCGACAGGCACCGCGTCGGGGCTGCCGCGGACATCGGAGAAATCCGGCCGGGCAGACGGCACCAGCACGTCCTTCGGCGTGGGCGGCGTCGCGGTCTTGCCGAGCAGCCACGCATCGAACACCTTGCGCGCGATCGGCGCGGCGGTGTCGGCGCCGAAACCGCCGCCCTCCACCGCCACGGCCACGGCGATGGTCGGCGCCTCCGCCGGCGCGTAGCCGATGTACAGCGCGCGGTGGCGCTTCCACAGCGGCAGCGAGCGCGGATCGACCGCCGTCGCGCCGCGGTTCACCACCTGCGCGGTGCCGGTCTTGCCGGCCGACCGGTAGGGCGAGCCGCGGAACACGCGCGCGGCGGTGCCGGAGCCGGTCGTGGTCAGTTCCATGCCTTCCTGGACCACCTGCACGTGGTCGGGGCGATCGCTGATGCGCACCGCCGGCGGTTGCGGCAGCGGGGCCCACGGCGCGGCGAATCCGGCGCGCTGCTCGGCCACCAGGTGCGGGCGCCGCAGCTGGCCACCGTCCGCGATCGCGGCCACGCCGCGCACCAGCTGCAGCGGCGTGACCTTCCACAGGCCCTGGCCGATGGAGGAGTTCACCAGGTCGCCCGGGTACCAGCGCTGCCGCGCGTACTTCATCTTCGAGGCGGGCGACGGCACGATGCCTTCGATCTCGCCAGCGAGGTCGATGCCGGTTTTCTGGCCGAAGCCGTACTTCGCCATGTAGGCGTCGTAGCGCTGCACGCCCATGTCCAGCGCCAGCTCGTAGTAGTAGGTGTTGACCGATTCGTAGATCGACTTGCGGGCGTCCGTCCAGCCGTGCACGCCGTCCAGCCAGCCGCGGCCGCGCATGCCGGGCAGGCGGAACACGCCGGTCGACAAGACCTTGTCTTCGGGTCGGCGCAGGCCGCTGTCCAGGCCGGCCAGCGCGGTCAGCGGCTTGATGGTCGAGCCCGGCGCCACGCCGCCCAGCACGATGCGGTTGAACTGCGGACGCGACGGGTTGGCGTTCAGCGCCTGGAAGTCGGCGTGGCTGATGCCGTTGACGAACAGGTTGGGGTCGAACGACGGCAGGCTGACCATCGCCAGGATCTCGCCGCTGCGCGGATCCACCGCCAGGGCCGAGCCTTCCAGTTCACCGAACGCGTCCACCATCGCCTGCTGCAGCTCGGCATCGATCGACAGGCGCAGGTCGGTGCCGGGCACCGCCGGGACGGTGTCCAGCGCGCGCACGGTGCGACCGGCGACGTTGGTTTCCAGTCGTCGGTAACCGGGCTTGCCGCGCAGCAGCGTCTCGTAATAGCGCTCCAGTCCGGTCTTGCCCGTGTGCGTGTAGGCGCCGCCGATGTCGCCCATCGCGGCCAGGTCCTTGT
This sequence comes from Thermomonas sp., assembly GCA_041913885.1. Classification (GTDB taxonomy): domain Bacteria; phylum Pseudomonadota; class Gammaproteobacteria; order Xanthomonadales; family Xanthomonadaceae; genus Thermomonas. Next base: position 49,350 of record JAYSEL010000003.1, on the reverse strand, counting down.
CGTCGATGCGGCCGACGTAGCCCACCACGTGCGCGAACAGCGCGCCGTAGGGATAGATGCGACCGAGGTAGGGGACCAGCTCCACGCCCGGGTAGCGCCAGCGGTTCACCGCGAACCGGGCGGCCTCCTCGTCCGGGACGCGCAGCTTGAGGGTGACCGGCTTGAACGGGCGCGCCGCGCGGTAGTCGCGCAGGAACTGCGCCTGCTGCTCGGCATCCAGCGCCACCACGCCCTGCAGTCTGGCCAGCAGCGCCGCGCCGTCGCCGGCGCGCTCCGGCACCGCCTCCAGCCGCCACGCCGCGACGTTGTCGGCCAGGATGCGGCCCTTGCGGTCGTAGATCAGGCCGCGCGCCGGCGCCACCGGCACCAGCCGCAGCCGGTTGGCTTCGGAGCGGGTGGCGAATTCGGCGTGGCGCAGCACCTGCAGGCGGAAATACCAGCCGCCCAGCGCGCCCAGGCCGAGCAGGACGCCGAGGAACCCCACCAGCGCACGGCGCCGGAACAGCGCGGCCTCGGCGGCATGGTCCTTGATCAGGCGGGCGCGGCGGACCATGGCTCAGGCCCGCCGGCGCAGCCGCAGTGCGTCCAGCAGCAGGTGCAGCGGCGGCCACAGCAACATGCCCACCAGCGGCGCGCCCCAATAGGCCCACGACAGCGGCGGCGTGCCGATCAGCAGGTGCAGGCCCGCGGCGATCACATGGTCGTTGACCAGCAGCACGCCGATGGTGAGTGCCTGCTGCGACACCGGGAAGAACCGCAGGCGCGCGCGGAACCGCTCGAGGATGAAGGCCAGCACCACCAGTCGCAGCGCCTGCTCGCCGAGCAGGCTGCCGAACGCCACGTCGGCCAGCAGACCGAGCACGAACGCACTGCCGAGGCCGACGCGGTCCGGCGCTTCCAGCAGCCAGTAGGCCAACACCAGCGCCAGCCAATAGGGCCGCAGCGCCTGCAGCATGCCGGGCAGCGGCACCAGCCCCAGTAGCAGGGCCAGCAGCAGGCTGGCCGGCAGCACCCAGCCGTTGCGCGGCCGGCTCATGGCGTGGCCCCCTGGCGTGGCGCGGCCGGGGGTCGGGCCACGGGCGACGCCGCCGCAGGCGATGCCGGCGGCGGTGCCGCGGTCGCAGTCGGTCCCGCAGTCGGTCCCGCAGGCGCGGCCGCCGTGGCCGCGGGCCGATACCCGCGCAGCAGCAGCACGTCGCGGCCGCGGTCGAGCTGGGCGGCGGGCCTCACGTCGGCCTCGAGGAAGGCGCGGGTGTCGTCGGCGCGCAGGGCGCCGACGGTGCCGACCGCGAAGCCGGGCGGGAAGCGGTCGCCCAGCCCGGAAGTCAGCAGCTCATCGCCCTCGCGCACATCGGCCGAGAGCGGAACGTCGGCCAGGTGCAGGGCATCGCTGCGGCCACTGCCGTAGACCACCAGGCGCACGCCGGTGCGGGCGACCATGACCGGCACCGCGTGGTCGGGGTCGGTGATCAGCAACACGGTCGCGGTGGTCGGCGTGGTGGCGATGACCTGGCCCATCAGGCCGCCCGCGTCGATCACCGGCTGCCCGACGCGCACGCCGCTGTTGCTGCCCGCATCCAGCAGCAGCCGCTGGCGGGTGGGATCGAGGTCGACGTCGAGGATGCCCGCCAGCTGGACGTCCAGGCGCCCGCGCTCGGCGCTGTCCAGCAGGCCACGCAGGCGCGCGTTCTCGGCGGCGGCGGTGCGCAGGCGCGCGTTGCGGGCCGCCTCCAGCAGCAGCGCCTCGCGCAGGCGGGCGTTGTCGCGGGCCAGCTGGGTCCGGGTCACCGCGTTCTCGCGCAGGCTGGCGCCGGCGCGCGACGGCAGGCCGGCCAGCCACCACAGCGGCTGGGCCGCGGCTTCGGCGCGGGTGCGGACCGCGTGCAGCCAGCCGCCGCGGTAGTCGAGGACCATCAGCGCACCGGCGACCACCAGGAAGGCCAGCAGCCGCAGCACGCCGGCGATGTCGCCGGGACGGGGTGCGGAAGGTCCGGCAAGGGAGGACACGTCGGGCGGTCTGCTGGCGTCGTTGGGAGGGCGGATCCGGAAACCTCGAGCCCGCGCGGGCGGGCGTCCAGCGCCCGGCGGACGGCCGGCGGGGCCGGCCCGTGGCAGCGGATCAGTCCGGCGCGAAGAACTCGTTGCCGTGCATGTCCACCAGCTCCAGCGCGCGGCCACCGCCGCGCGCCACGCAGGTCAGCGGATCGTCCGCCACCTGCACGTGCAGGCCGGTCTCCTCCGAGATCAGCTTGTCCAGGTCGCGCAGCAGCGCGCCGCCGCCGGTCAGCACGATGCCGCGCTCGGCGACGTCCGCGCAGAGTTCCGGCGGGGTCTGCTCCAGCGCCAGGCGGATGCCGGAGACGATGCCGGACAGCGGCTCGCGCAGGGCTTCCAGCACCTCGTTGGAGGAGATCGAGATGATCTTCGGCACGCCCTCGGCCAGGTGGCGGCCGGAGATTTCCATCTCGCGGACGACCTGCTGCTGGTAGGCGTTACCCAGCTCCATCTTGATCTTTTCGGCGGTGGCGTCGCCGATCAGCATGCCGTGGTGGCGGCGGACGTAGGCGATGATTGCCTCGTCGAAGCGGTCGCCACCGATGCGCACCGACTGCGAGTACACGATGCCGTTCAGCGCGATCACCGCCACCTCGGTGGTGCCGCCGCCGATGTCCACGACCATCGAGCCGCGGGCCTCGGTCACCGGCATGCCGGCGCCGATCGCGGCCGCCATCGGCTCCTCGATCAGGTAGACCTCGCGGGCGCCGGCCTCCTCGGCCGATTCCTTGATCGCGCGGCGCTCCACCTGGGTGCTGCCGGCCGGCACGCACACCAGCACGCGCGGGCTGGGGCGCAGGAAGCGGCTCTTGTGCACCTTGCGGATGAAGTGCTTGAGCATCTCCTCGGTGTAGGTGAAGTCGGCGATCACGCCGTCCTTCATCGGGCGCACCGTGGTCATGTGGCCGGGGGTGCGGCCCAGCATCTGCTTGGCCTCGCTGCCGACGGCCGCCACCGCGCGGGCGCCGCCGCCGCGGTCCTGGCGCACCGCCACCACCGAGGGTTCATTGAGGACGATGCCCTGGCCGCGCACGTAGATCAGCGTGTTGGCGGTGCCGAGGTCGATGGAAAGGTCGCTGGAGAAGTAGCGGCCGAGGAACTTGAACATGCGGAGGGCTGCCGGAAAGGGGGATCGCCGCGCGGGGGAACGCGGAAGGAAGACGGGCACCGCGAGCGGCCTGCACCGCCGGGGGCGGTTAGCCTAGCAACGCCCCCCGCCGCCGGCAAGGAACGCCGCGGCGGGGCACGGGCAGGCAATGCCGCGGGCCGGGGCGGCCGGGTATCATGGGCGGCCTTGCGTCCGACCCTTGCCCGAGGCTTTCGATGGCTGCCCTGATCTGCGGTTCCCTGGCCTACGACACCATCATGGTGTTCCCCGACCAGTTCAAGAACCACATCCTGCCGGACAAGGTCCACATCCTGAACGTGTCCTTCCTGGTGCCGCGGATGCGCCGCGAGTTCGGCGGCTGCGCCGGCAACATCGCCTACAACCTCAAGCTGCTGGGCGGCGATCCGATCCCGATGGCCACCGTGGGCGCCGACTTCGGCCCCTACCGCGAATGGTTCGACGAGCAGGGCATCACCCTGGCGCACGTGAAGGTGATCGACGAGCTGTTCACCCCGCAGGCGTTCATCACCACCGACCACGACAACAACCAGATCACCGCGTTCCACCCGGGCGCGATGATGCGCAGCTACGAGAACCACGTGAAGGACGTGCCGGGCGTCACCATCGGCATCGTCAGCCCCGACGGCTACGAGGGCATGCTGCAGAACGCGAAGGAATTCGCCGAGGCCGGCATCCCGTTCATCTTCGACCCCGGCCAGGCCATGCCGCTGTTCAACGGCGAGGAACTGCGCCACTTCATCGAGCAGGCCGACTACGTCTGCGTCAACGACTACGAGTCGAACCTGCTGCAGGAACGCACCGGCTGGAGCGAGTCGCAGATCGCCGGCAAGGTGAAGGCCTACATCACCACCCGCGGCCCCAAGGGCGCGGAGATCCACGCCGACGGCACCACCCACCGCATCCCGCCGGCGCACGAGCGCCGGGTGACCGATCCCACCGGCTGCGGTGACGCCTTCCGCGCCGGCCTGATCTTCGGCATCGAGAAGGGCTATGACTGGATGACCATCGGCCGCATGGGCAACCTGATGGGGGCGCTGAAGGTCGAGCACCCGGGCACCCAGAACCAGCGCTTCGACTACGACGAGTTCTCCGAGCAGTTCCGCCAGCAGTTCGGCTACGCGCTGGGCTGAGCGCCCGCGCCGCTCAGTTCCAACCGGGCAGCCGCGTCGGCACCAGGCCGCCGACCTCGAACTCGGCGGTCTTGCGGCCCACGGCCTTGGTGGGGAACTCGATGGACAGCCGCTGGCCGGACTTGGCCAGTTTCCAGAGCGCCTTGCGGTCGTCGATGAACATCGCGATGGCTTCGTCGGTCCTGGGCCGCGAGCCCGGCAGGACGTGCGTCTTGCCGTCCAGCACCACCGTCAGCTTGCAGCCCGCGTAGCAGTCGAAGTCGCCGGCTTCCAGCACCAGGTAGGCGCTGCGGCCCCAGTCGGGATGGTCGCGGAAGATCAGCCGCACCGGGTGTGCGCCGCCGCCATCGGTGTCCACCGGCTCCTGCGAGTAGATCGACGCCGACAGCTGGTGGCCGTCCTTGCCGACGGGCTCGTCGCCGTAGGTCCACAGCGCGGCCAGCCGCTGCTGCTGCACTTCGTCCTCGGCTTTCGCGCGCACCTCGTCCAACTGCGGCCTGACCCGCGCGGCGGCGGCGCTGGTGGGATGGTCCATCTGCAGGACCTCGCCGTAGCCCTTCGCCAGCCGCCAGTTGCGCGCCGCGACGGCATCCTCGAACTGCTTCTCCATCGCCGCGGCCGCCTGCTCCTTCTCGGCAGCCTGCGCCGCGGCCGCGCGGGCGGCGGCCTCCGGGTCCTCGCGCGTGCAGGCGGGCAACAACAGGCACAGGGCCAGGGCCATCGTCAGCGGTTTCATTCGCGTGCTCCCACGGGCAGGTCGCGTCCCGGGCGGGACGCCTCGATCCAGTCCACCACGGCGTCGGCCACTGCGCGCGGGCGTTCCGCCAGCGACATGTGGCCGCAGCCGTCCAACAATACCTTGCGCGCCTGCGGGATGCGCGCCGCGTAGAGGTCCAGCGCGCTGGGGTCGATCACCGCGTCCTGCCGGCACCACAGCAGCAGGGTGGGCTGGCGGATGTGCGCGGCCTCCTCGCCCGGCCGCAGGCTGTCGTCGCCGCGGCCGATGTGGTCCAGCACCGCCTGCTCGAAGGCGGCGTCGCGGCGACGCTGGGCGATCAGCCCGGTGGCCGCCGGCCACGGGATCCACGGCTTGGCGCGGGCATCGAAGAAGACGGCGTCGACGTAGCGACGCAGCGAGGCGGCATCGTCCACCGCGAACGGATTGCCGCCGGCCAGCACGCCCAGTCCGAAGGCGTTGTCGTGGAAGCGCACCCCGGCGGCATTCAGCAGGCCCACCGCCGCGACCAGCGCCGGCGTGCGGGCGGCGACCAGCGCGGCGATGCCGCCGCCCATCGAATGCCCCAGCAGCACCACGGGCCGGCCTGGCGCGAGCACCTGCAGGAAGTCGGCGACGCGCACCGCCTGCTCGACGAACCCGTAGGTGGCGTCCGCGCGGCGCTCGCTCTCGCCCCAGCCGGGCAGGTCCGGAACCAGCAGCGCGTAGCGATCGCCCAGCGCCTGCACCAGCGGGTACCAGTTCTCCTTGCTGCCGGTGAAACCGTGCAGCATGACCACCAGCGGCGCCCCGTCCGGACCGTCGCGATGGGCATAGACCCAGCGGTGGCCCGCCGCCTGCACGGTGCCGCGCCGCAGGCCGGCCGCGCGGCGCTGCCGCGCGAACTCCAGGCGCACCAGCCACAGCGGGTCGCGACGCTGGAGCCAGGTGGCCCCGACCACCGCCACCACCAGGATCGCGAGGACGGGCAGGCCGATGCTCAGCATCGGCCCGTCCGCGCGCGCATCGCCGCTCCTGCGGCCACCGCGCTTACTTCGCCGGCGGCGCCTTGGCCGCGGCGAGGATCGCCTCGACCGAGCCGGCGGTGATCGGGTGGGTGGCCGGCTTGGCCTTGGCGAACACCTGCTCGGCGAACGCCAGGCCGTCCGGGGTCGCCACCAGCGCCTTGTAGATCGGCAGGATCAGCTTGCGGCGGCCGACCCGCTCCAGGAACTTGCCCATCTCCTCGCGCGCGGCGGCGTAGCCGCTGCGCTCGGCCAGCGGATACCAGCGCATGGCGATCTCGCCGTTCGGCGTGCCGGTGAAGTGGTAGGCCGTGTCCAGCTGCGCCAGCTGCTCGGCCTTCAGCGTCTCCGGCATGCCCTCGATGAAGTGCACCCATTCCTGCGTGCTCCACGCGCCGGTGATGCTCTTGTCCGGCAGCTGGCCGCTGCCCTGCCAGGCGATGCGGGCGGCGTTCACCGTGCTGAACTTGCCCGACTCCACCTGCGGCGCGTTGCCGGGGATGCCCGGCTCGTACAGCCACTGGTCGACCTCCTGCATCGTCACCACGTTCGGGTGCTTGTCGATCAGGTTGGCCTTCAGGTACTCGCGGAACTGCTGGGTGGTGATGCTCTGGAACGCGAAGTGGTCGAAGTAGCCCTTCAGCCACGGATCGAACACCGCGCGGCCGAAGCGCTTCTCGAGGAACTGCAGGAACCACGCGCCCTTGGTGTAGACGGTGGCGCTGGACTGGTCGTCCGGATCGGCCAGCGTGCCGGGCTTCAGCGACAGGCGCTGCAGCTTCGGATCGAGCGTCTTGTATTCGTCCTTCAGCTCGTCGCGGTCGATCACCTCCTCCATGTCGGCCATGTCCTTGCCGTACAGGGCTTCGGTGATGCGGCCCTGCACGTAGGTGGTGGTGCCCTCGTTGAGCCACGCGTCCTTGTCGGTCGCGAAGGTGACCAGGTTGCCGGACCAGCTGTGCGCCAGCTCGTGCGCGACCAGCGAGACCAGCGACTTGTCGCCGACGATCACGGTGGGCGTGGCGAAGGTCAGGCGCGGGTTCTCCATGCCGCCGTAGGGGAACGACGGCGGCAGCACCAGCAGGTCGTAGCGGCCCCAGCGGTACGGGCCGTACAGGCCTTCGGCGGCGCCGATCATCTTCTCGGTGTCCTCGAACTCGGCGGTGGCCTTGTCCACCATCGCCGGCTCGGCCCACACGCCGCTGCGCTCGGAGATCGGCTTGAACACCAGGTCGCCCGCGGCGATCGCCAGCAGGTAGGACGGGATCTTCTGCGGCATCTTGAAGGTGTAATCGCCGTCACGCGGCGCCTTCGGGTCGTTGTCCGCGCTCATCAGCACCATCGCGTCGGCGGGGGCGGTGACGTGGGCCGTGTAGGTGAAGCGGATCTGCGGCGTGTCCTGCAGGGGCACCCACGAACGCGCGTGGATCTGCTGCGACTGGCTGAACATGAAGGGCTGCTTGCCGCCCTCGGTCATCGACGGCGCCAGCCACTGCAGGCCGGAGGCCTCGGGCGACGTCGTGTAGGTCACGCGGACCTTGGCCGGACGGGTTGGCGCCTCGATGGTCAGCGCACTGCCCAGCACCTTGTCCTTGTCCGACAGCGCGAAGGTCAGCGGGCTCCACTGGCCGTCGGCGCCCAGGCCCTCGGCCTTGGCGATGGTCAGGTCGCGGGTGTCCAGCACCAGCTGGGTCGCGGCCTTGTCCACCCAGTCCAGGGCATAGGTCGCGGTACCGCTGATGGTCTTCTTGTCGAAGTCGACGGCCAGGTCCAGCGCCAGGTCGGTGGTGCGCACCTTGTCGGGCTGCGCGAAGGAATGCTCGTCCACGATCTTCTCCGCGGTCGCGGTGGTCGCGGCCGGTGCGGCGGCGGTGGCGGCGGGGGTCTGGTTGCCCTGGCAACCGGTGGCCGCGACGCCCAGCGCGGCGGCGATGGAGACGGAAAGAAGCAATTGGCGCATGGACACGATCCGGTGGCGGAAAACCCGAGTTTATCGCCGTGGGCCGGCCTCCGTCGCATGCCCCCTGCTGCGCGCGCGGGCAGCGGTCGAGACTGGGCCTGCGACGCGCTGCGTGCGTCCCCTGCCATCAGTCATGCCAACCCGGCGGCCTGCCGACGCATCCGAGCCCATGACACACATCCTCCCCGGAGCCACCGCTTGAAACTGCATGCCCTCGCCGCCGCCCTGCTGCTCTGCGCGCCGTTCGCCCACGCCCGCGACGACGCGCCGGCACCGCACGCCTCCACCTACGTTCCCGGCGGCCGCATCCCGCAGCTGCAGGGCGAGATCGCCATCGACGGCAAGCTGGACGATGCCGCCTGGCAGGGCGCGCTGGTGCAGGAGATCGCCTACGACATCCAGCCCGGCGACAACACCCCGGCGCCGGTGAAGACCACCGTGCGCATCGGCTACACCGCGGATGCGCTGTACCTGGCCTTCCGCGCGACCGACCCCGACCCGTCGCGGATCCGCGCCCATCTGCGCGATCGCGACGCCGCCTTCAACGACGATTGGGTGGGCGTGTTCCTCGACACCTTCAACGACCACCGCCGCGGCTACGAGCTGATCGTGAATCCGCTGGGCGTGCAGGCCGACCTGATCCGCGACGAGACCAACAGCAACAACCAGGAAGACCCGAGTTGGGACGGCCTGTGGACCAGCGCCGGCGAGATCACCCGGGACGGCTACGACGTGGAGATCCGCATCCCGTTCTCCACCCTGCGCTTCCCGTCCGCCGGTGGCGACCAGCGCTGGGGCATCTCGCTGTTCCGCAGCTGGCCGCGCGACAAGCGCCACCAGCTGGCCAGCCATCGCGTGCCGCGCGAATCCAACTGCTTCCAGTGCCAATGGGGCCAGTACGAGGGCCTGGCCGGCGCGCGCCAGGGCCGCAACCTGGAGGTGGTGCCCACGCTGACGGTAGGCCAGACCCAGACCCGCGACGCCGCGGGCCAGCCGTGGCGCAGCGACGACACCAGCATCGAACCGGGCGTGGACGTGAGCTGGGCACCGTCGCCGGCGATGACCCTCAACGCGACGATCAACCCGGATTTCTCGCAGGTGGAGACCGACCAGCTGCAGCTGGACGTCAACAACAGCTTCGCGCTGTTCTACCAGGAGAAGCGTCCGTTCTTCCTCGAGGGCGCGGACTACTTCACCAGCCAGTTCGATGTCCTCTACACGCGCCAGATCGCCGACCCGGACTACGGGCTGCGCGTCACCGGCCGCACCGGCAGCGGCGCCTACGGCGCGATCGTGGCGCGCGACGCCACCACGCTGCTGCTGGTGCCGGGCGTGCTGGGCTCCGGCTTCGAGCAGCTGGACCAGAAGGCGGACGTGGCAGTGGGCCGCTACCGCTACGACCTCAACACGCACTTCAGCGTCGGCGCGATCGGCACCTTCCGCCGCGGCGACGACTACGCCAACAGCGTCGCCGGCGTAGATGCCCGCTGGCAGCAGGGCAGCCACACAGCCACCGCACAAGTGCTGCGCAGCCAGTCCGAGTATCCGCAGGACATCGTCGACCTCTACGCCGACGAGCTCGGCACCGATACCACGCCATCCGGCACCGCCTGGCGGGCCGAGTACGCCTTCAGCAACCGCAACTGGAACTTCGACACCTGGCACGAATCGATCGACCCCGGCTTCCGCGCCGACCTCGGCTTCATGGGCCAGGTGGGCTACGACAAGTCGCTGGTTGGCGGCGGCCACAGCTGGTTCCGCGACGACAAGGCGTTCAACCGCATCGACCTTTACGCCGACTTCGACATCACCCATCGCTACGACGGGCAGCTGCTGGAGCGTGAATTCGAAGCCAAGCTCAGTGCGCAGGGACCGAAGCAGAGCGGTGTCGGCCTGCACGGCCTCACCCGCACGCGCTTCTGGCAGGGACGCCTGTTCGACGAGCGCTACGCCGACGTGAACGGCAGTTTCCGTCCCACCGGCAACCTGCAGCTCGGCGCGTACCTGCAGGTCGGCACCCTGCTCGACCTGGCCGCCGAACGCACCGGCCGCCGCACGATGCTGGAAGTGTGGGGCAACGCCAACGTCGGCCGCGGCATCGCACTCGACTGGGACCTGGTGCGCCAGCGCATGCATCGGGACGGCGGCACCGCGTTCACCGCGACGGTGCTCAACGCCGGTGGCAGTTGGCAGTTCGATCCGCGCCAGCGCCTGCGGGTCACCCTGCAGGGCAGCAAAGTGACGCGCAACCAGGCGCTGTACGTCGATCCCGTCAACCAGACGGCGCGCGACTGGGCGGCACAGGTGGTCTACTCGTACAAGGTCAATCCGCGCACCGCGGTGTATGCCGGCGCGTCGTACGGCGCCTTCATGGACGACGACCATCCCGACCTGTTCGGCAACACCCGCAGCGTCTTCGTGAAGCTGAGCTACGGGTGGCAGCCGTAAGCCATCCGCTCACACGCAGGAAGAACCATGCCGGGGGCTGAGATGCCCCCGGCGTCGTTTCAGCCCAGCTTCGACAGGCGCAACTGGAACAGCACCTTGGTGACCAGCAGGCGCTCCTCGATCGGCTTCAGCACCAGGTCGTTGGCGCCGTCGCGCAGCAGCGCGGCCTGGTTGTCGCGGTTGTCGTCGCCGGTCATCATGACCATTGGCAGGCGGCGCTTGCCGTAGCGGAACACGTCGCGGATCTGGTTGAGCAGTTCGCGCCCGCTGAGCGCGCCCTTCAGGTACACGTCGCTGAGCACCAGGTCGGCGCCCACGTCGCCGTCCTTGCGGCCGAAGAACTTGTGCAGGTGCTCCAGCGCCTCCTCGGCGCTGATCACGTGCAGGACCTGCATGCCGTGGCGCTCCAGCATGCGCTTGGTCGCCACCGCCACCACCCGGCTGTCTTCCACGTAGAGCACGCGCGCGCCCTCGATCGGCGCCGGATGTACGTAGCCGCGGATGAACGCGGCCAGCGCGGTCTGGCCCAGTGACTTGTCGAAGTAGTCGGTGATGTCCTCGGTGAAGGCGCGGGTTTCCAGCGCCTCCTGCGCGTTGCCGGAGATCACGATGACCGGCACGTAGGCCTGCCCCGACGCCTCGCGCACGCTGCGCGCCAGCGCCAGGCCATCGCCGTCGGGCAGCACCAGCGCCGTGGTGACGAGGTCGACCGCGCCATCCTCCAGCGCCTTGCGGGCCTCGGCGATGTTCGAACAGCCGATCACCTCGGCGCCCGGCAACTCCTTGGACAGCGTGTCACCCACCAGTTTGCGTACCAGCTTGCTGCCATCGACCACCATCACCCGCGGTGCGTCGCTGACCACGTGGCGCAGATCCTGCTTGCCTGCCATCTCAATGCTCCCGCGGGCGGGTCTGCCGCAGATAGTGCCCGGTCACCAGGCCGGCCCCGAGCCAGCCCAGCAGGCCGGCGCCGGCCAGCACAGCCGCCGCGGCCAGCGGATCGAGTCCGCGCAGCGTGAAGGTACTGCCGTAGCGGGCGGCCAGGGTCGCCAGCGGCGCCTGCAGGGCCAGCCATGCCACGGTCAGGATGCCCAGCGCCAGCGCGCCGGCCGCCAGCCCGTACCAGGCACCGAGGTAGAGGAACGGGCGGCGCACGAAGCCATCGCTGGCCCCCAGCAGCTGCAGCACGCCGATCTCCTCGCGCCGCGACTGGATGTCCAGGCGCACGGTGTTGCCCACCACCAGCAGCGCGCCCAGGCCCAGCAGCACCGCCAGCACCTGCACCGCGCGGGCGCCGAAACCCAGCCAGGCCTGCAGCCGCTCGCGCCAGCGCGCGTCGTACTGCACGCGGTCGGCTTCGGGCAGCGCCTGCGCGGCCTCCACCAGCGCGCGCTCGTCATCGCGCGGGATCACCCGCAGGGCTTCCGGCAGGGCGGCACGCGCGGCATCCGGGCCCAGCGCGTCGATCGCGGCGGCCAGGTCGTCGCGCTGGCGCAGCTGGGCCAGCGCCTGGTCCGGCGAGACCCGCTCCACCGCGGCGACATCGGGCCGGGCGCGCAGGGTGTCCGCCACCACGGCGGCCTTCGCGGCATCGACGCCCGGTGCCAGGAACACGGTCACTTCGCGCGCCGCCTGCACGTGGCCGCCGAGGCGCTGCACGTTCTGCAGCACCACCCCCAGGCCCAGCGGCAACGCCAAGGCCATCGCCATGACGCCGATGGTCAGCAGGCTGGCCCAAGGCTTGCGCAGCAACCGGCCCAGGCTGGCGACGATGCTGTAGCCGTGGTGTTCCAGCCACGCGCCGACGCGGCTGGCGTGGAGCTGTTCGACCCGCTGGTTGCCGCCCGGCTTACGCATCGGCAAGGTCCTCCGGGGCGATATCGTCGGTCAACCGCCCCTGCTCCAGCACCAGCACGCGCTTGCGCATGCGCTTGACCAGGGCGAGGTCGTGGCTGGCCACCAGCACGCTGGTGCCGCGCTCGGGGAGGGAGGCGAACAGCGCCATGATCTCCGCCGACAGGGTGGGGTCCAGGTTGCCGGTGGGCTCGTCGGCGATCAGCAGCGGCGGCTCGGCGACCACCGCGCGGGCGATGCCGACCCGCTGCTGCTCGCCGGCCGACAGCTGGGTGGGCAGCGCGTTGGCGCGCGGCTCGAGGCCGACCCGGCCGAGGATCGAACGAACCCGCTTGCCGATCTCGGCGCGCTTCATCCCGCGCAGTACCAGCGGCAACGCCACGTTGTCGGCCACGCTGCGGTCCATCAGCAGCTGGTGGTTCTGGTAGACCACGCCGACGCTGCGGCGGTGGGCGGCGATGCGCCCGCCCCGCACCTTGGCCAAGTTGCGCTCGTCGAACAGCACCGCGCCGCGGCTCGGCCGCTCGGCGAGCTGGATCAGCTTGAGCAGGGTGCTCTTGCCGGCGCCGGAATGCCCGGTCACGAACAGCATCTCGCCCGCGTCCACGGCGAAACTCACCTCGGACAGCGCGGCATGGCCGCCCGGGTAGAGCTTGCTGACGTTGTCGAAACGCAGGACCGGCATGCGAACACCGACGGGGACGGAGCGGGCAGTATCGCCCGCGCCGCCGCCATCGGCCAGCCGTCGTCAGTGCTGGCGGCTGGGGCCGCGCGTCACCAGCGACTTCAGGCCGCGACCGATGCGGCTGAGCAGCGAGGGCTTCTCGGCCGCGGACGCGGCGGACGCCGCCTTGTTCGCCGGCACGTACTTGGGCGCGGCGGGCCGGGACGGCTGGCCTTGCGCCTGCGACGCAGCGGCCGCCTCGCCCCCGTCGACCGGACGGCCGCGGCGGCGGCGGCGACGCTTGCGGGCCGCAGCCTCGCCTTCGCCCGCCGCGACGGGCGCGGGGTTGGCGGGACGCGCAGTGGCGGGCGCGGCCGGAGCAGCCTCGCCCTGGCCTTCGGCGCGCGGCTTGCGCGGCGGGCGCGGGCCGCGGCCTTCGCCGCTGCGGCGTTCGCCACTCCCGCTGCGCTCGCCGGAACGGCCGCCGGCGCTGCGACCACCGCGGCCGCCGCCACGCTTGGCGTCCTCGGCCGCGCGCGCCTCGCGTACTTCCTTGAAGATCTCGCCGATGCTCTCGCCTTCCTCGGCATTGAGCTCCACGCCTTCGCGCGGCTTGCGCGGCAGCGCGGTCATCAGCTCCTGGGTGACCGGCTCGGACGGGATCTTCTGCTCGATGTAGGCCTCGATGTCGGGCAGCGACATCGCGTAGCGCTCGCAGGCGAAGCTGATCGCGTCGCCCTCGGCGCCGAGGCGCGCGGTGCGGCCGATGCGGTGCACGTAGTCTTCGGCATCGAACGGCAGGTCGTAGTTGTAGACGTACTGCACGCCGTCGATGTGCAGGCCGCGCGCGGCCACGTCGGTGGCGACCAGGATCTCCAGCTGGCCGGCCTGGAACTTCTTCAGCAGCGACTCGCGCTTCTTCTGCGGCACGTCGCCGGACAGCACGCCGACGCGGTAGCCGGCCCGCTCCAGCGCGCGCGCGACGCGCTCGACGAAGGCCTTGGTGTTGACGAACACCATGGTGCGCGCCCCCTCGCTGCGCGACAGCAGGCCCAGCAGCAGCGGCAGCTTCTCCTCGTCGGCCGGGTAGTACAGCTTCTGGCGGACGCGGGCGGCGGTGATGTGCTCGGTCTCCACCACCAGCTTCTGCGGTTCGTTCATGTGCTCGTAGGCCAGCTCCAGCACGCGGTGGCTGAGGGTGGCGGAGAACAGCAGGGTCTGGCGGGTGCCGCGCTCCGGCATGCGGCGCAGCAGGAAGCGGATGTCCTTGATGAAGCCGAGGTCGAACATGCGGTCGGCTTCGTCCAGCACGCAGACCTCGCAGGCGTGCAGGCTGACCACCTTGTGCTGCTTGACGTAGTCGATCAGCCGGCCGGGGGTGGCGATGATCACGTCGGCGCCGGCCTGCAGCAGCTCGCGCTGCTTGTCGTAGTCCACGCCGCCGTACACCAGCGCGAACTTCAGGCCGAGGTCGGAGGCGAACTTCACCGCGTCCTTGTGGATCTGGATGGCCAGCTCGCGGGTCGGCGCCAGGATCAGCGCGCGCGGATCCTCCGGCTTGCGGTCGGCCAGCGCCGGGCGGGTCAGCAGGCGGTTGATGACCGCGACCAGGAAGGCCAGGGTCTTGCCGGTGCCGGTCTGGGCTTGGCCGGCGACGTCGCCGCCGGGCAGCGCCACCGGCAGGGTCATCGCCTGGATCGGGGTGCAGCGGGTGAAGCCGGCGCCTTCCAGCCCGGCCAGCAGGTTCGGGTGGAGGTCGAAGGTGGAAAAGGTGATGTCGGTCAGGGGCTTGTCGGACACGGAAGGCTGCCTCGGTCGGTGGCAGGCCCGCGCGCCCAGAACGCCGCGTTGCACATCGCCACTTGCATGAATGGAGGGCAGCCACGCAGACTGCCGGGAGGATTCCGGGGCTGGTCGTTCCCGGCACGGCGCCGCCAAACCGCCGGCGCAACCCCCCAAGTCTACCACCGGCGCGGCCTGCCGCGCCCCGCACCCTACCGGAGCCACCATGAGCGAGACCGTCCTGCACGCCACCGATGCCGATTTCGACAGCCAGGTCCTGGCGTCCGACCTGCCGGTGCTGGTGGATTTCTGGGCCCCCTGGTGCGGCCCGTGCAAGATGATCGCCCCGGCGCTGGACCAGCTGGCGGCCGAGTACGCCGGCAAGGCGAAGATCGTCAAGGTCGACGTGGACCAGAACCAGCAGACCGCGATGAAGTTCCACGTCCGCAGCATCCCGATGCTGCTGCTGTTCAAGGGCGGCCAGGTGCAGGCCACCCAGATCGGCGCCGTGGGCAAGGCCCAGCTGGCGCAGATGATCGACAAGGCGGTCTGAATCCGCCCGACGGGCGTCCCGGCAGGGCCGGGACCCCGCACCGTCGCGGGGCATCGGCCGACGCCCCGCTGAACGGCCCGCTTGCGCGCCATGCCGCGCCAGTGCTAGCGTTATCGCCATCCGGCATCGTCCTGCACCACTGACGAGGCGCCGCACCCTTCTGATCCGCCCTTCCGGCCTGATCCCTTCCCGACGACCCGCGCTCTGCGGGCGCTCGCAACGCAAGCGAGGTTTCCCCTTGTCCGACCCCACCAACGACGCCGGCGAAGTCGCCGAGAAGCGCGTGCGCAAGACCCGCGTGGCCAAGCCGCGCAGCCCCGAACAGTCCGAAATGCCGCTGGCCGATGCACCGCCCGCGCCTGCGCCGGCCGCTCCAACCCCGGCACCTGCGGCAGCGGCGCCAGCCCCGGCCGCACCGTCCAACCCTAGTGCCCAGGCCGAACACGGCGACGCCCCGCAAGCCCGCGGTCACGGCAGTGATGGCGGCCAGCAGGAGGGCCACGACGGCGGACAACAGCGCGACGGCGGCCACCGCAACAGCCGCCGCGAACGCTTCAAGAACCGCCGCGAGCGCCAGCGCGAACGCCAGCGCGACGGCGGCATGTCCGACGACGGCGGCAACGGCGAGACCTTCGTGCCGCGCCCGCACCCGCAGGTACCGGAAGGCTTCCCCACCTATTCGCTGGGCGACCTCAAGCGCATGCCCGCGCACAAGCTGCTGGAAATCGCCGACCAGCTGCAGATCAGCGAGGGCGTGGCACGCGCGCGCAAGCAGGACATCATCTTCGCGATCCTGAAGGTACTGACCCGCCACGGCGAAGGCGTGCAGGCCGACGGCGTGCTGGAGATCCTGCCGGACGGCTTCGGCTTCCTGCGCGCGGCCGAGGCCAGCTACCTGGCCGGCCCCGATGACACCTACATCAGCCCGTCGCAGATCCGCCGCTTCAACCTGCGCACCGGCGACCACGTCTCCGGCCGCATCCGCTGGCCCAAGGACGGCGAGCGCTACTTCGCGCTGAACATCGTCGACACCATCAACGGCGAGCCGCTGGAAGCGTCGAAGAACAAGACCCTGTTCGAGAACCTCACCCCGCTGTTCCCGCGCAAGCGCTTCAAGCTGGAGCGCGGCGACGGCTCGAGCGAGGACATCACCGGCCGCATCCTCGACCTGATGGCCCCGCAGGGCAAGGGCCAGCGCGCCCTGATCGTCAGCCCGCCCAAGGCCGGCAAGACGATGATGATGCAGCAGATCGCCAGCGCCATCACCTACAACCACCCGGACGTGCACCTGATCGTGCTGCTGATCGACGAGCGCCCGGAGGAAGTGACCGAGATGCAGCGCACCGTGCGCGGCGAGGTCATCAGCTCCACCTTCGACGAGCCGGCCGCGCGCCACGTGCAGGTGGCCGAAATGGTGATCGAGCGCGCCAAGCGCCTGGTCGAGCACAAGAAGGACGTGGTGATCCTGCTCGACTCGATCACCCGCCTGGCACGCGCCTACAACAACGTCCTGCCCAGCAGCGGCAAGGTGCTGACCGGCGGTGTGGACTCCAACGCGATGCACCGCCCGAAGCGCTTCTTCGGCGCGGCCCGCAACGTCGAGGAAGGCGGCTCGCTCACCATCATCGCCACCGCCCTGGTCGATACCGGCAGCGCGATGGACAAGGTGATCTACGAAGAGTTCAAGGGCACCGGCAACTCGGAAGTCCACCTGGACCGCCGCATCACCGAGAAGCGCGTCTATCCGGCGATCGGCGTGAACCTGTCCGGCACCCGCCGCGAGGACCTGCTGATCGAGCCCGACCTGCTGCAGAAGATCTGGATCCTGCGCAAACTGCTGCACCCGATGGACGAGATCGCGGCGATGGAGTTCCTGCTCGACAAGATGAAGAACACCAAGTCGAACGACGAGTTCTTCAGTTCGATGCGGAAGTGATCCTCCGCGCCACCGGCACAAACGAAACGCCCCGCAGCGATGCGGGGCGTTTCGTTTTCCAGGAGATGGATTCAGGGCGCGGGCGGCGTCAACAGTTTCGCGCCCTCTTCGAGCGGGAACACCCCACTGTCTGGCAAGGCGTCCGGATTGCCGGCCAACTTCAGCTGCGCCTGCGCCCACGGCATGTTCATGTTGCGCGGACCGGGAATGTAGGATTCCCACTCCCCCGGCTGCACCGTTTTTTCACCGACAAGCCGGAAATCCACCGGCACGCGCACCAGCCAGCTGTCCTTTTCCGCATTCCTGCCGGTGGTGGGCGGGGCGAATGTCCAGCCCCTCGCAGCATGGATCGCCGCTTGGGCGAACTGCTTGCGCAACTGGTCCATCTGATTCGTGGAACCCGCCACGCGCAGATTGACCTGCTCGGCATCCACATTCATCACCCTGCCGTCCCGTCCGATCTGCACGACCAGATAAGCCGTGCCCTTCCCACCCGCCCTCAGGGCGCCCGTCGGAAATTGAGGGGGCTTCATCTCCAGGCGCTGCGGCCAGTCCGTTGCCTGAGACGAGTCACGGCTGCCGAAGTGCGTGCTGGTGATACTGATGTTGTACTTGTCGTCTTCCGACCGCTTCGCCACCAAGCGCAGGCTCATCGGCACACGCGCACGTACCACTTCGCCGTTCACCCTGACCGGCTCGAAGCGCCAGCGATCAAGCGAGCGACCAATGAACTCCACCAGTGTCGGCGTGAGGGGCGCTTTCGGATCCAGCTCGTGCCCCTGCACCGTCCCATCCGTGCCGATGACGACGAAACCGGTGACACGCAGGCTGGACTCGGCCTGCTTGCGGACTGCTCTCGGCCCCCCAGCCGACAACGGCAAAGCCACCAGCAACGCAAGCGAAAACAGGAATACGCGCAGCATCACATTCCCCAATGTAAACCCGTGGAAAGTATAGGGCAGGCCTGTTCCACCGCTCCCGGCTCAGCCCAACATCAGACTCCCGCTCCACCGTTCGCCCGGCGCCAGCACCGCCGCCTGCAACACCTGCCCCGCCTCCACGCAGGCGAAACACCGCCAATCGTCCGGGGCCAGGTCACCGATACGGGCGCACAGATACTGGCCGGGGTTCCAGACCACGGTGTCGCCGAAGCCGTCCTGTTCGATGTCGAGGCGATGGTTGCCATCAATGAGCGCCAGCGGCGCGACCACGTCGCTGTAGATGCGGTCGATACCGGTGTCGAGCACTTCGGCTTCGAACGCCACGTAATAGTCGTGCTGCCGGTGCAGGGTGCCGCCGGCCGCACTGTCCTCGAAATCGCAGCCCTGCAGGCCCTCGATGGCGACGCTGGCGACATCGTCCACGCGCAGGTAGGCATGCAGCGCGGCGGTGAACGCGAACGCTGCCGCCCCGGTGTTCTCCACCTCCAGCGCCAGCGCCAGCCGCTCGGCGGAGAGGCCGACGCGCAGACGCAGCCGGAACGGATGTGGCCAATCGGCATCCCCTCCGTCGCCCGCCAGCGCGAACACGGCGTCGTCGCCGTCCTGCCCCTCGAACGTCCACGCACGATCACGGGCAAACCCGTGCTTGCGCAGCGATCCGCGCTCGCCGAACTGGGGAAACACCACCGGGATGCCGCCGCGGATCGGCGCACTGCCGTCGAACACGGCCCGGTCCGACAGGAACAGGCGCTCGCGCCCGTCCGCCGGGACCCAGGACAGGAGCTGGCCGCCGTGCAGGGCGACCAATGCAGTGGCGCCGTCGCTGTCGAGGCGGATGCAGGAAAGGCCGAAAGCGGTCGTAGGCGTGGCGCGCATGCGGCCAGTATGCCGCGTGCGGGCCATCAATCCGCGCGCACCCGCCAGGCTTCCGATAGCGAGATGGCGCCGCTGCGCGCCAGTGCGACCGCGGCCTGGGTGATGGGCCGCATGCCCTCCTCGACGGCCGCCTGGTGGATGGCGTCGGCCTCGGCGCCGGGAACGATCAGTTCGCGCACATGGGGCGTCACCACCAGCAACTCGTAGACGGCCCGCCGCCCGTGCACGCCGAGGCCCTCGCACTGGTTGCAGCCGCGGCCGCGGTGGAACACCTCGTCGGCGCCGACACCCAGCCAGTCGCGCACGTGCATATCGACCGGCTCGACTTCCCGGCAATGCGGGCAGGTCAGCCTTACCAGCCGCTGCGAGATGACCGCCAGCAGGCTGGCGCGCAGGAGGTAGGGCTCCACGCCCAGGTCCAGCAGGCGGGTCACGGTGGTGGCCGCGGTATTGGTGTGCAGCGTGCTGAGCAGCAGGTGGCCGGTGAGCGCGCTCTCCACCGCGATATCGGCGGTCTCGCGGTCGCGGATTTCCCCGACCATGATCACGTCGGGATCGTGGCGCAGGAAATTGCGCATCGCGCTGGCGAAGCTGAAGCCGGCCGCGCGGTTGACCTGCATCTGCTGGATCTCGGCGACGTGGAACTCCACCGGGTCCTCGATGGTGAGGATGTTGATGCGCTGCTTGCGCAGCTCCAGCAGCATCGCGTACAGCGTCGTGGACTTGCCGCAGCCGGTGGGCCCGGTGGCCAGGAACATGCCGTGGCTGCGGCTCATCACGTCGTCGATGCGGACGCGGTCCTGCGGGTCCAGTCCCAGCTCGTCCAGGTCCCACAGGCCTTCGCGGGCATCCAGCAGGCGCACCACCACGCTCTCGCCGAACACCGCGGGCAGCACGGAGATCCGCAGGTCCACGCGGGTGCCGTCGTCGGCCATATAGGTGCTGCGGCCGTCCTGCGGCCGGCGGTGCTCGGCCAGGTTCATCCCGCCCAGCACCTTGATGCGGCTGACCACGGCCGGGTGCAGCGCGCGCAACAGGCTGCGCACGGGCACCAGTTCGTCGTCGATGCGGAACAGCACGTCGGTGCCGTCCTTGCCCGGGCGCAGGTGGATGTCGGAGGCACGCCGGGCCACGGCATCGGCCAGCAGCGTCTGCACGATCCGCACCACCGGCTGCTCGCGCGCCAGCCGCTGTGCCTCGGCCTCGCTGGCCTCCGCGGCCGCATTCGGGTCCAGGCCCAGCAGGCGCGCGGTATCGCGGTCCTCCACCCGGTCGTAGCTGTGCGCGATCGCGTCCCGGATGCCGCGGGCGGTGGCGGCCAGCGGCAGCAGCCGGTCCTGGGTGACGAACTCCAGCGCGGCCAGCGCCTCGCCATCGGACGGATCCTCCATCGCGGCGGCAAGGAACCCGCCCTCCGCCCGCAGGGGCACGATGCGCAACCGACGCGCGACCTGCGGGGACAGCAGCGCCACCGCCGCCGGATCCGCCGCCACCTCGGGCAGCCGGACCAGCGGAATCCCGAGGCGCTGCGCGGCCTGGTACGTCCGTTCCGAGGCATCGTCGCCACTGGCCAACCAGTCGTCCTGGCCGACGCCCTGGCCCTCCGGCTCGCTGAAGGACTTCCGCTGGCTGCGGGCCATGTAGGCATCGAGCGCGGCGTTGTCGCGGATCAGCAGGGGACGAACGGAGGACGGGGACCGGCGTTCGGACATGGGGAGGCTCCTGTGCGACTGCGGCTAGTCTGCACCGGCCTTCGCCGCGCGTGTTGCGCGACGTCAAGTCCGGCGGTGCGATAATCCGGCCATGGACGAATCGACAGGCAAGGCCGGCACCACCCACTTCGGTTTCCGCGACGTGCCGGTGGCCGAGAAGCAGAAGCTGGTGGGCGAGGTGTTCTCCTCGGTCGCCGCCAAGTACGACCTGATGAACGACGCCATGAGCCTCGGCATCCACCGGCTCTGGAAGCGGTTCTTCGTCGGCACCGCGCAGGTGCGCAAGGGCGACCGCGTGCTGGACCTCGCCGGCGGCACCGGCGACATCGCCGCACTGCTGAAGGACCGCGTGGGCGAGACCGGCGAGTTGGTGCTGGGCGACATCAACGGCGACATGCTGCGGGTCGGCCGCGACCGCATGACCGACCGCGGCTTTGTTCGCGGCTTCGAGTACGTGCAGTGCAACGCCGAGCGCCTGCCCTTCCCCGACGCCAGCTTCGACCTGGTGACGATGGCCTTCGGCCTGCGCAACGTGACCGACAAGGACGCCGCGCTGCGCGAGATCGCGCGCGTGCTGAAGCCGGGCGGGCAGGCGCGGGTGCTGGAGTTCTCGGAGGTGCAGGCGGAATGGTTCCGGCCGATCTACGACTTCCACTCGTTCAAGGTGCTGCCCAGGCTGGGCAGCCTGTTCGCCGGCGACGCCGGCAG
Organism: Thermomonas sp.; assembly: GCA_041913885.1. Lineage (GTDB taxonomy): Bacteria > Pseudomonadota > Gammaproteobacteria > Xanthomonadales > Xanthomonadaceae > Thermomonas. The sequence continues at coordinate 27,862 of JAYSEL010000003.1, read as the reverse complement.
CTACCAGTACCTGGCCGAGTCGATCCGCAAGCACCCGCCGCAGCGCGAGCTGCAGGCGATGATGGAAGCGGCCGGCCTGGTCCGCTGCAGCTACCGCAATCTCAGCGCCGGCATCGTGGCCATCCACACCGGCTACAAGGCCTGACCCATGACCGGACAGCCGCCGCTGAAGAATTTCCGCGACAGCCCCTGGCGTTACTCGCAGTTCGTGGTGCTGGGCCTGGTCGCGGCCGGGCTGGTGACCTGGCTGAGCCCGCTGGGCTGGCCGGCATCGCTGGGCATCGGCGCGGCCGTCGGCGTGGGCTACCTGCTGTTCGAGAAGAAGCGCGGCGTGATCTGACCGGGATGGACGCCCCCGCCCCGCCCGACATCCGCCTGGAGCCCAGCTGGAAGGCCCGCGTGGGCGACTGGTTCGCCCGCGACGACATGCGCGCGCTGGCCGCCTTCCTGCGCCAGCGCAAGGCCGCCGGTGCCACCGTCTACCCGCCCGGCGGCGAGATTTTCGCCGCGTTCGACGCCACCCCGTTCGATGCGGTGAAGGTGGTGATCCTCGGCCAGGACCCGTACCACGGGCCCGGCCAGGCCCACGGGCTGTGCTTTTCGGTCCGTCCGGGGGTGCCGGTGCCCCCCTCTCTGGACAACATCTACAAGGAGCTGGCGCGTGATACCGGCTTCGTCCGCCCGGACCACGGCTGCCTGCTGCCGTGGGCCCACCGCGGGGTGCTGCTGCTCAACAGCGTGCTGACGGTCGAGGCCGGCCAGGCGGGTTCGCACCAGGGCAAGGGCTGGGAGGGGTTCACCGACCACGTGGTGGACGTGCTCAACCGCGAGCGCGAGCACCTGGTGTTCCTGCTCTGGGGCAGCTACGCCCAGAAGAAGGGCGCGGTGATCGACCCGCGCCGCCATCGGGTGCTGAAGGCGCCCCACCCCTCGCCGCTGTCCGCCCACCGGGGCTTCCTGGGCTGCGGGCACTTTTCGGCCGCCAACCAGTACCTGGTCCGGACCGGGCAGGCGCCGGTGGACTGGTCCCTGCCGGCCGCCAGGGACTTGTAAGGCCCGGAGACCGCCTCCATGTCGGTCGAATGGCCCGCGTGGCCGACCGGCAGCTGAACGTCCGGGTGTTCCACGGGTGAAACGCTCAGAACTTCCCCCGCCGTTAGCAGTCACAGATGGCGACTGCTAGAATCGATCGCATGAGGGACACCACCATGACGTCCACCGCTCTTGTCGCCAACAACCTGCCGATCCCCAGCGCGATGGGTTCGCTGGAGGCGTACATCGGCGCCGTGCACCAGATCCCCGTGCTCTCCGTCGAGGACGAGCAGCGGCTGGCGCGCCGCCTGCGCGAGGACAACGACATCGCCGCCGCGCAGGAGCTGATCCTGTCGCACCTGCGCTTCGTCGTGCACGTGGCCCGCGGCTACAGCGGCTACGGCCTACAGCTGGGCGACCTGATCCAGGAAGGCAACATCGGCCTGATGAAAGCGGTGAAGCGCTTCGATCCGGCCGTCGGCGTGCGCCTGGTCAGCTTCGCGGTGCACTGGATCCGCGCCGAGATGCACGAGTTCATCATCAAGAACTGGCGCATCGTGAAGGTGGCCACCACCAAGGCGCAGCGCAAGCTGTTCTTCAACCTGCGCAAGAGCAAGACCCGCCTGGGCTGGCTCAACGCGGAGGAAGTGCGCGCGGTGGCGGCGGACCTCAACGTGTCCGAACGCGAAGTGCTGGAGATGGAGTCGCGCCTGTCCGGCAGGGACATCGGCTTCGATGCGCCCGATGATGCCGACGACGACCACGCGCCGCCGGCGCCGGTGAGCTACCTGGTCGCCAACGACGGCGACCCGGCCGCCGCCTACGAATCCGCCGACAGCGAAGCCGACCAGCTGGACGTGCTGCGCGAAGGCATGGCCAAGCTCGACGCTCGCAGCCGCGACATCATCAAGCGCCGCTGGCTGGACGCCGACAGCAAGGTGACGCTGCAGGAGCTGGCCGACGAGTACGGCGTCTCCGCCGAACGCATCCGCCAGATCGAGGCCAACGCGCTGAAGAAGATGAAAGCGCTGTTCGCGGCGTAAGCCACCGCACCCGCGGCAATCCCGAACGGCCCGGCACAGTCCGGGCCGTTTGCGTTCATACGGCGCCGTCGCAAGAACCGGGAGGCGGCGCGGACCGTTCGGCGCGATCCTGTGGGCCCCGATGCGCAGGATGCCCCATGGACTACATCGTTTCCGGCTTGCCGCTGGCCGCCTTCCAACCCCTGTTCGGCCTCGACGATGCGGCGCTGCGCGCGCACGGCGCCGTCCGCGTGCGCGCGGACGCGACGCCGGGCTTCCCCTGCCGCATCACCCTCGAGGACGCCGCGCCGGGGGAATCCCTGCTGCTCTTGCACTGGACGCACCAGCCGGCCGGGACGCCCTACCGCAGCGGCGGCCCGATCTTCGTGCGCGAGTCCGCGCTGGCCACGGCGCGGGTGCGCAACGCGGTGCCGCCCCAGCAGCGCGACCGCCTGCTGTCGGTGCGCGGTTACGACGCCGACGGCTGGATGCACGACGCGGACGTGGTGGAGGGGACGCAGCTGGAGGCCACGATCGAACGGCTGTTCGCCGACCCGCGGATCGCCTACCTGCACGTGCACAACGCGCGCCGCGGCTGCTACGCCTGCCGGATCGACCGCGGTTGAGGCGCCGCCTCAGCCGGCGTCGCGCGGCCGCGCCACCGGCAGCTGCCAGCCGTGGCGCAGGGCCATCCAGCGCAGGCCGAAGCAGGCCAGCGCGCCCGCCAGCATGGCCGGGGGCTGCGGCCACCCCAGCGCCGAGGCCAACGCGACCACGCCGCCGCCCGCCAGCGCGGCGATCGCGTACAGCTCCGCTTGCAGCACCACGGGGACGCGCGCCACCAGCACGTCGCGGGCGATGCCGCCGCCGATGCCGCTGACCATGCCCAGCAGCGTGGCCGCGAACGGCGACAGCCCGAACGCCAGCGCCTTGCCGGTGCCCAGCACCGCGAACAGCGCCAGGCCCGCGGCGTCGAACAGCTGCACCGGGTTGCGCAGCCGTTCGATCACCCCGTGCCAGCGGAAGGTCACCAGCCCGGCCGCCATCGCCACCACGAGGTAGCGCCAGTCGGCCAGGGAGGCGGGCGGGTGCGCGCCGATCAGCACGTCGCGGACGATGCCGCCGGACACCGCGGCGGCGCAGGACAGCACCAGCACGCCGAACAGGTCCAGCCGCTGGCGCACCGCCAGGGTGCCGCCGCTGAGGGCGAAGACGAAGGTGCCGACCAGGTCGAAGGCGAGCAGCAGCGTGGGCATCGGGATGCCTGTGGCGGGACGGTGACGCGCAGCTTACCCGCCGCACGTCCGGCGCCGGGTCTCAGCCCAGCCGCGGCGCCAGCAGCGCCTCCAGCGCGCGCTGGTCGACGGCGAACTTGCGGATCCCCTCGGCCAACTTCTCGCTGGCCATGGCGTCGTCGTTGTGCTGCCAGCGGAAGCCGGCTTCGTCGAGCGCCGCGCCTGCCTCGGCGCGCAGGCCGCCGTCCACCAGCGCCGGCGTGACGGCGCCGTCCGCGCGGGCCAGCGCGTCCAGCAGCTCCGGCGCGATGGTCAGCCGGTCGCAGCCGGCCAGTGCCAGCACCTGGCCGGTGTTGCGGAAGCTGGCGCCCATCACCACGGTGCCGTAGCCGTGCCGCTTGTAGTGGTGCCAGATGCGCGCCACCGACTGCACGCCGGGGTCGTGCTGCGGCGCGGCCGGCGGCGCCATGCCGTGGGCGAGGTGCCAGTCCAGGATGCGGCCCACGAACGGCGAGATCAGGAACACGCCGGCCTCGGCGCAGGCCACCGCCTGCGCGAACGAGAACAGCAGGGTCAGATTGCAGTGGATGCCCTCGCGCTCCAGCTGTTCGGCGGCGCGGATGCCTTCCCAGGTGGCTGCGATCTTGATCAGCAGGCGGTCGGTGCCGATGCCGGCGTCGGCGTACAGCTGCACCAGGCGGCGGGCCTTGGCGACGGTGGCCGCGGTGTCGAAGCTCAGCCGCGCATCGACTTCGGTAGAGACGCGGCCGGGGACTAGCTTCACGATCTCGCCGCCGATCGCGACCGCCAGGCGGTCGCAGGCATCGCCCACCGGATCGTCACCACTTGCCGCCGCCACTGCGGCGTCCAGGTGCGCGGCATAGGCCGGCAGCGTGGCCGCCTTCAGCAGCAACGACGGGTTGGTGGTGGCGTCCATCGGCGCGAAGCGCGCGATGGCCTCGATGTCGCCGGTGTCGGCGACCACGGCGGAATGCTGGCGGAGCTGGTCGAGCTGGGACGTCACGAAGCGGGCCCGGGCAAGTGTGGGCCGGGCATTGTCGCCCAAGCCGCGCCTCAGTACAGGTCCACGGGATCCACGTCCAGCGACCAGCGCACGCGGCGCGCCTCGGGCGCGGCGTGCAGCGCCGGCACCACCGCGTCCAGCGCGGCGTGCAGCGCGCGGCGGTCGGACGCGGACACCACCAGCTGGGCGCGCACGTAGCCGGCGCGGCGCGGCATCGGCGCGGGCAGCGGGCCGGACGCCTCCACCGCGAAGGCGTCCAGCGCGGCCTTCGCCGCCTGCAGGAACCGCATCGGCGGGTCGGCGTGCTTGGCCTCCGCGCGCAGCAGCGCCAGGTGCGCGAACGGCGGGAAGCCGGCCGCCTCGCGCAGCGCCAGTTCGCCGTCCGCGAACGCGTGGTAGCCGCCGGCCACCAGCGTCTGCAGCAGCGGATGGTCGGGATGGTGGGTCTGCAGCAGCACCGTCCCCGCGCGCTCGGCGCGGCCGGCGCGGCCGGCCACCTGCACCAGCAGCTGGGCGAGCTTCTCGCCGCTGCGGAAATCGGCGGAGAACAGGCCCTCGTCGATGCCGACCACCACCACCAGGGTGAGGTTCGGCAGGTCGTGGCCCTTGGCCAGCATCTGTGTGCCGATCAGGATGCCGGGCCGCGCGCCGAGGTCGTCGAAGTGCTTCTGCAAGGCATCGCGATGGCCGGTGCTGCCGCGGTCGATGCGCAGCACCGGCACGTCGGAAAAACGCGCCTGCAGTTCGGCCTCGATGCGCTCGGTGCCGTTGCCCTGCGGCTGCAGCGCCAGGCTGGCGCAGTCCGGACAGGCCGGCGGCGACGGCTTGCGGTAGCCGCAGTGGTGGCACTGCAGGCGCCTGCCGTGCGCGTGCACGGTCATCGGCGTGGGCCGGTCCTCGGTGCTGCAGCGCGGGCAGTGCGCGCTCCAGCCGCAGTCGTGGCAGAGCAGCACCGGCGCGTAGCCGCGGCGGTTGCGGAACACCAGCACCTGGCCGCCGGCGTCCACCGCCGCGCGCACCGCGGCCAGCGCCTCGTCCGACAGGCCGGCCTGCAGCGGCCGCTTGCGCACGTCCAGCACCCGCACCTGCGGCGGCCGCGCCGCGCCGGCGCGCTGGCGCAGCCGCAGGTGGGCGTAGCGGCCGGCCTGCGCGTTGTGCAGGGTTTCCAGCGCGGGCGTGGCGCTGCCCAGCACCACCGGCACGCCCAGCGCGCGGGCGCGCACGATGGCGAAATCACGCGCGTGGTAGCGGATGCCGTCGAACTGCTTGTAGCTGCCGTCGTGCTCCTCGTCGACCACGATCAGGCCCGCTTCCGGCAGCGGCACGAACACCGCCGAGCGCGTGCCGACGATCACGCGGGCTTGCCCGGTGGCCGCCGCCCACCACGTCGCCGCGCGCTCGTTGTCGTTCAGGCCCGAATGCAGCGCGTGCACCGGCACGCCCAGCCGCGCGCGGAAGCGCGCCAGCGCCTGCGGCGTCAGCCCGATCTCCGGCACCAGCACCAGCGCCTGCCGGCCGCGCGCCAGGCAGTCGGCGATCGCCTGCAGGTAGACCTCGGTCTTGCCGCTGCCGGTCACGCCGTCCAGCAGGAACGGCGCGAAACCGTCGGCAGCACGGATGGCATCAATGGCGGCCTGTTGTTCGGCATTGGCACGGAATGCACGTTCCGACGGCGCGGGAACAGCAACAGCCGCGTCCAGCACGACACCGTCCACCAGCCCGCGCTCGCGCAGCGCGCGCAGCGGCGTGCGCCAACCCGGCAGCGCGGCGTCCAGCTGGTCCTCGTCGCGGGCCTCGGCCAGCAGGGTGGCGAGTGCCTTCGGCCTGCCCGCACGCATCGCCGGCAGCGCGGTGCGGCCGGCCTCGTTCAACAGCCAGCCGCGGCGCGCGATGTCCGGCAGCGGTTCGCCGCGGCGCAGCGACGCCGGCAGCGCGGCCGCCAGCACCTCGCCCAGCGGCGCGTGCAGGTAGCCGGCCAGCCAGCGCAGCGACGCCAGCAGCTCGCCGTGCAGCACCGGGCCCGCGTCCAGCACGGCCAACGCGGCGCGCATCTCCACGCCCGGCTCGGCCACGCCGTGCCCCACCACCAGCCCGCAGGCCTCACGCGGGCCGAACGGCACCCGCACCCGCTGGCCCACCGCCACCGCCTCGGCCGCCATGCCGGGCGGGGGCAGGTAGTCGAACAGGCGCGGCAGCGGCACCGGCAGGGCCACGCGCAGGACGGACAGGGAAGCAGGCATTCCGCCAGTCTAGCCGCCAGCGGTGCCGTTCAGGTTGCGGGACAAAGTTGACCCCGGGATCACCAAACTCCGGCAAGTCCATGTTCCTGAACGGAAAGATCGTTTATCCACATGCATTGTGGATAAGTCTGTGCATGGCGGCCACACAGACCTGCGCAGGGGCCGCTACAGCAGCGCCTTCGGCAGCTGGACAAATTTTCGCCATATTCGGAAATCCCAATGAATTCATTCGGTTATCCGTGGAACAGGGCGCTACCGTGACGGACGTTTGACGTGGAACCGCCCGATGTGACGGTTTCTTCACGGCTGTGCACAACTCTGCGGGCCCCAGCCCGCGCCCCCGCTGGCGGAGCCGGCCGATTCCCCGCTGTCAAGGCGCGATGCATCCGACGCCCCCGACGTCGCAGCCCGGGCATTGGCCACCTTCTGCGGACGGGTTCACAAAACCGACGCAACCGGTTGTCCCGGATCGGAATTCCCCGTTATCCACACGTTCTGTGGATAACCCTGTGCGTGTTGTCCAGGCGATGACGCCTGATCGGCGCCGCGTCGCGCCGGGCAGACGAGTGGACAAATTTTCACCGATTGCGATATTTATTTTGAAATCAATAACTTAAGAATTTCCAAATGTACCCGCAATGCGGCCGTTCTTGCTCCGGCTGGCGCGGACGCGGGACGGACGGGCGCTGTGCACAACTGCGCCGACCCGCAGGCCGCACCAGCGCTGAAGGAGAGCCGGCCAGCCGGTCTGTCAAGCCGTGGCGCAGCATGGACGCAAGGCTAAGATGGGGCGTGCACAGCCACTCGCCATGACCGGCGCCTCGCCGCCCCCCACCCAGCCCGCCGCGGTCGCCGCCTTCCTGCGCGGGCTGGAACGCCGCGCCCGCCTGCTGGCGCAGGTCCAGGCCGGCGATCCGGCCGCAGCGGCGCGGGCCTTGGACGTGGCGGCGCGGGTGTTCACCGCGGACGCCGGGCAGTGGCCGCTGGCACAGTGGCCCCGCCAGTACTGGCGCCTGCTGCTGTCCGTGCCGGCGATGCGCCAACCGGGTACGGCCCCGGCCTCCCTGCTGCCCGGCATCGCCCGGCTGGCACCCGCGCCGCGCGCGGCGATCCTGCTGCACCTGGTCGCCGGCCTCGACGACGCCGATGCGGCCGCGGCGCTGGGCATCGACGTCGACACCTACCAGGCGCGGATCCGCGACGCCCTGCCGCGCGATGCGTTGGGCCAACCCGATGTGGACGTGTGGCGCGCCTGGCGCGCCGCCAGCCAGCGTGCGCTGGACGCCCTGCCGGAGGCACCGCCGGCCGCGGGCACCCCCACGGCGGCCGACGCCACGCCCGACGCGCCCCGTATCCGTACCATCGACGACCACGATCGGCACCGCCGTCGACTGCGCTGGCTGTGGCTGGGCGTCGCGCTCTGCGCGGCGGCGCTGGTCGCCACCTTCCTGCTGCATCCACGCGGCCGCGCGCTGCTGGACCAATGGCGCAATCCGGTCCACGTCACCCCGCTGCCGCCCGCCGGCGCGCCGAAGGCGCGCTTCGATGCCGGTGATCCCGCGCTGCATCCCGACCTCGCCCTGCTGCAGGCCCCGGCCGAGCTGCGGCTGGCGCGCGAGCTGCCGCTGCTGGCGTGGCTGGCGGCGGAACCCACAAGCGCGGGGCAAACAACCGACTCCAATGCCAATGGCGCGGCGGCAGCACCCATCGCGTCCGAAGCGCCCGTCGTCACCCCGACGCCTGACACCTCCACGCTGACCCAGCGCCTGCAGGCCTGGGACCGGTTGCCGCCGCGGACGCGCGCCGCGCAACGCGGCGCGTGGGAGGAATGGCAGGCACTGACCGACGCCGAACGCACCAACGTGCGCACCGCCGCCGCCCGCTTCGACGCGCTGCCGCTGGACCAACAACGGGCGCTGCGCGACCGCTACGCGCAGCTGCCGTTCGACGCCCACCGCGGCTGGCACCTGGGACCCCGGCTGGGCCGCGACTGGCCGCGGATCGGCGCGCTGTTCGCCTTCGTCGCACCCGACGAGCGCACGGCGCTGCTGGGACTGCTGCGCCAGGCCACGCCGGAGGATGTCGAGGCACTGGCGCGGCTGGCCCAGACCACCCCGCCGGAGGACCGCGCGGCCTTGCGCCGCGACCTGCTGGCGCAGGCACCCGCGCAGCGGACGGCCTGGCTGCAGGCCCGGCTGCGACGGTAGGCGACGGCAGCCGCCCGGCCCGCCGGCAGTGGTTACATCGAGACCAGGCCGATCATCGCGGCCGCGGTGACCGCGAACGCCAGCAGCACCGAATAGATCACGCCCAGCACGCCGTACTTCAGCAACGTCATCGGCCAGCCCTGGCCGTAGACGCGCTTCTGCATCAGCAGCAGGTAGACCGGCATCCACAGCAGCAGCAGGCCCTCGATCCAGTCGAACACGCCGTTGAGCCAGGTGCCGTCCGGCGCGAAGGTCTCGGAAGGCACGTGCGCCAGCAGCACCAGCAGCAGGCACTGGCACAGGAAGGCGTGGCTGTGCAGCGCCACGATCAGGTGCTCCATGTACAGCCGGCGCTTGAACACGTAGGCCAGCTTCAGCAGCAGCGCGAACACCGGCACCAGCACGAACAGGGTGGTGGGAATGGCGCCGAGCACCGCGTCCTTGAACGCGCCGGGGTCCTTCTTGAGGCGCTCGACGTTGTCGCTGGCGTGCTGGGCCTGCGTGTTGAGCCAGCGGTTGGCGAACGCGGGCAGCCAGCCGATCGCGATGGGATGCTGCTCGGCATCCCAGGGTTGGCCGTTGATCACCAGCCCGGGATCGCGCGCATCGGTCGGCGCCGACGGCGCCACGCTGCCCGGCTTGCCCTGCAACTCGCGGATGCGCTTGTCGGCGGCGGCGCGGATCGCCTGCTGGCCGGCCTCGATGCCCGGGATGCCGGCCGCGGCCGGCGTGCCCGCCATCTCCCGCTTGGCCTCGTCCATCTGCTTCAGGCGCGCGTCGCGTTCGCGCACCACGGCCTCCACGGTGGTGGCGGTGGCAATCGCACTGTTGCCCTCGCCGAGGTTGACGTTGGCGTCGATCTGCACCGTCAGGCGGGCGACGAAGAACGCCAGCACCGCGAGGAAGAAGAACAGCCGGAACGGGGTGACATAGCGCACCTGGCGGCCGGCCAGGTATTCGAGCGTCAGGAAGCCGGGCTTGGTGAACAGCGGGCCGATCGTGCGCAGCACCCGCAGGTCGAGGTCGAACACGCTGTCCAGCAGGTCGCCGAACACGCTGCCCAGCGGGCGCATCAGGCCCTTCACCGGCTGGCCGCAGGCGTGGCAGTGCGGGCCCTGCAGGGCGACCCCACAGTTGCGGCAGGGGATCGGCGGCGCGGAGTCGGCGGAAGCGGGGGCGGCGGTCGCGTTCATGCCGGTAGAATGACAGGCCGCACCGCGCCGACGCCAGCGCGTGCCCCGCCTCCGATATCTCCGATGCCCACTCCCTTCGCCCGCCTCCGGGACGACGCGGCCCGTACCGCGCGCCTGGCCGCACCGCTGGCGGCCGGCCACCTGTCGCACGGGCTGGTCGGCTTCATCGACACCGTCGTCGCCGGCCACCATGGCACCGCCACCCTGGCCAGCGTCTCGGTCGGCGCGGCCCTGTTCTGGCTGCCGATGATGGCGCCGATGGGCACGCTGATGGCGCTGCCGCCGTCGGTGTCGCAGCTGGACGGCGGCGGCCGGCGCGACGAGATCGGCCCGCTGTTCCGCCAGGCCCTGTGGCTGGCCGCGCTGCTGGGCGTGCTGCTGTTCGGGCTGATGACGCTGCTGCCGCTGGCGCTGGGGCCGATGGGCATCGCGCCCGACATCGTGCCCGGCGCGACCGCGTTCCTGCACGCGATCCGCTGGGGCATCCCCGGCTTCACGCTGTACCTGGCCATGCGCTACCTCAGCGACGGCCTGCACTGGTCGATGCCGACCATGCTGCTGGGCTTCGGCGGCCTGCTGCTGCTCGCGCCGGCGGGCTACGTGCTGACCAACGGCCTGTTCGGCCTGCCCGAGCTGGGTGCCGCCGGCGTCGGCACCGCCTCGGCGCTGATGTTCTGGCTGCAGGCGATCGCGTTCGCGGTGTACCTCTGGCGGGCACGCCGCTTCGCCGACCTCGGCCTGTTCGCGCGCTGGGACCGGCCGCACGGCAAGACCCTGCGCGAGTTGCTGCGCACCGGGCTGCCGATCGGCGTCACCGTCACCATGGAGGGCGGGCTGTTCGTCGCCACCGCGCTGCTGATCGGGCGGCTGGGCGAGGTGCCGGCCGCTTCCCACCAGATCGCGCTGAACGTGGCGTCGCTGTGCTTCATGGTCCCGTTCGGGCTGGCCGAGGCCACCACCGTGCGGGTGGGCCACGCGCTGGGCCGCGGCGACCGCGACGGCGTGCGCCGCGCCGCGTTCGCCGGGTTCGCGCTGGCGCTGGCCACCCAGGCCGGCTCGGCGCTGCTGATGCTGCTGGGCCACCAGGCCATCGCCGGCCTGTACACCACCGACCCGGCGGTGATCGCGCTGGCCGGCAGCCTGCTGCTGTACGCGGCGCTGTTCCAGTTCCCCGACGGCATCCAGGTGGTGTCGGCCGGCGCCCTGCGCGGCCTCAAGGACACCCGCGTGCCGATGTGGCTGGCGGCGCTGGCCTACTGGGGCATCGGCATGCCGGTGGGCGCCGGGCTGGGCCTGGCGCTGGGCTGGGGGGCGCGCGGCATGTGGCTCGGCCTCACCGCCGGCCTGACCGTGGCGGCGGTGCTGCTGTGCCGGCGCTTCTTGCGCAGCAGCCTGCGCGTCCCCATGCAGGACGCCGGCCCATCGGTCACCGTGACCGATGCCGGATGAATCCATTTCGCCCGCCCGCTAGCATCCCCTTGCAGGCCGCCCTCCCGCGGCCCGTTCCCCCCGGAGTCACGCAATGAACGAACCGCGCCGCCGCGGCCCCATCGTCCGCCTCGCCGTCGGCCTGTGGGACGCGATCAACTTCAGCCGCCGGCTGGTCCTCAACCTGCTGTTCCTGCTGGTGCTGGCGATCGTGCTGCTGGCGATGTTCGGCGGCGGCAAGCTGGCGCCGCTGGAGCAGCGCTCGACGCTGGTGTTCGCGCCGGAAGGGCGGCTGGTGGAGCAGTACAGCTGCGACGCCTTCAGCCGCAACCTGGCCCGCGCCACCGACAGCGGCGACTGCCGCGAGGTGCGGCTGCGCGACGTGCTGCGCGCGCTGGACGCGGCCCGCACCGACAAGCGCATCGAGCGCGTGGCGCTGTACCTCGACAACTTCGCGCCCAGCGGATTCGCCTCGCTGCGCGAGGTGGCCGCCAAGCTGGCCGCGTTGCGCGCCGCGGGCAAGCAGGTGATCGCCTACGGCGATGCGTTCGGGCAGGGCCAATACCTGCTGGCGGCGCAGGCCAGCGAGATCTACCTCGACCCGATGTCGCCCGGCGGCGTGATGCTGGACGGCCTGGCGTCGTACCGGCAGTACTACCGCGAGGCGCTGCAGGACAAGCTCGGCGTCGACATGCACCTGTTCAAGGTGGGCCAGTACAAGTCCGCGGCGGAGCCCTACATCCTCGACGCGGCCTCGCCGGCGTCGAAGGAAGCCGACCTGTTCTGGATGGGCGACGTGTGGCGCCGCATGCTGGCCGACGTCGGCAAGGCGCGCGGGCTCGATCCCGCCACGCTGGACGCCTACGCCAACACGCTGCCGGAACAGGTCGCCGGCGCCCGCGGCGACCTGGCCGCGCTGGCCCTGCAGCAGAAGCTGGTCACCGGCCTGAAGACCCGCGACGAGGTCGACCAGCTGCTGGCCGAGCGCGGCGTGGCCGACGACAACGCCGAGGGCGGGTTCCGCCAGGTGGCGCTGGACACCTACCTGCAACACCTTGATGGCGCGCTGCCGCAGGCGGACATGCGTCCGCAGGTGGCGGTGGTCGTCGCCGAGGGGGAGATCGCCGGCGGTCGCCTGCCGCCCGGCAAGGTGGGCGGCGAATCCACCGCCGCGCTGCTGCGCGACGCGCTGGGCGACGACGACGTGAAGGCGGTGGTGCTGCGGGTGAACTCGCCGGGCGGCGAAGTGTTCGCCTCCGAGCAGATCCGCCGCGAGGTCGAGGCGCTCAAGGCCGCCGGCAAGCCGGTCGTGGTGTCGATGGGCGACGTGGCCGCCTCCGGCGGCTACTGGATCAGCATGAACGCCGATCGGATCTACGCCGATCCGTCCACCATCACCGGCTCGATCGGCATCTTCGGCCTGTTCCCCACGCTGGACCGCACGCTGGGCAAGCTGGGCGTGCGCACCGACGGCGTTGCCACCGCGAAGTACGCGGGCGCGTTCGACATCACCCGGCCGCTGGACCCGGGCGTGGCCACCACCGTGCAGGCGGTGATCGAGAAGGGCTACCGCGACTTCACCGGCAAGGTTGCGCAGGCCCGCGGCAAGTCCGTCGAGGAGATCGATGCCGTCGCTCAGGGCCGCGTGTGGAGCGGCGCACAGGCGCAGGCGCGCGGGCTGGTGGACGCGTTGGGCGGTCTGGGCGATGCCGTGGCGGACGCCGCCGCGCGCGCCAAGCTGGGGCCGGCCGGACACTGGCAGGTCCGCTACGTCGAGGAAGCCACCGTGCCGCTGTCGCAGATGCTGGCCGAACTGATGCAGAGCCGCGCCGGCGTGGGTCTGCTGCGCGGCACCGGGGTCGGCGAGCTGCTGCTGGCCCGCCACCTGCAGGAGCAGGCGCCGCTGCGCTTCGTGCAGGACGCACTGGAACACCGCGGCAAGGCCCGCGTGAAGGCGCTGGCATACTGCTTCTGCGAGCCGATGTGACGACCCCGGCCGCCGGTGCGACCCCGGCGGCCGATGCACGGCACGCGTGACGACGGCGCGGCGCTACTGCGTCGCGGTGTCGGCCGCGCGGGCCGTGTCGGCGGCCTGCGCCTGCGCGGTAGCCGCGGCATCGCGCGCGGCGTCCTTGTAGGCGTCCGCGGTAGCGGTAACGGGTGACGGGGCGGCCTTGGGCTCGGGCGGTCGCTCCGGATCGGGCGGCGACGGCGCGGAACAGGCGGCCAGCAGCACCGCGATGGCGAACGACAGCGAGAGGGCACGCGGCATGGCGGTCTCCGGCGACGGGCTTGGCCTATCCTACGCCGGTCGCTTCCTTCGGAGATCGCCGATGCATTCGCCCCGCTGGAGCCTGCACGGGCACCGCGCACTGGTCACCGGCGCCAGCGCCGGCATCGGCCTGGCCATCTGCCGCGAACTGCTGGGCTTCGGCGCGCAGGTGCTGATGGTCGCGCGCGATCCCGACCTGCTGGAGCAGGCGCGCGCCGAACTGGAGGACGAATTTCCCGGCCCGGAGGATGCGGTGCTGGCGTTGCCGGCCGACGTCACCGACGACGAGCAGCGCGCCGAGATCATCGACTGGGCCGCCGACCAGGGCGGCCTGCACCTGCTGGTCAACAACGCCGGCGGCAACATCACCCGCCCCGCGCTGGACTACGGCGAGGACCAGTGGCGCGGGATCTTCGAGACCAACCTGTTCTCCGCGTTCGAACTGTGCCGGCTGGCGCACCCGCTGCTGTCCAAGCACGCGGCCTCCGCCATCGTGAACATCGGCAGCGTGTCCGGCCTCACCCACGTGCGCAGCGGCGCGCCCTACGGCATGAGCAAGGCGGCGCTGCACCAGATGACGAAGAACCTCGCGGTCGAGTGGGCCGAGGACGGCATCCGCGTCAACGCGGTGGCGCCGTGGTACATCCGCACCCGCCGCACCAGCGGCAAGCTGGCCGACCCCGACTACCTGGACGAGGTGCTGCTGCGCACGCCGATGGGCCGGGTGGGCGAGCCGGAGGAAGTGGCGGCGGCGGTCGCCTTCCTGTGCCTGCCGGCCTCGGGCTACGTCACCGGCGAGTGCATCGCCGTGGACGGCGGCTTCCTGCGCTACGGCTTCTGACGGCCGGCGCGGGCGACGACGGGGATGCTGCCGGGCTGGGCGCTGCTGCTGGTGTCGGTGGGCTATGCCGCGCTGCTGTTCGGCGTGGCGTGGCTGGGCGACCGCCACCCGGTGTACCCGCAGAGCCCGCGCCTGCGCCCGGTGGTCTACAGCCTGGCGCTGGCGGTGTACTGCTCGTCGTGGACGTTCTACGGGGCGGTGGGCACCGCTGCGCGGCAGGGGTTGGGCTACCTGCCGATCTACCTTGGCCCGCTGCTGATGATGCTGTTCGGCTGGCGCATCCTGGAACGGCTGGCGCTGATCGCGCAGTCGCAGAGCACCGTGTCCATCGCCGACTTCCTCGGCGCCCGCTACGGCCGCTCGCAGCGGATGGCGGCGCTGGTGGCGGTGATCGCGCTGGTGGCGGCGGTGCCGTACCTCGCGCTGCAGTTCAAGGCGGTGGCGATCAGCCTGGACGTGCTGGGCGGCGGCGCAGGGCAGGCACCGGCCTGGGGCGATCCGGCGCTGTACGTGGCGGCGCTGATGGCGCTGTTCGCGATCCTGTTCGGCACGCGCCAGGTGGATGCCACCGAACACCGCCCGGGGCTGATGCTGGCGGTGGCGCTGGAATCGCTGGTGAAGCTGGTGGCGCTGGTGGCGATCGGCCTGTTCGCACTGTGGTGGCTGGACGCGCGCGCGATCCCGCTGGGCGCCGCCACCCGCGCGTTGGTGGACAACGCGCCACCGGTCGGCTTCGTCGCCCAGACGCTGCTGGCGTTCGCGGCGATGGTCTGCCTGCCGCGCCAGTTCCACGTGGCGGTGGTGGAGTGCGCCGACGTGGGCGACATCCGCCGCGCGCGCTGGCTGTTCGGCGCGTATCTGGTCGTGATCAGCGTGATGGTGCTGCCCATCGCGGTGGCCGGCGTGGCGAACTTCGGCAGCCATGGCGCGGTGCCGGCCGACAGCTTCGTGCTGGCATTGCCGCAGGCCGGCGGCCACGACGCGCTGGCGCTGCTGGCCTACGTCGGCGGCTTCTCCGCCGCCACCGGCATGGTGATCGTGGCCAGCGTGGCGCTGGCCACCATGGTCAGCAACGACCTGGCGATGCCCGTGCTGCTGCGCTACCGGCTGGTGGGCGAGAACGTGGCCTCCACGGTGTTGTGGATCCGGCGCCTTGCCATCGTGGCGCTGGCCGCGGTGGCCTGGGGCTACTACCGGGCCAGCGCCAGCGACACCGATCTCGCCGCCTACGGCCTGATGGCGTTCGCGGCGATGGCGCAGTTCGCACCGCCGCTGATCGGCGGGCTGTACTGGCGCGGCGCCAGCCGGCGCGGCGCGGAGACCGCGCTGCTGCTGGGCTTCGCGGTATGGGCCTACACGCTGCTGCTGCCGGCGATGACCCGCGCGGGCTGGCTCGATCCGGGCTGGCTGGACGCCGGTCCGTTCGGCATCGCCTGGCTGCGCCCGCAGCAGCTGTTCGGCCTGACCGGCTGGGACCCGCTGACCCACGGCACGGTGTGTTCGCTGCTGGCCAACGTGGGCGCGCTGCTGCTGGGCTCGATGCGCTGGCGGCCCAGCCTGGACGAGCGCCTGCGCGCCGCGCCGTTCCTCGACCCCTATGCCGCGCAGCAGACACTGGCCGGCGGCGACTGGCGCGGCAGCGTGCGCGTGGGCGAGCTGCTGGCGCTGGCCGAACGCATCGTGGGCGAGCGCACCGCGCAGCGCGCGTTCGCCGAGCAGGCGCGCAGTGCCGGCATCGACCTGGTGCCCGCCGCACAGGCCGACCGCCCGTGGATCCAGTTCACCGAGCGCCTGCTGGCGGCGGCACTGGGCGCCGCGTCGGCGCGCCGCGTGCTGACCAGCGCGCTGCACGGCTCGGGCATGGAAGTGGCCGAGGTGGTGGCGGTGCTGGACGAGGCCGGTCAGGCGCTGCGCTTCAACCGCGAGATCCTGTCCACCACGCTGGAGAACATCGACCAGGGCGTGAGCGTGGTCGACCGCGAGATGCGGCTGGTCGCGTGGAACCGCAGCTACCAGCGCCTGTTCGACTACCCGGACGGGATGCTCTACGTCGGCCGGCCGATCGCCGACATGATCCGCCACAACATCGAGCGCGGCGAACTGGGCGAACTCAGCGACGACGACGTTGAAACGCAGATCGAAAAGCGCCTCGCTTACATGCGCGCCGGCTCCCCGCATGTCACCGTGCGCCTGCGCGCGGACGGCACCGTCATCGAATTGCGCGGCCAGGGCCTGCCGGGCGGCGGCTATGCCACCAGCTACAGCGACGTCACCGACCATGTGCGTGCGCAGCGCGAGCTGCGCGAGATCAACGAGACGCTGGAGCAGCGCGTGGCCGAGCGCACGCGCGAGGCCGAAGCCGCGCAGGAAACGCGCGCGCGCTTCCTGACCGCCATCAGCCACGACGTGCTGCAGCCGCTCAACGCCGCGCGGCTGTTCGCCTCGGCGCTGCGGGAGAGCGGCGACGCGGCAGAGCAGCGCCACCTGGCCGAGCGCGTGGATGCCTCGCTGCGCGCCGCCGAAGACCTGCTGGACGGGCTGCTGGACGTGTCCCGCCTGGACGCCGGCGCGCTGACCGCGCGTGTCGCCGACCTCGACGCCGGACAACTGCTGCGCGAGCTGGCGGCGCAGGCCGCGCCGATGGCCGCGGCGCGCGGCATCGTCCTGCGTGTCCATGCGCCGTCGCTGGTGGTGCGCAGCGACCTGCGCCTGCTGCGCCGCGTGCTGCAGAACTTCCTGGCCAACGCGCTGCGCTACACGCCGCGCGGTCGCGTCGTGCTGGCCGCACGGCGTCGCGGGACGCAGGTACAGCTGCAGGTGTGGGACACCGGGCCCGGCATCCCCGCGCACCACATGCGGCAGATCTACGACGAGTTCCACCGCTACGAGCAGCCGTTCGACTGGGACGGCCGCGGGATGGGGCTGGGCCTGTCGATCTGCCAGCGCATCGCACGCCTGCTAGGCCATCCACTGGATGCGCGTTCGACGGTCGGGCGCGGCTCGATGTTCGCCATCACCGTGCCGCGCAGCGATGCCCGGGTGGCGCCGGCACCGGCCGCGATGACGACGCCCGACCCCGGCCTGGAGGGCCTGCGCGTGCTGTGCGTCGACAACGACGCCGAGATCCTGGCCGGCATGCGCGCGCTGCTGGGCCGCTGGGGCGTGCAGGTGCTGTGCGCCGACAGCGTGGATGCGGCGCTGGCGCTGGCGCCGCAGGCCCCCGACGTGCTGCTGGTGGACTACCACCTGCATGACCGCCTGGACGGGCTGGACACCCTGGATGCGCTGCGCGCCGCCAGCGGCAGCGTGCCCGGCGCCCTGCTCACCGCCGACGGCAGCGCGTCGCTCAAGCAGGCCGCCAAGGCGCGCGGCTACCGGGTGCTGACCAAACCGGTGAAGCCGGCCTCGCTGCGCGCGTTCCTGGCCGCGCACCGTGGCAACGCGTCCGGGCAACCCGCAGAATAACGGCGCCCGCCGCACGCAAGGCCGGGCGTGCCCCACGCCGATGGGCGCCTGGAACCCGTCATGCTTGAACCCGCTCCCCGCCTATCACCACCGCTCGTGGCCCTGCTCTCGGAGCATGGCCAGCTGGAGCGTTACGCCGCCAATGACGTGCTGTTCCACGAAGGCGATGCCTCCACCGGCCTCTATCTCCTGCTGTCCGGCCGCTTGAAGGTCCATGCCACCGCTGCCGATGGACGCGAGGTGACCTACAACCTGTTGGAGCCGGGGGAGCTTGTTGGCGAACTGTCGATGGACGGCAGCGCCCGCACGGCATCGGTCCGGGCACTGACAGACGTCACCTGCATCCTCGTGGACAACCGCACGGCCCGGACGTTGCTGCGCACGCAGCCGGAACTCGCGGAACACGTGCTCTCCCTCGCCGCCCTGCGCGCCCGGCGCAGCACCCACATGACCCGCAGCATAGCGCTGGAGTCCACGCGCGACCGCGTGCTGGGCTTGCTCGAGCGCCATGCCATCGCCGACGGGGACGTGTGGCGCGTGCCCACCGAACTTACCCAGCAGGAAATCGCGAACCGGATCGGGGCCAGTCGGGAAACCGTGAACCGGGCGATCGGGGCCCTGGTGCGGGAGGGCATCGTGCGCAAGGACGCGGGACAGCGCATGTCCCTGCTGGCAATGGCGCGGCGGCGCACGGGGTGAGGGTGGCAAAACGGGCAACCTCCGTGTCGCCCGAAACGCCCGGCCAATCCCCTCCCCCGGCCTCCCGGCTATTTCAATCCTTGCGGCGACGGCAAAGGAAGTGGCGATTGCACTTGACTTCGCGCGCCTGACAGGCGTCTTTTGCGCGCGCCGTTACTCGGCGTCGTCCTCGGCGGGGACGAGCGCGCTGTCGGGTTCCACCAGCAGGCGGCCGGCCAGCAGCACGGCCTGGGTGCGGTTGGTGGCGCCCAGCTTGCGCAGGATCGCGCTCATATGGGCCTTGATGGTGGCCTCGGACACGCCCAGCTCGTAACCGATCTGCTTGTTCAGCAGGCCGGCGCACAGCATCTGCAGCACGCGGAACTGCTGCGGGGTCAGCTCGCGCACGCGCGCGGCGATGGCGCGTTCCTCGTCGGCCATCGGCCGGGCGGCAAGTGCGGCCGGCGGAATCCAGCGCTCGCCGTCCAGCACCTGGCGCAGGGCGGTGGCGAGCGCGGCGGCGTCGGAGGACTTGGGGATGAAGCCCATCGCACCGTGGTCCAGCGCGCGCCGCATCACCTCGGGCTCCTCGCGGGCGGACACGATCGCCACCGGCAGCTGCGGATGCGCGGCGCGCAGGTGCACCAAGGCCGAGAACCCCTGCACGCCGGGCATGTTGAGGTCCAGCAGCAGCAGGTCGGCGTCCGGTTCGGCGTCCACCAGCGCGTACAGCGCGGCGGCGTTCTCCGCCTCGCGGATCTCCGCATCCGGCAGCAGGCGCAGCGCGACGCCGCGCAGCGCCTCGCGGAACAGCGGATGGTCGTCGGCGATCAGCAGCATGGGCATCGGCGTTCGCGCCCCGGATCAGGCCTGGCGGCGGTTGGCCACCAGCGAGTCCACCACCGACGGATCGGCCAGGGTGGTGGTGTCGCCCAGCTGGTCGGGCGCGTCCTCGGCGATCTTGCGCAGGATGCGGCGCATGATCTTGCCGCTGCGGGTCTTCGGCAGGCCCGGCGCCCACTGCAGGAAGTCCGGCGTGGCGATGGGGCCGATCTCCTTGCGCACCCACGCCACCAGCTCCTTGCGCAGTTCCTCGGTCTCCTGCTCGCCGACGACCAGGGTGACGTAGGCGTAGATGCCCTGGCCCTTGAGGTCGTGCGGGAAGCCGACCACCGCGGCCTCGGCCACCTTGGGGTGCGCGACCAGCGCGCTTTCCACCTCGGCGGTGCCGATGCGGTGGCCGGACACGTTGATCACGTCGTCCACGCGGCCGGTGATCCAGTAGTAGCCGTCGGCGTCGCGGCGGCAGCCGTCGCCGGTGAAGTACATGCCCGGGTAGGTCTTGAAATAGGTGTCGATGAAGCGCTGGTGGTCGCCGTACACCGACCGCATCTGGCCCGGCCACGAATCCAGCAGCACCAGGTTGCCTTCGGCGGCACCGTGCAGCAGTTCGCCGCCGGCATCCACCAGCGCCGGCTGCACGCCCGGCAGCGGCTTGCTGGCGGAGCCCGGCTTGAGGTCGGTGGCGCCGGCGATGGGCGTGATCAGCATGCCGCCGGTCTCGGTCTGCCACCAGGTGTCGATCACCGGGCAACGGCTGTCGCCCACGTTCTCGTAGTACCAGCGCCAGGCCTCGGGGTTGATCGGCTCGCCCACGCTGCCCAGCACGCGCAGCGACTTTCGCGAGGTCTTCTTCACCGGCTCCACGCCCTCGCGCATCAGCGCGCGGATGGCGGTGGGCGCGGTGTAGAACAGGGTCACGCCGTGCTTGTCGATGACGTTCCAGAAGCGCGAGAAGTCGGGGTAGTTCGGCACGCCCTCGAACATCACCTCGGTGCAGCCGTTGGCCAGCGGGCCGTAGACGATGTAGCTGTGGCCGGTGACCCAGCCCACGTCGGCGGTGCACCAGAACACGTCGTCCGGCTTCAGGTCGAAGGCGAGGTCGTGGGTGTAGGCCGCCCACAGCAGGTAGCCGCCGGTGGTGTGCAGCACGCCCTTCGGCTTGCCGGTGCTGCCGGAGGTGTAGAGGATGAACAGCGGATCTTCCGCGTTCATGCGCTCCGGCTCGCAGGTGGCCGGCTGGCTGTCCACCACGGCGTCGTACCAGCGGTCGCGCGGCATCTGCATGTCCACCGCGCCGCCGGTGTGGCGCACCACCAGCACGGTTTCCACGGAATTGGTGCCGGGCAGCTTGAGCGCGGCGTCGACGTTGGCCTTCAGCGGCACCTTGCGGCCGCCGCGCAGGCCTTCGTCGGCGGTGATGATGAGCTTGCTGGTGCAGTCCGCCACGCGGTCGGCGATGGAATTGGGCGCGAAGCCGCCGAACACCACCATGTGGATCGCGCCGATGCGGGCGCAGGCCAGCATGGCGATGGCCGCTTCCGGGATCATCGGCAGGTAGATGGTGACGCGGTCGCCCTTGCCCACGCCGAGGTTGCGCAGCGCGTTGGCCAGGCGGCACACGCGGGCGTGCAGTTCGTGGTAGGTGAGCTTCTGCACCGGCGCGTCGGGGCTGTCCGGCTCGAAGATCAGCGCGACCTTGTCGCCGTCCTTTTCCAGGTGGCGGTCCAGGCAGTTCACGCTGGCGTTGAGTTCGCCGTCGGCGAACCAGCGGATGCGGAAGTCCTTCAGGTCGTAGCTGACGTCCTTGATCTGGGTCGGCGCCTTGTACCAGTCCAGGCGCGTGGCCAGGCCGGCCCAGAAGGCATCGGGGTCGTTCAGCGCCTGCGCACAGGCGCGCTCGTAGGCGGCGTGGTCGACGTTGGCCCGGGCCGCGAACCCGGGCGCCACCGGATAGATGTCGCTCATCGTGCTTTCTCCATTCGCCACGCAGGCGTGGCCGCATGGCATCAGTGTGCCGCATCCCCGCTGCTGCGTCGCAACAGCGGCGTTAGACCTTGGTCGAGTCCGGGCCGGTCTACGACCAATGGCGAATAGGCGCGGGCCCGGCACCGCCGCACCCTCGCAACGTGCACTGATTCCGGGAGGGGAACGATGAACGCACGTACGCTCCGCAAGCCCTTGGCGCTTGCGATCGCGGCAGCCCTGCTGCTGCCCGGCACGGCCTTCGCGCAGACCGCGAAGGGTCGTGCCAATAAAGAGCTGGAACTGGAAGCCCGCATCGCGCAACTGGAAGCCCAGGTGCAGGCGCTGCTGGGCGCCCAGCAGCAACAGCAGGCGGCGATCGCGCAGCAGCAAGGCTCGATCGCGCAGACGCAGGCCAAGCTCGACGCGGTGCAGGTTGCGCAGGCGGACGGCAAGCCGAAGATCCAGTCGACGCCGATCCTGGCCAGCGGCAATCCCGACGCGCGCTTCAGCTTCGGCGGCTTCATCAAGGTCGACGCGATGGCCACCAACACCAACGCCGGCGAGATCGCCGACGGCAGCGCCGGCCGCATGTTCTACCTGCCCAGCGCGATCCCGGTGGGCGGCGCGGACGAATCGCGTACCGACCTCGACACCCACGCCCAGTTCTCGCGCTTCTGGTTCGCCAGCGACGCCGAGGTGCAGGGACACAAGGCGCGCGCCTACCTGGAGTTCGACCTGTTCGGCGGCGGCATGGCCAACCTGGGCAACCAGGCATCCACCAACACCCACGGCGTCACCCTGCGGCAGGCCTACGTGAGCTGGGACAAGTGGCTCGCCGGCCAGACCTGGTCCAACTTCCAGGACGTGGCGGCGCTGCCGGACGCGGTGGACTTCGTCGGCCCCACCGAAGGCACCGTGTTCGTGCGGCAGACGCAAGTGCGCTACACGAACGGCGCCTGGTCGGCCTCGCTGGAAAACCCGCAGACGGTGGTTTCGGGCTACCGCAGCACCACCCGCACCACCAGCGACGACGGCAACGTGCCGGACATCACCGTGCGCTGGACCGGCAAGGGCAGCTGGGGCCACGTCAGCGTGGCCGGCATCGCGCGCCAGCTGCGCCAGGACACGGCGACCACCCATGCCAGCGGCAACGGTTACGGCGTCAGCCTGTCCGGGAAGTACAACCTCGGCCAGCAGGATGACCTGCGCTACATGCTGGTGGGCGGCAACGGCATCGGCCGCTACGTCGGCTTCGCGCTGGGCCCGGACGGCACGCTGGATGCCGCCAGTGGCGACATCGAACCCACCGGCGTGCTGGCCGGCTTCGTGGCGTGGCGGCACGTGTTCAATCCCAAGCTGCGCGGCAACCTGATGTTCTCCCGTGCCGAGCTGGACAACGACCCGGCGTGGACGGGCCTGGCGGTCACCAAGGCCGCGCAGTCCATCCACGCCAACCTGATCTATTCGCCGTTCCCCAAGCTCGACGTCGGCGCCGAGCTGACCTGGGGCAACCGCGAACTGGAAAGCGGCGCGGACGGCGACCTGCGTCGCGTGCACGCCACCGTCAAGTACAGCTTCTGAGGAGCACGCCATGTCCGACATGCAAGATCCGATGGTGGCCCGCATCGAGGCCCACCCCGACTACCAGGCGCTCAAGCGCAAGCGCAACGGCTTCGGCTGGACGCTGACGATCCTCATGCTGGTCGTCTACTACGGCTTCATCGGCCTGATCGCCTTCGACAAGGCGTTCCTGGCGCAGCCGATCGGCGACGGCGTCACCAGCCTGGGCATCCCGATCGCGTTCGGCGTGATCGTGTTCACCATCGCCATCACCGGGCTGTACGTGCGCCGTGCCAACGGCGAATACGACCGCCTCACCGCCCGCATCCTGGAGGACGCCGCCCGATGAACGCATCGACGACGAAGGCAGCGCTGGCATCCGCCGCGCTGCTGGCAAGCAACGCCGCGCTGGCCGCCGGCGGCGACCTGGGCCAGGTGGACAAGCAGCCCACCAACTGGGTGGCCATCAGCATGTTCGCCGTGTTCGTGATCGCCACCCTGTGGATCACCCGCTGGGCGGCGGCGCGCACCCGCTCGGCCGCGGACTTCTACACCGCCGGCGGCGGCATCACCGGCTTCCAGAACGGCCTGGCGATCGCCGGCGACTACATGTCGGCGGCCTCGTTCCTGGGCATCTCCGCGATGGTGATGAGCAGCGGCTTCGACGGCATCATCTACTCGGTGGGCTTCCTGGTCGGCTGGCCGATCATCACCTTCCTGATGGCCGAACGCCTGCGCAACCTCGGCAAGTTCACCTTCGCCGACGTGGCCGGCTACCGCTTCAACCAGACCCCGATCCGCGCGTTCGCGGCGTCCGGCACGCTGGTGGTGGTGGCGTTCTACCTGATCGCGCAGATGGTGGGCGCGGGCGCGCTGATCAAGCTGCTGTTCGGGCTGGAATACTGGATCGCGGTGGTGATCGTGGGCGGCCTGATGATGGTCTACGTGCTGTTCGGCGGCATGACCGCCACCACCTGGGTGCAGATCATCAAGGCCTGCCTGCTGCTGGCCGGCGTGACCTTCATGGCGTTCATGGTGCTGGCGCAGTTCGGATTCAGCCCGGAGGCGCTGTTCGCCAAGGGCGTGGAGGTGAAGACCCAGCTGGCCGCCGCGGCGGCGAAGACACCGGAGGAAACGGCGGGCGCGGCCGCGAAGGGGCTGTCCATCATGGGGCCGGGCGGCTTCATCAAGGACCCGATCAGCGCGATCAGCTTCGGCATGGCGCTGATGTTCGGCACCGCCGGCCTGCCGCACATCCTGATGCGCTTCTTCACCGTGCCCAACGCCAAGGAAGCCCGCAAGTCGGTGTTCTGGGCCACCACCTGGATCGGCTACTTCTACATCCTGATCTTCATCATCGGCTTCGGCGCCATCACCCTGGTGCTGACCAACCCCGAGATGGCCGATGCCGGCACCATCAAGGGCGGCGCCGGCGCGGCCAACATGGCGGCGGTGCTGGTGGCGAAGATGGTGGGCGGCAACGTGTTCTTCGGCTTCATCTCGGCGGTGGCCTTCGCCACCATCCTGGCGGTGGTGGCGGGCCTGACCCTGTCCGGTGCCTCGGCGGTGTCGCACGACCTCTACGCCACCGTGCTGAAGAAGGGCCAGGCCGACAGCGCCTCGGAGCTGAAGGTCTCGCGCATCACCACCGTGGTGCTGGGCGTGGTCGCGGTGCTGCTGGGCATCGCCTTCGAGAAGCAGAACGTGGCCTTCATGGTGTCGCTGGCCTTCGCCATCGCCGCCTCGGCCAACTTCCCGGTGCTGATCCTGTCGCTGCTGTGGAAGGACTGCACCACCCGCGGCGCGGTGATCGGCGGCTTCCTGGGCCTCGCGTCCTCGGTGGGACTGACCCTGGTGTCGCCGTCGGTGTGGGAAGCCACCCTGGGCAACCCGGAAGGCTCGGCGTGGTTCCCCTACACCTCGCCCGCGCTGTTCTCGATGGCCATCGCCTTCCTCGGCATCTGGTTCTTCTCCATCACCGACCGCAGCGCGCAGGCCGCCAAGGAACGTGCCGCGTTCAAGGCCCAGCAGGTGCGGGCGGAGACGGGGCTGGGCGCCTCCAAGGCCTCCGGCCACTGACGCGTCCCCACGTCGCGTACGCAGAACGCCGGCCGCAAGGCCGGCGTTTTTTTGCCCGCGTGCTGCGTCCCCCCCCGCGCATGCGAAGCAGCGGCGGCGCCGGCCGGCCGTTTGCATCCACGTTTCCCGGTTTCGTCGGCCGTGCCTCGCCTTCATCGGCTGTGCGCTGGTGTGCCCGTGCGGCAGGGCTACGCTTCCCGCCGTCGATCGATCGCGGGAGACGCCGTGCAGCCTCACCTTCGCCCCTGTCCACCCGCGCCATGAAGGCGCCCACCGCGCCGCGGCTTGCCGGGACGGGCGTGATGGGCTGCGCACTGCACCAGCAGGCGACGCCCGACCTCGCCATCGCCTACCTGCGCCCCACCATCCCCGAGCACGAACTGCAGCGCCACCAGCACGCCGACATGCACCTCGTCGTGTTGCTGGCCGGTCGCTACGTCAGCGAGGCCGCCGGCATGCCGCCGGTGTGTGCGGAGCCGGCGGTGATCCTGAACCCGCCCGGCACCGAGCATCGCGACCGGTTCCGCTCGCGCGACGGCCTGTTCCTGACCCTGACCATGCCGACGCCGGCCTTCGCGCGCTTGTGCGAAGGCCATGCCGGGGACGACCAGCCGCGGCGCCTGCCGCGTCCGTCGCTGGCGCGCGCGCTGCGATTGCTGGCCGAAGTGCGGCAGTGGGAGCACGCCTCGCCGCTGGCCATCGAAACGATTTTCGCGGAGCTGCTGGCCGATGCGTCACGCCAGCCCACGCGTCTCCACCACGACGCGCTGCAACGCGTGCTGGAGCGCCTGGAAGCCGACCCCGCGCCGCCGCCCTCGCTGGCGGAACTCGCCGCCATCGCCGGCCTGCACCCGGTGTACCTGGCGCGGGCGTTCCGCAAGCGCCACGGCCTCTCGCCCAGCGACTACCTGCGCAAGCGGCGCCTGCACAGGGCGGTATCGCTGATCGCGCAACAGCGCACCCTGGCGCGCGCCGCCGCCGCGCTGGGCTTCGTGGACGAAAGCCACCTGCACCGCGCGTTCGTCGCCGAATTCGGCATGACGCCCGGCGCGTTCCGACGGCTTGCACTCAGCCGCACCGAGGTTTCCCGGATACAAGATGCCCGCCTGCGCGGGCGCTAACGTCATCAGGAACGCCACCCCGCACAAGGATTCCCATGTTCCGCGCATTGCTTTGCTTCACCCTCGCCACGGCGTCCTGCGCCGCGCAGGCGCAGGCCGACCGGTTCGCCCAGGCGCAGAAGGCCGTCGAACAGGGCGAGTACAAGGCCATCACCAGCCTCCTGGTCGCACAGGACGGCAAGGTGGTCTACGAGCACTACTTCGACGCAGGCGGCCCGGACGCGCGCCGCAACACCCGCTCCGCTACCAAGACCGTGGCCGGCATGCTGGCGGGGCTGGCGATTGCCGACGGCCGCATGACCGCGCAGTCGCGGATCTTCGACCTGCTGCCGGAACGGCGCGCGCGCATGCGCAACCCGGACCCGCGCAAGGACGCGATCACCGTCGAGGACCTGCTGACCATGTCCTCGCTGGTGGAATGCAACGACGAAAACGAATTCTCGCGCGGCAACGAAGAACGCATGTACCTGATCGAAGACTGGGTGCAGTTCTACGCGGACCTGCCGGTGCAGGGCTTCCCCGCGTGGATGCCGAAGCCGGCCGATTCTCCGCATGGGCGCAGCTTCCGCTACTGCACCGCCGGCGTGACCACGCTGGGCGAGGTGATCCAGCGCGCCGTGGGCGAACCCTTGCAGGCCTACGCGCAGCGCCGCCTGTTCGGCCCGCTGGGCATCGCGGCACCGGAATGGCAATTCTCCCCGCTGGGCCTGGCCCAAGCGGGCGGCGGCCTGGGCCTGCGCACCCGCGACCTGTGGAAACTCGGCCAGCTCTACCTCGACGGCGGCCGCGCGGACGGCAAGCCACTGCTCCCGGCCGACTGGGTGCGCCGCTCGCTCAGCGCCCAGGCCATGGCCCGCGACGACGCCGACTACGGCTACCTGTGGTGGCTGATGAAGATTCCCACCGGCAACGGCACCGCCACCCTCACCGCCCCCATGATGGCCGGCACCGGCGGCAACGCCGTGTTCCTGCTGCCCGAGAGGCGCGCCGTGGTGGTCATCACCACCACCAACTACAACGAACGCCAGCCGCACCAGCTCACGTTCAAGCTGCTGACGCGGGATGTGTTGCCGGTGCTGTAGAAAAGTTCGCCGCGCCCACAAACAGGCACGTGCGGGAATGGGACTGGATGCCGTTGATAACTGTGGTGTCTCCACGATAGCGAACACAGAACGCCGGCCGATAGGTCGGCGTTTTTCGTTTACGGACTACGGCAGATTTCGGCCAGAAACGGACATCCATAACTAACAATGCTGGTTACACTCGTGCCGTCACTCTCTTGGCCTCAAATAGAGGCTCATCCTACGACTCTATGGCACTAGATAATCGCGAAATTGCATTCTTGACATGGCTATCGCTTATCGCCGGCACCGTCGTCTGGAAGACCCGAAAGAGGGATACGCTGCGCAGCTTGCTGTCCATGTTCGTCAAGCCCCCCATCCTGAATCTGCTCGGCACAGTCGGCTGCTATGTGACTGCGTGTGTATGGCTACTTTCGTTCCCGGGCTGGTGGCAATGGTCAAATTTGAAGACGACCCTACTGTGGACAGGCAGCTTTGCGTTGATCGCGACCTTCAACTTCGAGAAATCAGCGCTTGGAAATGACCTGCCCCCACTGAGCCGTACCACTCGAAGCTAGGTAGAGTCCGTCATCCAG
>JAYSEL010000002.1:0-246361 GCA_041913885.1 Thermomonas sp. | reverse complement strand
CAGGCCGCGCAGGCAGAACAGCATCAGGCCGATGCCCAGCATGCCGTACACGCCGAACAGCGCGGTGTGGCCGTGTAGCGCGGTCAGGTTCATGCCCTGCATGTAGTACAGCGCGATCGGGGTGTTGACCAGGAAGCCGAACAGGCCGGCGCCGACGAGGTTCCAGAAGCTGGTGGCGAGGAAGAACATGATCGGCCACTTGTAGCGGGCCATCCACGGCGTGGCGCGGCTGTGGCTCCACGTCTCGTAGGCTTCCAGGCCGATCAGCGCCAGCGGCACCACTTCCAGCGCCGAGAAGGTGGCGCCCAGCGCGACCGCCGCCGTGGTGGTGCCGGCGAAGTACAGGTGGTGGAACATGCCCAGCACGCCGCCGGTCAGGTACACGATGGTGGCGAACAGCACGTTGATGGTGGCCGACTTGCCGCGCAGCAGGCCCAGCTTCACGAACAGGAAGCTGATCACCGCCACCGCGAACACCTCGAAGAAGCCCTCCACCCACAGGTGCACCACCCACCAGCGCCAGTACTCGACGACGGAGATGTGGCTGTTCTCGCCCCACATCAGGCCGGCGCCGTAGAACAGGCCGATGGCGACGGTAGAGAGGAACAGCAGGCCCACGATGGACGACATCTCGTCCTTGCGCTTGAGTGCCGGCCACAGCGCACGGCCCACCAGGGTCAGCCACACCAGCAGGCCGACGAACAGGAACGCCTGCCAGAAGCGGCCGATGTCGGTGTACTCCCAACCCTGGTGGCCGAACCAGAAGTTGTACTGCAGGCCCATCTTCTGCATCACCGCGAACCACTGCCCGGCGAACGAGCCGACCACGATGACCAGCAGGCAGACGAACAGGAAGTTGACGCCGGCGCGCTGGTACTTGGGTTCATGCCCGGAAATCGCCGGGCCGATGTACAGGCCGGTGGCCAGCCAGGCCGTGGCGATCCACAACACCGCCAGCTGCGTGTGCCAGCTGCGGGTCAGCGAATAGGGCAGGATCTCCGCGATCTTGAAGCCGTAGGCTTCCTGGCCTTCCACCTGGAAGTGCGCCGTGGTCGCGCCCAGCAGGATCTGGAACAGGAACAGCGCCACCACCACCCAGAAGTACTTGGCGGTGGCTTTCATCGAGGGCGTGATGACCAGGCCCCGCAGCGGGTCCTGCGCCGGCGGCGTGGGCAGCGTTTCCTTGCCATGGTAGGCCGCGTAGTGCCAGGCCAGCAGGCCGATGCCGCCGATCAGGAACAGCAGCGAGAACATCGACCAGATGAAGTTGTCGGGCGTCGGCTTGTTGCCGACCAGCGGCTCGTACGGCCAGTTGTTCGTGTAGGTACGGTTGGACTCGCCGGGGCGGTCGGTGCCCGCGGCCCACGCCGTCCAGAAGAAGAACGCGGTCATCGCACGGCGGTGGTCGGCGTCCGGCACCGTGTCCTCGCGCATCGCATAGGCTTCGCGCAGCGCGTGGGTGGCCGGGTCGTTCGAGAACACGCTCTCGTAGTGCGCGGCGACCATGCTGATGGCCAGCGCGCGCTGGTTGCTCACCACGATCTCGTCCTTGGCCGGATCGTAGGTGTTGGTGCGCATCAGCGGCTTCACGCTGGCCTGCACCTTCGCCTGCTCGCCCGCGTCCATGCTGGCGTAGGACTGGCCGGTGTCGGCGCGCGCCTGCAGTTCCAGCATGGCTTCGGTTTCGCGGTGCAGCCAGTCGGCCGACCAGTCGGGTGCGACCAGCGCGCCGTGGCCCCAGATCGAGCCCAGCTGCTGGCCGCCGATGCTCTGCCAGACCTGGCGGCCGCGCTCGATATCGGCCTTGGTGTAGAGCGTCTGGCCGTTGGCGGCGACCACGCGCTGCGGAATCGGCGGGGCGGTATGGACGAGGTCCACCCCCAGCCACAACATGACGGCGAAACTGGCGGCCAGCAGGGCGCCGAGGCCCAGCCATAGCCGTTTGGTGATGGACATTGCATCTCTCCCTGATTGAACTCGCGCCGGCATCGTCGGCCGATCGACCCCGCGGCTCCATGACCTGCGTCAAGGCGGCGGGGATCGCGCCGGAGGGGGCGGCGCGGGATGCGCGGTGGCGCTGCGGCTCAGTCGCGCAGGATCGGTGCGGCCAGGGCTTCCAGCCGCGCGGCGTCGAGCAGCTCGACCTCGCGGCGGTCCACCGCCAGCACGCCGTCATCCTGCATGCGGCGCAGCACGCGGCTGACCGTTTCCGGGGCCAGCCGCAGGTAGTTGGCGATGTCGGTGCGCGCCATGGTCAGCTGGAAGCGCGTCGCGGAGAAGCCGCGCGCGGACAGCCGGCGCGACATGCCGACCAGGAACGCGGCGACGCGCTGGTCGGCGCTCCAGTCGCCGGCCAGCAGGGCGGCGCGGCCGATGTCGCGGCTGAGCAGGCGGAACAGCTCGCGCTGGATGCCCGGCACGCGGGTGGCCAGCACGGAGATCTTGGGGAACGAGAACCGGCACAGCATCACCGTGTCCAGCGCGATCGCATCGCACGGGTAGCGGTGGCCGTCGATGGCGTTGAGGCCGATCACCTCGCCGGGGAAGTGGAAGCCCAGCACGTGCTCGTGGCCGTCGCGGTCGGTGACGCAGGTCTTCACGCAGCCGGCGCGCACCGCGGCGATGGCCTCGAAGGGATCGCCTTCGCGGAACAGGGTGTCGCCGGCGTGGAACGGCCCCACGTGCTCCACCAGCACGTGCAGGTCCATCAGCGCGCTCTTGTCCATGCCGTGCGAGAGGCAGGCGTGCGAGAACGCGCAGGTGGTGCAGAAGCGCAACTCGTTGCCGTCGTCGGCCAGGATGTCCGGGCCCAGCCGAGGGAAGCGCACCGATGTCATGGGCATCCCCCTGCGGACGCGCGGCGGGTCGCCACCTGCGGGACGCGCACGGCGTTGCGACGGCTCAGATCGCGCGCGAGAAGCGCGGCCGGGCGTCGGGATCGGGCGGGGCGAGGTAACGGTCGAAGCACATCGCGATGTTACGCAATAGCAGCCGGCCCTGCGACGTGGCCTCGATCCGGTCCGGCAGCATGCGCACCAGCCCGTCCTCGGCCAGCGGCTGGAGGCGTTCCAGCGCGTCGGCGAAGTAGGTCCGGAACTCGATGCCGTAGCGGCGCTCCAGCGCCGCCATCGGGATTTCGCCCTGGCACATCAGCGACTGGATCAGGTCGGCGCGCAGCTCGTCGTCCTCGCTCATCCGCATGCCGCGGAACACCGGCAGGCGGCCGGCGTCCACCGCCGCCTCCCACGAGGGCAGGTCGCGCGGGTTCTGGCTGAAGCTGTTGCCGATGTGGCTGATCGAGGACACGCCCAGGCCCACCAGGTCGCTGTCGGCATGGGTGGTGTAGCCCATGAAATTGCGGTGCAGCCCGCCGCGCTGCTGCGCGCGGGCCAGGTCGTCATCGGGCAGGGCGAAATGGTCCATGCCGATGTAGACGTAGCCGGCGGCGGTGAGCTTCTCCACCGCCAGCTGCAGCAGCGCCAGCTTGGCCTCGCCGTCCAGCAGCAGGGTTTCGTCGATCTGCTTCTGCGGCTTGAACAGGTGCGGCATGTGCGCGTAGCTGTACACCGCGATGCGGTCCGGCCGGATGTCGGTGACGATGTCGAGCGTCTTGCCGAAGCCTTCCAGGTTCTGCCCGGGCAGACCGTAGATCAGGTCGATGTTGACCGAGCGCAGGCCGGCATTGCGGCTGGCGTCCACCACCGCGCGGGTCTCCTCGATGCTCTGCACGCGGTTGACCGCTTCCTGCACCTTGGGGTCGAAATCCTGCACCCCCAGGCTGATGCGGTTGAAGCCGATCTTCGCCAGCGCCGGCAGCCAGTCGGGCTGGCAGAACCGCGGGTCGATCTCGATGGAGATGTCGCGGTCGCCGCTGTCGGCGAAGTGGAACTGCCGGCGCAGCGCGTCCACCACGTCGCCGAGCTGGGTGGGCGAGAGGAAATTGGGGGTGCCGCCGCCGAAGTGCAGCTGGATCACCTCGCGGTCGCGGTCGAACAGCGGCGCGACCAGCGCGATCTCGCGGTGCAGCCGCGCCAGGTACGCGTCGCCGCGGGCCTGGTCGCGGGTGATGATGCGGTTGCAGCCGCAGTAGAAGCAGGGGCTGAAGCAGAACGGCACGTGCACGTACAGCGACAGCCGGCGCGGGATCGGCTCGTCGTTGCTGGCCTGCACCACCTCGCGCAGCTGGGCCTCGCCGAAGGCCGCGGTGAACTGCGGCGCGGTCGGGTACGAGGTGTACCGGGGGCCGGGCCGGTCGTAGCGGCGCAGCAGCCCGGCATCGAAGGCGATGGTCTGGGAGTGCATGGACGCAGCTTAGGCAGGGACGGGCGGTGGCGACTTGATCCTGGTCAACCTGCCGCCACCCGGCTCAGCGGCGGTGCAGGGTGAAGACGGCGGTATCCAGCCGGGAGACCCCGGCCACGTGGCCCGGATGGCCGGGCGGGATGGCGCGGCGTTCCAGCAGGTCGACCGTCCAGTCGGGGCCGTACAGGCCGCGGACCTCCTCCTCCGGCACCGAGAACGGCGGGCCGTCGCGTTCGGCCTGGGGATACTCCAGCGTCACCAGCAGGCCGCGGCAGCCAGCGGGCAGGCGCGCGTACAGTTCGCCCGCGTAGCGGCGGCGCAGGTCCGGCGGCAGCGCGATCAGCGCCGCGCGGTCGAACACCGCCGCGCAGCCGGCCAAGAGGCCGGCATCCAGCCCGAACGCATCCCCGCGGATCAGCTCGATGCCGCCGGCGCGGTGGTGCCGGCCGTAGCGGGTCTCCTCGACCTCGGGTACCAGCCCGTGTTCGGCGAAGAAGGCGTCCACCGCGATCTGCGACAGCTCCACGCCCAGCACGCGGTGGCCCTGGCCAGCCAGCCAGGCCATGTCCAGCGACTTGCCGGCCAGCGGCACGAACACGGTGGCGCCCGCGGGCACCTGCAACGCCGGCCAGTGCTTGAGCAGCAGTGGCGTCGGCGTGGCCTGGTGGAAGCCGATCTGCTGTTCGGCCCAGCGCTGTTGCCAGAAGTCAGGGTTCACGATGCACTCCCATCGGTGGCGAGGCCGTCGGACGATTCGCGCGGCGCCATGTTGTGCCGCGTCGCGAACGCCCGGCGGCGGGCGCCGCCGAACGACGGATCAGGATTCCACCGCCAGCCCGTCCACCTTCTGCCAGCCGCGCGGCAGCAGCCCGCCGCGCGAGCCGCGCGCGCCGAGGTAGGCGTCCAGCTCCTTGAACGACAGCGTCATCGTGCGCGCGCCGGACTTCACCTGCAGCTTGCCGGTGGGCGGCACCACGGCGACCGCGACCACCTGCTCGGTGCCGCGCTTGGCCTTCGGGATCTCGATCAGCTTGTTGCCCTTGCCCTTGTCCAGTTCCGGCAGCTCGGCCACCGGGAACGCCAGCACGTGGCCGGCGCTGGTCACCGCGACGATGCGGTCGGCCGCGGGATCCGCCACCGGTGCCGGCTGCAGCACCTGCCCGCCTTCGGACAGCGACAGCAGCGCCTTGCCCGCCTTGTTGCGGCCGGTCAGGTTCTCGAAGCGGGTGACGAAGCCGTAGCCGTGGCTGGAGGCGATGACCAGGCGGTCGTCGTTGCCGCCGCTGGCCAGCGCTTGGAAGACCGCGCCCGGCGCCGGGGCGAAGCGGCCGGTCAGCGGCTCGCCGTTGCCGCGCGCCGACGGCAGGGTGTGCACGGCGGTGGAATAGCTGCGCCCCGCGGAATCGAGGAAGGCGACCTGTTGGGTGCTGCGGGCACGCACCGCGCCCAGCAGCCCGTCGCCCTCGCGGTAGCTGAGCGCGGCGGCGTCGATGTCGTGGCCCTTGGCGGCGCGCACCCAGCCCTTTTCGCTCAGCACCACGGTCATCGGCTCGCTGGCCACCAGCTCGGTCTCGTCCAGTGCCTGCGCGGCTTGGCGTGCCACCAGCGGGCTGCGGCGGGCGTCGCCGAACTTCTTGGCATCGGCCAGCAGCTCGTCCTTGATCAGCTTCTTCAGCTTGGCCTTGCTCTCGAGGAGGGCCTGCAGCTTGCCGCGCTCGGCGGCCAGCTCGTCCTGCTCGCCGCGGATCTTCATTTCCTCCAGCCGCGCGAGCTGCTTCAACTTGGTGTCGAGGATGTAGTCGGCCTGGTCTTCGGACAGGCCGAAGCGCGCAATCAGCACGGCCTTCGGCTCGTCCTCGGTGCGGATGATGCGGATCACCTCGTCGAGGTTGAGGAACGCCACCAGCAGGCCTTCCAGCAAGTGCAGGCGGCGCTCGACCTTGTCCAGGCGATGCTTGAGGCGGCGGGTCACGGTGTCCTGGCGGAACGCCAGCCACTCCGTCAGCAGCATCTTCAGGTTCTTCACCTGCGGACGCCCGTCCAGCCCGATCACGTTCATGTTGACCCGGTAGCTCTTCTCCAGGTCGGTGGTGGCGAACAGGTGGCCCATCAGCTGCTCGGCGTCCACGCGGTTGCTGCGCGGCACCAGCACGATGCGGGTGGGATTGGCGTGGTCGGACTCGTCGCGGATGTCCTCCAGCCACGGCAGCTTCTTGGCCCGCATCTGCTGGGCGATCTGCTCGATCACCTTGCTGGGGCTGACCTGGTAGGGCAGTTCGGTGATGACGATGTTGCCCTGCTCGCGCACGTACACGCCGCGCGCACGGACCGAGCCGCTGCCGGTTTCGTACATCGCCTGCAGGTCCGCGACCGGGGTGATGATCTCCGCCGCGGTGGGGTAGTCGGGGCCGCGCACGTGCTCGCACAGGTCGCGCACGCTGGCATCGGGATCGTCCAGCAGGCGCACGCAGGCGCTGACGATCTCGTTGAGGTTGTGCGGCGGCACGTCGGTGGCCATGCCGACGGCGATGCCGGTGGTGCCGTTCAACAGCAGGTGCGGCAGCCGTGCCGGCAGCCAGGTGGGCTCCTCCAGCGTGCCGTCGAAGTTCGGCGTCCAGTCGGCGGTGCCCTGTCCCAGTTCGCCCAGCAGCACTTCGGCGATCGGCGAGAGCTTGGATTCGGTGTAGCGCATCGCCGCGAACGACTTCGGGTCGTCGCTGGAGCCGAAGTTGCCCTGGCCTTCGATCAGCGGATAGCGGTACGAGAACGGCTGCGCCATCAGCACCAGCGCCTCGTAGCAGGCGGAGTCGCCGTGCGGGTGGTACTTGCCGATCACGTCGCCTACGGTGCGCGCGGACTTCTTGGGCTTGGCCGTGGCGGCCAGGCCCAGCTCGCTCATCGCATAGACGATGCGGCGCTGGACCGGCTTCAGCCCGTCGCCGAGGAAGGGCAGGGCGCGGTCGAGCACCACGTACATCGAGTAGTCGAGGTAGGCGCGCTCGGCGTATTCCCGCAGGGGGATCTGTTCGAAGCCGTGGAAGCTGGGGCGGGGCAGGTCGTCGGTCATCCCCGCATTTTACGGGGACTGCCGTGCCTCGTGCCGCGCCAGCGCCCACGCCACGTGTTCGCGCACCACCTTTGATGGATGGTCGCGGCGGCCGGCCAGCGCGGCCAGCACGGCCGGCGTGGTCGGCGCGTTGCCCAGCGCGACGGCGATGTTGCGCAGCCAGCGCTCGTGCCCGCTGCGGCGGATCGCGCTGCCTTCGGTGCGGCGCAGGAACTCGTCTTCGTCCCAGGCGAACAGCTCCGCCAGCGTGGCCCGGTCCAGCCCGTTGCGGGCGCGGAAGTCGGGCTCGTCGGTGCGGCGGGCGAATTTGTTCCACGGGCAGACCAGCTGGCAGTCGTCGCAGCCGAAGATGCGGTTGCCGATCAGCGGGCGGAGTTCCTCGTCGATGCTCCCGTCGTGTTCAATGGTCAGGTAGGAAATGCAGCGGCGCGCGTCCAGCCGGAACGGCGCGGTGATGGCCTGCGTCGGGCAGATGTCGATGCAGCGGGTGCAGGTGCCGCAGTGCGCGCTGGCAGGCGGATCCACGGGCAGCGGGAGGTCCACGAACAGCTCGCCGAGGAAGAACCAGCTGCCGCCGTCGCGGTCGATGAGGCAGGTGTGCTTGCCGATCCAGCCCAGCCCGGCGTTGCGGGCCAGCGCACGTTCCAGCACGGGCGCGGAGTCGGTGAAGGCGCGGTAGCCGAACGGGCCGATCTCCGCCTGCACCTGTTCGGCCAGTTTCTGCAGGCGGTGGCGCAGCAGCTTGTGGTAGTCGCGGCCCAGCGCGTAGCGGGCCACGTAGGCGCGTTCGCCGGCGTCCAGCGTCTGCCACGCCGCGTCCGGGTCCTGGCCGTAGTCCAGCCCTACGGAAATCACCCGCACCGTGCCGGGCAGCAGCTCCGCCGGACGGGCGCGCAGTGCGCCATGGCGGGCCATCCAGTCCATCGAGCCGTACAGGCCCTGCGCCAGCCAGTCGAGCAGGTGCGCTTCGTCCTCGCCCAACTCGATGCCGGAAATGCCCACGCGCTGGAAGCCCGCGGCCCGCGCCAGCGCGCGGATGCGGTCGGCCAGCGCGGCGGGGTCGGGCATCGTCATGCGCGCCAGTATAGGTGCGGGGGTACGATGCCCCGTCCCTTGCCCGCCGGAGCGCCGCATGCCCGCACCGCTGCCGCTGTTCGCCCCCGACGCCCTGCGCGCACTCGAGGCGCGCGGCACCGCGCGACTGGACGGCGACGCCTTCGCGCTGATGGCGCGCGCCGGCCAGGCGGCCTGGCGCTGCGTATTGAAGCACTGGCCGCAGGCGCGCCGGGTCGTGGTGGCCTGCGGGCCGGGCAACAACGGCGGCGACGGCTACGTGCTGGCGCGCCATGCGCGCGAGGCCGGGCGCGACGTGCGCGTGCTGCGTGTCGCTGAACCGGCCAGCCCGCTCGCGCAGCGCGCCTGCGCCGAGTATCGGGCGGCAGGCGGCGCGATCGCGGATGGGGTGGGTGAGGCCGACCTCATCGTCGATGCGTTGTTCGGGATCGGCCTGTCGCGCGCGCCGGACGCGGCGACGGCGGCGCTGATCGAGGCCGTCAACGCACACCGCGCGCCGGTGCTGGCGCTGGACGTGCCCAGCGGTATCGATGCGGCGCGCGGCAGCGCACCAGGCGCGGCGGTCCGGGCCGACTGCACGCTGCAGTTCCTCGCCCGCCACCGCGGCCTGCGCACCGGCGCGGCGCTGGACCACTGCGGCGAACTGGAACTGGCGACGCTGGACCTGACGGCGGATGTGTTCGAGGGCCTCGCCCCCGCGGCGCTGGCCTACCGCGCCGATGCGCTGGCGGGCTTCTTCCCGCTGCGGCCGCGCGACACCCACAAGGGCCGCAACGGCCACGTGCTGTGCATCGGCGGCGAGGCCGGCAGCGGCGGTGCGATCCTGTTGGCGGTGCAGGCCGCGCTGCGCTGCGGCGCGGGCCTCGCCACCGTGGCGACCCGCGCGGCGCACGTGCCGGCGCTGCTGGCGCGCTGCCCGGAAGCGATGGCCCACGCGGTCGAGGAGGTCGCACAGCTGGATGCCCTGCTGGGGCGCGCCGATGTCGTGGCCATCGGCCCCGGGCTGGGGCAGGGCGCGTGGGGGCGGGCGCTGTTCGAGCGCGTGCTGGCCTGCGACATGCCGCGCGTGTTCGACGCCGAGGCGCTGTCGTTGCTGGCGGCATCGGGCGCGACGCTGCGGCCCGACGACGTGGTCACGCCGCATCCCGGCGAGGCGGCGCGCCTGCTTGGCACCACCACCGCCGAGGTCCAGCGCGACCGCTTCGCCGCGGTCGCCGCGCTGCAGGCGCGCTGGGGCGGCGTCGCGGTGCTGAAGGGCGCGGGCACGCTGGTGCAGGCGTCCGGCGTGCCGCCGGTGGTGCTGTGCGCCGGCAACCCCGGCATGGGCACCGGTGGCATGGGCGACCTGCTCACCGGCGTGGTCGCGGCGCTGCACGGGCAGGGCTTCACCCCGCGCGATGCGGCGGTGGCCGGCGCGTTGCTGCACGCCGCCGCCGGCGACGCGGCCGCGCGCGAGGACGGCGAGCGCGGCCTGCTGCCCTCCGACCTGCTGCCGTGGTTGCGCCGCCTGGCCAATCCGATGCGACGATAGGCGGATGTCCGAGCTTTTCCTTCCCGACGCCGCGGCCACCGACGCCCTCGGCGCCCGGCTGGCACAGGCGTTGCCCGCGCGGGCCGTGGTCCATCTCCACGGCGACCTGGGCGCCGGCAAGTCCTCGCTGGCGCGGGCGATGCTGCGCGCGCTGGGCGTCACCGGCACCATCCGCAGCCCGACCTACACGCTGGTCGAGCAGTACCCGCTGCCGGCCGGCGGCACCGCGCTGCACCTGGACCTGTACCGCATCGGCGACCCCGGCGAGCTGGAATTCCTCGGCCTGGATCCGGCCGAGGCGCGGTTGTGGCTGGTGGAGTGGCCGGCGCGGGGCGAGGGGGCGCTGCCGCCGGTGGACCTCGAGCTCCGGCTGGCGGTGGATGGCGCCGGTCGTCGCTGCCAGCTGCTGTCCCGGACCCCGGTGGGCGCGGCGTGGCTGGCCCGGCTCGACCTGGGCTGACTTGCGTCGCCAATCTGCACGTTCATCGAGAAAAGTGGTGCAGGTTGCGGATTATTCAGGGAAAAGTGCTTGCACCTTGGCGTAACCGGTGCTTAACTCCCGGCCATGCGCCTGTTGGGGAACCATCGCGATCGCGTCGTGCCGGCCGCCGTGCTGCTGGCCGCGTTCGCCTGTGGGCTCGTGAACGCTTCTGAAATCAAGCAGTTACGCATTGAAACCGGGGCCACCGGCACGCGCGCCGAGCTGCACCTCGACAAGACCGGCGAGTACCGCCTGATCCCCCTGTCCAACCCGGAGCGGCTGGCGGTCGACTTTCCCGACAGCCACCTGGCCCGCGGGCTGGTCCTGCCGCCCGCCGCCGGGATGGTGAAGGCCGTCCGCACCGGCCAGCCCGTGCCCGGCACGGTGCGGGTGGTGTTCGACCTCGCCGGCAAGGTCAAGGCCATCCCGACCACCCTCGACACGGCCGCGACCGGCGCCGTGCTGGTGCTGGAATGGCCGGGCGATGGCGCGTCGGTTGCCGCCACGGCTGCCGTGACACCCGCCGCCACTGGCACGCCACCGGGGCCGGCCCCGGCCGGTCCAGCGCCTGCGCCCGTGGATCCGATCGCCGCGTTTGCCAACCGGCCCATCACCACCCCGCCGGCCTCGTCGCCAGCCACGCCGTCGCCGTCCGCAGCCGGGGCCGCGCCAGCATCCGCCAGCGTTTCCCCGCCGCCGGCCACGGTCGCCGCCCAGACGCCACCCTCGAACGATGAAGCGCCCGCGCCGGTTCGGCCGGCGCTGCGTCCTGGGATGCGCCCGCTGGTGGTCGCCATCGACGCTGGCCATGGCGGGCAGGACCCGGGCGCCCACGGGCCCAACGGCACCCGCGAGAAGGACGTCACCCTCGCCATCGCCCGTGAACTGGCGCGGCAGGTCAACGCCACGCCCGGGTTGAAGGCGTTCCTGACCCGCGACAGCGACGTCTACATCCCGCTGAACCTGCGGGCTCGCCGTGCCAGCGCCAACCGGGCCGACATCTTCCTGTCGATCCACGCCGACGCCGCCGAGAACCGCGGCGCGCGCGGGTCGTCGGTGTATGTGCTGTCCACCCGCGGCGCCTCCTCGCAGCGCGCGCGCTGGCTGGCCGACAAGGAAAACGCGGCCGACATCATCGGCGGCGAGCGCGTGCGCGTGGCCGACAACACCCTCACCTCGGTGCTGCTGGACCTCACCCAAAGCGGGAACATGAAGGCATCCGAGGATGCCGCCGAACACGTGCTGGGTGGCTTGAAGCGGGTGGGCAACAACCACAAGCCGGACGTCGAGCGCGCCAATTTCGCGGTGCTGCGCACGTCCGACAAGATGCCGGCGATGCTGGTGGAAACCGCCTTCATCTCCAATCCCGACGAAGAAAAGCGGTTGGCCGATCCTGCGTTCCAGCGCACCCTGGCCAACGCGATCCTCGACGGCATCGACCGTTACTTCTCCCGCCAGCCGCCGCCGGGCACGCTGTACGCCGCGCGCGCGCAGGCCAAGCAGTCCGCGCAAGCATCGGTGCCCGAGCGGACGCTGGAGCTGGCGGCGGTCGGTGCGGGCGGCAGCCCCTGACACCCGACGGGCGGGCGGCTTGGCGGCGTCGTGCCGTGTCCCCGATCCGACAGGCGTGGCCGGCTAGAATCCCCCGGTGAGCATCCGCCAACTTCCCGATACCCTCATCAACCAGATCGCCGCCGGCGAAGTCGTCGAGCGGCCCGCCTCCGTGGTCAAGGAGCTGGTCGAGAACGCGCTCGACGCCGGTGCCAAGCGCATCGACATCGACCTGGAAGAAGGCGGCATCCGCCTGATCCGCATCCGCGACGACGGCGGCGGCATCGCGCCGGCCGAACTGCCGCTGGCGGTGAGCCGCCACGCCACCAGCAAGATCGCCTCCATCGACGACCTGGAAGCGGTGGCCACGCTGGGCTTCCGCGGCGAGGCGCTGCCGTCGGTCGCCTCGGTCAGCCGCTTCCGGCTGGTCTCGCGCCGGCCGGACGCCGACCACGGCGCCGAGCTGCGCATCGACGGCGGCCGCCACGGCGACGTGATGCCGCAGGCGCATCCGCCCGGCACCACGGTGGAAGTGCGCGACCTGTTCTTCAACGTCCCGGCGCGGCGCAAGTTCCTGCGCGCCGAGCGCACCGAGCTGTCGCACATCGAGGACTGGCTGCGCACGCTGGCGCTGGCGCGGCCCGACGTGGAAATCCGGGTCAGCCACAACGGCAAGCCGTCGCGACGCTGGAAGGGCGAAGGGCACCTGCTCAGCGACGTGCGCCTGCACGAGGCGCTGGGCGAGGAGTTCGCCCGCAACGCGCTGCGCGTGGACCACGCCGGCGCCGGCATGCGCCTGCACGGCTGGATCGCGCAGCCGGCCTACAACCGCGCGAGCGCCGACCAGCAGTACCTCTACGTCAACGGCCGCAGCGTGCGCGACCGCAACGTGGCCCACGCGGTGCGGCAGGCCTACAGCGACGTGCTGTTCCACGGCCGCCACCCGGCCTACGTGCTGTTCCTGGAGCTGGACCCGCGCGGCGTCGACGTCAACGTGCACCCGGCCAAGCACGAGGTGCGTTTCCGCGAATCGCGCCTCGTGCATGACTTCGTCTACCGCACCCTGCACGCTGCGCTGGCGGACACCCGCGCCGGCAGCGTCGCCGCGCCCACCCCGCCGATGCAGGCCGCCGCCGATGCGGCGCGCTGGGCGATGCCGCAGGCGCCGCAGCAGCAGGCGATGGGCCTGCGCGTCGCCGA
Source organism: Thermomonas sp. (assembly GCA_041913885.1). GTDB lineage: Bacteria > Pseudomonadota > Gammaproteobacteria > Xanthomonadales > Xanthomonadaceae > Thermomonas. The sequence continues at coordinate 233,155 of JAYSEL010000002.1, read as the reverse complement.
TGCGCCCGCGGCGTACGCCGCGCTGTACGCGCCGCGCGATGAGATGGCATCGCTGCCATCAGCACCAGTCATGCAGATGCCCGACGATGCGCCCGGCGGCATGCCGCCGCTCGGTTTCGCCGTCGCCCAGCTGCACGGCATCTACATTCTGGCCGAGAACGCCGATGGGCTGATCGTGGTCGACATGCACGCCGCGCACGAGCGCATCGGCTACGAGAAGCTGAAGGCCGCGCACGACGGCGCCGGCCTGCGCACGCAGCCGCTGCTGGTGCCGAGCAGCCTGGCGGTGTCCGAGCGCGAAGCCGACGTGGCCGAGCGCGAGGTGGAGACGCTGGTGCAGCTGGGCTTCGAGGTGCAGCGCAGCGGCCCGCAGTCGCTGCTGCTGCGCAGCGTGCCGGCGCTGCTGGCGCACGGCGACGTGGAGGCGCTGCTGCGCGACGTGCTTGCCGACCTGCGCGAGCACGGCACCACGCGGCGCATCGCCGAGACCCGCGACGAACTGCTGGCGACGATGGCCTGCCACGGCGCGGTGCGCGCCAACCGCCGGCTCACGATCCCGGAAATGAACGCCCTGCTGCGCGAGATGGAAGCGACCGAGCGCTCCGGGCAATGCAACCACGGCCGTCCCACCTGGACGCGCTTCTCGCTGGCGGAGATGGACAAATGGTTCCTGCGCGGACGCTGATCCTGTTGCTCGCGGGCTTGCTGACGGCGGCCTGCAATCGAACCAACGGACCGACCGCGGCGCAGCTGGCGGCCAAGGCGAAGGCCGCGGCCGAATTCGCCGCGGGCGAGCAGGCCTGGCGCGACCAGCGCCGGGCGGAGCTGACCAAACCTGATGGCTGGACCAGCCTGGTCGGCTTGCACTGGCTGGATCCCGGTACGCACCGCGTCGGCAGCGCCGCCGACAACGGCATCCGCCTGCTGCTGGGCCCGGCGCACCTGGGCGTGTTCAGCGTGCGCGATGGCAGGGCGCGCTTCGTCGCAGACGCCGCGGTGACCGTCGATGGCGCGCCCAGCAGGGGCGGCCCGTTGCGCAGCGATGCCGATGCCGGCGGCCCCAGTGTGATCGCGTTCGACGACGGCAAGGGGCTGGCGACGGTGATCGCGCGCGGCGGCCGGCTGGCGCTGCGGGTCAAGCACGCCGACGCCGACAGCCGTATCCACTTCGCTGGCCTGGAGTACTGGCCGGGCGGTCCGCAGTGGCAGGTGCAGGCGCGCTTCATTCCGCATCCGCCGGGCAAGACGCTGCCGATCGCCAACATCATCGGTACCACCGACGAGATCCCCAATCCCGGCGTCGTCGAGTTCACCCGCAACGGCACGCCGTACCGGCTGGAGGCACTGGACGAAGGCGAGGGCACGCTGTTCCTGGTGTTCGCCGACCGCACCAGCGGCCACGGCAGCTACGGCGCCGGCCGCTTCCTCGACGCGCCGATGCCGGACGCGCAGGGCCGGCTGGTGCTCGACCTCAACCGCGCCTACAACCCGCCGTGCGCGTTCACCCCGTTCGCCACCTGCCCGCTGCCGCCGCCGGAGAACCGGCTGGACCTGCGCGTGGAAGCCGGCGAAAAGGCATACCGCAAACCCGAACACACACCCAAGGACGCCTGATGAAGTCCCGCCTGTTCGCCCTCGCCCTGTGCGCGCTGCTGCTGCCCGCCGCCCATGCCGACCAGCCTGCGCCGGACGCCAGACGGCCGCTGCTGTGGAAGGTGTCCGACGCCGACAGCGCCGTGTACCTGCTGGGGTCGTTCCACCTGCTCAAGGACGACGACTATCCGCTCCCCGCGGAAGTGGACCGGGCCTTCGACGACAGCGCCTCGCTGCTGTTCGAGATCGATCCCGCGGCGATGACTGCGCCGGAGTCGGTGGCGGCGATGCAGAAGTACATGGCCTACGACAACGGCGAGACGCTGAGCACGGTGCTGCCCAAGTCCACGCTGGCGCGGCTGTCCACGCTGGTCTCGGCCGGCGGCGGCAGCGTGCAGGCGCTGGAGCACAGCGAGCCGTGGGCGGTGAACCTGGGGTTGGTGCTGGGCGTCACCCGGGCGATGGGGTTCCGGCCGGAACTGGGGTTGGACCGCACGCTGATGGCGCGTGCCGCTGCCGCCGGCAAGCCGACCGCCGGGCTCGAGACCGTGGACGACCAGATGAAGGCGATGGATGCCGTGCCCCACGCCGAGCAGGTGCAGGAGCTGGAGGAGTTCCTGGCCGATCCGCAGAAGGCCGTGCGCGAGCTGGGCGACATGCACGCCTGGTGGCGCGCCGGCGACGTCGCGAAGCTGGATGGCGGGATGCGCGCGGAGATGGCGCGCAAGACGCCCGAAAGCTATCGCCTGCTCGACGTGGCCCGCAACCAGGCCTGGTTGCCGCAGGTGGAGAAGCGCCTGGCCGATTCCAGGAAGGACAACACGCTGGTGGTGGTCGGCGCGCTGCACCTGCTGGGCAGCGACGGCCTGGTGGAACAGCTGCGCGCCAAGGGCTACACGGTGGAGCGCATCTGCGACGCCTGCGCGGCGGATTGAAGGCGCGCGTCCCGGCGGTGCGTCCGCTGCGGGCGTGATTAGGCGTCGTCCACCATCACGATGCAGTCTACCGGGCAGGCCGGCACGCACAGCTCGCAGCCGGTGCACAACCCGGGCAGGACGGTGTGCATGTGCTTGGGGCCGCCGACGATGGCATCCACCGGGCAGGCCTGGATGCACTTGGTGCAGCCGATGCAATCGGCTTCGATGATGCGCGCCGGCCGGATCGGCTTGTGGTCGCCGCGGGTGCGGTCGTAGGGGCGTGGCGCCACGCCCAGCGCCTTCGCCAGCGCCCGCGCCCCGGCATCGCCGCCCGGCGGGCAGTGGTCGATGCCGGCCTCGCCGCGCGCCATGGCGTCGGCATAGGGGCGGCAGCCGTCGAACCCGCATTGCCCGCACTGGGTTTGCGGCAGCAGTTGGTCGAGGCGTTCGGCGAGATCGATCATGGACAGTCGTGGCGGCGTGCCCGTCGGGGCGCACGGGCCGCATCCCGGCTAGAGCGTGGCGGCCATGGGGAGCAGCGTGGCGTGCTCGCGGGCGATGCGGGCATCCAGGGCGCCAAGCACGGTTTCAAGGTCTTGGCGGAACCGTTCCGGCGCGGCCGCGATGTCGTCCGCAGCGCACCAGCGCTGGATGAATGCAGCGTAGTCGTCGGCCAGTCCGCCCATTTCCTGCTGGAAGTGGCGGCCCGCGTCCGCGATTTCGGCGTTGCTGGCGCGCGCCAGGGCGGGGTAGAGCAGGTTGTCTTCGATCGCCAGGTGCAGCCGGAGCGTCGCGCCCAGCGCGGCCAACTCCGCGGAGATGGCCACGGCATTGGCGGCCGTGCCTGCGGCGACGAGATCGCGCAGGGCCGCCATGCGCGCCAGCAGGACGTCGTGGTCGCTCTGGATCTGGCGGATGTCCATCGGCGCTCCCGGCAGGGGGGTGGGGCGTTGGGTCAGCGCACCGGCATGCCCGGCTGCGCGCCGTCGTCTGCATCCAGCAGGGCCAGCGCGCCGCCGTCGAAGCCGGCCGACAGGATCATGCCCTCGCTGATGCCGAAGCGCATCTTGCGCGGCGCGAGGTTGGCGATGAACACCACGCTGCGCCCGACCAGCATCCCGGGCTCGGCGTAGCTGGCGCGGATGCCGGAGAAGATCTGCCGCTGGCCGAGGTCGCCGGCGTCCAGCAGGAAACGCAGCAGCTTGTCGCTGCCTTCGACGAAGCCGCACTCCAGCACCTTGCCGATGCGCAGGTCGAGCTTGGCGAAATCGTCGATGCCGATGTACGCGCTGTCCGTCCCGCCCTTCGCGGCGGGCGTGGCGTCAGCCGCGGTGGGGGCGGCCTTGGCTGGCGCGGCGGCCGGGGTCGCGGTCGGGGCGGGAGCGGCGAGGGTGTCCTTGCTGGCGTCGATCATGGCCTGGATGTGCTTCGGGTCGATGCGGGTGAACAGCGGGGTGTAGGGATTGAGCGTGCGGCCCCACACTTCGATGGGGCTGTTGTCGATATGGGCCTTGAGCGATACACCGAGGTACTGCTCGATGTCTTCGCTGGTGCGCGGCAGGATCGGCTTCAGCGCGGCGGCGATGTCGGCGAAGGCCTGCAGCGCGGTGGACAGCACGAGGTGCAGGTCGGCGCGACGCGACGGATCCTTGGCCAGTGCCCACGGCGCCGTGTGGGCGATGTACTCGTTGGCCACGTCGGCCGCCGCCATCGCATGGCGGGTCACGGCCGCAGGGTTGTCCTGGCTGTAAAGCGAACTGGCAAGTGCGGTGTTGGCACGGACATGGCCAAGCATGTCGCGCGCGTCTTCCAGCCAACCCGCGCTGACGCCGGCGTGCTCCGCCTCGGCCCACGGCGAGGCGCCGACGGTGTTGCCGAAGTGGGTTTCCAGCAGCTTGGCGCTGCGGCTGGCCAGGTTGACGAACTTGCCGACCACGTCGCTGTTCACGCGGGCGACGAAGTCGGACAGGTTGAGGTCCAGGTCGTCCACGCCGCCGGAGGTCTTGCAGGCGAAGTAGTAGCGCAGCGCCTCCGGGTCCAGCCCGGCGTCGAGGTAGGTGCGCGCCATCACGAAGGTGCCGCGCGACTTGCTCATCTTGGCGCCGTCCACGGTCAGGTAGCCGTTGACGTGCAGCCGGTCGGGCTTGCGCAGGCCGTTGCCTTCCAGCACCGCCGGCCAGAACAGGCCGTGGAAGTTGACGATGTCCTTGCCGATGAAGTGGTGCAGCTCCGCGCCGTCGCCCGGTTGCAGCAGCGCCGCCATGCGGGCCTCGTCGAAGCCGGTGGTCTTGCCGCTGCGGGCCAGCGCCAGCAGGCTGGAGAAATAGCCGATCGGCGCGTCCAGCCAGACGTAGAAGTACTTGCCCGGGTGGCCGGGGATCTCGAAGCCGAAGTACGGCGCGTCGCGGGAGATGTCCCAGTCGCGCAGGCCGCCCTCGCCGTTGATCCATTCGCCCAGCTTGGCCTTCACGCCCGGCACCGCCACGTCGCCCTGCAGCCAGTCGCGCAGCACGTCGGTGTACTGGCCCAGCTTGAAGAAGAAATGTTCGGAGGCGCGCAGTTCCGGAACGGCGCCGGAGACCACCGAGCGCGGGTCGATCAGGTCGGTGGGGTTGTAGGTGGCGCCGCAGACCTCGCAGTTGTCGCCGTACTGGTCGGGCGACTTGCAGGTCGGGCAGGTGCCCTTCACGTAGCGGTCCGGCAGGAACATCTGCCTGGCCGGGTCGTACAGCTGTTCGATCGAGCGGCGCTCGATGCTGCCGCGCGCGTCCAGCGCCGCGTAGAAGCGTTCGGTCAGCTGGCGGTTCTCGTCCGAATGGGTCGAGTGGTACCAGTCGAAGTCGACCTTGAAGTCGGCGAAGTCGCGTTCGTGGCTGGCCTTGATCGCGGCGATGAAAGCCTCCGGCGTGGTGCCGGCCTTCTCGGCCGCCAGCATGATCGGCGTGCCGTGGGTGTCGTCGGCGCAGACGAAGTGCACGTCGCCGCCGGCCATGCGCCGCGCCCGCACCCAGATGTCGGCCTGGATGTAGCCCACCAGGTGGCCGAGGTGGAGCGGGCCGTTGGCATAGGGCAGGGCATTGGTGACGAGCGCGGGACGGGGCATGGGCGTGGCGTGGCGGGGGGACCTGCGATTATCGCACGCGTGCCGCGATGCCCGGCCCGCCTAGGCGGGCGGGCCGTCGGTCATTCGCGGTGCCAGACCTGCTGGCGGCAGAAGAACGCGATGCAGCCGGACATGCCGAGCGCGCGGCCGCCCTCCAGCAGGGCCAGCTTGGCCTTGTAGTCCTTGCCGTTCTCGGGATCGAGCACGCGCCCGCCCGACCAGCCGCCCTCGCCGTCGGGCCGCAGGCCCCACAGGATCACCAGCCCGCGGATCGGCTTGCCGTGCAGCGGGCCCTTGCAGGCCTTGCAGGGCGGGTTCGGGCCGTCCTTGAGGTCGAGGATCTCGACCACCCGGCCGGCGACGCTGCCGTCGCGGGCCCGGTACAGCTCCACCACCGACTTGGGCTTGCCGGTGGCGTCGTCGATGGTCTTCCAGCGGCCCAGCGGCGCGTCCTGTGCGGACGCGCCCACCGCCATCGCCAGCAGCAGGCCGGCGAGGGCGGCGCATGCGCCCTGGCGCAGGGGCCGGGGCGCGCGGGCCGGCGCGGTGCTCAATCCACCCGCACCCAGGTGGCGGTCTTGCAGAAGAAGGCCACGCAGCCCTTGACCTCGAGCTTCTTGCCGCCGTCCACCAGCTTGACCGACTTGGCGGTGAAGCTGCGGTCGTCGGAGGGCTTGTAGCCGTTGCCGCCGCCCCAGGTGCCGTCCTTCTGCGCCTTCAGGTTCCACAGGGTGACGATGCCGACGAAGGGCTTGCCCTTGTACTGGCCGCTGCAGCCGTCGCAGTTGGCCGGCAGGCCCAGGTTCTCGACGATCTTCGCGGCCAGCGTGCCGTTCTTGGCCTCGTAGACCTCGGTGATCGTCATCGGCTTGCCGGACTCGTCGTCCAGGGTCTTCCACTTGCCGACCGGGGACGCCGCGTGCTGGGCGGTGGCGGCGAACGACAGCGAGGCCAGCACGGCGGTCAAAAGCATCTTGCGCATGGAACCTTCCCTCCCGGGGAACTGCGGGACGCGGCGCGCATCCCTTCGCCGGAGTTATACCCCATCCGCATCGGTATGGAATGCGGCGGCGCAGCGAGGCCGGATGGCGTGCGAGGGGTGGGCGGTACACTTGCCGCCCCGCAAGTGGCGGGAAGTCAGCAGGGAGTCGCCGGTGGGTGAGCAGCAGGGAACCGCAGCGGGAGGGGTATTCGACCCGCGTCCGATCTACCAGACCGCTATCGAAGCTCTGAACCGGGGGGATTGGGCACGTGCATCGGTGTTGGCGGAGTCGCTGGTGCCGCGGATCCCGCCCCATGCAGGCGTCCATTTTGTCGCCGGCGTGGCGGCCCTGCAGCTGCAGCGGCTACCCGAAGGGCTGCGGCACCTCCAGCTTGCCGTCCACCACAACCCCCGCCGTCCCGACTACGCCGCGCAGTTCGCGCGTGCCCTGGCGCTGGCGCGGCTGACCCGCGAGTCCATCGCCGCCGCTGATGCCGCGACCGCGATGTCCCCGGACGATCCGGCGACTCTGGACACCCTTGCCGTCGTCTACACCCAGGCCAACGAGCATGCGAAGGCGGTCGATCTGTTCGAGCGTGCACTGCGGCACATGCCGGGCCGGGCGGTCAGCCATTTCAACCTGGCGACCTCGCTGACCTTCGTCGGCGAGCTGGAGCGCGCGGAGCGCGAGTACGAGGCCTGCCTCGCGCTCGATCCGACCTTCTGGAAGGCCCATCTCGCGCTGGCGCAGCTGCGCAAGGCCACCGCCGACGACAACCACCTGGCCCGCCTGCAGGCGTTGCTGGCGGAGGCCCCCGATCCCGCCGCGCGCATGTACCTGCACCTGGCCCAGGCCAAGGAGTACGAGGATCTGGAGGACTATCCGCAGGCCTTCCGGCACCTGTCGGCCGGCAAGGCCGCGGGCGGCGAGGGGCGTGGCTACACGACCGCCCGCGATGCCGCGGTGTTCGACCGCCTGCGGGCGTTATTCGCGGAGCCCGTGGCGGTGGAGGGCGGCTTCGCGTCGGATGCGCCGATCTTCGTCGTCGGCATGCCGCGCAGCGGCACCACGCTGGTGGATCGCATCCTCTCCAGCCACCCGGACGTGCATTCCGCGGGCGAACTCCAGAATTTCGGCGTCGTGCTCAAGCGGTTGTCCAGCAGCCGCACCTCGGAGCTGCTGGACGTGGACACGTTGCAGCGCGCCATGCAGGTCGATCCCCGCGCGCTGGGGGAAGCCTACGTGGACAGCACCCGCCCGGGCACCGCGGCAAGGCCGCGTTTCGTGGACAAACTGCCGCACAACTTCTTGTACCTCGGGTACATCGCCCGCGCGCTGCCGAATGCCCGGATCGTCTGCCTGCGCCGGAACCCGATGGACACCTGCCTAGGCAATTTCCGCCAGCTGTTCGCCCAGACCAGCCCGTACTACGACTATTCGTTCGATCTGCTCGATACCGGCCGCTATTACCTGATGTTCGACGCGCTGATGCGGCACTGGCACCGGGTGCTGCCGGATCGGGTCCTGGAGGTGGAGTACGAGGCGCTGGTGGATGACCAGGAAGGCCAGACCCGCCGGCTGCTGGCCCATTGCGGCCTGGTATGGGACGAGGCGTGTCTGCGGTTTTCCGAGAACGCGGCGCCGGTGGCGACCGCCAGCGCGGTGCAGGTGCGCTCGCCGATGCACCGGCAGGCGCTGGCACGCTGGAAACGCTACGGCAGTGCGCTGGATGGCCTGCGCGACCTGCTGGAGGCGGGCGGCATCTCCGTCGATTGAGTCCGCAGCGGGGCCGGTCTCCCCGGACGGGGCGGCCGTATCTGGTCGCCTCCCGCCCATTCGCCGCGCCGTGCGCGCAAAAAAGAAACCCCGCCTTTCGGCGGGGTTTCTCGTTTCACGGCGGGGGCGATTACTTGCCCTTGCCGAAGCTCCACTTGGCTTCCAGGTAGTACGCACGACCCAGCACGTCGAAGTTGCTGGTGTTGTACGGCTCGCCGCTGCTGCCCGGATAGGACGTCACGTCCATGTCGGGCATGCGGTTGGCGACGTTGTTCACCAGCAGCGACAGCTTCAGGTCTTCGGTGACATTGAAGTTCACGCTGGCATTGAACGTCGTGTACGAGCCGAGCTTGCCTGCACCGTAGTTGTTGTATCCGTCGATCGGATTGTCGAAATCATCCAGTGCCCCCGGTGCATTCAGGGTTGCGCGGTAGTTCGGCGTCGGGCCCAGGTAATTGGCGTACACCGTGGTGGTCCATGCGCCCTTGTTCCAGCCCAGCGAAGCGGTCGCCTTGTACTTCGGGTCGGTGCTGTAGTACGGGTCGCTCAGCAGGTCGATCATCGGATCGTTCGGATACTGCTGGAACTCGTGCTTCAGGTTGCGCACCCACGAGCCCGACATCAGCAAGGTGCCCCACGCGCCGATGTCCTGGCGGTAGTTCATGTCGACGGTGACCGCGTTGAGCGTACGCTGGGCGATGTTGACCTTGCTCAGGTAGATCGACTGGACGGTGCCCGCGCTACCACGGACGACCTGCGACAGTGCCGCAACGCAGGTGCCGGAGTTGATGTCCAGCTGGCCCTGGCGGCAAGCGGACTCGTCGCGCATCAGCTGGTCGGCGCTCTGCGTCGACACTTCGTTGCGGATGTTCCAGTGATGGTAGTCCGCACTCAGCGAGAAGTTCGCGGTCGGGGCCCAGACCACGCCGTAGCTCCACACCTTGGCGTTGATCGGCTCGAGCTCCGGATTGCCTGCGGTCTGGCCGAAGTACTGGAGGTTGGAGTAGCGGGCCGGGCAGCTGTCGGTATTGCCGGGATCAAAGCCGAGCAGCGCGCAGTTGTAGTAGTCGATGGTGGAGCTGTAGAAGCCGCTCAGGCCCTGGAACTGGTCCGCCAAGGTCGGCGCCTTGAACGCGGTGCCGTACTTGCCGCGGAACAGCAGGGTTTCGATCGGGCGGTACTCGACGCCGAGGCTGTAGGTCGGCTTCGAAATCTCGTTACCGGCTGCGCGGAAGCCATCGTAGCGGCCCGAAGCCGAGATGGTCAGGGTGTCCAGCACCGGCAGGCGTACTTCGCCCGTCAGCGCGTAGCGCGAGCGGCTACCCGCGCCACTCACGGCGGTGGTGCCCCAGATTTCGCCGTTCAAGAGCAGCGGATCCGGATTGTAGCTCCACCCCTCGGTACCGGCCTCGATCGCGATCGCCGCACCCGCATCGCCGCCCTTCATCGAGAACAGGGCGCTGTTGGTGAACTGGGCGCGGAAGAGGTTGTCGTACGTCCGGCTGCGCGAAGTCGTCTTGCCCATGAAGCTGTAGAAATCCGAGGGCGACATCAGGGTGTAGAACGCCGCGTAGTTCGGCTGGAAGACCGGATAGGCGTCGTAGTACGGGTCGAGACCCAGCTGCGGGCCGAGGACCTTGTCCTGGAAGTAGTTGTTGATGGGATCGGCCAGGCGCTCCAGGCTGATTTCATCCAGCTTGTACTCGGTGCGGCTGACGCTGACGTCGTAATCCCAATTCGAGTTCTCGCCCAGGGTGCCATTGACGCCCAAGGTCACCGCGTACGAGGAGCTCTTGTTCTCCGCCATGGAGTTTTCCCAGCCGCCCATGTCTTCCGGCGTGAAGGCGCGCTGCAGATTCAGGAAGTCGTCCAGCTCCGGATCGTAGAAGTAGCCCCACTTCACGCTGGTGCCCCACCAGGTGTAGCCGGAGCCGATGTGGTACTTCACCTTTTCGTGGTTCAGCAGCACGTCGGCGTAGGCCTGGGCCAGGTCGTTCAGTTCGAACGTCGTGTGGGTGTAGAACTGGGCCCCTTCCTTTTCGTTCTTGAGAGTGCGGTAACCCGGGGTGTTCATCGAGCCGCAGTACTTCTCGTCGCCGAAGCCGGGGCGGGTCTGCAGCGCGACGGAACCGTCGAAGCCGCTGCTGACATTGGCGCAGTTGGCCGGGTCCAGGAACTTGTAGCTGGTGAACGGGCTGTAGACCAGCCAGTCGCGGCTGGCCAGGGCCGGGGACGGGACGCGGTCGTAGGTCTGGGTGTCCTCGTTGGGCACCCACGTCGTGCCGACCGTGTTGAAACGACGGGTCAGGTCGCGCTGGTAGGCCCAGACCGGATCGGTCTTCTCAGCCTGGATACCCAGCAGGGTGTTCCAGCGATTGTCGGCGCTGTGGAAGGTGTCGGAGAAGCTGAGGCGACCGCTGCGGCCGCCGCCTGCATCGTAACCACCGATGCGGCCGGTCACGACGGCCCCGTCGAGGCTCTTCTTGAGGATGATGTTGACCACGCCGGCGATGGCGTCGGAGCCGTACAGGGAGGACTGGCCACCCGGCAGGATCTCGATGCGCTCGACCAGCTCGACCGGAATGCCGCTGATGTTGTTGAACACGTCGGTGCCGTTGTACAGCGCCGGGTAGTTGGCCATCGGGCGGCCATCAATCAGGTACTTCACGTAGCCTGCCGGCAAGCCGAACAGGCTCAGGGTCTCGGCGCCCTGGGTGAACGAGGCCGAGGTCTGGTTGTTCTGCACGCCACCGGTGGCGAACGAGCTCTTCTGCAGCACCTCGGCGACGTTGTTGAAGCCGCGCGACTGGATGTCCTCGGCGGAGATGATGGTGACCGGGACGAAGGTCTCCACCTGAGTCTGCGGAATCAGCGAGCCGGTGACCACGACCTTGTCGAGATCCTTGGCCTTACCTTCGGTCTGCTGGTCCTGGGTCGGCTGCGCGTTCTGGTCCTGTGCCATGGCGGCGGCAGGCAGCAGGAGCGCGGCCAGCGCGAGCGCCAACGGGCGGCGGAGAGGGGTGGGGCGTCGATGAACTGCCATGGGGAGTCCTTACTTTTTTTTATGGGGATTTACGCAGTTTGCGTGCATTCCCCGGAAAATCCGGGGGACAAAGACCTTACACTTTTTTAACTGATATTTCCGCATGACTTCCGTTGCATGCGTGGGTTCAACCAGCGTTCAGATCTTCGATCAAATACCCTGCCCGGTTCAACAGCGGTTCAGATGTTCGATTTCTACGGCCTTCGAATATCAACGGAGCTGCCTCGCAATTTAGCGGGCGAAGTAAACTGGCACCCCGAATCGCGCGCGCTCCTGTCGATGTCCCGCCTCCCCTCACACGCCGTCCAGGGCGAGCTGAAGCCGCTCGCCAACGTCCGCAACATCGTCGTCGTGGGGTCGGGCAAGGGCGGGGTGGGCAAGTCCACCACCGCGGTCAACCTGGCGCTGGCGTTGGCGGCCGAGGGCTTGCAGGTGGGCATCCTCGACGCCGACGTGTACGGCCCCAGCGTGCCGATGATGCTCGGCCTGTCCGGCCGCCCCGACAGCCCGGACGGCAAGAGCATCACGCCGATGCGTGCGCACGGCGTGGAGGCGATGTCGATCGGCCTGCTGGTCGGCGAGGACACCCCGATGGTCTGGCGCGGCCCGATGGCCACGCAGGCGCTCTCGCAGCTGCTGAACGACACGCGCTGGGGCGACCTCGACGTGCTGGTGGTGGACCTGCCGCCGGGCACCGGCGACATCCAGCTGACTCTCGCGCAGAAGATCCCGGTGGCCGGCGCGGTCATCGTCACCACGCCGCAGGACATCGCCACGCTGGACGCGCGCAAGGCGCTGAAGATGTTCGAGAAGGTGGACATCCCGGTGCTGGGCCTGGTCGAGAACATGGCCGTGCACGTCTGCAGCCAGTGCGGCCATGCCGAGCACCTGTTCGGCGAGGGCGGTGGCCGCCGGATGGCCGAGCAGTACGGCGTGCCGCAGCTGGGCGCGCTGCCGCTGGAGATCGCCATCCGCGAGCAGGGCGATGCCGGCACGCCGATCGTGGCGGCCCGGCCGGACTCGGCGGCGGCCCGCGCCTATCGCGACACCGCGCGCGCGCTGCTGGCGCAACTGGCGCAGCGGCCCAAGGTGCGCACCGGCATCCTGTCCGCGCTGCTGGACTGACGCCCGGGAAGCGGTTGGGCCCTCCGCCGCGCTTGCCTTACACTCGCCGATCCTTCCTGTCCCGTCCCTGGACCGACCCGATGAGCATCAAGAGCGACCGCTGGATCCGCCGCATGTCCGAACAGCCGGGCGGCATGATCGAGCCGTTCGAGCCCGGCCAGGTCAAGCAGGCCGCCGACAGCCAGCGCATCGTCAGCTACGGCACCTCCAGCTACGGCTACGACGTGCGCTGCTCGCGCGAGTTCAAGGTGTTCACCAACATCAACTCCACCATCGTCGATCCCAAGCACTTCGACCCGAAGAGCTTCGTGGACATCGTCGGCGATGAATGCATCATCCCGCCCAATTCCTTCGCGCTGGCGCGCACCGTCGAATACTTCCGCATCCCGCGCGACACCCTCGTTGTCTGCCTCGGCAAGAGCACCTATGCGCGCTGCGGGATCATCGTCAACGTGACCCCGCTGGAGCCGGAGTGGGAAGGGCACGTGACGCTGGAGTTCAGCAACACCACGCCGCTGCCGGCGCGCATCTACGCCAACGAGGGCGTGGCGCAGATGCTGTTCTTCCAGGCCGATGCGGACGACATCTGCGAGACCTCGTACAAGGACCGCGGCGGCAAGTACCAGGGCCAGACCGGCGTCACCCTGCCGCGGACCTGAGGGTCGCGGCGATCTGGGTTCGCCCTCAATCCTGCTGGCGGAACACGCGTCCCTGCAGCGCCGCGCGCAGCGCCGCCACCCGCTCCACCAGTTCCTCCGGCGCGTACGGCCGGGCGTTCGCGGCGCCCCAGACCGGGCGTGGCCAGGCGATGTCGTCGCGGTAGCGCGCGATCACGTGCACGTGCAGCTGCGGCACCAGGTTGCCCAGCGCGGCGACGTTGAGCTTGTCCGGCTGGAACAGCGCCTTCAGTACGCGCGCCGCGTCGTCGATCTCGGCGGTCAGCAGGGGGCGCTGGGCGGCGGTCAGGTCGATCAGCTCCACCGCGTCCGGCACCTTCGGCACCAGCACTAGCCACGGATGGTTGGCATCGTCCATCAGCCGCACCTCGCACAGCGCCAGCTCGATGACCGGGGCGGTGTCGTCGGCCAGCTGCGGGTGCAGTTCGTAGCGGGATGGGCGGGCGGTCGGGTGCATGGCGGGTCTCGACTCAGTAGGCCGGGCGCAGCGCCCGGTGGAAGAGGGCGAGGGTGCGTTCCAGCGCCTGCTCGGCGCTGGGCCGGTGGAAGTCCGCGCGCTGGTCGCAGTTGAAGCCGTGGCCGGCGGGGTACACATGCACGTCCGCCTCGGGGTGGCGCTCGCGGTGGAGCGCCACGTCCTCCGGCGGGATGCTCGCGTCGTGCTCGCCGAAGTGGAACATCATGGGGGCGTGCAGCTGCTCGTCCAGGAACGGGACGGTGCGCGCGCCGTAGTAGCTGACCGCCGGCATCGACAGTCGTGCATTGGCCAGGTAGGCCACGGTGCCGCCCCAGCAGTAGCCCACCACGCCGACCTTGCCGTATTCCTGCAGCTGCGCGGCGGCGGCGTGGACGTCTTCCAGCGCGCGCTCGAAGCCCAGTTTCTCCACCAGGTCGCGCCCGTGCGCCACGCCGTCGGCGTCGTACTGCAGCTGCACGTCGTGCTCGAAATGGTCGAAGAACGCCGGCGCCATCGCCACGTAGCCGTGGTCGGCGAACGTCGTGCAGATCTTCCGGATATGGGCGTTCACGCCGAAGATTTCCTGCACCACCACCAGCGCGCCGCGCGGCGGCACGTGCGGTTGCGCCAGCCAGGCCCGGATGCGGCCGGTCGGGGTTTCCAGGGACATCCACTCGCTCATGGCCGATCCTCCCTCCGGGGTTGCCCGGATGGTACGCCTGCGCGGCCGGGCCGGCAGCCCCCGCCGGTATACTACGCGGCCCCCCGGCGGCACCGCCGCCCAGCCCGCGCCCATGTCCCAGCCTTCCCCGCTTGCCCAACCCAAAGTCGGCTTCGTCAGCCTCGGCTGCCCCAAGGCGCTGGTGGACTCCGAGCGCATCCTCACCCAGCTGCGCGTGGAAGGCTACGACCTGGTGCAGACCTACGACGACGCCGACGTGGTGGTGGTCAACACCTGCGGCTTCATCGACAGCGCGGTGGCCGAGTCGCTGGACGCCATCGGCGAGGCCATGGCGGAGAACGGCAAGGTCATCGTCACCGGCTGCCTGGGCAAGCGCGCCGACGTGATCCGCGAGGCGCACCCCGGCGTGCTGTCCATCAGCGGCCCGCAGGACTACGCCAGCGTGATGGACGCGGTGCACGCCGCGGTGCCGCCCACGCACAACCCCTTCCTCGACCTGCTGCCGGCCCCGCGTCGCCTTGGCGATGGGGAAATCGAGGGCGTCGGCCTCAAGCTGACCCCGAAGCACTACGCGTACCTGAAGATTTCCGAAGGCTGCAACCACCGCTGCAGCTTCTGCATCATCCCGTCGATGCGCGGCGACCTGGTGTCGCGGCCGGTGGACGAGGTGCTGCGCGAAGCCGAGAAGCTGGTGCGCGGCGGCGTCAAGGAGCTGCTGGTGGTCTCGCAGGACACCAGCGCCTACGGCGTGGACCTGAAGTACGCGCCGCGGCTGTGGGGCACGAATGTCTACGAGACGCGGATGAAGGCGCTGTGCGAAGGCCTGTCCGAACTCGGCGTGTGGACGCGCCTGCACTACGTCTATCCGTACCCGCACGTGGACGACGTGATCCCGCTGATGGCGGACGGCAAGGTGCTGCCGTACCTCGACATCCCCTTCCAGCACGCCAGCCCGCGCGTGCTCAAGCTGATGAAGCGTCCGGGCGCGGTGGACAAGACGCTGGAGCGCATCCAGCGCTGGCGGTCGATCTGCCCGGACCTGACCCTGCGCAGCACCTTCATCGTCGGCTTTCCCGGCGAGACCGACGCCGAGTTCAAGGAGCTGCTGGACTTCCTCGACGAGGCGCAGCTGGACCGCGTGGGTGCGTTCGCCTACTCGCCGGTGGACGGCGCCGCGGCCAACGCGCTGCCGGACCCGGTGCCGGAGGACGTGAAGCAGGAGCGCCTGGCCCGGTTCATGGAGCGGCAGGCGGCGATTTCCGAAGCGCGCCTGGCGGCCAAGGTGGGCACCGTGCAGCAGGTCATCGTCGATGCCATCGACGGCGACCTGGCCATCGCCCGCTCGATGGCGGACGCCCCGGAGATCGACGGCCTGGTGCAGGTGCAGGACGGCCGCGAAGCCGGCCTGCGTCCGGGCGAGTTCGCCAAGGTGCGGATCATGGGCAGCGACGAGCACGACTTGTACGGCGAAGTGGAATACAACGACTGACCGGCCGGGGCATACTCGCGCCATCCCGCCGAGGACCGCCCCCGCATGTCGCCGTCCCATCTGTTCAACCGCCTCGCCAAGTGGGCCTCGCGCGCCGCCGGCCGGCCGCTGGGCTTCGTACTTGCGCTGGCAGTGGTGCTGGCCTGGATCCTCACCGGCCCGCTGTTCGGCTTCAGCGACACCTGGCAGCTGGTCATCAACACCGGCACCACCATCGTCACTTTCCTGATGGTGTTCCTGATCCAGAACTCGCAGAACCGCGACACCGAGGCGATCCAGCTCAAGCTGGACGAACTGATCCGCGCCACGCGCGGCGCCCATAACGCGCTGCTGGACCTGGAAGAACTGGAAGAGCGCGAGCTGGATGCCTTCCGCGCCCGCTACGTCGCCTTGGCCCGCCACGCCCGCGAGCACAACGACGAGGAAACCGACCGCGGCACGCCGGAAGTCAACGACCTCGGCTGAGCGCCGCGGCGTTCACGGGTCCGGGTACGCGACCTCCACGATGGCGTAGCGCACCGTGCCGCCCGGCAACGGCGCTTCGAAGTCGTCGTCCACGCGCTTCTTCAGCATGGCGCGCGCCAGCGGGGCGTCGATGCTGATCCAGCCGCGCTTCGCGTCGGTCTCGTCGGGGCCGACGATGCGGAAGCGCGCCAGCTCGCCGCTGGCCATGTCTTCCAGCTCCACCTCGGCGCCGAAGAACACGGCGTCGCGGTCGGACGGCGCGGTGTCCACCACCTTCAGATCCTCCAGCCGCTTGCTGAGATAGCGCACGCGGCGGTCGATCTCGCCCAGCTGCTTCTTGCGGTAGGTGTATTCCGCGTTCTCGGAGCGGTCGCCCTCGGCGGCGGCGGCGGCCAGCGCCTTCACCACCTCGGGGCGCCGCACGCGCCACAGCTCGTCCAGCTCCGCCTTCAGGCGGTCGTGGCCGGCGCGGGTGATCAGCGCCGTGCTGTGTTCGGCAGGGGGACGCCAACGGCCCATGCGCGGCTCAGCGCTTGCCGCCGAAGATGCCGCCCAGCAGGCCGCGCAGGATCTGCCGGCCCACCTGGCTGCCCACCGTGCGCGCGGTCTGCTTGGCCATGGTTTCGATCATGCCCTGCCGGCGCTTGGTGCCGAACAGCGCGTCCTTCACCGCCTGGCCGAAGCCGTTGCCGTCGTCTGTCGGCTCGGCCTCCGGCGTTTTCGCGGCCGGCGCCTGCGCCTGTTCGGTCTTCGCCTCGGCCTTCTTCGCCAGCAGCTCGGCGGCGGAATCGCGGTCGATGCGGGTGTCGTACTTCATGCCCACCGGGCTGCCGGCGCGCACCTGCTGTCGCTCGGCTTCTGTAATCGCGCCCATGCGGCAGCGCGGCGGCGCGATCAGGGTCTTTTCCACCGGCATCGGCACGCCCTTGTCCTGCAGCGTGGACACCAGCGCCTCGCCCACGCCCAGCTGGCCGATGGCCTGCGCCACGTCTAGGTGCGGATTGCTGACGAAGGTTTCCGCCGCGGTCTTCACCGCCTTCTGGTCGCGCGGCGTGTAGGCGCGCAGCGCGTGCTGGAAGCGGTTGCCCAGCTGCCCCAGGATCTCGTCCGGCACGTCGTCGGGGAACTGCGAGCAGAAGTACACGCCCACGCCCTTGGAGCGGATCAGCCGCACCACCTGCTCGATGCGCTGGCGCAGCGCGGCCGGCGCGTCGTCGAACAGTAGATGCGCCTCATCGAACACGAAGACGAGCTTGGGCTTGTCCAGGTCGCCCACTTCCGGCAGGGTCTCGAACAGTTCCGACAGCAGCCACAGCAGGAAGCTGGAGTACAGCTTCGGCTTCAGGATCAGCTGGTCGGCGGCGAGGATGTTCACCACGCCGCGGCCGTCGGGCGTGGTGCGCATCAGGTCGGCCAGCTCCAGCGCCGGCTCGCCGAAGAACTGGTCGGCGCCTTCCTGTTCCAGCCGCAGCAGCGCGCGCTGGATGGCGCCGATGGACGGCGCGCTGACCAGCCCGTAGCTCGTGCTGATGTCCTTGCGCTCCTCGGCGATCAGGCCCAGCAGCGCGCGCAGGTCTTCCAGGTCCAGCAACAGCAAGCCGCGGTCGTCGGCCAGCTTGAAGACGATGTCCAGCACGCCGGCCTGGGTGTCGTTCAATTCCAGGATGCGCCCCAGCAGGGTGGGGCCCATCTCGCTGACGGTGGTGCGCACCGGGTGGCCGGCCTTGCCCCACAGGTCCCAGAACACCACCGGCGCCGCCTCGTTGCGGTAGTCGGCCATGCCCAGCTGGGCCACGCGCGCGGCCAGCTTCTCGCTCGTGGTGCCCGCCACCGCCAGGCCCGCCACGTCGCCCTTCACGTCGGCCAGGAACACCGGCACGCCGATCCGGCTGAAGCCTTCCGCCAGCGTCATCAGCGTCACCGTCTTGCCGGTGCCGGTGGCGCCGGCCACCAGGCCGTGGCGATTGCCGTACTTCGGCAGCAGCACCACGTCGCCGCCCACGTCGGTGGTGACGGCCTTGCCGACGAAGAGGTGCGGAAGGGAAGCCTGGTCCATGGTCGTCCGCCGATTGCGTGAAGTGTCGCCGGATTCTATGCGAACGCCCGCGGATGAATGCGCCGCGCGGGTTGCCCCCGTCGCATCGCGGCGGCTACCCTGCCAGCCCCTTCGCCGTCCCGCTGCCTGCATGTCCCTGCGCCCGTTGCCCGTCGCCGCCGTTTTTTTGCTGTCGCTGCTGGCGGCGTTCTCCACCCCCGTGGCGCAGGCCCAGCCCAAGCGTGACCGCGGCGCCCCCGCCGAGAGCCGCCGCGACGCGGCCGGCGTGGAGGCCCTGCAGCAGCGCATGGACGCCGCCGAGAAGCGCTACCGCGACGCCATGCTGGCGGAGGACGAAGAGGCCGCCGCCACCGCTACCGCCGCCGCGCTGGCGGAGATGAAGGACGTGGTGGATGCCTGCGGCAAGCAGCGCGGCTGCTCGGTGGAAACCATGCTGGCCACCTACGAACGCCTGCTGCAGGCCACGCCGCGCTTCGACGACCTGCTGGCCGACGAGGGCGGCGCCGACCCCATCGACGAGAGCGACCTGGACGACGCCAGCGTGCCCGCGTCCGCCAACGCCGCCGCGCTGCTCAGCGAGGACGGCCAGCGCTTCGTGAAGATGGTGCAGTTCAACCCCGCCGTGCAGGCCGGCATCCGCCGCTGGCTCACCGACATGCGGCCGTCGCTGATGGACAGCTACGAGAACTACCGCTACATGCAGCACCTGATGTCGCCGGCGTTCCGCCGCCACGGCCTGCCGGAGGCGCTGCTGTTCGGCATCATGGCGAAGGAGTCCAACGGCAAGGTGCACGCCGGCTCGCGCGTGGGCGCGGTGGGCCCGCTGCAGTTCATGCCGGCCACCGGCCGCCGCTTCGGCCTGGGCAACGACGGCACCGGCTTCGACACCCGCTACGACCCGGCCGCCTCGGCCGATGCCGCCGCGCAGTACCTGCAGGAGCGCATGGCGCAGCTGAACAACAGCATCGAACTGTCGCTGGCCGGCTACAACGGCGGCGAAGGCCGCGCCCTGCGCGTGTTCCGCGACACCGGCGGCCGCAGCTTCTGGGACATCGACGTCTACAACCAGTTCCCGGCGGAAACCAAGGACTACGTGCCCATGGTCATCGCCGCCGCGTGGCTGTTCCTGCACCCCAAGGAATACGGCATCCGCTGGCCCAAGGTCAGCGCCCGCCCCACCACCGTCACCCTGGCGCAGCCCACCTCGCTGTACGAACTCACCATCTGCCTGGGCAACTGGGGCTCGCGCGACGGTTACCTGCGTGCGCTGCGCAACCTCAACCCGCGCTGGCAGCCCGGCGAAACCCTGCCGGCCGGCACCGTGCTGAACGCCACCACCCGCATCGGCTGGCTGTACCGCTTCAACTGCACCCGCGGCAAGCGGCTGGAACTGGCCCAGCAGCTGATGGCCAGCGACGTGCGCTCGGCGCTGGTGCGCGTGGGCGACCCCATGCCCGCCAACGGCCCCGCCGCCAGCGATGCCCCGGCCCCCGCCGCCCCGGCGCGCGCCCCGGCCAAGCCCAAGCCCCGCACCTACAAAGTGCAGCGCGGCGACACCCTCAGCAGCATCGCCCGCAAGCAGCAGTGCGAGATCGCCGACCTGGCCAAGGCCAACCGCCTGAAGAAACCCAAGTACGCCATCAAGCCCGGCCAGGTGTTGAAACTGGACGGCTGCGGCTGAGCCCGGTCCGCGCGGCCTCGCCGCGCTTTTAGTTAGTTCGGCGTTCCGGCTTTTATGCTCGTCATCCCCGCGAAGGCGGGGATCGCTCCTCGCGTGTCATCCCCGCAGGTACGCTTGACGTCATTCCCGCGAAAGCGGGGATCGCTCCTCTCCCAACACCCGCGCTATCGTGGAGCCCCGCCGGCCCGCCCGGCCGCACGCCCCACGCCATGGCCACCGACACCGATTTCATCGCCTATCTCACGGAACAGGCCGGCCTGGGCGCCCGCCTGACCCACCGCCGCATGTTCGGGGAATACGCCCTGTACGTGGACGAGAAAGTGGTGGCCTTCGCCTGCGACAACAGCCTGTTCGTCAAACCCTCCGCCGCCGCCACGCGGCTGGCCCCGCACCTGCCGCAGCGCCCGCCGTACCCCGGCGCCAAGGATTACCCGGTGGCGGATGAGCTGCTGGACGACGCCGACCGCCTGCGGGAATTGCTGCTGGAAACAGCGGTGTTGATGCCGGCGCCGAAGGTGAAGAAGGCGAAGGCGAGCGGGAAGGCGAAGAAGGCGTAAATGCGGGGATTTGCGGGAGCCTGCGGCGGGGCGATATGTTCCGGTTGTAGGGTATCGCGCTGGCCGGGGTTTGGTGGGGGTTGCGTTTGTAGACGTTGCGGCGCTTGGTTCGGGGGGGCGAATCAAGCGCGGGGTGCTTGCCTTGCGTTGACGGGGTAGGTGAGGGAAATCATGATCGGGGTTAGGGCTCTCATTTGAGGGCTAAACATGCGTTATGCCTCAGTCGCAATAGGAGAGTTCTCGTGGCCCAGCTTTTCGAGGAAGAAAAGGCATATCCAGACAACCGCCATCGGGCGAACTTCGTGTTCTTTGGATACCCGTATGCGCCCGCTGTTGCTCAGGAGGATTATCAGGCAGCTCTTCGCGAGCTCGAGGAAGAGCTCGGGATCAGGCTGTGGTACTTCCTCGACGAAATCACCACTGCGGAGCTGATGCGCAAGGTTTGGCGAGCAATTCTGCGCTGTGACTTCGCGGTTTTTGATGTCTCCGGCGGCAATCCGAATGTGGCTTTTGAGCTTGGTTTGGCCGTCGCATCTAATCGCGCTTGCATGACCGTCCTAAAGACCGGAGAGCCCAATCCCTTGGGTAATGCCGACCTCAGCTATGCAGAGAGGGCTGAGTACACTTCGGTCGCAACGCTGAAGCAAAAACTCAGAACTATCCTCACATCTAAAAGCACCGCATCAAAGGTTGCAAAAGAAGTCTCGTACCACATCTTTGATGGTAACAAGCCTCTGTCTCACGCCGATTTGCAGGAGAAGACCACGCAGGTCCTCAAGACCATCTACAAGAACAAGCGAATCACTAAGCGCCAGGCCGAGACGATTTACGGAGATCGTGCCTACGCGGACGCCGCTCTCAGCAAGCTCCGAGCACTTGAAGCGATCGATATGGTTGGTGAGCGCCGAGGTGCTCACTACGTTTTCAGCAACAAGTGGGTCTATCACGACCATGAAGTTGCTGGGGCATAACTATTCGCTCAAGCGTTAGGCTGCACACAAACATCGACGTTGTTCCGGAGCGATATGAAAACCATCTTCGTAGCATTCGCAATAGAAGACGAGCGCTTGAGAGATTTCTTGAAGGGGCAATCCCTTCACACGCGCAGTCCATTCCAATACATTGACATGTCGGTGAAAGAGGCATATGACGCCGACTGGCAGAACAAGGTCCGCACTCGCATTCGAAGGTCAGACGGATTGATCGCGTTGATCACAAAGAACTCGCCAGCATCCACTGGTCAAAAGTGGGAGATCGCCTGCGCAAAGGAAGAGGGTGTACCAATCCTTGCCTTGTGGGGGTACAAGGAAGATTACACACGGCTCGCAGGCGTCACGCCGGTAGCGTGGACTTGGCAAGCAATTGAGAACTTCATCGACTCAATTTGAGGGCGATAGTCATGCGAAAAGCCCTTATTGTTGGGGTCAATTATTACGCACATGGGTCGAGCCTTTATGGCTGTGTTGACGACGCTCATGCAGTAAAAGCAGTCCTTGAAAGACACGGCGACGGCTCGGTCAACTTTGATTGCAGGCTGCTTACCGGAACAGGGCCAACAGACGTCGTTGAAAGACACGATTTGCGAGATCAGATTGAGAACCTCTTCAGCACTGAGTGCTCAGTCGCGCTCTTCTATTTCGCAGGTCACGGCTACATTGATTCAAGTGGCGGTTACATACTCGCCACAGACAGTGCGCGCGGTACAGATGGCATTCCACTAAATGACATCCTGACTTTTGCAAACTCGTCGCCAGCATCTAACAAGATCGTCGTGCTAGATAGCTGTCATTCTGGGATTGCAGGGACACCGCCTGGGCCTTCAAATCTCACAGCTCTCTCGAACGGCAGCACCATTCTCACTGCTTCAACTGAGGATCAGTATGCGACCGAGGAGAATGGGCGGGGGACTTTCACCACGTTGTTCGTTGATGCATTGTCCGGTAGTGCAGCGACTCTATCTGGCGACATCACGCCAGGTGGGATTTATGCACACATCGACGAGTCGCTGGGAGCTTGGGAACAGCGGCCAGTGTTCAAGACTAACGTTAAGCAGTTTGTCTCACTGCGAAAGGTCCCGGCGCCGATCTCCTTGGAGAACCTGCGGAGAATTTCTGAGCTTTTTCCGGGTCCCGGATTCGAGTTCTCTTTGGATCCAAGTTTCGAGCCCGAGTTGGCGGGTCGTCCAGAAGGGTCACCTCCACCAAACCCAGAGAACTGCGAAACGTTTGCTCTCTTACAACGCTATAACCGATTGAACCTACTTGTACCCGTGGACGCTCCTCATATGTGGCACGCTGCCATGGAGAGTAAGGCATGCAAGCTGACTGCGCTCGGCGAGCACTACAGAAGACTCGCAGCCAAAGGCAGAATCTAGGGTGCGGCATAACGATTCGTTCAAGCCGATGCCGCTTCGCGACACGGCTTAACTCAGGTGTTAGACGGCCTTGGAAGATTGGGATTCCTCAACCTGGATCGCTGTCCTAGCCCTTGTGGTTAGCGCAATGAGCCTTGCAGCTGCAATCTGGGCGTCATACGTCGGCCACCAGTCACTCTCCCACGCGCGCAAGACGTATGACGAGCAACTGAGCATCTCGTTCGCGCGCGAAAGAGCGCAGCTGCTCCAGCTGATCACGCAAAATCAGGCCGTTCTGGAGAAGACTCGAATCAGGATCGGCGCACTGAAAGCAAAATTTGATGCGGCGCCCCTGCCAGCTCAGACACTGCTTCACAGCTACACAAAATTGTTCACGGAGTATCTGCCACGCATTGAAGGGTCAATACGCCAATGCGCTGCCCTATGGCATGAGGTTTCGGAGTGGGACGAGAGGCGCGGCATTCATGCTCTTGTCCACCATCAAGCCAGATACCGCGCGCTCATGGAGGACGACCTGACTGCCCATGACCAAGGACTTATTATGGTCAGGATCGTAGAGGAAAAGCTTGCCCAAGCGACGGCCTATGTGTCTGGTGCTACACGGTAGGCCGTCTAACAATTCGTTCAAGCCGATGCCGCTTCGCGGCACGGCTTAACTCAAGCGCTAGATTTCGTGTGAGATTCCATGAGACTCCCAGAGAAGCAAGTTAAAACCGGACGGTAACGGGGTCAGGTTCACTTCCCGGAGAATTCGGGGAGGATTAGATTTTTGATACGACGCGCTCGCGCTGGATCGTAGCGACGTTGCCTTACATTTTGGGATTACGGATGAAATTCCTCCTTGCCGTCACGCTGCTCCTGCTCGGGTGCCTGCTGATGGCCGCCTTCCTGCTCGGTGCCAGCGCACTGGATCAGGACTTGCCGCTTGGTGTGAATGCCGGCGTCGCCGCGGCGGCGCTGGCGCTGGTACTGGCGGCGGTGGGGCCCGCGTGGCTGGCCGGGCCGGGCACGCGGTTGCGCGCCGTGGCGCGGATCGCGTTCGGCGCGGCCGTGGCGTGGCTGCCGGTGTCGATGCTGCTGGCCGGCGGGGTGCAGCTGAGTTATTCGGGCTGGCACAGCGTGGCGTGGCTGGTGCTGACCGGCTTCGTGCTGCTGTCGGTGTTGGGCAGCTGGGGCGGCTTGTTGCTGGCGCAGGCCAGGCGGAGGCCCGCCGCATGATGGTGTACGTCGGCCAGGGAGAGCGGGTGGTGCCCATCGGGCCCACGGAAGACCGGGACTGCCCGCGCTGCGAGCAGGTCACCGCTTTCCAGCCGCAGCTGCGCTACAAGTTCGGCCAGTTCGACCTGCTGTTCGGCTTCGTCTATGGCAAGCGTTACCAGCTGGCCTGCACCCAATGCCAGCACGGCTGGCTGCTGGACACCCGGCTGACCGAACGCAGCCTGGACCGCAGCCCCATCCCGTTCCATTTGCGCTTCGGCTGGCTGGTGCTGGTGGGGATCGCGGCGCTGGGGGCGGCCGTGTATTGGGTGCGGCAGGGCAGGGTGTAGTGGGGTTGGCTGGATTGCCGCTGCGGTGGCAGGTGCATGGGCCGCGTGGGAACGGATGGCCCGTCAAATCGGGGAGGGACGTGTGAAGCTGAAAACCTTCGTCTTGTTGGCCGCGGTGGGTGTGGGTGGCCTGGCCGCGTACGACCACTTCCGTCCGCGCCCGCTGCCGGCAGGCGAGGCGGTGGTGGCGCCGGCCCCGCGCCGCCCGATCGTGGTGGATCCGAATCCCGTGGAGGATCGTTCGTGGATCAAGCCGCGCGAGGGCGCGCCCACGGCGGAGGCCGCCTCGCCTTACCAATGCGACGGCCGCACCATGTGTTCGCACATGCGGTCCTGCGCGGAAGCGAAGTACTTCCTGCAGCACTGCCCCGGCACCCAGATGGACGGCGACAACGACGGCATCCCGTGCGAGCAGCAGTGGTGTGGCTGATTTTTTATGGGGTCAGGTTCACTTCCTGATCTGTGGGTTCCCATCACGCACAAGGCCCGCATCGCTGCGGGCCTTGTCGTGTCTGGATTCCGATTGGCCCGCCGGCGTCGTCACTCCCGCAGCGCCAGCCGTTCCCCCAGCCGCACCGGGGATTCCGCGTGCAACGCCGGATCCAGCGTGGCCGCGCCTTTTGGCAGCAGCACGATGACGGTGCTGCCGTAGTTGAAGCGGGCCATCTCGGCGAAGCGTTCCAGGGTGATGCCGCGGCCGCGGTAGTCCTTGCGGGTGATGGCGTCGCCGTAGGCGGGGATTTCCACGCCGCCCCACACGGTTTCCACGCCGGAGACCAGCAGCGCGCCCACCATCACCTGCACCATGGGGCCGAAGTCGGTGTCGAAGTGGCAGACCAGGCGCTCGTTGCGGGCGAACAGGCGCGGCACGCTGGCCACGGCGTCGGTGCCCACCGAGAACAGGCGGCCGGGCACGTGCACGGTTTCGCGCAGGGTGCCGGTCCACGGCATGTGCACGCGGTGGTAGTCGCGCGGCGACAGGTACACGGTGGCGAAGCTGCCGTCGCGGAACGGGGCGGCATCGACCTCGCTGCCCAGCAGTTCGGCGGCGGTGAAGCCCTGGCCCTTGGCCTGGAAGATGCGGCCGTCCACGATCGGCCCGCACTGGCTGATGTGGCCGTCGGCCGGCATCAGCAGGGCGCGCGGGTCGGCGTCGGGCGTGCGCGCGCCGGGCTTCAGCGCGCGGGTGAAGAAGGCGTTGAAGCTGGGGTAGGCGGTGGGGTCGGGCTCCGCGGCTTCGCCCAGGTCCACGCCGAACCTGCGGGTCACGGTGTCGATCAGCCACTGCTTGACCGCGCGGTTGGTGGAATAGGCCAGCCGCCGCGCCAGCGAGGACAGCAGGCGGTGCGGCAGCACGTAGGTGAGGGCGGTGACGGGGCTCATCGGGCGGCCTGGGTCAGCGTTTCAAGGTCGGCGGCGATGCCCTTCACGTCGAACGGGGGCTGCGCCACGCCCGCCATGCGGGCCTGCGGGTCCAGCAGCACCAGCGCGGCGCTGTGGTCGATGCTGTAGTCGGCCGCGTCGCCGCTGGGGCCGGGCACCTTCATGAAGACCAGCGACAGCGAGCGGGCGAAGGCCTCCAGCTGCGGCACCGGCGCGGTGGCGGCCAGGGTGTCGGGGTGGAAGGCGTGGGCGTACTGGGCGACCAGCTGCGGGGTGTCGCGCTCGGGGTCGGCGGAGACGAACAGCACGCGCGGGCGGGTGGCGGCGGGCAGGGCGGCCCACTGCTTCTGGGCGCCGGCCAGTTCCGCCAGGGTGGTGGGGCAGACGTCCGGGCAGTGGGTGAAGCCCAGGAACACCACGGTCCAGTGGCCCTTCAGCGTGTCCGGCGTCAGCGCGGTGCCGTCGGCCTGCTGCAGGGCGAACGCCGGCAGCACGCGCGGGGTGGGCAGCAGGGTCACGGCGCGGGTGGCGGGCAGCGCGGGCGCCGCGGGGGCGGCCGGCGCGGCCGGGCCGTGCAGCTGCTGCGAGGCCCACAGGCCCAGCCCGGCGGCCAGGGCGGCGATCAGCACGACAAGAACGAGACGCTTGGACATGGGCATCGGGCGCAGGGATGGCCCGCCATGATACCGGGGCGCCGCCGCTATACTTCCCGGCCGTGCCCGCGTGTTGTCGCCCATGTCCCAGGAATTGCAGACCATCATCGACCTGATCCGCTACGGCGCCAGCCGGTTCAACGCGGCAGGCCTGACCTTCGGCCACAGCTTCGACAACGCGCTGGACGAGGCGACCCAGCTCACCCTGCACGCCCTGCACCTGCCGCACGACCTGTCGCCGGTGTACGGCAACGCCCGCGTCACCGAGGCGGAGAAGGAAGACGTGCTGGCGCTGTTCCTGCGCCGCATCGAGGAGCGCATCCCGGCCTGCTACCTCACCGGCGAGGCATGGTTCGCGGGGCTCAGCTTCAAGTCGGACAGCCGCGCGCTGGTGCCGCGCTCGCCCATCGCGGAGATGATCGAGTCCGGCTTCCAGCCCTGGCTGGGCGACCGCGAGGTGCGCCGCGCGCTGGACCTGTGCACCGGCTCCGGCTGCATTGCGATTGCCATGGCGCACTACAACCCGGACTGGCACGTGGACGGCGTGGACATCAGCGACGACGCGCTGGCGCTGTCGCGCGAGAACGAAAAGCGCCTGCACGTGGAGAACGTGCGCTTCCTGAAGTCCGACCTGTTCAGCGGCCTGCAGGGCGAGCGCTACGACCTGATCGTCACCAATCCGCCGTACGTCACCAACGACGAAACCGACGCGCTGCCGCGCGAGTACGCGCACGAGCCCGAGCTGGGCCTGCGCGCCGGCGACGACGGCCTGGACCTGTGCCTGCGCATCCTGCGCGACGCCCCGCTGCACCTCACCGAGGACGGCCTGCTGGTCTGCGAAGTGGGCGAAGCCGAGCGCGCGCTGGTGCAGCTGCTGCCGGAGCTGCCGCTGGCGTGGGTGGAGTTCAAGGTGGGCCAGATGGGCATCTTCGTGGCCGAGTGCGCCGACCTGATCGAGCACAACGCCCGCATCACCGCGCTGGCCGCCGCCCGCGAGATGGGCGCGCCGCCGGCCGGGTTGTTCTAAGCCGCGTCCGCGCACATGAACACCTTCGGCCACCTGCTGCGCGTCACCACGTTTGGCGAATCGCACGGGCCGGCCATCGGCTGCGTCGTTGACGGCTGCCCGCCGGGCATCCCGGTGGCGCCCGAGGACTTCGCGGCCGACCTGAAGCGGCGGGCCACCGGCAATTCGCGCCACGTGTCGCAGCGGCGCGAGGCGGACGAGGTGGAGATCCTGTCGGGCGTCTACGAAGGCGTCACCACCGGCACCCCCATCGCGCTGCTGATCCGCAACACCGACGCGCGCAGCAAGGATTACGGTGCCATCGCCGCGCAGTTCCGCCCCGGCCACGCGGACTACACCTACTGGCAGAAATACGGCCTCCGCGATCCGCGCGGCGGCGGGCGCAGCAGTGCGCGCGAGACCACCATGCGCGTGGCCGCGGCGGTGATCGCCAAGAAGTGGCTGGCGCAGCGCGGCGTGACCGTGCGCGCCTGCGTGGCGCAGATCGGCGAGGTGGTCCCGCACGCGTTCGACTGGGCCGACGTCGAAACCAATCCGTTCTTCTGGCCGTGCGCGGCGCAGGTGCCGGAACTGGAAACCGCCATGGACGCGCTGCGCAAGTCCGGCGATTCGGTCGGCGCGCGCGTGCTGGCCGTGGCCGACGGCGTGCCGCCGGGCTGGGGCGAGCCGATCTACGGGAAGCTCGACGGCGAGCTGGCCGCGGCGATGCTGTCGATCAACGCCGTGAAGGGCGTGGAGATCGGCGACGGCTTCGCGGCGGTGGCGCAGAAGGGCAGCGAGCACCGCGACGTCATGACGCCGGATGGCTTCCTGTCCAACCACGCCGGCGGCATCCTGGGCGGTATTTCCACCGGGCAGCAGGTGTCCGTGTCGGTGGCGTTCAAGCCCACCTCCAGCCTGCGCCTGCCGGTGCAGGGCCTGGACGTGGATGGCCACGTGGTGGACATCGTCACCACCGGCCGCCATGACCCTTGCGTGGGCCTGCGCGCGCCGCCGATCTGCGAGGCGATGCTGGCGCTGGTGCTGATGGATCAGGCGCTGCGCCACCGCGCCCAGTGCGGCGACGTGGGCGAAGTGTCGCCGCGCGTCCCGGCCGCCGCGCCGAAACGCTAGCGGCGCGCCGCCAGCAGCCCCGTGGGCAGCGTCGCGCCGCACCCCTGTCGTATCGTTTCCACTTCCCGCAGGCGCGGCCGTGTCCGCGCACCGTCGTCCGACGGCGCCGCCCGCCCGCCTGCACGCACGCAGAGACACAAGACATGAGCAAGCAGTACAAGGTGGCCGTGGTCGGCGCGACCGGCGCGGTGGGCGAGGTGATGCTGTCGATCCTGGCGGAGCGCGAGTTCCCGGCCAGCGACGTGGTGGCACTGGCCAGCGAGCGCTCGGCCGGCACCAAGGTCGCGTTCGGCGACGACGAGCTGGTGGTGCAGGACCTGGCCACGTTCGACCCAGCGGCCATCGACATCGCCCTGTTCTCCGCGGGCGGCGCCATCTCCAAGGAGTACGCGCCGAAGTTCGCCGCCGCCGGCGCGGTGGTGATCGACAACTCCTCCACCTTCCGCTACGACGACGACGTGCCGCTGGTGGTCAGCGAGGTGAACCCGGAGCAGGTGCGCCATCGCCCGCGCGGCATCATCGCCAACCCCAACTGCTCCACCATGCAGCTGATGCCGGTGCTGGCGCCGCTGCACAAGCGGTACGGCATCGAGCGCATCAACGTGGCCACCTACCAGTCGGTGTCCGGCGGCGGCCGCAGCGCGATGGAGGAACTGGGCCGCCAGACCGCGGCGCTGCTCAGCTTCCAGGACCCTGAGCCGTCGAAGTTCCCGGTGCAGATCGCGTTCAACTTGATCCCGCACATCGACGAGTTCCAGCCCAACGGCTACACCAAGGAAGAGATGAAGCTGGTGTGGGAGACGCAGAAGATCCTGGGCGACGCGTCGATCCAGGTGAACCCCACCGCGGTGCGCGTGCCGGTGTTCTTCGGCCACTCCGAGGCGGTGAACATCGAGACCCGGGAGAAGGTCACCGCCGAGGCCGCGCGCGCGCTGCTGGAGGACGCCCCGGGCGTGGAGGTGGTGGACGAGCGCAAGCCCGGTGGCTACCCGACGCCGGTGACCCACGCCTCGGGCAAGGACCCGGTGTTCGTGGGCCGCATCCGCGAGGACCTGTCGCATCCGCGCGGCCTCAACCTGTGGGTGGTGGCCGACAACATCCGCAAGGGCGCGGCGCTCAATGCGGTGCAGATCGCCGAGCTGCTGGTGGCCGAAGGGTTGCCGCCGAAGGCCGTGCACGGCTAGAGTCACGGCGCCTAGGCGGGGGATGGAGCACACGTGATCAGGACATTGCGAACGGCGGTGGCAGCGGCGCTGCTGCTGGCGGCGGGGAATGCGTGGGCGCTGGGCCTGGGCCAGATCCAGGTCAAGAGCAAGCGCAACCAGCCGCTGCTGGCGGAAATCCCCATCGTCTCCACGACCCCGGGCGAGCTGGCCGCGCTGCGCGCGCGGCTGGCCTCGCCGGACACCTTCCGCCGGGTCGGCCTGGCGCCGCCCACCGGCATCGCCTCCGACCTGCAGTTCAGCCTGGGCAGCGACAGCAAGGGCCGCCCGGTGATCCGGGTGACCACGCTGCGCCCGGTCGAGCAGGCCGAGCTGAACTTCCTGATCGAAGTGGACTGGGGTGCCGGCCGGCTGGTGCGCGAGTACTCCGCGCTGGTGGATGCGCCCAACACCGCCGGCGCCGTGCTACCGCCGGACGTGCAGGCCCCGCAGACCCCGGCGCCCGCCGTGGTCCAGCGCACGGCGCCGATGCCGGAGCCGCGCCCGCCGGTGGCGACCGCCCCGACCGTGGCACCGCCGCCGGCCAAGCCGGTCGCACCGCCCGCGCCGGCCCCCGCGCCTGCGCCAGCAGAGCCCGCGGCCCCGTCGATCGCCATCGCGCCGCTGCCGGCGACGCGCCCGGCCTACGTACCGGCGCCCGCGCCGGCCGCATCGGCGGATCCCGGCGAATACGGCCCGGTGAAGCGCGGCGAATCGCTGTCGAAGATCGCCAGCGGGCTGGGCCTGCGCCGCGAGTTCAGCCTCGACCAGACCATGCTGGCGCTGCTGCAGGCCAACCCCGACGCCTTCCTGGGCGATGACATGAACCGCCTGCGCAGTGGCGCGGTGCTGCGGGTGCCCAGCCGCGACGACGTGGCCCGCATCACCCCGGACGAAGCCGCGCAGGTGGTGCGCCAGCAGATGCGGCAGTGGCGGCAGTCGCGCCGCGCCGTGCGCCAGCCCGATGCTGCGCCCGCGGTGGCCCGCGCGGCCGCACCGCCGGCCAAGCCGGCCGCCACGAAACCAGTTTCCGCGCCGGCCGCGGCCAGCGCGCCGGCCAAATCCACCGCCTCCCCGACTGCCGCAGCGTCACCCAAGGGGGCGCGCCTCCAGATCGTGCCGCCGTCGGGCCCCGGCAAGGCAACAGGCAACAAGTCCGGCACCAGCGCCGGTGGCGAGGGCAGCATGCTGCAACAGGAACTGCGTCAGCGCGACGAGGACATCGCGGCCAAGTCGGCCGAGATCGGCGAGTTGAAGGAGCGCCTGGCCGCGCTGGAGAAGCTGAAGGACGAACAGCAGAAGCTGATCTCGCTGAAGGACAGCGAGCTGGCCGCTGCGCAGGCGCGGCTGGCCGAAGCCAACCGCGGCGCGCAGGCCGCCGTGCCGGCTCCGGCCGCAGCGGCCAAGGCCGCCACGCAGGCGGCACCGGCGCCGGATGCGGGCGGGTCGTCGATGCCCTGGATCTGGGGTGGCCTGGGCGTGGTGGTGCTGGCGCTGGGCGCCTGGCTGCTGGCCGGTCGCCGGCGTCCGGCCCCGCCGGTGCGCCGCAGCGTGTTCGACAGCGAGGCGCTGGCGGCCAGCATGGCCGCGCCGGTGGCGTCGGCTGCGGCCGCGGACGTGGCGGCCGAGGCCGACCGCGATGCCATGGCGACGGACGCTTCGGCGGATGCCGGCGAGTCGGCGTCCGCCGCCGCCGACATGCCGCCTGCCGACGTGCCGTCCACGGCGGCGCCGGTCGTGGCAGACGATGCGCGCGCCGCGCCGGCCTGGCACCGTACCGAGGCTCCGGTTGCGGAGCCTGCGCCGGCCGTCACCGAGGCCGCTGCGCCCGCCATCGAACCGACCGAACCCGTCGTGGCAGCCGACGATATCGACGACCTGCCGGCGCCGGCCGATGTCCCGGTGCAGGCCAGCGCGGAGCAGCGGTTCAAGCTGGCGCGCGCCTTCCTCGACGTCGGCGACGAGAACTCCGCGCAGCAGCTGCTGCTGGAACTGCTGGACGACGACGACCAGGCCGTCAGCGACGAAGCCGCGCGCATGCTCAGCAAGCTGGTGGGCTGAGGGCGCCCGGGCACGCGATGCGGCTGGCGCTGGGACTGGAATACGACGGCGGCGGGTTCTCCGGCTGGCAGCGCCTGAGCGCGGCCGGTTCGCTGGCCGACGACGGCAGCCTGCAGACCGCGCTGGAGATCGCGCTGTCGAAGGTGGCCGCCGCGCCCATCGACACCGTCTGCTCCGGCCGCACCGATGCCGGCGTGCACGCGCGCTGCCAGGTGGTGCATTTCGACACCGAGGCCACGCGCGACGCGCGCGGCTGGATCCTCGGCACCACCGCCAACCTGCCGCCGACCCTGGCGGTGCGCTGGTGCGTGCCGGTGGCCGACGACTTCAACGCGCGCTTCTCGGCGCGGGCGCGCCGCTATCGCTATCGCATCCTCAACCGCGTGGCGCGGCCGGGGTTGGAGCGCCAATACCTGGGCTGGGAGCGCATGCCGCTGGATGCCGGCGCGATGCACGCCGCCGCGCAGGCGCTCCTGGGCGAACGCGATTTTTCCGCCTTCCGCAGCGCGCAGTGCCAGGCCACCCACGCCCGCCGCAACCTGCAGGACATCAGCGTCACCCGCGTCGGCGACGAAGTGGTGGTGGAAGTGCAGGCCAATGCGTTCCTGCACCACATGGTGCGCAACATCGTCGGCTCGCTGCTGATGGTGGGGCGGGGCGAACGCCCGGTGGCGTGGATCGCCGAACTGCTGGAAGGGCGCGACCGCACCGTCGCCGGCCCCACCGCGCCGTCGGCGGGGCTGCTGTTCCTCGGCCCGAAGTACCCGCGCCACTGGGGCCTGCCGGAGGAGGTTTGCGGCGATGAATGACGATGCCCGCGGCGTGCCGTTCCGCACTCGTATCAAATTCTGCGGCCTGACCCGACCGGGCGACGTGCGCCTGGCCGGCGAGCTGGGCGTGGACGCAGTGGGGGTGATCTTCGCGGCGCGCAGCCGCCGCCGGGTGGACCCGGCGCTGGCCCCGGCGCTGCGCGCGGCGCTGGCGCCGATGGTGGACCTGGTGGCGCTGTTCATGGACAACGACGAAGCCGAGGTCCGCGCCGCCATCGCGCAGGTGCGGCCGACGTTGCTGCAGTTCCACGGCGGCGAGGACGATGCGTTCTGCCGTCGCTTCGGCCTGCCGTACTTCAAGGGGTTGGGGCTGGGCGGGGCGGCCCTGGACGGCGCGACCCTGCGCGCGCGCTGGCCGCACGCCGCCGGTTTCGTGCTGGACGGCCACGCGCCGGGGCAACCGGGCGGCAGCGGACAGCGGCTCGATGCCGCAGCGGTCCCGGTCGACCTGGACCGGCCGTGGCTGCTGGCCGGCGGGCTGGACCCCGACAACGTGGCCGACGCGGTTCGCGCCGTGCGCCCGTGGGGCGTGGACGTGGCCGGCGGCATCGAACTGGCGCCCGGGATCAAGGACGGCGCGCGCATGCGGCGGTTCGTGGAAGCCGTGCGCGAGGCCGACCTCGACGGGCACCCCGGTGCCCGGATCGGGTAGGCTATGCACACGCCATGAAGACGTCGAATCGCCCCCGCGCCCCCTTCGGCCGCTCCCTGCGGCGCTGGCGCCGCGTGCCTGCGGCGGCGGTCCGATAACGCCGCGCGACGCGTCGTGCCTGCGCGCCCCCGGGCGCCACTCCCCCTCGTTTCGACCTGCGCCGTGGCCCCGCGGCCCGCGCGTTCCGACTCCGGAGACTTCCGCGTGAACGTTCCCAGCCCCCAGGCCGCCGTCGCGGCCCCCGATTTCCATGCCTTTCCCGACGCCAACGGCCACTTCGGCCGGCACGGCGGCCGTTTCGTCGCCGAGACCCTGATCGGCCCGCTGCAGGAACTCGCCGCGGCCTACGACGCCGCGCGCGTCGATCCGGCTTTCATCGCCGCGTTCGAGAAGGACCTCAAGCACTACGTCGGCCGGCCTAGCCCGATCTACCACGCCGAGCGCCTGAGCCGCGAGGTGGGCGGCGCGCAGATCCTGCTCAAGCGCGAGGACCTGAACCACACCGGCGCGCACAAGATCAACAACACCATCGGCCAGGCGCTGCTGGCCTCACGGATGGGCAAGACCCGCATCATCGCGGAGACCGGCGCCGGCCAGCACGGCGTCGCCAGCGCCACCGTGGCCACGCGGCTGGGCCTGGAGTGCGTGGTCTACATGGGCGCCACCGACATCGAGCGCCAGAAGATCAACGTGTACCGGATGAAGCTGCTGGGCGCGACGGTGGTGCCGGTCACCTCCGGCTCGGCGACGCTGAAGGATGCGCTGAACGAGGCGATGCGCGACTGGGTGACCAACGTGCGCGACACGTTCTACATCATCGGCACCGTGGCCGGCCCGGACCCGTACCCGCGGATGGTGCGCGACTTCAACGCCGTCGTCGGCCGCGAGGCGCGCGCGCAGATGCTGGCCGAGTACGGCCGCCTGCCGGATGCGGTCACCGCCTGCGTGGGCGGCGGCAGCAATGCGATCGGCATGTTCCACGCCTTCCTGAACGACCCGGCGGTGCGCATCGTCGGCGCCGAGGCGGCGGGCGACGGCATCGAGACCGGCCGCCACGCGGCGTCGCTGGCGGCGGGCCGCGTGGGCGTGCTGCACGGCAACCGCACCTACGTGATCTGCGACGACGACGGCCAGATCATCGAGACCCATTCGATCTCCGCCGGCCTGGACTACCCGGGAGTCGGCCCCGAACACGCCTTCCTGAAGGACAGCGGCCGCGCCGAATACCTGGGCGTGACCGACGACGAGGCGATGGCGGCCTTCCACCGCCTCACCCGCACCGAGGGCATCCTGCCGGCGCTGGAGTCCAGCCACGCGGTGGCGCAGGCGATCAAGCTGGCCCGCGAGCTGCCGAAGGACGCGCTGGTGCTGTGCAACCTGTCCGGCCGCGGCGACAAGGACGTGCACACCATCGCCGCCCGCGAGGGCCTGTCCCTGTGACGCGGCAGCCCGCCGGGCCGCGGCGGAGGGGGCCATTTGGCCTGCGCCCCGGTTTCGGCGAGAATGCCGGGTTCCACTTCACCCCAACCTTGCAGGAGTCCGGCCATGGCCGATGAAACCCAGGCCCAGCCCGCGGCC
Source organism: Thermomonas sp. (assembly GCA_041913885.1). Classification (GTDB taxonomy): domain Bacteria; phylum Pseudomonadota; class Gammaproteobacteria; order Xanthomonadales; family Xanthomonadaceae; genus Thermomonas. The sequence goes on along the minus strand of JAYSEL010000002.1, from coordinate 198,131 downwards.
GAACAGCAGAACGTCGCCGGCGGCACCCCGTTCCCGCCGCAGTTCTTCGATTGCGTGAACGAGTACCTCGAGCTGACCAACAAGCAGTCGCAGCAGTACGGCGAGAAGAACATCAGCCTTGCGGCCCTGTTCGCCAGCGCCCGCTTCAATGCCCACGTGTTCCTGGCCAACGTCAAGCCGATCGCCGCCGCCGAGGAGCGCACCGCGTTCCTGGACTACATGAGCACCATGTACCGCCGCATGCTCAACGAGCATCTGGACGGCATGGGCGAGGAGCGCGGCATCGACGTGGGCGACTCCGAGCTGGCCGAGGAGTACAAGGCCGCCGGCGTGAAGATCGGCCGCCTCAAGGACGCGCCGGCTGCGGCCAACGAATGACGCGTTTGCAACAGCGGCTGGACGCGCTGCGTTCGGCCGGGCGCAAGGGGCTGGTCCCGTTCGTGACCGCCGGCGATCCGTCGCTGGCGGCCACGGTGCCGGTCATGCACGCGCTGGCCCAGGCCGGCGCGGACGTGATCGAACTGGGCGTGCCGTTCTCCGACCCGATGGCCGACGGCCCGGTGATCCAGCGCAGCTCCGAGCGCGCGCTGGCCCGCGGCGCGGGCATGGGCTACGTGCTGGACTGCGTGCGCGCGTTCCGGGCGGATGACGCCGCGACGCCCGTCGTGTTGATGGGCTACCTGAACCCGGTCGAGATCCGCGGCGCAGCGGCGTTCGCCGCCGAGGCCGCCGGCGCCGGCGTGGACGGGATGCTGCTGGTGGACCTGCCGCCCGAGGAGGCGGAGGTGTACCGGCTGGCGTTCGCCCAGCACGGGCTGGCGCTGATCTCGCTGGCCTCGCCGACCACGCCGCAGGCCCGTCTGCAGCGCCTGTGCGAGCAGGCCGACGGCTATCTGTATTACGTGACCTATGCCGGCGTGACCGGCGCGTCCCAGCTCGACGTGGGCGACGCGGCCCGGCACCTGGCCGAGGTGCGTGGGATGGCGAAGATCCCGGTGTTCGCGGGTTTTGGCATCCGCGATGCCGCCAGCGCGGCAGCCATGGCCGCCCATGCCGACGGCGTGGTGGTCGGCAGCGCCCTGGTCTCGGCCCTGGATGGCAGCGAGGATGCCGATGCGGCCGCGGCGCGTGCCGGTGGGTTCCTGCGCCCCCTGCGCGAGGCGCTGGATGGCGGGGTCGTCCCGGCCTGAGTAGTAGACTGGCGCCACCCCGGCCCGGCCGGGGTGGGAGCGGGCAATCGTGCGCGCGACGCAACTTGCGGTGATCGAGACGAATGAGCTGGCTTAAGAAACTGATGCCGGGCGACGGCATCCGCACCGATGCGGGCAGCGAGCGCAAGCGCAGCGTGCCCGAGGGCCTGTGGGAGAAGTGCGAGCGCTGCGGCTCGGTGCTGTACCGGCCGGAGCTCGAGGAAAACCTCGAGGTCTGCCCGAAGTGCGCCTTCCACATGCCGATCCGCGCCCGCGTGCGGCTGGCGGCGCTGCTGGACGGCGGCGAAGGCCGCGAGATCGGCCAGAAGCTGGGGCCGACCGACGTCCTGAAGTTCAAGGACCAGAAGAAGTATTCCGAGCGCATCAAGGCCGCGCAGAAGTCGACCGGCGAGCGCGACGCGCTGGTGGCGCTGGAAGGCGCGTTGCTGGGGCAGCCGCTGGTGGCCGCGTCGTTCGACTTCGCCTTCATGGGCGGCTCGATGGGTTCGGTGGTGGGCGAGCGCTTCGCCCTGGCCGCCGAGCGCGCGCTGGAACTGCGTTGCCCGTTCGTGTGCTTCACCGCCAGCGGCGGCGCGCGCATGCAGGAGAGCCTGTTCTCGCTGATGCAGATGGCCAAGACCTCGGCCGCGCTGGGCCGCCTGCGCGCAGCCGGCCTGCCGTACATCTCGGTGCTCACGCACCCGACCACCGGCGGCGTGTCCGCCAGCTTCGCCATGCTGGGCGACCTCAACCTGGCCGAGCCCGGCGCGTTGATCGGCTTCGCAGGCCAGCGCGTGATCGAGCAGACCGTGCGCGAGAAGCTGCCGGAGGGCTTCCAGCGCAGCGAGTTCCTGCTCCAGCACGGCACCGTGGACCAGATCGTGGACCGCCGCGAGATGCGCGAGCGGCTGGCCCACCTGCTGGCGATGCTCATGCGTCGCCCGGCACCGGCGGGCGAGGCGGCCGCCGCGTGAGCGCACGCAAATATTTCGGCACCGACGGCATCCGTGGCCGGGTCGGCGAAGGCCCGATCTCGGCCGATTTCGTGCTGCGCCTCGGCAACGCCTACGGGCATGCCCTGGTGGCCGCCGCACGCGACCGCCAGGAGTGGCGCAAGCCGATGGTGGTGATCGGCAAGGACACCCGCCTGTCCAACTACATGTTCGAGGCCGCGCTGGAAGCGGGCCTGGTGGCGGCCGGCGTGGACGTGCAGCTGATGGGGCCGATGCCGACCCCGGCGGTGGCGCACCTGACCCATTCGATGCGCGCCGACGGCGGCATCGTGATCTCCGCCTCGCACAACCCGCACCACGACAACGGCATCAAGTTCTTCTCCGCGCAGGGCGAGAAGCTGGACGACGCCACCGAGCTGGCCATCGAGGCCGCGCTGGACGCGCCGTTCTCCACCGTGCCGTCGGAGAAGCTGGGCCGCGCGGTGCGCACCCGCGACACCATCGGCCGCTACGTCGAGGCCTGCAAGAATTCCGTGCCGAAGGGTTTCCACCTGGGCGGCATGCGCATCGTGGTGGACTGCGCCAACGGCGCCACCTACCAGCTGGCGCCGCTCGTGCTGCGCGAGCTGGATGCCCGCGTGGACGCCATCGGCGTGGAACCGAACGGCGTCAACATCAACGAGGGCGTGGGCTCCACCCATCCCGAGGCGCTGGCCGCGCGCGTGCGCGCCACCGGCGCCGCGCTGGGCATCGCCTTCGACGGCGACGGCGACCGCGTGCTGTTCGTCGATGCCGATGGCCGCGTCTGCGACGGCGACGACCTGCTGTACGTGCTGGCCTGCGACTGGCAGGACAGCGGCCGCCTGCGCGGCCCGGTGGTCGGCACGCTGATGACCAACTACGGCTTCGAACAGGCCTTGGCGGCGCGTGGCATCGCCTTCGTCCGCGCCAAGGTCGGCGACCGCTACGTGCACCAGCAGTTGCTGGCGAACGACGGCGTGCTGGGCGGCGAGGCGAGCGGGCACATCCTCTGCCTGGACCGCGCCAGCACTGGTGACGGCATCGTCAGCGCCTTGCAGGTGCTGGAAGTGCTGCAACGCCGCGGCATGGGTCTCGCACAGGCCCTGCAGGGGCTGCGCAAGGTGCCGCAGAAGACTGTCAACGTGCGTTTCGCCACCGGCCGCAAGCCGGCCGAGGCCGCCAGCGTGCAGGCCGCGCTGGCCGAGGCGCAGCGCGCCGTCGAAGGCCGCGGCCGCGCCTTCCTGCGCCCGTCGGGTACGGAGCCGGTGGTACGGGTGACGGTGGAGGCCGATGACGCCGCGCTGGTCGACGCTACCTTGGCCACCCTGGCCGACGCCGTGCGCGCCGCGGCCGCCTGATCCGGATCAACATCTTCCTTGCGCGGCAGGTGCACACTGCCGCCGACTTCCAAGACGCCAACGCCATGTCCACCACGACCGCTTCGCCCCGCATCCCCACCCTCGACATCCGCCGCTTCACCCATCCCGCCAGCCCGGAAGACCGCCAGGCCTTCGTGGACGAGCTGGGCGCGGCCTACCGCGAATGGGGCTTCGCCGGCATCCGCAACCACGGCATCCCGCAGGCGCAGATCGACCGGGCCTACGAGACCTTCCAGGCGTTCTTCGCGCTGCCGGAGGAGACCAAGCGCCAGTACCATGTGGCGGGCGGCGGCGGCGCGCGCGGCTACACCCCGTTCGGGGTGGAGACCGCCAAGGGCGCGAAGTACTCCGACCTGAAGGAGTTCTGGCACATCGGCCGCGAGATCCCGCGCGACTCCAAGTACGCCGCCGACATGCCGGAGAACCTGTGGCCGGCCGAAGTGCCGGCGTTCCGCGAGGTCGGCTACGGGCTCTACCAGTCGCTGGACGCGCTGGGTTCGCAGGTGCTGTCGGCGCTGGCGCTGCACATCGGCCTGCCGGGGGACTACTTCGCCGACAAGACCGACAACGGCAACTCGATCCTGCGCCCGATCCACTACCCGCCGATCACCACCGACGACATCCCCAACGTGCGCGCCGGCGCGCACGAGGACATCAACCTGATCACCCTGCTGGTGGGCGCCAGCGCCGAAGGCCTGGAAGTGCTGTCGCGCAAGGGCGAGTGGGTGCCGTTCACCGCCGATGCCGACACCATCGTGGTCAACATCGGCGACATGCTGCAGCGCCTGACCAACCACGTGTATCCGTCCACCACCCACCGCGTGGTGAACCCGCCGGGCGAGAAGGCGCGCCAGCCGCGCTACTCCACGCCGTTCTTCCTGCATCCGAACCCGGACTTCCTGATCGACGTGCTGCCGTCCTGCATCACCCCGGACAACCCCAGCCGCTATCCGGAGCCGATCACCGCCCAGGGCTACCTGGAAGAGCGCCTGCGCGAGATCAAGCTGAAGTAAGTCCGGAGAAGGCCGCCGCAGGGCGGCCTTCCTGCATCCGGCCTCGGGTGGGGTGGTTGGCTTACGCCATCCAGAAGAACACGGCCGCCATCCGCTCGTCCGCCAGCACGCTGCCGCAGTAGGCGGTGGCGCTGTGGATCATGGCGGCGCTGTACACCAGCAGCCGGTTGAAGCGGTTGGGCACGCGCACGTCTTCCACGAACGACCCCGGCGGCACGAAGCGGGTGCCCAGCGCCTCCACCAGGTTGTCGTGCGGCTTGGCGACCGTGTTGCCGCCCAGCTGCCCGCTGGGCAGGCGCTGGCGGTAGAAGCTGGTGCCGCAATCCTCCGGGGCATCGGGCGTCAGGTACAGCACGGCGGCATAGCGGCACAGCGAACGCGAATCGGTGTGCGGCCGCGCGCCGGCTTCCTGCGCGCCGACCACCTGCACGCAGTTGTGGTTCAACGTCTTGCCGTCGGGCGTGCCCTGCACCCACAGGCGCTTGGCGCCGGTGGCCTCGCGCACGCGGGCTTCGACCTGTGCCAGTTCGTCCGGCTCCAGCGCGGGGATGGCGCGCCGGCCGGGCCAGCTCTCGCCGGTGTGCGGGAACCCCAGCGCCCAGTCGGGCATGTCGAGGCAGCGCTGGCGCACGTCCGCGGCATTGGGCAGCACGTCGTCGAACAGCCAGTAGTCGCGGCCCTCGGTGGGCTTGCGGTAGGGCAGGACGCGCGGGGCAGGGGGCATCGGCTTCATCGACGGATCATACGGCGGCCCCGGGCGCAGTTGGTAAACTGGCGTTTTTCGCGCACAGGGTGCCGCATGCGTCGCAAGATCGTCGCCGGGAACTGGAAGCTGCACGGCAGCCGGGCCTTCGCCGCCGCGCTGGTGGCGGAGATCGCCGCCGGCAAGCCGGCCGGGGTGGAACTGGTGGTGCTGCCGCCGTCGCCCTACCTGGACGGCCTGGCGGGCGCGTGCGCGGAAGCCGGGATCGGGCTGGGTGCGCAGGATGTCAGCGCCCACGACAAGGGCGCCTACACCGGCGAGGTGTCGGCGGCGATGCTGGCCGATGTCGGGGCGGGCTACGTGCTGGTGGGCCACTCCGAGCGCCGCCAGTACCACGCCGAGAGCAGCGCGCTGGTGGCGGAGAAGTTCGTCGCGGCGCAGGCGGCCGGGCTGGTGCCCGTGCTGTGCGTGGGCGAGCGCCTGGAGGAGCGCGAGGCGGGCCGCACCGAGGCGGTGATCGCCGACCAGCTGCGTCCGGTCCTGGAGCGCGCCGGCGTGGCCGCGTTCGCCGCCGCCGTGGTGGCCTACGAGCCGGTCTGGGCGATCGGCACCGGCCGGACCGCCAGCCCGGAGCAGGCGCAGGCGGTGCATGCCTTCATCCGTAGCCAAGTGGCCGCGCTGGATGCTAATATTGCCGATTCGTTGCCCCTGCTGTACGGCGGCAGCGTGAAGCCCGACAACGCCGCCAGCCTGTTCTCGCAGGCCGACGTGGACGGCGGGCTGATCGGCGGCGCCTCCCTGGCGGCCGCGGACTTCCTGGCCATCGCCCGCGCGGCGGCCTGAACCACCTAGAGAACGCGCAAGATGCTGCTGCAACTCGTCAATATCGTGTACGTGCTGGTGGCCGTGGCCATCGTCGTGTTCGTCCTGCTGCAGCAGGGTTCCGGCGCCCAGGCCGGCTCCGGCTTCGGCGGCGGTGCGTCGTCGACGGTGTTCGGTGCGCGCGGCGCCTCGAACTTCCTGACCAAGACCACCAAGTGGCTCGCCGTGGTGTTCTTCACCGTCAGCATGGGCATGGCCATGTACGCCAGCAAGCAGGCCAACCGCCAGGGCCCGGCCAAGGCCGATCTCGGCGTGATGGCGCAGCAGCCGGCGCCCGCCAAGCCCGCCCCGCAGGTGCCGGCCGCGCAGATCCCCACCGCGCCGGCGCAGTCCGCGCAGCCGGCCCAGCAGCCGGCACCCGCTCCCGCGCAGGGGCAGTGACGCAGGCGCCGGCAGGGCCTAGAATCTCGCAACACAACGCATTGCCCAGATGGCGGAATTGGTAGACGCACTACCTTGAGGTGGTAGCGACGCAAGTCGTGGGGGTTCGAGTCCCCCTTTGGGCACCAATCAAAAAACCCCGCTCCGGCGGGGTTTTTTCTTGCCCGCCGCATCCTGCGATGCCGCTAGACTCGGCGCATTCCCGCGGAAACCGACCCGGCATGCGCACATTCTAGGACACCCGTGGCCAGGCCTGGCAGGCAGCGCTGCTGGAGGGGTCGTACGGCCAGCTCTGGCTGGTGTTCAGTCCGATGGGCGGGGGCGAACTCCGGCAATGCCCATCCCCGGTGCCCGGACGCGCGGAGGCACAGGCAGCGTTGGCGTCCTGCACCGTGGTTGACCTGCGGGCATGGCTGGCGGCCGCCACGCCCTGGGAGGCCGCCGCAGCGGGCGGTTAGGCCTCAGTCCGCGGCAGGCGCGGCCGCGGCGGTTGCCGCCGCGCGGGTCCAGTCCCGCAGTCCCTTCGCGGCCAGCGCCACGAAGCCGACGTAAAGGACGGAGGTGACGAACAGGTGCTTGCTGGCGAACATGCCGACGTAGACCACGTCCACCGCGATCCACATCCACCAGGCCGCCACGTGCCGGCGGTTCTGCCAGAACTGCCCCACCAGGCTGAGGGCCGTCAGCATCGCGTCCAGCCACGGCAGCGCGGCGTTGGTGTAGCGGTGCATCGCGAATCCCAGCGCCAGCCCGCCGGCGACGCCGGCGAGCAGGTGCAGGCCGGCGGCCCGGCGCTGCAGCGGTGCCACCCGCACGTGGCCGGTGGCATCCAGGTGGCGCAGCCAGCGCCACCAGCCCGCGACCAGCATCACCACCCAGAAGCACTGCAGGAGCACTTCGGAGTACAGCCGCGCGCCGGCATAGACCCAGATGTAGACCGACACCGACAGCAGCCCGACCGGGAAGCACCACGGGCTGCGCCGCGTGGTCAGCCACACGGCACTGGCGCTGAGGACCGCGGCGGCGGTTTCGTGGAGGGTGATCACAGGCCCACGCGGACCGTCAGGCGCGCCAGCCGCGGCGTGCCGGGGAACAGGTAGTTGTCGCCCAGCGAACTGCCGGTGTCGCGCCAGTAGCGGCGGTTGAACAGGTTGTCGATCCCCAGCTGCACCACGAACGCGCGCTCGCGCAGCTGCCCGCTGTAGCGCAGGCCGGCGTCGAACACGTCGTAGGCCGGCACCTCCACCGCGCCGTCCGGCGTGGCCGGGTTGGCGGCGGCATGGCGCCAGCCCGCCAGCAGCGCCAGCTGCGGCATCGCCGGCAGTGCGTAGTCGACGTGCAGGCTGGCGCGCAGCCGCGGCACGTTGACCACCTGCTGGCCGTCGAACGCCGCGGTGCCGGTGCCGTCCGCCCGCGCGCGGATCGCTGCGACGCTGGCATTGATGCCCAGCGCGTCGGTCAGGCGGCCGTTGGCCGAGAGCTCCAGGCCGGCGTGCACTTCCTCGCCCCGTTCGACGAAGGTGAAGCCGGCGGCGGACGCATCGGGCTGCGCGTACTGGTACGGCTGGCGGATGCGGAACAGGCTGGCATCCAGGTCGAGCCGGTCGTTCCAGCGCCACTTGACGCCGGTTTCCAGCTGGCGGGTGATGCGCGGCGCCAGCTGGCTGCCGTCGTTGCTGGTCCAGTAGGGAGCTTCCTTGCCCAGCGACAGTCCCTTGCTGAAACTCGCGTACACGCTGACGGCGTCCCGCGGCTGCCAGAGCAGCGCGGCCTGCGGCAGCGTCCTGGACAGGCGGGTCTCGCGCTCGATCACCCCGGCGTCGTTGCGCGCGCGCTCGTGCAGGCGCACGAACTGCGCCCCCAGCACCAGCTGCCAGCGATCGCCCAGCGCGAGGCGGTCCATCGCGAACCCGCTGCGCTGCCAGCTGTCGAGGCGGCGCACCTTCGGGCCCGGCTGTTCGGGCGAGGGCGCGAACACCGGCGGCTCGCCGTCGGCGATGTTCCACGTCCCGACGTACTCGTTGACGCTGTCGTGGCGGTCGATGGTGCGATGGAAGGCGCTGGCACCCACGGTGAGGGTGTGCGCCACGGCGCCGGTCCGGAAGCGACCCTCGAGGCTGGCGCGGGCGTTGTCGCCCACGCGGGTGTCGTCCGGGCTGCGGTAGTCGTAGATGTCGTAGCTGCCGTCGGGGGCGAAGTACCAAGGCGGGTTGCCGCTCCAGCAGGCGTCCACGTACCAGCAGCCGTAGGCGAACGCCACGTTGTCGTCGATCACGCTGCGGCTGCGGCCGGCGGCCACGCGCAGCGTCCAGTCCTCGCCCAGCGCATGGTGCAGGCGTGCGCTGGTGTTGGTGCTGCGGATCGCGACCGGCTGCTGCCAGGGCTGGTAGCCCAGCATCAGGGTGGGATCCGGGTCCCGCGGTAGCGCCACGCCACCGAGCAACTGGTAGCCCGAGACCGAGCGCTGCGCGCTGGTCTGGTAGTTGCTGTCGAGTTCGAGGGTGGTCCCCGGCGCGATCTTCCAGTCGGCCGCCAACGCGTAGAAGTTGCGCCGGCCGTCGGCGTGGCGGACGTGCGACTGCATGTCTTCCCAGGCCACGTTCGCGCGCAGGCCGAACGTCGGGCTCAGCCAGCCACCGATGTCCACGGCCACGTAGCGCGAGCCACGCGAATCGGTGCCCAGCACCAGGTCGCGCACCTCGGCGGGGCGCTTGCTGACGAAGTTCACCACGCCGCCGGGCTCCATCACGCCCGCGGTGAGGCCAGCCAGGCCCTTCAGCACTTCGACCTGCTGCTTGTCCTCCAGCGCGATCGTCTGCTCGCCGGTCATGGCGAGGTTGTTGCCGCGGTAGCCGGTGCCGGCGTCCAGCGCGAAGCCGCGGATCGCGATGTTCTGGTAGTAGCCCACCGGCGCGTAGTTGTCGCCAAGCGAGGCGTCCTCGCGCGCCAGTTCGCTGAGCGTGCGCACCTGGCGGTCATCCAGCTGCTGGCGGCCGACCACGTGGATCGCGGCGGGCGTCTCGCGCGGGCCGGCAGTGCCCCAGCCGTCGATGCCCGCGTCGCGCGGCGCGCCGTCGGCCTCCCCGACCACGCGCACCGGCGCCAGGCGGGTGATCTTCGTCTGGCCGTCGGTCTCGTCGGCGTGCGCGGCGGTGGCCAGCAGCGGCAGCAGGGCAAGCAGCAGGGGAGTGCGGGAGAAAGTCATCGTCGTCGTCTCGGGAGGAAGGACGAAGCGACGGCGAACGGCCGCCCACGGTGGGGCACGGCCGTTCCAATCAAGCTCCCTACGCCGGTGCAAACCGGATCAGGTTCCAAGGGACTCTCTCAGCCCGGCCATTGCCGGGCACCCCCGCTTCTTTTTCCATTGAACCACGAAGGGCCGGCCGCGGGCCAGCCCGGTTCAATCGGACTGGCGGAGCGCCGCCAGCAGCGCCTGTCCCGGCGCGCTCCCGAACCAGGCCGCGTGGCCCAGCAGGAAGCCCTCCCACGCGTGGTCGGCCTGGGCGCGGGCGCCGAACGCCCCCTGGTAGTGATCGATCTCGGACAGCGCGAAGTCGATGTGCACTAGCGGCAGCAAATCGGCCAGCAGGTCGCGCTCCGCCGCGGACAGCGGCAGCACCTCGGCATAGCCCGCCACCAGCGCGCGCGCGGTGTCGGGAAACACGGCCTGCATGCCGCGGTCCAGCGCCAGCCAGGCGACGGCGTTGCGTTCGATGGCGGTGGCCAGGTCGTACAGCGCGAAGGTCGGGGCACACAGCCCGACGTCGAGCACCGCGGCCACGGCCGCTTCGTCGCTATCGTCGGTCCAGCACAGGTTGGAGGCGTGCCAGTCGCCGTGCGTCCACTGGCGCGGCAGCGCGGCCAGCCGCGGTTGCAGCGTGCGGTGGCGGGCGGCAATCGGCGCCAACTCCCGATGCCAGTCGCGGCCGGCGAGGTAGGCCGCGAGGCCGGGGCGCCACGCCTGCTGTGTTTCGATCGCGGCAATCAGGTCGGGTGCGCGCAGGGCATCGTCGCGCGCCACCAGCTGGGTGGCGCTGCGCGAGACCACGGCGAAGTCCGCCGTCGCCGCGTGCAGCTGCGCGAGCATGCGCCCGGCCGAGCGCGCATGCCCCAGGCGAACCAGTGGCGTCCACGACGGCGTGTCGCGGTACAGGTCCAGGCCGGGCGCCGGTGCATGCACCTCGTACACCCAGTCGCCCGTGGCGATCGCGGTCTCGCCGGCGTCATCGGCCAGGACCTGCGGGACCGGCAGGCCGTGGTGGCGCAGGTGGGCGAGCAGGGCGTGCTCCTCGCGCAGCGCCGCGGCGCTGCGGACGCCGGCGTGCTGGCGCTTCACGAACACCTCGCCCGCCGGCGTGGCCACCCGTGCCACCGCCGAGAACGGACGCGGGCTGTGCCAGAGCAACCGCACCTCGCCGCGCAGCGGGCCGAACCGCGCCAGCAGTGCCGCCACGTCGGCCGCGTCCAGCCGCGGACGGTGGCGGGCGATCTGGGCGCTGTCCCAGCCGTGCAGGCGGTGGTTGCTGGCGGTCATGGCGGCCCTCGCTCCGGCGCGTGGTGCGTGCCGGCGGATGTCCAAAAGCAAAACGCCCAGCCGGATGAGGACTGGGCGTTGCAAATGGTGGCCGGGGAGGGAATCGAACCCCCGACACGGGGATTTTCAATCCCCTGCTCTACCAACTGAGCTACCCGGCCACGGGTGTCGCGAGCCGCGCATGATACGGGGTGCGAGGGAACTCGGCAAGCGATTCGTGTGGATCCGGGGTTGTCCGGGAGTGGCGCGGCTAAGCCGGCGTTCGGGTGGACGGGCGGATCATCGGTTCCGCATGATGCCCGCAACGGAGATCTGCCATGAAGACACTGCTGCTTCCCCTGCTGGCGATGCTGGGCCTGGTGGCCGGCTGCGCCAGCACCCGTCCCAGCGACGCCGACCGCCTCGCGCTTTACGAAGCCCATGCCGGCGCGCCGGTGAACCAGGTGCGCTATCTGCAGCCGCAGAGCTGGGATCGCATCGACGACCAGCACGTGGTGCTGGAGATGCGTCCGAACGAAAGCTGGCTGCTGACCCTGTCCGGCCCCTGCCTCGACTGGGGCCGCGGTTCGCCCTTTATCGGCATCGCGCCGTTGAACGGCATGGTGCTGTCGCGCTTCGACAAGGTGGTGGTGCCGGGGTCGCAGGTCACCTGCACGATCCGCGAGATCCGCCCGCTGGACGTGAAGGCGCTGCGGGCCGCCGAGCGCGCGCGTCGCGAAGGTGGCGCCGCTCAGCCTTCCGGCACGTAACCGGGTGGACGCGCCGCGTCGCCGTCGAACAGGAACTTCAGCATCTGCTGTTCGAGGAAGGCGCGGTGCTCCGGGTTGAGGGGCGAGAGCCGGTTCTCGTTGATCAGCATGGTCTGGTGCGCCAGCCAGCGCTGCCACGCCGGCTTGCCGACCTCGTCGAACACCCGCTTGCCGGCGGCGCCGGGCCACGGCGGGAAGTCCAGGCCGTCGGTGTCGATGCCGTCCACCACGCAGTGCACCATGCGGGTCATTCCGTTCGCTCCTGAAGCAGTTTCCGCACCGGCGCAGGCAGGCCGATCGCGTCGAGGTCCGGGCGGTTCGCCCAGCGCAGGTCGGCATTATCGCGCACTGCCGCGCGCAGGCCGTTGACGGTGATCCGGCGCGGATGGATGCGCAGCCGGTAGTGGGAGAAGCCATGCTCCAGCGCGGGCAGGGGGCGTGCGGCGGTGAAGTCGCCGTCGATGTGTTGCTCGAACCAGGCCTGGGCCTCGGCGAGGTCTTCGTGCTGCGGCAATGACCACAGCGTGGCCCACACGCCGGTGGGCGGTCGCCGCTGCAGCAGCACGCGGCCCTCGGCGTCCTCCAGGATCAGCATCCCGGTTTCCCGCTGCGGCAGCGGCTTGCCGGGCTTGGCGGCCGGCAGTTCGGCGATGCGGCCCTCGCGCCGCGCGACGCACACATCCTGCAACGGGCAAATCGCGCAGGCGGGATTGGCGCGCGTGCACAGGGTGGCGCCGAAATCCATCTGCGCCTGCGTCCAGTCGGCCAGCCGCGCGGGTGGCAGCAGGCGCTCGGCGATCGTCCACAGCTGCTTCTCCACGGCCGGTTGGCCGGGCCAGCCGTCGATGCCGAACAGGCGGCACAGCACGCGCTTCACGTTGCCGTCGAGGATCGGCGCGGGATCCCCCCAGGCTTGCGAGAGGATGGCGCCGGCCGTGCTGCGGCCGATGCCGGGCAATGCGACCAGTGCCTCGAGGTCCCGCGGCAACGCGCCGTCGTGCAGCGCCACGCAGCGCTTGGCCGCGGCATGCAGGTTGCGGGCGCGGGCGTAGTAGCCGAGGCCCGACCACAGCGCGAGCACCTCGTCCTGCGGCGCGCCAGCCAGGGCGTGCAGGTCCGGCAGTGCGCCGACGAAGCGGTCGAAGTAGCCGATGACCACGGACACCTGCGTCTGCTGCAGCATGATTTCGCTCAGCCACACCCGGTAGGGCGTGCGCGGGTGCTGCCAGGGCAGGTCGTGGCGGCCGTGCCGGTCGAACCACGCCAGCAGGCGCGGGGCGATGTCGGATGCCTCCGTCATGGCGCGTCGTCGAGTTCGAGATCGACGCCTTCCAGCGTCGCGCCGTCCAGCGTCACACGCGGCGTGGACAGCGTGCCGGCCAGCGGCGGCAGCGGCGAGCCGGTGGCGCCGGCGTCCAGCCAGGCCAGGACCTCAGGCAAGCGGAAGCGTGCGTCCAATGCGGTGGTGTCACGACGCAGCGCCAGCGACACGGTATCGGTCAGCGCGATCGCGCCGCGGTAGTCCAGCGTGAAGGGCAGGGGCGCGGTGGAGTCCGACAGCGGCGACGGCAACGCGGGCCAGCCGGCGGGCCAGTCCGCGAGGGCGCCGTCCAGGCGCAGCCGCAGCGTCGTTCCGATCGACACGCTGCCGCGGGCACGCGCCTCGGGAACGCTGGCGTCGCCGGCCAGGACCACGGTCGCGGGGACCATCCGCCATGTGGCGTTGTTGAACGCCAGCGGGCCGTGCAGGCCCAGCCGGAACGCGGTGGTGGCGGACCCGGACCGGTAGCGCCCGGCAAGGCCCAGCGTGGCCGGTTGCAGCAGCACCGCGTCGCGGCCGAGGCGGAGGGGGCCGGTCAGGACGACGCGCACGGGCATCCGCCAGTCGCCGCCCGCCGGCACCAGCGTGCCGGAGGCGCGCAGGCCCGCGGGTTGCCGGCCCAGCAGGCGCTGGGGCGTGTCCAGCACGAGCGTGAGATCCGCCGGCAGCGTCGTTCCACCCGCGACGTAGCGCCCCCGCACGGCCAGCCGCAGCAGCTTGTCCGGATGCAGCGCGGGCACGTCGATGTCGACGCCTTCGATCCGCCAGTCGTCGTTGTCGATCCGTCCGTCGGTGACACGCAGGCCGTCGGTCAGGGTGGGCAGGCGGGGCGTCGTGCTGGGTGGCCGGGTGGCCAGCCAGCGCTGCAGCGCCGGCAGGTCCAGCACCGGGCGGTCGAGTTCGATGCGCCGGACGGTCAGGTCGGCGCCGCGGGTGCGCAGCGTGCGCCAAGGCAAGGCCACGAACACGCGCCTCGCGCGGAGCAGCGGCACGGCCTCGCCCGGGCGTTGCGCCGTCACGTCACCCAGCACGAGTTGCGGGGTGCCGCGCAGGCGGTAGTCGATGCTGCCGGCGCGCAGGTCCAGTGCCAGCGCGTCCCCGGCCAGCGCCAACAACACCCGGCCCGCGCGCTGCGGCTGCAGCAGCCAGCCGGCCAGCAGCACCAGGCCGAGGACCGTTGCGAGGAGCAGGGTGGCCCGTCGCAGCCAGCGCTGCGGGCGGGGAGCCGGCGAGGTGGGGGCCGAGGTGTTCGTCACGGCGTCGGATGGTCCACGGACGGCCCCGCCGCCGCGTCAGGCCTGGCCCAGCTCGGCGGGCAGCAGCGCATCGACGAAGGCCTCGGCATCGAACACGCGCAGGTCCTCCGGGCGCTCGCCGATCCCGGCGTAGCGGATCGGGATGCCGAACTCGCGGGCCAGCGCGAACACCACGCCGCCCTTGGCGGTGCCGTCCAGCTTGGTGACCACCAGGCCCGTCACCGGGATCTTCTCGTTGAACTTGCGGACCTGGTTGATGGCGTTCTGGCCGGTGGTGCCGTCGATCACCATCAGCACTTCGTGCGGCGCCTCGGCGTCCAGCTTGCGCAGCACGCGCGCCACCTTGGCCAGTTCGTCCATCAGCCCGCCCTGCGTGTGCAGGCGGCCGGCGGTGTCGGCGATCAGCACGTCCACGCCGCGCGACGTCGCCGCCTGCAGCGCGTCGAAGGCCACGGAGGCGGCGTCCGCGTTCTGGCCCTGCGCCACCACGGCGACGCCGTTGCGCTCGCCCCAGGCCTGCAGCTGCGCGACCGCGGCGGCGCGGAAGGTGTCGCCGGCCGCCAGCATCAGGCTGCGGCCCTCGTCCTTGTAGCGGCGCGCCAGCTTGCCGATGGTGGTGGTCTTGCCGACGCCGTTGACGCCGATGGTCAGCAGCACGAAGGGCTTCTTCGTCGCGTCGATCTGCAGCGGCTTCGCCACCGGCACCAGCAGCGCGACCAGGTCGGCGCGCAGCGCCTGCAGCAGCGCGTTGGCGTCGGCGAATTCGCGCGCCTTCATGCGCTTGCGCAGCGATTCCACCAGCGCGGTGCTGGCGGTCACGCCGACGTCGGCGGTGAGCAGGGCGGTCTCGATGCCGTCCAGCAGCGCGTCGTCGAGCTTGGGGTTGCGCGAGAACAGGCCGCTGAAGGTGCGGGCGAACGCGCTGCCGCGCAGGCGCTCGCGCCAGCTCGCCGGTTTCGCCGGAGTCGTTTCGACCGGCGCGGCTTCCGCTTGGATGGCATCCGACACGGGCAGGTCCGCAGCCGTCGGCGTGGCGGCATCGGACTGCATGAGGTCAGGGGCAGGGGGCTGGGCTGCGTCCGGCGGGACGGTGGGCGCGTCGGGTTTCTTGCGGCGGAACCAGCTGACCATGTGGCCGGGGGAATAGCGGAGAATGGCGGGCATGGTAGCACCCGCCCTCCCGTCGCCCCGATGAACGCCCGCCGTGGAAACGCCGCTGCGGCGCGCCCTGGCAGCGTCCGCATCATCGCCGGCCGCTGGCGCGGGACGCGCCTGCCGGTGCCCGACGCGCCGGGCCTGCGGCCCACCTCGGACCGCGTCCGGGAAACCCTCTTCAACTGGCTGCAGCCGGTCCTGCCGGGGGCGCGCGTGCTGGACCTGTTCGCAGGGACCGGCGCCCTGGGGCTGGAGGCGGCGTCGCGCGGTGCCGACCAAGTGCAGCTGGTGGAAGCCGACGCCCGGCTGGCGCAAGCGCTGGCCACCGCGGCGGCGCGGCTGGACGCCGACGGCCGCGTGGCGGTGCGGCACGGCGACGCCCTGGCGTTCCTGCGCGAGGACGCCGGCGCCCCGTGGGACATCGCCTTCGTCGATCCGCCGTTCGCGGCCGGGCTGTGGCCCGCGGTGCTGGCGGCGCTGCCGGCGCGGCTGGCCGCGGACGCCTGGCTCTACCTCGAAAGCCCGGCCGGCCACGTGCCGGCGCTACCGGCGGACTGGGCGCTGCATCGCGAGGGCGGTACCCGCGACGTGCGCTATGCCCTGTACCGCCGGGGTACACTGGCGGCCTCCCTGAACAGCGGCGGTTCGACGACGACATGAGCGTGGCAGCACGCACCGCGGTCTATCCCGGCACCTTCGATCCCATCACCAACGGCCACCTGGACCTGGTGAACCGGGCGGCGCCGCTGTTCGAAACGCTCGTGGTCGGTGTCGCCGCCAGCCCGACCAAGGGGCCGGCCCTGCCGCTGGAGCTGCGCGTGGCGCTGGCGAAGGAGGCCCTGGGCCACCACGCCAACGTGGAAGTCCGCGGCTTCGACTCGCTGCTGGCCCACTTCGTCCGCGACATCGGGGCCGGCGTCCTGCTGCGCGGCCTGCGGGCGGTGTCCGACTTCGAATACGAGTTCCAGATGGCCAGCATGAACCGCCACCTGATCCCGGAGGTCGAGACGCTGTTCCTGACCCCGGCCGAGCAATACGGCTTCATTTCGTCGTCGCTGGTGCGCGAGATCTCGCGCCTCGGCGGCGATGTGTCCGGCTTCGTGCCCGCCGCGGTCGCGGCGGCGCTCGAGGCGCAATGGCGGGGTGGATCGAAGTGAATCCACGCGCCGCATCCTGACGTTGTTTCCACCGCCACTGCCTAGCCTGGGGAAAAGCCCATGAACATGTTGTCCCGCTTCGTCGTCGTCGCCTGCCTTGCGCTGCCCTTCACCGCCTGCAAGAAGGAAGAGGCCCCCAAGACCGAGGCGGTCGCCGCCGTCCCGCTGCCGGCCAGCGGCGAGCAGAAGGACTGGGTGCCCTACCTGCAGTACAAGCTGACCCCGCACATGGGTGGCATCACCAACAGCCCGTTCGTGTACTTCCTGCCCAAGGCCGACACCGAGGACTTCGGCGGCAAGTACGAGCGCCAGCTGGAGAAGCTGGAAACGGACCTGGGCCGCGGCATCACCGAGGGCAACATGCTGGTGTTCGCCTCGCCGGCGCCGGAGAAGGAAGTCGAAATGATCGAGACCGCGTTCAAGCAGGTCGCGCCGGGCACGATGAAGGGCGTCAAGGTGGTCTTCATCGGCACCCCGATCCTCGGCGAGCGCGTCAAGGCGGCGGTCGAGCCGGCCGGCGTCAACTACATCTTCGAAGAAGCGAAGTAAGCCCGGCATCCCGCGCCCGCCCGGCGGGCGCGGGCTGGCCCGGTGGCCCGGGCCGTGCCCGGCACGATGGAACCCCATGTCGCTCAAGATCAACGAGCTCTGCGTCAACTGCGACGTCTGCGAACCGGTCTGCCCGAACAAGGCGATCTCGATGGGGCCCGAGATCTACGTGATCGATCCCGCCCTCTGCACCGAGTGCGTGGGCCATTTCGACGAACCCCAGTGCGTGGTGGTCTGCCCGGTGGAATGCATCGACCCCGACCCCGACCATCCGGAAACGGACGCGCAGCTGCTGGCCAAGCTGGCCGGCCTGCGCCAGCAAGGAGTAACGGAATGAAGCGCATCGCGACCCTGATCCTCGCCAGCCTGCTGCCGCTGTCGGCATTGGCTACGCCCACCGCGCCGGCGCCCGATGCGCCGGCGCATCCGCCGGGAGCCGCGGTGGCGTCCGCGCACGGGCTGGCGACCGACGCCGGCATCGAGATCCTGGGCAAGGGCGGCAACGCCTTCGACGCCGCGGTGGCGGTGTCGGCGGTGCTGTCGGTGGTGGAGCCGATCAGTTCGGGCCTCGGCGGCGGTGGCCTGTGGCTGCTGCACGACGCCAAAGGCGGGCGCGACGTGTTCGTGGACGGGCGCGAGACCTCGCCCGCCGCGGCCACGCCCGGGCGCTTCCTCGACAAGGACGGCAACCTCGATCCGGACCGCGCGCAGAACGGCCCCTGGTCGGCCGGCATCCCCGGCCTGCCGGCGATGCTGGTGCACGTGGCGGAAACCTACGGCCGGCTGCCGCTGGCGCAGTCGCTGGCCCCGGCCATCCGCATCGCCCGCGACGGCTTCCCGGTGTACCCCCGCATGGCGCGCGGCTACGCGGTGAAGCGCAAGGTCATGGACCGCTACCCCGGCACCCGCGCGGTGTTCTCCCCGAACGGCAAGCCGATCGCCGAGGGCGACCTGTTCCGCCAGCCGGACCTGGCCGCCACGCTCGAGCGCCTCGCCGCGCAGGGCTTCGACGGCTTCTACCGCGGCACCACCGCCAAGCGCCTGGTGGCGGGCGTGAATGCCGCCGGCGGGCAGTGGACGCTGGACGAGCTGGCCGGCTACCGGGTCAAGGAACGCGAGCCGATCCGGTTCCGCTACCACGACTGGACCATCACCACCGCGCCGCCGACGTCGTCCGGCGGCATCGCGCTGGCGCAGATGCTGCAAATGTTGGAGCCCTACGACCTCAAGGCGATGCCCGAGGCCGAGCGCGTCCATCTGATCGTGGAGTCGATGCGCCGCGCGTTCCGCGACCGCACGTTCTACCTGGGCGATCCCGATTTCGTGAAGGTCCCGCAGGCGCTGCTGGTCAGCCCGGCCTACGCCGCCGGCCTGCGCGCCTCGATCAATCCCGACAAGGCCACGCCCAGCAACCTGCTGTCGGGGGCGCCGACGCCGCTGGAGGACGAGGAAACCACCCACTTCTCGATCATCGACGCCGAGGGCAATCGCGTCGCCGCCACCCAGACCGTGAACCTGCTGTACGGCTCCGGCCTGGTCGCGCCGGGCACCGGCGTGCTGCTCAACGACGAGATGGACGACTTCGCGCTCAAGCCGGGCACGCCCAACGCGTTCGGGGTGATGGGCTACGAGGCCAATGCGCCCAAGCCCGGCAAGCGCATGCTCAGCTCGATGACGCCCACCTTCATGGAGTCGCCGGACAAGGTCGCAGTGCTCGGCACGCCGGGCGGCAGCCGCATCATCACCATGGTGCTGCTCGGCATCCTGGGCTACGACGCCGGGCTGGACGCGCCGCAGGTCGCGGCGCTGCCGCGCTTCCACCACCAGTGGCTGCCCGACGTGATCGACGCCGAGCCGAAGGCGATTTCCGCCGAGGCCGCGGCGACGCTGCGCGCGATGGGCCACACCCTGGAGCTGCCGCCGGCCGAAGCCGAAGGCGGCCGCGGATCCAGCCACGTCTGGGGCAACCTGGAGACGGTGGAATGGGATCGCCGCAACGGCAAGCTGCTGGGTGGCAGCGATCCGCGCTACCCGGAAAGCAAGGCCGCGGTGCTGGCGCAGCCTTGATCCGCTCTCGAATGGAGTTGCAGCCATGAAGCTCTGGTCGATCCTCGGCAATTCGCAGAAGCTCGACGGCGGCGCGATGTTCGGCAACGCGCCGCGCGCGCTGTGGGAGCGCTGGATGGCGGTGGATGGCCAGAACCGCATCGACCTGGCCTGCCGCGCGCTGCTGGCCAGCCCGCTCAACGGCAAGACCGTGCTGTTCGAGACCGGTATCGGCGCGTTCTTCCCGCCGGCGCTGCGCGAGCGCTATGGCGTGGTGGAGGACCGCCACGTGCTGCTGGAGTCGCTGGTGCAGGCCGGGTTCCGCCACGAAGACATCGACGTGGTGGTGCTCTCGCACCTGCACTTCGACCATGCCGGCGGCCTGCTGGCGCCGTGGGCGGAAGGCCGCGCGCCGGAACTGTTGTTCCCCAACGCCACCTTCGTGATCGGCAAGGTGCACTGGCAGCGCGCGCTGCACCCGCATCCGCGCGACCGGGCCAGTTTCATTCCCGAGCTGCCGGCGCTGCTGGAGGCCAGTGGCCGGTTGGAACTGGTGGACGGCGACCATTCGCAGGCGCTGGGCGAGGCCGTGCGCTTCCACCACAGCGACGGCCACACGCCGGGGCTGCTGCTGGCCGAGATCGTCGGGCCGGAGACGGTGGATGGCCAGCCGCACGGCGGCGTGGTGTTCTGCGCCGACCTGATCCCCGGCCGGCCGTGGGTGCACGTGCCGATCACGATGGGCTACGACCGCAACGCCGAACTGCTGATCGACGAGAAGCGCGCCTTCCTCGAGGACAAGCTGGCCCGCGGCGTGCGCCTGTTCTTCACCCACGATCCCGGCTGCGCGCTGGCGCAGGTGGCGCGCGACGACAAGGGCCGCTTCGGCACCGCCCACGAACACGCCGACCTGCACGCCCGCGCGCTGGCGGCCTGAGGAGTCCCGATGCCCAAGATCACCCTGCTGTTCGCGTCGCTGCACGTGCTGCTGATGCTGGCCCTGCTGCTGCCGATCTCGCGGCATCGCCACGCCCACAAGATCGGGCTGGGCGACGGTGGCGACAAGGCGCTCGCGCGCAAGATCCGCGTGCACGGCAACTTCGTCGAGCACGCGCCGTTCGCGTTGCTGGTGCTGGCCCTGCTGGAGCTGTGCGGGCTGCCGGCCGCGGCCACCTGGGGGTTCGGCGGCGCGCTGCTGCTGGGCCGGGTGCTGCACGCCGTCGGGCTGTCGCGCGGCGGCGGTTATTCGATCGGCCGCTTCTGGGGCACCGCGCTGACGTGGCTGGTGTTCCTGCTGATGGCGCTGGCGGGGCTCTGGCTGGCCCTGCGCTGAGGCGCGCTCAGTCCACCGGCGTGCCGAACAGGCGGTCGCCGGCGTCGCCCAATCCGGGGCGGATGTAGGCGTTTTCGTCCAGCCGCTCGTCGACGGCGGCCACGTACACCTCGATGTCCGGATGCGCGGCCTCCAGCACGGCCAGGCCCTCCGGCGCGGCGACCAGGAACAGGCACTTGATGCGCGGGCAGCCCGCCTGCTTGAGCATGGTGATCGCCGCCGCGGCGCTGCCGCCGGTCGCCAGCATCGGGTCGATCAGCAGGGCCGTGCGCTCGTCCATGCGGTCCGCGAGGCGCTGGTAATAGCCCTCCGGCCGATGCGTGGTTTCGTTGCGGCGCAGTCCGATCACGCTGACCGGCGCCGCCGGCAGCAGTGCCTGCACGCCGGGCAGGAAGCCCAGGCCGGCGCGCAGGATCGGCACCAGGGTGAGGTTCTCGCCGCGCACGTGGTCGACCGGCAGCGGTCCCGCCCAGGTCTCCACGGTCACCGGTTCGGTGGGCAGGTCGCGGGTGGCCTCGTAGGCCAGCAGGCTGGCCACCTCGCCGGCCAGCTGGCGGAACAGCACGGGGTCGGTGCTGATGTCGCGCAGCTTGCCCAGCTTGTGGCGGACGAGGGGATGGTCGACGACGACGGTTTTCATGCCGCCAGCGTAGCGGGATGGCCCGCGCAAAAACAGACGGGGCGGCCTGGTGGCCGCCCCGCGGGGTCACGTCGAGGAAGGGCGGGTCAGGCCGCGGCTGCCTGCGTCACGCGCGGACCTTCCAGGATCGCGCGCTTCACCATGCCCACCACCAGCTTCAGCTCGTCCTCGGTCATGGCGAACTGCGGGGTGAAGCGCAGCGAGTTCTCACCGCCGTGGATCACGCCGATGCCGTGCTCGCGCATCCACTCCTCGGTGGAGCCGGCGCCGTAGCCCTTGAACTCCTTGGTGAGTTCGCAGGAGAACAGCAGGCCGGTGCCCTGCACCTTGGTGATCGGGCCGCCCAGTTCCGCCTTCAGCGCTTCCAGCAGGGCGATGGCCTGCTGGCCGCGCTCCCGGATGTTGGCGCGCAGCGCCGGGGTCAGCTGGGCCAGCACGGTGCAGGCGACGTCCAAGGCGCGCGGGTTCGCGGTCATGGTGTTGCCGTACAGGCCGCGCTTGTACAGCTCGGCGGTGGTGGCGTTCACCGCCAGCACCGACATCGGGTACTGGCCAGCGTTCAGGGCCTTGGAGTAGGTCTCCAGATCCGGGGCCTCGGTGGCCTCGAAGCCGGGGTAGTCCACGATCGACAGGTAGCCGGTGGCGCGCAGGCCGGCCTGGATCGAATCCACCAGCAGCAGGCTGCCGTGGGCGCGGGTCAGCGCGCGGGCCAGGTTGTAGAAGTCCACCGGCACGCTGCGGCCCGGGTCGCCTTCGCCCATCACCGGCTCCAGGAACATCGCCTCGATGAACCAGCCATTGGCGTCGGCATCGGCGAAGATCTTGCGCAGCGCGTCCTGGTCGTACGGGGCCACGGTGATCACCGAGTCCTCGCCGCGGAAGCTGGCCAGGTGCTGGATGTAGGTCTTGCGGCTGGAGTCCGAATACAGCGCCGGGCGCTCGGTGCGGCCGTGGAAGGCGCCCTTGACCACCAGGCGCTTGATCGCCTTGCCGGCATGGCGCGCACCCGGGTCGGTCTGGGTCTTGGCGTTGGCATCGACGATGCGCGAGGCCAGCGAGACCGACTCCGAGCCGGAGTTGAGGCACATGAAGGCGGTGTACGGGCAGCCGCCGCGGGTCTGGCCGATCTCCTTGCGCATCGCCCGCGCGAAGCGCAGCTGCGAGACGTTCGGGGTCATGATGTTGGCCATCGCCTGCGGCTTGGCCATCGCGTCCAGCACCACCTGCGGCGCGTGGCCCATGCCCAGCATGCCGTAGCCGCCGGTGTCGTACAGGACCGCGCCCTTCAGGGTGACGATCCACGGGCCGCGGGCGGTCAGCGCCACGTAGGGGTTGGCGGCGTCGGCGGCATAGAAGTTCACGAAGCCGGCCTGCACCTCGCGCGCCTGCGCGTCCTCGTCCAGCGCCAGCAGCTCGGGGAACTCGGCGCGCACGCGCTCGTATTCGGTCGCGGCGGCGGCCACGGCCTCGACCAGCTGCGGGTCGCGCGCGGCGAAGTCGAGCAGGGTGGCGTCGTCCAGGCCGGAGGTGCGGGCCTTGCCGTGGGCGCGCAGCGGGGCGAGGGTGTCGATCAGGCGCATGGAGGGTCTCCCGTCGGGTGCCTTGGCCGCGGCGGCGGCCGGCGAAACCGTCATTATCCCGGGATTGGCGTCATTCGGTAGGGTGGATCCGACTCGATCGACGGGCATTTTGGGCAAATCGACGTTATCATCCGGCGATATGCGAATTTCCGCCGCCGACGAACAGCTGCTGTCCCTGCTTCGCGAGGACGCCCGCGCCGCCACCGCCGACATCGCCCGCCGCCTGGGGCTGTCGCGCACCACCGTGCAGAACCGGATCGCCCGGCTGGAGCAGCAGGGGGTGATCCGCGGCTACACCGTGCGCATCGACGACGAACTGGAGCGCAACCGCATCCGCGCCCACATCCTGATCACCCTGCGGCCCAAGCAGATGACCGCGGTGGTGAAGGCGCTGCAGGCCATGCACGAGGTGCGCGTGCTGTATTCGATCAGCGGCGACAACGAC
Source organism: Thermomonas sp. (assembly GCA_041913885.1). GTDB lineage: Bacteria > Pseudomonadota > Gammaproteobacteria > Xanthomonadales > Xanthomonadaceae > Thermomonas. Next base: position 174,844 of record JAYSEL010000002.1, on the reverse strand, counting down.
CTGATCGCGCTGGCGGTCACCGCCACCGTGGGGGAGATGGACGTGCTGACCGACCGCATCGGCGTGATCGATGGGGTGGAGCGCACCAACACCTCGATCATCCTGTCCACCAAGTTCGAGCGCTGAGGCGGCGGGCGGCGCCGGCGGGGCCGCCCTACAATGCGCGGTCCCGAACCGCCCCCGCATGCCGTTGAAGACCTCCGATTTCCACTACGACCTGCCGCCCGAGCTGATCGCGCAGGCGCCGCTGGCCGAGCGTTCCGCCAGCCGCCTGCTGCACGTGCCGCCCGGCGACGCCGCGCTGGAGGACCGCCACGTCCGCGACCTGCCGTCGCTGCTGCGCGCGGGCGACCTGCTGGTGTTCAACGACACCCGGGTGATCCCGGCGCGGCTGTTCGGCGCCAAGGCCACCGGCGGGCGGGTCGAGATCCTGATCGAGCGGCTGCTGCCCGGTGCCGAGGCGCGCGTGCAGCTGGGCGTGAGCAAGCCGCCGCAGGTCGGCAGCCGGATCGCGCTGGACGCCGGTGGCGAGGCCGAGGTGCTGGCCCGCGGTGAGGACGGCTTCTGGCAGCTGCGCTTCCACGTGGACGGCGCGCTGGAGGACTGGCTGCAGGAGGCCGGCCAGCTGCCACTGCCGCCCTACATCGAGCGCCGTCCGGACAAGGCCGATGCCGAGCGCTACCAGACCGTGTTCGCCCGCGAGGCCGGCGCGGTGGCGGCGCCCACCGCCGGCCTGCATTTCGACGCGCCCCTGCTGGAGGCGCTGCGCGCGCGCGGCATCGAGACCGGGCACATCACCCTGCACGTGGGCGCGGGCACCTTCCAGCCGGTGCGGGTGGACGACGTCCAGTCCCACCGGATGCACAGCGAGTGGATCAACGTGGGCGAGGGCCTGGTGGAGCAGGTGCGGCGCACGCGCGCGGCCGGCGGCCGGGTCGTCGCGGTGGGCACCACCGTGGTGCGCGCGCTGGAGAGCGCGCTGGTGGACGGCGAGCTGCGCCCGTTCTCCGGCGATACCAGCATCTTCATCTACCCCGGCTACCGCCTCCGCAGCATCGACGCGCTGATGACCAACTTCCACCTGCCCGAAAGCACGCTGCTGATGCTGGTCTCCGCCTTCGCGGGCAAGGCGCGCATCTTCGCCGCCTACGAACACGCGGTGCGCCAGCGCTACCGCTTCTTCAGCTATGGCGACGCCATGCTGCTGTGGCCGCAGGAGGCCGGCGCATGAGCCGCATGGACTTCCAGCTGCTGAAGACCGACGGCGCCGCCCGCCGCGGCCGCATCACCTTCCCGCGCGGGGTCATCGAGACCCCGGCGTTCATGCCGGTGGGCACCTACGGCTCGGTGAAGGGCGTGCTGCCGCAGCAGGTGCGCGACCTCGGCGCCCAGATCATCCTCGGCAACACCTTCCACCTGTTCCTGCGGCCGGGGCTGGAGGTGATCGAGGCGCACGGCGGCCTGCACGGCTTCGCCCGCTGGGACGGGCCGATCCTCACCGACTCCGGCGGCTTCCAGGTGTTCTCGCTGGCGCACCGCCGCAAGATCACCGAGGCCGGCGTGACCTTCGCCGCCCCCACCGACGGCCGCAAGGTCTTCCTCGGCCCCGAGGAGTCCATGCACATCCAGAAGGTGCTGGGCAGCGACATCGTGATGATCTTCGACGAGTGCCCGCCGGTGAACGACAAGCACGGCCAGCCGGTGCACCGCCGGGTGGTCGAGAAGTCGATGGAGCTGTCGCTGCGCTGGGCCGAACGCTCCAAGAAGGCGCACGAGGGCAACGATGCGGCGCTGTTCGGCATCGTCCAGGGCGGCGTGCACCACGACCTGCGCACGCTGTCGGCGGAAGGTCTGCAGCAGATCGGCTTCGACGGCTACGCCGTGGGCGGACTGGCGGTGGGCGAGAGCGAGGACGAGCGCAATGCCATGCTGGACCACACCTGCCCACAGCTGCCGCAGGACCGCCCGCGCTACCTGATGGGCGTGGGGCGGCCGGAGGACCTGGTGGAGGCGGTGGCGCGCGGCATCGACATGTTCGACTGCGTGATGCCCACCCGCAACGCCCGCAACGGCCACTTCTTCACCTCCACTGGCGTGGTGCGCGTGCGCAACAGCCAGTACGAGCACGACCTGCGGCCGATCGAGGAAGGCTGCGACTGCGTGGCCTGCGCCGGCGGCTTCAGCCGCAGCTACCTGCGCCACCTGGACCGCTGCAACGAGATGCTGGGCCCGGTGCTGGGGACGCTGCACAACCTGCGCTACTACCAGCGGCTGATGGCGCAGATGCGCGACGCGATCGCGGCGGGAACTTTCGCCGACTTCCGCGAGTCCTTCTACGCCGCACGCCGCGGCTGACCCGCGGCCGCTCCCCGCCGGGCGACCGGGCGGGGCAGGGGGCAACCCATGGCATAATCCCCGGCTGGCCTTGGCCAGCTCCTTTGTTTTCGCAGACACGGATTCCCAATGAACCCGCTCGATTTCCTGATCCCCGTCGCGCATGCCCAGGCTTCTGCGCCCGCGCCGGCTCCGCTTGGTATGCAAGGTTTCCTGTTGCCGATCATCCTGATCGCAGTCATGTACTTCCTGATGATCCGCCCGCAGATGAAGCGGCAGAAGGAGCACAAGGCGATGCTGGACAAGCTGGCCAAGGGCGACGAGGTCATCACCAGCGGCGGCATCGCCGGCACCGTGGTCGGCCTGAGCGACGCCTTCATCACCGTGGAAGTCGCCAGCGGCGTGCAGCTGCGCGTGCAGAAGGGTGCCATCGCCAGCGTCCTGCCGAAGGGCACGCTGAAGTCCGCCTGATCCATTCCCAGCCGCAAGAGGCGCGCGCCCGAAGGGGCGTGCGCGGGGTGCCGCGATGCTTGAATATTCCCGCCTGAAATACCTGATGCTCCTGCTCGCGCTGGCCCTCAGCGTGCTGTACGCGGTGCCCAACGCGTTCCCGCAGGACCCGGCCGTGCAGATCACCGCCAACCGCGGCGCCAAGGTGGACGAGGCGCTCAAGCAGCGCGTCGACGCTGCGCTGAAGCAGGCCGGCGTGAAGACCATCGGCAGCGAGATCGGCAGCGACGGCAACCTGCTCGTGCGCACCGCCAGCGACGACGACCAGACCCGCGCCGCCGACGTGGCGCGCGAGGCGCTGGGCAGCAGCTACGTGGTCGCGCTGAACCAGGCGTCCACCGTGCCGGCGTGGATGCAGAAGCTCGGCGCCAAGCCGATGTTCCTGGGTCTCGACCTGCGCGGCGGCGTCTACTTCCTGATGCAGGTGGACCGCCAGGCGGCGCTGACCAAGCGTTTCGAGGCGACCGCCGAGGACATCCGCAGCCTGCTGCGCGACAACCGCATCCGCTACATCTCGGTGGAGCCCACCGCCGGTGGCACCGTGGTGGCCAAGCTCGGCGCCGGCCAGGACACCACCGAGGCGCAGCGGCTGATCGTCCGCGACATGCCGAACTACCAGATCGACGCGCAGGGCGAGACCGTCAGCGTGCGCATCCCGGAGGCGGAGCTCGACAAGATCCTGACCGACGCGGTGCAGCAGAACATCGGTACCCTGAGCAACCGCATCAACGAACTGGGCGTGGCCGAGCCGATCATCCAGCGCCAGGGCGCCGACCGCGTCGCGGTGCAGCTGCCGGGCGTGCAGGACACCGCCCAGGCCAAGCGCATCCTGGGTGCCACCGCGACCCTGGAATACCGCGGGGTGGTCGAAGGCAATGCCGTCGACGCGCGCGACACCGGCAACGTGCCGCCGGAAGCGCGCATCTACTACCGCAAGGAAGTCGGCCCCGACGGCAAGCCGATCCCGGTGCTGCTGAACAAGCGCGTGATCGCCTCGGGCGAGCAGTTGCAGAGCGCGTCCTCGTTCTTCGACTCGCAGAGCGGCACCCCGGCCGTGCGCGTGCGCCTGAACGCGATCGGCGGCCAGCGCATGTTCGACTACTCCAGCGCCCACGTCGGCAAGCCGATGGCGGTGGTCTACATCGAGCGCATCCCCGAGGTGAAGATCATCGACGGCAAGGAGGTGCATTCCACCCGCACCAACGAGCAGGTCATCTCGGTCGCCACCATCCAGGGCACGCTGGGCAAGGAATTCCAGACCACCGGCCTGGAGAGCATGAAGGAAGCCTCGGACCTGGCCCTGCTGCTGCGCGCCGGCGCGCTGGCGGCGCCGATGGACTTCGTGGACGAGCGCACCATCGGCCCGAGCCTCGGCAAGGAGAACATCGACCGCGGCTTGAAGGCGGTGGGCTTCTCCTTCATCTTCGCGCTGGGCTTCTTCCTGATCTACTACCGGATGTTCGGCCTGATCACCTGCCTTGCGTTGCTGATCAACCTGCTGATGGTGTTCGCGCTGATGTCGGTGATCGGGGCCACCATGAGCCTGCCCGGCCTCGCCGGCATCGCGTTGACGGTGGGCATGTCGGTGGACGCCAACGTGCTGATCAACGAGCGCATCCGCGAGGAGTTGCGGTTGGGGTTGCCACCCCAGAAGGCGATCGCCGAGGGCTACGACCGCGCGTCCGGCACCATCCTCGACGCCAACGTCACCGCCTTCCTCGCCGGCCTCGCCATGTTCGCGTTCGGCAGCGGCCCGCTGAAGGGCTTCGGCATGACCACGATGCTCGGCATCATCACCTCGGCCTACACCGCGGTGTCCGTCTCGCGCGGCATCGCCACGCTGATCTACGGCGGCAAGCGCAAGCTGAAGTCGGTCGCGATCTAAAGGAGCACGCTCGATGAAACCCTTCAATGTGTTCCCGTACGACAGCAGCATCGACTTCATGCGCATGCGCTGGGTGTCGCTGTCGGTCGCCCTGCTGCTGATGCTGGTGGCGGTGGGCGCGATGGCCACCCGCGGCTTCAATTTCGCCCTGGACTTCACTGGCGGCATCGGCGTCGAGCTGCGCTACGCCCAGGCCCCCAACGTCGACAAGGTCCGCGAGCAGCTGGACGCCGCCGGGTTCGACGGCGCGCAGGTGCAGAACTTCGGCAGCGGCAACGACCTGCTGGTGCGCCTGCAGGCCGAAGGCACCCAGGAAGGCGGCGCCGACCAGGCCACCAGCATCGGCGACAAGGTGGCCAAGGCCGCGTCGCTGGACGGCAACCCGGCGACCCGCCGCAGCAGTTCGGTGATCAGTGCGCAGGTGGGCAAGGACCTTGCCCTCAACGGCCTGTACGCGGTGCTGTTCGTGATCATCGGCTTCCTGGTCTACATCTCGATGCGCTTCGAGAAGAAGTTCGCGATCGCGGCGATCATCGGCACGATGCACGATGTCGTGGTCTGCGCCGGTTGGTTCGCGGTCAGCGGCCACGAGTTCGACCTCAACGTGCTGGCCGGCATCCTGTCGGTGATGGGCTTCTCGATCAACGACACCATCGTGGTGTTCGACCGCGTGCGCGAGAACTTCCGCAGCATGCGCGCCGACCCGGTGGAGGTGCTGAACAAGTCGGTGAACCAGACCCTGTCGCGCACCGTGATCACCTCGTTCGTGGCCTTCCTGACCGTGCTGGCGCTGTACCTGTACGGCGGCGATTCGCTGAAGGGCATGGCGGAGTCGCAGATGATCGGCATCGTGATCGGCACGCTGTCGTCGATCTTCATCTCCGGCGCGCTGCTGACCATGGGCCCGCTGCGCGTCAGCAAGCAGGACCTGATGCCCAAGGCGAAGGACCACGCGGAGCTTGCCCGCCGGCCGTGATGGCGGGCCGGCGCAAGCCGACATCCCGGTCGCTGGAAACAAGAAGGCCGCGCAGGGATGCGCGGCCTTTTCGTTGGCGCGGGGCGGGCTGGATCAGGCGAACGCGGCCGCGTAGCCCGACTGCACGACCACCTTCTGCAGCTCCGCGCTGAGTTTCTGGTTGCCGGCCACCAGCTGGCGGCCGTGGATCCCGCGCGCGTCCAGCGGGCCGGTCTGCGCGCCGCGGAAGTCGCAGACGCGGCCACCGGCCTCGCGCACCAGCAGGATGCCGGCGGCGATGTCCCACGGCTTCAGGCCTGCCTCGAAGTAGCCGTCGCTGCGGCCGCAGGCCACGTAGGCCAGGTCGAGCGCGGCGGACCCGGTGCGGCGGATGTCCTCGGCGTTGCGCAGCAGTTCGCGCACGCACTCCAGGTGCGCCGGCGCGCGCTCGCGCTCGCGCGGCGGGAAGCCGGTACCCAGCATGGCGCCGTTGAGGTCCTTGCGCTCCGACACGCGGATGCGCTTGTCGTTGAGCACCGCGCCGCTGCCGCGGCTGGCGGTGAAGAGTTCGTTGCGCAGGGGGTCGAAGATCACGCCGTGCTGCACCTCGCCCTGTTCGACCATGGCGATCGACACGCACCAGTGCGGGAAGCCGTGCAGGTAGTTGCTGGTGCCGTCCAGCGGGTCGATCACGAACAGCGCGCCGCCCTTGCGGCCCTGCGCGCCGCCTTCCTCGCCCAGGAAGGCCGCGTCCGGGAAGGCCCGGCGCAATTCCTTCACCACGGCCTGTTCGGCCTGCTCGTCCACGTCGCTGGCGTAGTCCAGCCGGTCCTTCTCGATCACGTTGATCGCGTCGAGGCGGTTCATGTTGCGGAGAAGCACGCCCCCGGCCGCGCGGGCTGCCTTGACCATGACGTTGACGACGGGTTTTTGCATGGCGAACGCGCCTCGATGACGTGAGGAAACAGGGGACGACGGCGGAAAAGAGCGAGACCGGCGCCGGGGCCGGTTCGCAAAGTTTACCATTCACACATGAATGCATCGCCTCCCAATGCCGCCGACCACCTGCGCATCGTGCTGGTCGGCACCCAGCATCCCGGCAACATCGGCTCCGCGGCGCGGGCCATGAAGACGATGGGCCTGCGCAGGCTGGTGCTGGTGGCGCCCGAGAAGGCGCCCGACCGCGACACCCAGGCCATGGCTGCCGGCGCCGACGACCTGGTCGAGGCGGCGCCCGTCTTCGCCACCCTGGCCGAGGCCGTGGCCGACTGCCGCTGGGTGCTGGGCGCCACTGCCCGCAGCAGGCGCATCCAGCTGGAGCAGCTGCACCCGCGCGAGGCCGCGCGCCGGGCGGTGGCGGCCACCGCGAGCGGGCCGGTCGCCCTTGTATTCGGCCGGGAGCGCACCGGATTGGACAACGAGGAGCTGCAGCTGTGCCACGCGACGGTGCACATCCCGTCGGACCCGGAGTTCAGTTCCCTGAACCTCGCGGCGGCGGTGCAGGTGGTCAGCTATGAACTGCGCTGTGCGCTGCTGGGCGAGGAGGCCGATGCGGTGGGGGCCGCACGGACGCCGCCGCCGGGCGAGGGCGTCGCCTCGCACGCGGAGTTGGAGGGCCTGTTCGGCCAGCTGGCCGAGACGTTGGATCAGATCGACTTCCACAAGGGCCGGGCGCCCGAGTCCGCGATGCGCAAGCTCCGGCGCCTGTACCTGCGCGCCAACTTGGACAGTGCGGAAGTGCGGCTGCTGCGCGGCGTGCTGGCGGACGCCCAGCGGATGGCCCGGCTGGCTGGCGAGGCATCCGGCGACGCGAAAATCGGTTAGCCTCGCAGGGCGAAGACAAGGGGGGCTGCGTTCGCGTCCATGCGTCGTTTACTGCCAGCGCTGATCTGCCTGCTGGGGCTGCTGTCGTGGGGATCGCCCGCCCGTGCGCAGGAGGCGCCGCCCCTGGATGACGCCAGCGTGCTGGTGCTGGGCCGGGTCAGCGATGATCCCAAGGCGCATTACGACCAGCTCAAGCCGCTGCTGGACTACGTGATCCCGCGCATGGCCTCGGTCGGGATCCGCAGCGGCCGCATCCTGATGGCCAAGGACCTGCAGCAGATGAGCAGCTACCTGCGCCGCGGCCGGGTGGACTGGATCAACGAGACCGCCGGCAACGCCGCGCTGCTCGAGCACCGCGGGGTGGCCCGGTCGTTCCTGATCAGCGAGCGCGAGGGCGCCACCCGCTACCACAGTCTGTTCTTCGTCCGCCGCGACAGTCCCGTGCAGTCGCTGAAAGACCTGGCGGGCCGCAGCGTGGCGTTCCAGAGCCCGTACTCCACCAGCGCCTATTACCTGCCGGCCGCGCAGCTGCTGGACGAGGGGCAGTCGCTGGAGTTGCTGCTCTCGCCGATGGACAAGCCGGCGCCCGACCGCGTCGGCTACGTGTTCGCCCGCACCGAGCTCAACATCACCACGTGGGTGCACAAGCGCCTGGTCGACGCCGGCGTGCTGAGCAACCTGGACTGGATCAACCCGTCGCGGATGCCGCCGACCTTCGCGCAGGATTTCCGCGTGGTCGGGCGCACCCAGGACGTCCCGCGCGCCCTGATGCTGGCCCGCAATGGCATGGACCCCCGCGTCCAGGCGCGCCTGCAGGAGGTGCTGCTGGAGGCCGCGCAGGACCCGGACGCCGGCGAAGTGCTGCGGCGCTTCATGGACACGGTGCGTTTCGTGCCGATCACGGACGAGGACCGGCGCGCGCTGGATCGCCTGGCCGGCGGCGTGCAGCGCGTGCGGGCGGAGGTCGAGTGAAGCGTTCCGGGCTCAACCTGCAGCTGCGCTTCCAGGTGGGGATCCTGCTGGTGCTGGGGATCGTGGTGCTGATGATGGTGATGCTCTGGAACCGCCAGCAGGGCAGCCAGCGCGAGATCATCGACATCGCCCGCCAGAGCACCCACGGCCTGCTGTCCGAGCAGATGCGGGCGGGCGGTGAGGCGCAGGTGCGGCAGCTGGCCGATGCCCTGGCCAACCCGCTGTACTACTTCGACCTCGATGCGGTCGGCATCCTGACCCGCAGCGCGCTGCGCGCGCCCGACGTGGACTACGTGCTGGTCTATGACCCCAAGGGTCGCATCCTGCACGACGGTTCCGGCGACATCGCCGCCTACGGGCAGCCGATGAACGACCCCTTCGCCGCCGAGATCATCGCGGCCAACGGCCCGCACACCCGCCAGACCGGGGAGCTGCTGGACGTGTCGTATCCGATTTCGATCGGCGACGAGCGGCTGGGCGGCGTGCGCATCGGTTATTCGATGGCCACCGTCGCCCGCGCCGAGGAGCGCGCGCTGGACGGCCTGCGCTCCGGCTTCGACGAGGTGAACCGGCGCAGCCTGAACTGGCTGCTGTTGCTCTGCTGCGGGTTTGGCGCCGTCGCGCTGGTCGGTACCGCGGTGCTGCAGCGGATGCTGGTCAAGCCGATCCGCATGCTGGGCGATGCCGCCCGCCAGTTCGAGGCCGGCGACTTCGATTCGCCGGTGCCGGACAGCCGCCGCAAGGACGAGCTGGGCGACCTGATCCGCACCTTCGGGCGCATGCGCGAGAGCGTGGCGCGGCACGACCGCGACATCCGCCGCGTCGCCTACAGCGATGCGCTGACCGGCCTGGCCAACCGGCTGGCCTTCCGCGAGTCGCTGGAGCAGCGGCTGCGCGAGCAGCAGGGCACCGGCAGCCAGCTCGCCCTGCTGTTCGCCGACCTGGACGACTTCAAGCGGGTCAACGACACCCTGGGCCACGAGGCCGGCGACGAAGTGCTGCTGCAGGTGGCGGCGCGCATCGAGCGCGCCGTGCAGGACATGCAGGACGCCGATACGCTGGTGGCCCGGTTCGGCGGCGACGAGTTCGTCATCCTGCTGCAGCCGTCGGGACCCGAACCGAACGGCGACGTGCGCGGCCTCGCCATCCGCCTGGCGGAAGCGCTGGTGCTGGCGCTGAGCGAGCCGATGCTGCTGCACGGGCGGCAGGTACTGCTGGGGACCTCGGTGGGCGTGGCGATCTTCCCGGACGACGCCGGCAGCGCCTCGCTGCTGATGAAGAACGGCGACATCGCCATGTACCAGGCCAAGATGGCGGGCAAGAACTGCTACCGCTTCTACAGCCGCACCATGGACCAGGCCATCGAGCGGCGCGTGCGCATGGAGCATGACCTGCGCGGCGCGTGGGAGCGCGGCGAACTCAATCTGGTCTACCAGCCGATCTACCGCACCCGCGACCGCGTGCTGGTCGGCGCCGAATCGCTGCTGCGTTGGAACCACCCCGAGGATGGCGCGGTGGCGCCATCGGTGTTCATCGATGTCGCCGAGCAGAGCGGCCTGATCGAGGCCATCGGCCTGCTGGCGCTGCGCAACGCCTGCCACGAGGCGGCCAACTGGCCGGTGCCGCCGGGCGCGGGCGAGCCGCCGTTCGTCTCGGTGAACGTGTCGGCGCGCCAGTTGCGCAGCGGCGACCTCCTCAAGCAGGTGGCCGATGCCCTGCAGCAGAGCGGGCTGGCCCCGGAGCGCTTGCACCTGGAGCTGACCGAGACGGCGGTGATCAGCGACGAGTCCAACGCCGGCGTGCTGCTGGGCCGCCTGCGCCAGCTGGGCGTGAAGGTGTGGCTGGACGATTTCGGCACCGGCTATTCCAGCCTCAGCCACCTGCGGCGCGTGCAGGTGGACGGGCTGAAGATCGACCGCAGCTTCATCACCGACCTGCTGCGCGACCCGGACGACCTGGCGCTGACCAGCGCGATCGTGGCCATGGCGCACTCGATGGGCGTCACCGTGGTGGCCGAGGGCGTGGAGCGGGCGGGGCAGTTCGACCTGCTGCGCGAGCGCGACTGCGACCTGGTGCAGGGTTACTGGCTGGGCCACCCGATGGGTGGCCAGGAGTTCGTGCGCCTGCTGGGCTGAAGGCCCCGATCAGCCGTCGCCTTCGATCCGGCTGGCCGACGGGTCGCGTTGCAGCAGCAGTTTGTCGATGCGCGGGCCGTCCAGGTCCACCACCTCGACGCGCCACGCGCCGATCCGGAAGTGCTCGCCGACGTGCGGGATGCGCCCGAAGCGGGCGATGACCATGCCGGCGGCGGTGCGGTATTCGAGTTCCTCGGCGTCGGCCAGGCGTTCGCCGGTCAGTTCGCGGAGTTCCTCCACGTGCAGGCCGCCATCGACCAGCAGCGAACCGTCCTCGCGCTCCACCACCAGCGCCTCTTCGCCGGTGCCTTCGCCACCGGACTGCAGGCGACCGATCACCGCGTCGACGATGTCGCTGACCGTGACCATGCCCTGGATGTCGCCGTATTCGTCCACCACCAGTGCCAGCGACTGCTGCTCCTCGCGCAGGATCTCCAGCAGCTTCATGGCGTGGGTGGATTCCGAGACGAACAGCGCCGGGCGCAGGTCGCGGAACAGGTTGGGCTGCGGCCGACCCAGTTCGTCCAGCAGGGTCTTGACCTCGAGGATGCCGGCCACGTCGCTGTCGTCGCCGCGGTAGACCGGATAGCGGGAGAACGCGCTGTCCTGCATCGCCGCCAGGTTCTCGGCCAGCGGGGCGGAGGCGTCCAGCCAGGCGATCCTGGTGCGCGGCGTCATCAGGCTGTCGGCGGTGCGGTCGCCCAGGCGCATTACCCGGTTCAGCATGTTGCGCTCGTCGAGGTCGAACACGCCCTGCTCATGGCCTTCGCTGACCAGCAGCTGGATCTCCTCCTCGGTGATCTGCGAGCCACTGCCGTCACCGGCCCGCAGCAGCTTCAGCAAGCCGCGCACGGTGGCGCTGAGCAGCAGCACCACCGGGCTGGCCAGCCGCGACAGCCAGTGCATGGGCAGGGCGGCCGCAGCCGCCACGCGCTCGGGCGCCAGCAGCGCCAGGCGCTTGGGCAGCAGTTCGCCCAGCACGATGCTGAGATAGGTGATCAGGCCGACCGCCAGCACCTTGCCCAGCGTGCCGGCGTATTCCCCCAGCGCCGGCGCGTGCGCGGCCAGCCAGGCGCCGATCAGGCCGCCGATCGCGTCGCCGCCCAGCATGCCGGTGAGGATGGTGATCAGGGTCAGGCCCACCTGCACGGTGGACAGGAACTGCTCCGGGTGCTCGGCCAGTTCCAGCGCCTTGCGGGCGCCGCGGCTGCTATCGGCCTGCTGCTTCAGCCGCGCCTTGCGCGAGGTGACCACCGCCATCTCCGACAGGGCGAAGAAGCCGTTGAGCAGGATCAGGGCGAAGACGATCAGCAGCAATTCCAGCACGAGGGATCACCGGGCGAAAGCGGAGGGGAGGGGGTGCGGGACGAGGCACGGCACGCGGCCGCGGCAGGATGCGCGGCAGGGGATGGGGCGTGGCGGCGGCGGGGGATGGTCGTCCATGGGGTGCGCCGGAGGCGCGGGCGCATCATAGCAGGGCCGGTCCGCCGCCCCGGCGGGAGGCGGCCGGGCGACGGGTGGGCGCCCGGGTTGTCACTTACGCGTCATAATTGCGCAGTATCTTCGCAACCAAATTTTCATTTACCTCCGGGACGCCCATGTTCTCCCTGCAAACCATCTTCGGGTCCGGCGCGCAGTTCTACGCGCTGCTGGACGATGCCGCCGCCGCCGCCCACGACAGCGCCAAGGCGCTCCACGCCATGATGCGCGAGGCCGACCGCCAGCCGGCGCTGGACGCCTTCAAGCTGGCCCGCCTGCGCGAGCGCACCGCCGCCGACAAGATCAGCCAGGCGCTGGTGGACAGCTACATCACCCCGATCGAGCGCGAGGACATCGAGGCGCTGGGCTCGGCCCTGCACAAGATCCCGAAGCAGATCGAGAAGTTCGCGGACCGCTACGCGCTGGCCACCGAGCACCTGGCCCACATCGACTTCGCCCCGCGCGCCGCCATGCTGGAGCAGGCCGCCGCGGTGGTGGTGCAGATGGTCGACGAGCTGGAGCGGATGAACCTGGACCGCATGACGGCGCTCAACGAGAAGCTGCGTTCGATCGAGAACGAGGCCGACCGCCTGATGCTGGAGCTGTACCGCGAGATCTACTCCGGCAAGCTCGACAGCCTGCAGATGTTCCTCCTGAAGGAATTCTTCGAGATCCTGGAGAAGGCGATCGACCGCTGCCGCGAGGCCGGCGTGGTCGCCTACCAGATCGTGCTCAAGAACAGCTGACGGGGACGACGTCATGCTGACGCTTGTCCTCGTGGTGATCGTGGCCGCGCTCGTCTTCGAGTTCATCAACGGCTTCCACGACACCGCCAACTCGATCGCCACGGTGGTGGCGACCAAGGTGCTGTCGCCCGGGCAGGCCGTGGTGCTGGCCGCCGGCATGAACCTGGTCGGCGCGCTGATGGGCACCGCGGTGGCCAAGACCATCTCCTCCGGCCTGATCGACACCAACGTGATCCAGGTGACCTCGCAGGTCATCCTGTGCGCGCTGCTGGGCGGCATCGCCTGGAACCTGATCACGTGGTGGAAGGGCCTGCCGTCCTCGTCCTCGCACGCGCTCATCGGCGGCCTGTGCGGCGCCGCCCTGGCCGCCGCCCACAACAACTTCGACGTGCTGATCTGGTCGGAGACGGTCGGCGACTGGACCAAGAACAAGGGCCTGTGGTGGAAGGTCTTCGTGCCGATGATCAGCTCGCCGGTGGCCGGCTTCCTGCTGGGCGTACTGGTGATGGTCGCGCTGTGGGCGATCATCGCCGGGTTGGCGCGCATGGGCGGGATGCTGGGCCGCCTGGCCCGGCCGAACTTCGTCAACAAGTTCTTCGGTAAGGCGCAGATCCTCTCCGCGGCGTACATGGGCTACGCCCACGGCCAGAACGACGCGCAGAAGACGATGGGCATCATCGCCCTGACCCTGTTCGGCGCCGAGGCCAGCGGCACGCTCAACGACCTGCCGACGTGGCTGTCCTTCCTGCACCCGGGCAGCGGCGACGAGCAGGGCATCGCGGGCTGGATCGTGCTGACCTGCGCGCTGGTGATGGCGGCCGGCACGGCGTCGGGCGGCTGGCGCATCATCAAGACGCTGGGCCACAAGATGGTGAAGCTGCATCCGATCAACGGCTTCGCCGCGGAGACCAGCTCGGCCACCATCCTGACCGTGGCGGCGCACTACGGCATGCCGGTGTCGACCACCCACAGCATCTCCACCGCCATCATGGGCGTGGGCTTCGCCAAGAACCCGCGCGCGCTGAAGATGGGCGTGATCGAGCGCATCGTCTGGGCGTGGATCCTGACCATCCCGGCGGCAGGCGGCATCGCCTACGGCCTGCTGCGCCTGCTGGAGGCGATGGGCTGGGCCTGAGGCGCCACGCGCATCGGACAAACGAAAACGCCGGCCAGTGGCCGGCGTTTTTCATGGGGGATGGGGCAAAGAGTCAGAGCAGGTCGCCGCCCGCCGACATCCGCCGCTCCATCTCGTCGCCGGTGCCGCCGATCTCCAGCACCAGCCGGTCGATTTCGGCCGGAGTCACGCAGTCGTAGGGGCGGTTCTCGCAGAGCTGCAGGTAGGGCACGCCGTCCAGTTCGCCGATGGCCAGGTAGCCGACCCGGCTGGCCCAGTTGAAGGCCAGCGCGCGGCGCGCGTCCATGCCGGTGGTGGGGGCGATCGCGGTGCTGACGCGCAGGAAGTTGCGGCCGTCGTCGTCCTGCAATTCGGCCAGGAAGATCGCCTGGTGGCGCTTGCCCTGTGCCAGCGACAGCTCCACGCAGGCCACGTAGGGCTCCTGCAGGGTCAGCCGGTAGCCCGAGGACACCAGGTGGCTGCGGATCTGTTCGAAGTTGTCCATGGCGATGGGGCCGTGCGCGAAAAAGTTGCGGCTATGCTAACCCGAACATGCAATCGACCGATTCCCCGAACGCCGCCGAACGGCGCATCCTCGCCGCCATCCGCGCCGTGCGTGCGGGGCAGGTGACGAGCTACGGTGCGATCGCCCGCCGCGCGGGCCTGCCGGGCCGCGCGCGGCTGGTGGCGCGCCTCCTGGGCCGGAACGAGGATCCCGCGCTGCCGTGGCACCGCATCCTGCGGTCGGACGGCCGCATCGCGTTTCCGCCGGGCTCCGAGGGTTTCGTCGAGCAGGCCCGCCGGCTGCAGGCCGAGGGCGTCGAGGTGCGCAACGGCCGGGTCCGTCTGCCGGCGGATGAAGGGACGCTGGACGCCGCGCTGTGGAGCCCGCGCTGAGCCGGGGCATCGGGCTATGATGCATCGCAACGTAACCCGGACGCCGCACGGATGCCGTTCAACCTGCCGAAAATCACCAAGGCGCTGCTGATCGCCAACGGCGTCGGTTTCCTGCTGCAGCTGTTGCTGGGCGACGACCGGCTGGTCGCGCTGATGCTGTGGCCGTGGGGCGACGTGGCCTACGACCCTGCCGGCAGCTTCGCGCCGGCGTTCATGCCGTGGCAGCTGGTGACCTACAGCGTCCTGCACGGCGGGTTCCTGCACCTGGCCTTCAACATGCTGGCGCTGGCCATGTTCGGCGCGCCGCTGGAATACACCTGGGGCGAGCGCCGCTTCCTGACGTACTACCTCGTCAGCGTGGTCGGCGCGGGCCTGTGCCAGCTGCTCGTGGGGTCCTATGCGTTGTCGCAGGGCGCGGACCCGTACCCCACCATCGGCGCCTCCGGCGGCGTGTTCGGGCTGCTGCTGGCGTACGGGATGCTGTTCCCGAACCAGCGCGTGATGCTGCTGTTCCCGCCGATCCCGATGAAGGCGCGCACGCTGGTGATCGTCTACGGCCTGTTCGAGCTGGGCGTCGGCATCACCGGCCTGCAGCCGGGCGTGGCGCACTTCGCGCACCTGGGCGGGATGTTGTTCGGCTGGCTGCTGATCCGCCACTGGCGCGGGCAGCCGCCGTTCGGCGGGCGCGGGCGGCGGGGCCCGCACATCCGCATCGTCCGCTGAGCCGGTCGTCCGCGCGCCGCGGCCCGGCGGCCGCGGTCCCGCCGACGTCACGCCGGCTTACTTGAA
Source organism: Thermomonas sp. (assembly GCA_041913885.1). Taxonomy (GTDB): domain Bacteria; phylum Pseudomonadota; class Gammaproteobacteria; order Xanthomonadales; family Xanthomonadaceae; genus Thermomonas. Next base: position 159,204 of record JAYSEL010000002.1, on the reverse strand, counting down.
CACGGTGACGCGGGCGTCCGCCTTGGACTGCATCGGCGTGCCGATCTTGCAGCCGTAGGCAGTGCCGAACGCCGCCTGCTGCATCACCGGGACGTTGGCACGCCACGGGCCAGGCGCTCGCACGTCCTGCTGCGCGCGGATCTTCGCTTCTTCGGCGGTCACCTGCTGCGCCCACAGCTGGGCCCAGCCCGTGAAGAACGCCTTGTCGGCCTGCGCGCCGCCGTCCGGGTGCGCCGCGCGCAGCGCGGCGTGGGCCAATTCCACGCCGGCCAGGTCGGCCAGGTTCTCGTCGCGGGTCAGCGCCCCGTCGACCTTGGTGCCGGCCACGCCGGGGTAGGGCAGCGCGCCGTACAGGCCGGCCACCTTGCCTGCCAGGGCGTCCCAGGCGGCGACTTCGCTGCTGCTCCACCAGTCGCGGACCTCGCCCTTGGCGTCCACGTAGCGGCCGCGGCCGTCGATGGCGTGGCTCAGCTCGTGGCCGACCAGTGCGCCGAAGGCGCCGTAGCGGGCGTCCGCGGGCATCGCCGCATCCAGCACCGGGGCCTGCAGCATCGCCGCGGTGACGACCAGGCGGTTGTGCGCCAGGTCGTAGGCCAGTGCCGGCTGCTGCGGCAGCACGTCCCAGCGACGATCGGCATTGCCCTTGCCGATGCGCCGCATCTCGTGGCGATGCCGCCAGGTGGAGGCGATCAGCATGTTGCCGCCGAAGCTGCCTCGGCCCATGGGCTGCACGGAGTAATCCAGGTCGCCGCGCGGGGCGCCGATCTCGATGCGCAGGCGCTCCAGCTTTTTCGCGGCCTCCGCCTTGGCGGCGTCGCCCAGCGCGGTGCTGGCGTTGACCTGCTGCACCAGCGCGTCGCGGACCTGGTCGGCGATGCTTTCGGCGAGCTTGCGGGTGGCGTCGTCCAGGTGGGTGGCGGCGTACTGGCGCCCCAGCATCGGACCGGCGGCGAGGTTGATCGCATCCAGCACCTGCTGCCAGCGCGGCGGCGGCGCGTCCTGTCCCAGCAGCACCTTGCCGCGGAACGCGAACGCCGCCTCGCGCCACGGCGCGGACAGGTACGGCGCCATCGCATCGCCCACCCGCCAGCGCAGGTAGGCCTGCCACTGCGACGGCTTCAGCGTGCCGATCATCGCGTCCAGCTGGGTGAACATCGCCGGGTTGGCCAGCGACACCGTGTCGTCCTCGACGCCCTGCGCTTTCACGAAGGTGTCCAGCTGCAGGTTGCGGTACTGCTTGCCCAGGCCGGCGGTGGCCACCGGGGCGAAATTGTTGCGGGGATCGCGCAGCTCCGGCAGCGGCTTGGCCAGGCGCGCGATGCGGGTCTCGAGGTCCAGCACCTGCGCGGTCTGGGTCTCGATGTCCTGCTTCGGAACCCCGGTCAGGGCGAGGATCCGGCGGATGTAGTCGGCATAGCGCGCGACCAGCGCCTTGGTGTCGGCATCGGTGCGGGTGTAGTAGGCCGGATCCGGCAGGCCCAGTCCGCCCTGGCTGAAGTAGCCGAGGTGGCGGTCGAGGTCGCGCAGGTCCACGTCGGCGCCGAACTGGAACGCCACCGGGATGCCCACCTGGTGCAGCGCGGCGATCGCCGGCGCGATGTCCTTCGGCTTGCGGATGGCGTCGATGCGCTTCAGCAGCGGCGCCACCGGCGCGGCGCCGTCGCGTTCCACCGCGGCCTCGTCCAGGCCACTGGCCCAGAAGTCGCCAAGCAGCTTCTGCACCTTGTCCTTGGGGTCGCGCATCGCGGCGTCCAGCAGGTCGCGCTGCTGCTGTTGCGCGCGCGCGGTGAGCTGGCCCAGCGCGGAGATCGCACCGGACGCCGGCATCGGGTTCGCGGCCAGCCAGCCCTTGTTGGCCTCGGCATAGAAGTCCGTGCACGCCGGTGACACCGCTGCCTTCTTCTGCGCCGGCCGCTTCTTCGCCGCGATGCCGGGCGAGGAGGCCAGGCTGGCGGCGAGGGCGGCGGTCAGGGCGAGGACAAGCGGACGCGGCGTCGGCATGCGGCGGATCTCGATGGCGGACAGGCGCCCGAGTTTAGCAGCGCGTCCTGACGCGGATCCGACCGCGGATTCAGCCTTACTTCACCCCGTGCATCATCCTGCGAAGCAGCGGCGCGGCGAGGAAGGCGAGCGCCGCGCAGCCCACGCCGATCCACGTCATCAGCCAGAACAGGTGTTCGTACTTCGCGGCGGCCACGGGGAGGTCCAATGCGGCGCCTTCCGGCACCTCGATGGCGGCCAGCTTGCCGAACAGCGCCGCCAGGGCCTCGGAGAACGCGGTGGCGAGGAACCACGTGCCCATCATCAGGCTGACCACGCGCGGCACCGCCAGCTGCGTCACCGCCGACAGGCCGACCGGCGACAGGCACATCTCGCCGATCTCCAGCACCAGGTAGGCCAGCACCAGCCACCACACGCTGGCCATCGCGCCGGTCGCGCCGACCTGCTGCGCGGCCAATGCCAGCGGGATGAAGGACAGTCCGCCGAACAGCAGGCCGATGGCGGATTTCGTCGGTTTCGACGGATCGGCGCCGCGCCGGTCCAGCCAGCCCCACAGCGCCGAGAACAGTGGCGCCAGCGCGACCAGGAAGAATGCGCCGAGGTAGGTCAGCGAGCCTGCGGTCTGCGGCAACGCCACGCAGTCGCGCACCAGCAGCACGAGCATCAGCGCGCTGGCCGCGAGGAACAGCGCGCGGGGTGCCGTGGAGGCCGGGTCGCGGTCCGACATCCGCGCGGCCACGAAGAACGCCAGCGGCGCCAGCAGCAGCGACAGCGTGGACCACGGCCACGGCGTGCCGTCGCGCACCACCATCGCCGGCACGATGTCCTTGGTCAGCAGGCGGTCGGTGAAGGTCACCCACGAGCCGTAGGTCTGTTCGTACAGGGTGAAGAACACCAGCGCCATGAAGATCAGCACCATCAGTGCGATCATCTGCTGGCGCTGCACCGGCGTGCAGCGGGTGCCGGTGAACCACGCGAACCACACCAGCACCGCGCCCAGCACTACCAGCATCAGCAGCAGCGCCAGCGAGACTTCGCCGCCGAGCGCGAACGCGCCGTTCGCCGCCGCCCACATCAGCCACGCCACCGGCACCACGCCCAGCAAGGCAAGTGCATAGATCAGTCCTTCGCGCGGCAAGCCGGCGACGCGCTCGCGCAGCGCGGCGGGGTCCGCCGGCTCGGCGTGGCCGTGCAGGTAGCGTTGCCCCCACAGGAACATGGCGAGGCCCGCCAGCATGCCGATGCCGGCCGCGCCGAAGCCGTACGTCCAGCCCCAGGTCTCGCCGACGTAGCCGCAGACCAGCGAGGCGAACAGCGAGCCGAGGTTGATGCCGGCATAGAACAGCGAGAAGCCCGAGTCGCGGCGCGGGTCGTCCTCCGCGTAGAGCTTGCCGACGATGGTGGAGATGTTCGGCTTGAGGAAGCCGACGCCCATGATGATCAGCGCCAGCGACAGGTACATGATCTTCAGCGCGCCCTCGTCGCGCACCGCCGTGCCGGCCTGCATCGTCGCGGCGTGGCCTTCGAACGCCATGCCGACGTGGCCCAGCACCAGCAGCACACCGCCGAACACCACCGCCTTGCGCATGCCCAGCCAGCGGTCGGCCAGCAGCCCGCCGAACACCGGGATGCAGTAGACCAGTCCGCCGTAGGCGCCCAGCAGGTCCAGGCCGGCCTTGTCGCCGAACAGGTGGTACTTGGTGAGGTAGAGCAGCAGCAGCGCCTTCATGCCGTAGAAGGAGAAGCGCTCCCACATCTCGGTGAAGAAGCAGACGTAGACGCCCTTGGGGTGGCCGAGGAAGTCGTCGCGTGCGGCCGGACCGGCCTGGGTGATGGTCTGCATGTGTATCCCCGGATAGGCGGGGAAAGTATGGGGGATGCGGAGCGGTATCGCCCCAACCAAGCGAGTATCGGGGAGCGGCTTGGGGCGGTACCGCTCCGCATCCCTGCGACGACGCCGCGCCTCCCGCACTGGACTTGCACCCCCGCAGCGGCTACGTTTCGACGCTTGCATCCTTGCCTCGAGGACGTCCGATGTCGAATCCTGCTCCGGCCGTGCCGCAGCTCACCGTCCGCGCCGTGGTGCTGGCGGTCGTGCTCGCCATGATCCTGTCCGCCGCGAACGCCTACCTCGGCCTGTTCGCCGGGTTGACCATCGCCACCGCGATCCCGGCCGCCGTCGTCTCGATGGGCGTGCTGCGCCTGCTGGGCGGCGGCACCATCCTGGAGAACAACATCGTCCAGACCGGCGCCTCCGCCGGCTCGTCGATCGCGGCCGGCGTGATCTTCACCATCCCGGCGCTGATCATCCTGGGCTACTGGCAGGACTTCAAATATTCGTGGGTGCTGGCCATCGCCGGCCTCGGCGGCCTGCTGGGCGTGCTGTTCTCGGTGCCGCTGCGCCGTTCGATGATCGTCGAGGAGCCGCTGCCGTTCCCCGAAGGCAAGGCCGCCGCCGAAGTGCTGAAGGCGGGCGAGAACCCCGGCCCGGGCCTGAAGATCCTGGCGGTGTCCGCCACGCTGGGCGGGCTGATCAAGGCGGCCGCGGCCAGCGGTATGAAGCTGATCCCCGACACCGCCGCGGGCGCCGGCTTCTTCGGCAAGTACCTGGGCTACATCGGCACCAACCTGTCGCCGGCACTGCTGGGCGTGGGCTACATCGTCGGGCTGAACATCGGCATCGTCGTCGTGTCCGGCTCGATCCTGTCCTGGCACATCGCCATCCCGCTGTACCACATGTTCTTCCTCGACAGCGACCCGACGCTCGCCGCCAGCATCGCCGGCGCGGGCGCCGAAGAGATCGCCGGCGCCATCTGGTCGGCCAAGATCCGCTACCTCGGCGTCGGCGCGATGCTGATCGGCGGCGTGTGGACGCTGTTCTCGCTGCGCAAGTCGCTGCTGTCCGGCGTCCGGAGCGGCGTGGCCGCGGCCCGCAAGGGCAGCGGCGAAGCGATCGCGGAGACCGAGCGCGACCTGCCGATGAAGTGGATGCTGGTGGCGCTGGTGGTGTTCGTGGTGCCGCTGCTGCTGCTGTACCAGGCCATCGTCGGCATGTGGCACGTCAGCATCCCGATGGCCATCATCATGATCGTCGCCGGCTTCCTGTTCGTGTCGGTGTCGGCCTATTTGGCCGGCCTCGTGGGCTCCTCCAACAACCCGGTGTCCGGGATCACCATCGCCACCATCCTGTTCGCCTCCGCGGTGCTGCTGGTGCTGCTGGGCGAGGGCGGCAAGATGGCGGTGGGCGCGTCCGGCGCACCACTGGGCGCGGTGGCCGCGATCATGATCGGCGCGGTGGTGTGCTGCGCCGCGGCGGTCGGTGGCGACAACCTGCAGGACCTCAAGGCCGGCTACATCGTCGGCGCCACGCCGTGGAAGCAGCAGCTGATGCTGGGCATCGGCGCGTTCTCCTGCGCGCTGATCATGGCGCCGGTGCTGAACCTGCTGGCGCAGGCCTACGGCATCGGCGCGCCGACGCCGGAACACCCGAACGCGCTGTCCGCGCCGCAGGCCACGCTGATGGCCTCGGTGGCCAAGGGCATGTTCGGCGGCGAGCTGCCGTGGACCGTGATTGGCATCGGCGCCGTGGTCGGCGCGGCCATCATCGCCCTCGACGAAGTGCTGAAGGCCAAGGGCAGCAGCTTCCGCGTGCCGGTGCTGGCGGCGGCCATCGGCATCTACCTGCCGCTGGAACTGATGGTGCCGATCTTCCTCGGCGGCCTGCTGGCCTACCTGGTGGAGAAGCGCCACGGCATGGTGGGCACCCACGACGAGGCGGCGCGCGACCGCCTGCACCGCCCCGGCACGCTGTTCGCCGCAGGCCTGATCACCGGCGAGGCGCTGATGGGCATCCTGATCGCGATCCCGATCGTGGCCTCGGGCCGCGCCGACGTGATCGCGGTGCCGGAAGCCCTCCAGCAGGGCAAGTGGGTCGGCCTCGCCGTGCTGGCGGTGGTCGGCTGGCTGCTGTACCGCACCGGCGCCAAGGCCAATCCGAACGCCTGAGTCATCACGACGCCCGCGCTTGCGCGGGCGTCTTCATTTCCTGCTGCACGGAACCACTGCCATGACCCTTCGCCACGCCATCCTCCCGCTTGCCCTCGCCCTGTCCCTGCCGGCCGCTGCCAGCGCCGCGCAGCGCGGTTTCACCGTGCAGGACATGGCCTACATGGACCGCTACTCCTCGCCGACGCTGTCGCCGGACGGGCGCGTGCTGGTGTTCGCCAAGCGCACGGTCGACAAGGACAGCAACAAGTCCAGGACCACCCTGTGGATGCGCAACCTCGTCACCCGCGACATGGCGCCGCCGAAGCAGGTGTCCCCGGAGGGCTGGAGCGTGAACTCGCCGGCGTTCTCGCCGGACGGCAAGACGCTCTACTTCCTCAGCGGCAAGTCGGGTTCCATGCAGCTCTACGCGATGCCGGCCGCTGGCGGCGAGGCCAAGCGCGTGACCGACTTCGCCCTCGACGTGGACGGCTACAAGCTGTCGCCCGACGGCAAGCAGGTGGCGCTGGCGTTCGCCGTGTTCCCGGACTGCAAGGCCGACCTGGCCTGCACCAAGAAGAAGCTCGACGACGAGGCGGCCCGCAAGAGCACCGGCGTGCTGTTCGATCGCCTGTTCATCCGTCACTGGGACACCTGGGCCGACGGTCGCCTGAACCGCGTGTTCGCGGCGCCGCTGGGCGAGGGCATGCTGACCTCGGCGACGCTGCTGAGCGGCGATGTCCACGGTGACATCCCGTCCAAGCCGTTCGGCGACCTGTCCGACTTCGCCTGGTCGCCCGACGGCAAGACCGTGGCGATGAGCGTGCGCCAGTCCGACCGCAGCGAGCCCTGGAGCACCAATTTCGACATCTGGCTGGTGAATGCCGATGGCAGCGGCGCGAGGAATGTCACCGCGGCCAACAAGGCCTGGGACGCCGGCCCGGTGTTCAGCGCCGACGGCAAGACCCTCTATTACCGCGCCATGGCCCGCCCGGGCTTCGAGGCCGACCGCTTCGCGCTGATGGCGATGGACCTCGCCTCCGGCAAGGCCAGGGAAATCGCGCCGCGCTGGGATGCCTCCGCCGACGGCATCACCCTGTCCGCGGATGGCAAGTGGATCTACACGACCGCCCAGGAGTTGGGCCAGCATCCGCTGTTCCGCGTCTCGCTGGCCAACGGCGAGGTGGAAGGCGTGGTGGGGGACGGCAGCGTGTCGGCCTTCGACCTGGCCGGGCCGACCCTTGCGCTATCGCGCAACTCGATGAAAACCGGCGACGTGCTCTACGCCACCAGCGCCGACGGCAAGGCGCCGCTGCGCGCCATCACTCCCAGCGCCGCCGAGATGCTGCCCGGCGTGGCCTGGGGCGACTACGAGCAGTTCACCTTCCCGGGCTGGAACAACGAGATTGTGCATGGCTACGTGGTCAAGCCGTGGAACTACCGGCCGGGCAAGAAGTACCCGGTCGCCTTCCTGATCCACGGCGGCCCGCAGGGCAGCTTCGGCGACGGCTGGAGCTACCGCTGGAACCCGCAGACCTACGCGGGCCAGGGCTATGCGGTGGTGATGATCGACTTCCACGGCAGCACCGGCTACGGCCAGAAGTTCACCGATGCGATCAGTGGCCACTGGGGCGACCGCCCGCTAGAAGACCTGCAGAAGGGTTGGGCGGCGGCGCAGCAGAAGTACGCCTTCCTCGACGGCGGCAAGGCCTGCGCGCTGGGTGCCAGCTACGGCGGCTTCATGGTCAACTGGATCGCGGGCAACTGGAACGAGCCGTGGAAGTGCCTGGTCAGCCACGACGGCGTGTTCGAGAACAACGCCATGGGCTATGCCACCGAGGAGCTGTGGTTCAGCGAGTGGGAGAACGGCGGCACGCCGTACGACAACCCGGCCGGCTACCAGAAATTCAACCCGGCCAACCACGTTGCCAACTTCAAGGTGCCGATGCTGGTGATCCACGGCCAGCAGGACTTCCGCATCCCGGTGGAGCAGGGCATCGCGCTGTTCACGGCCAACCAGCGCAAGGGCGTGGAGTCCAAGTTCCTGTACTTCCCGGACGAGAACCACTGGGTGCTGAAGCCGCAGAACAGCGTGCTCTGGCACGAGACGGTGAACGCCTGGCTGAAGCAGCACATCGGCCAATAAGGTGCTCCACGCCGTGGTGCACCGTGGGCATGCCGCCGGCAGGCGGCATGTCCCGCGCGGCCCGGCGGCTCCTCCGCAGGCAGCGCCCCGGGAGGGCGCACCCGCGAACATGCAGGCAACGGACAGGAACCCCAGGGCATGACGGCAGCGGCACTCCCCGCCCCCTTGATCGACAATGACATCGTCATCTTCGGCCTGATCGCCGGCACCCTGGGCGCCGTGTTCTGGACCGCCTCCCGCCCCGGCGGCTGGCAGCGCTTCTACGGCATCGTGCCGCCGCTGCTGCTGTGCTACCTGCTGCCGGGCATCTACAACTCGATCGGCCTGATCGACGGCGCCCACAGCAAGCTCTACAACCCGGTCGCCAGCCGCGTGCTGCTGCCGGCCGCGCTGGTGCTGCTGACCCTGTCGGTGGACCTGAAGGCGATCCTGCGCCTTGGCCCCAAGCTGCTCGCGATGTACGCGGCGACCTCCGCCAGCATCGTGCTTGGCGCGGTGCTGTCGTTCCTCGCCATGCGCGCGATCGCCCCGGAAACCATGGCCGGCGACACCTGGGCCGGCATGGCGGCGCTGGCCGGTAGCTGGATCGGCGGCGGCGCCAACATGATGGCGATGAAGGAGATCTTCGACGTCGATGCCACCACCTTCGGGCAGTTCGCGGTCGTGGACGTGGGCGTAGGGTACGCGTGGATGGCGCTGCTGCTGTTCATGGCGCAGCGCGCGGCGCGCATCGACGCCCGCAGCGGCGCCGACACCACTGCGCTGGACGACCTCAAGCAGCGGGTGGAGGCGTATCGCGCCCAGCACGAGCGCATCCCGACGCTGGCGGACATGATGGTGATCGTGGGCATCGCGTTCGGCGCGGTAGGGTTGGCGCACGCCGTGGCCGGCCCGCTGTCGACGTGGTTCGGCACCCATGTCGGCTGGGCGCACACGGTCAGCCTGGACGAGCCCTTCGTGTGGGTGATCGGCCTGTGCACCGTGACTGGGCTGGGCCTCAGCTTCACCCGCGCGCGCGCGCTGGAGGGCGCGGGCGCCTCCACCATCGGCACGCTGCTGCTCTATTTCCTGATCGCCGCCATCGGGATGCAGATGGAGATCGGCGCGCTGCTGGGCAAGCCGCTGCTGTTCCTGCTGGGCGCGGTGTGGCTGGCCATCCACGTGGTGGTGCTGTGGGGCGTCGGGCGCCTGCTGAACGTGCCGCTGTTCTATTTCGCGATCGGCTCGCAGAGCCACATCGGCGGCCCCGCGAGCGCACCGGTGGTGGCCTCGGCCTTCCACCGCTCGCTGGCGCCCGTGGGCGCGCTGCTGGGCACGCTGGGCTACGCCACCGGCACGGTGCTGGCCTATTTCACCGGGTTGATGCTGCGCGCCCTGGCGGGTGCCTGAGCCGGCAGATTGCAGCCTGCCTACAGCCAGCGGATCCGGCGCAGGTAGCGGTACAGGCCGATGCACACCAGCGTCACCAGGCCGATCAGGGCGGGGTAGCTCCAGCGGCCGTGCAGTTCCGGCATGTGCTCGAAGTTCATGCCGTACCAGCTGGCGATCAGGGTGGGGGCGGCCAGCAGGCCGGCCCAGCCGGCGAGCTTCTTGACGATCTCGCCCTGCGCCACGGTGACCAGCGACAGGTTGACGTTCATCGCCGCGGCGACCATCTCGCGCAGGGTGTCGATGCTATCGCCCACGCGCGCGGCGTGGTCCAGCACGTCGCGGAAGTAGGGCTTCACTTCGTCCGGGATGGCGAACGCGGGGCTGCGGATCAGCTGCGACAGGATGTCCTGCATCGGCGCCACCGCCAGCCGCATCTGCGTCAGCTCCTTCCGCAGCGCGTACAGGCGCTTGATGGTGCCGCGCTTGTAGCTCTCGGCGAAGACATCCTGCTCCAGCGCATCCAGTTCGCGCTCGAAATCCGAGACGATCGGCTGGTAGTTGTCCACGATGAAATCCAGCACCGCGTGCAGCGCCACGCTGGGCCCGTGCGCCAGCGCCTCCGGATCCCGCTCCAGCCGCTGGCGCACCGAGGCGAAGCTGAGGGAGGCACCGTGGCGCACGGTCATGAGGTAGCGCGGGCCGATGAAGACGTGGGTCTCGCCGAAGCGCACGTGGCCGTCCACCTGCTGGGCGGTGTGCGCGGCAATGAACAGGCTGTTGCCGTAGGGCTCCAGCTTCGGCCGCTGGTGCGCGTGGTGGGCGTCCTCCACCGCCAGGTCGTGCAGGCCGAACTCGTCCTGCAGGGCATCCAGCAGGCGCTCCTCCGGCTCGTACAGCCCCACCCAGACGAATCCGCCGGCGGGATCCGCCAGCACGTCGCTGATGTCGTCGAGGGTGATGTCGCGGCGGTGGCCGGCATGGTCGTAGGCCGCGCAGTTCACCACGCAGGCGGGTAGGGCAGTGGGCGCGCTCATGGTCGCATCCTGCCCGCCCGCGACGGGCGCATCAAGCGCGCGACGGGCGCGGCCAACAGCGGGACAGGGCGAAATGCAGTGGCAGCAGCAGCGCGATCCAGTGGCCATTGCGCTGCGGAATGGGCTGCAGCCACAGCGGCAGGCAGGCCAGTGCCGCCAGCACCACCACCGCGACCAGCAGGGCCCGGAAGCGTGGGGACGGCGCGCGTCCGCGCAGCAGCGCCCAGGCACCGGGCAGCAGCAGCAGGCAGAGCGGATCGAACAGCAGCAGGTTGCGGTTCGCACACAGCGCCCGGTGGTCGGTGAACGCCCAGGCCAGCACCAGCACGATGCCGAGGGTCCCGCACAGCAGCCAGAATCCGCCGGCCAGTCCGGCCAGCGTGCGCGGATAGCGCGGCGCGGCGAAGGCGACCAGCATGGCCAGCACGACGCCCGCCAGCAGCCACGGCCACAGCGCTTGCGCATGCTCCACGGGTTCGGCCGCCTGCCGCTGCGGCAGCAGCACCTGCTCCGCGGCGACCAGCGGTTGGCCATCCGCGCGCGTCACCTTGCGCAGGTCGTCCGACAGGCGGCGCGGCAGGAAGCCCTGTTCCCAGCGCGACAGCGGGCGGTCGCCATACGGTCCCAGCCCGATGTCGAACGCCAGCCACATCCAGGGCGCCGGGGAGGCCAGCCGCAGGGATTCGCCGCGGAAGGTGTCGCCGCTGGAGCGGCCCTCCAGCTGCTTGCGCAGGCGGCCGTCCAGCGCGCGGTCCAGCGCGTCGCGCACGCGCGTGGCGCAGTTGTCGGTGTAGTAGTCGTAGCGGTAGCGCGCGTTCTCCGGCTTGGCGTTCTCGGCCAGGTCCGCGGCCAGCTGGCGCGCCTGCGCGGGTTCCAGGGCCAGCCACTGCAGGGTCGCGCCGCGGCCGACCTCGGCGTAGTAGGCCAGGTCCTCCTCCAGCGGCAGCGCTACCAGCCGGTAGCGCATCTCTCCCTTGATGAAGCGGCCCACGAAGCCGGGCTCGTCGAGGTCGAAGAAGCCGAAGTTGTAGTTGGTGCGGGTGCCGGTGGCGGGGTCCTCCACCACGATGGCGTCGTGACCGAAGCGCTCCCAGAAGATGTCGCCGGGGCCCATGGTGACCACGCCGATGCGCGGGGCCGGCCCGGCGGTGCCTGCGGTCGCCGGCACTGGCGTCGCGCGGACGAAACCAGGCAGGAGTGCCAGCAGCACGACAAGCAGCAGGCGCACCGCGTCAGCCCTCGCCATGCACGCCCACGTGCAGCGCGTGCAGGCGGCGCGCATCCGCGCGGGCCACGCGGAAGGTGAAGCGATCCAGCGTCAGCTCCTCGCCGGCCTCCGGCAGGTGGCCGATCGCGGCCGTCACCAGGCCGCCGATGGTGTCGTACTCATCGTCGGCGAAGTCCGCGCCGAAGCGTTCGTTGAAGTCGGCGATGGGGGTGAGCGCATCGACCACGAACTGGCCGTCGGCCTGGGCCGCGATCAGCACGCCCTCGTCGGCGGCATCGTCGTGCTCGTCGTCGATCTCGCCGACGATCTGCTCCAGCACGTCCTCGATGGTGACCAGCCCCGCCACGCCGCCGTATTCGTCGATGACGATGGCCATGTGGTTGCGCGACTGGCGGAACTCGCGCAGCAGCACGTTGAGGTTCTTCGATTCGGGGATCAGCACCGCCGGGCGCAGCAGCTCGCGGATGGTGGCCGGGCCGTTGTCGGCGACCACGCCGCGCAGCAGGTCCTTGGCCAGCAGGATGCCCAGGATCTCGTCCTTGTCCTCGCCGTGCACCGGGAAGCGGGAGTGGCCCGACTCCACCACCTGCTTCATCAGGTCGAGGAACTTGCCGTCGGCGGGCAGCGCGACCATCTGCGCGCGCGACACCATGACGTCACCGACGGTCATGTCGGCGATGTTCACCGCGCCCTCCATCATCCGCAGGGTGTCGGGGCCGATCAGGCCATCCGCCTGCACGTCGCGCAGCAGTTCGACCAGGTCTTCGCGGCTGGTGGGTTCGCCGGACAGGGCCGCGCTGATGCGATCCAGCCAGGATCGGTGCGGCTTCTCGGCGGATTTCTCATCGGCGTCGGCGGCGTGCCGACTGTCGTCCTCGGACATGGGGCGTGGGGGCCTCGTGGCTTGCAACAGAGCGGAGTCTAGCGAATCGGCGGCGCGCGCGGTGCGCGTGCGGGCCTCAGGCGTCCAGGTAGGGGTCCGGCAGGCCCAGCCCGGCGAGGATCTCGCGCTCCAGCTGCTCCATCGCCTCCGCCTCGCGCGGATCCTCGTGGTCCCAGCCGAGCAGGTGCAGGCAGCCGTGCACGGTCAGGTGGGCATAGTGCGCGTTCAGCGGCTTGCCCTGTTCCTTGGCCTCGCGGGCGACCACCGGCGCGCATAGCACCAGGTCGCCCAGCAGCGGCAGCTTCACGCCCTTCGGCAGGCCTTCCGGCAGTTCGGCCGGGAAGCTCAGCACGTTGGTGGCGTAGTCCTTGCCGCGGTAGTGGTGGTTGAGCGCGCGGCCTTCGTTTTCATCCACCAGGCGGATGGCGAGGTCGGCCTCGCGGATGCGGCCGGCCAGCGCCGCCGCCACCCACTTGCGGAAGCTGGCGGCCGCGGGCACGCCGGCGCGCGGCAGCGCGTAGCCGACGGCGACATCGAGGCGGACGGGGCCCTGGGTCATGCGCGCATCCTACGCCTGTCCGGCCGCGGCATCGCGGGCCTCGTAGGCATTCACGATGCGCGCCACCAGCGGGTGCCGCACCACGTCGCGCGACTCGAAGAAGGTGAAGCTGACGCCTTCGACGCCACGCAGCACCTCCACCGCGTCCTTCAGGCCGGACTTCTGGTGCTTCGGCAGGTCGATCTGGGTCATGTCGCCGGTGATCACGGCGGTGCTGCCGAAGCCCAGCCGGGTCAGGAACATCTTCATCTGCTCGATGCTGGTGTTCTGCGCCTCGTCGAGGATCACGAACGCGTCGTTCAAGGTGCGGCCGCGCATGTAGGCCAGCGGTGCGATCTCGATGACGTTGCGCTCCAGCAGGCGGGCCACCTTTTCCACGCCCAGCATCTCGTAGAGGGCGTCGTACAGCGGGCGCAGGTAGGGGTCGACCTTCTGGGTCAGGTCGCCTGGCAGGAAGCCCAGCTTCTCGCCGGCCTCCACCGCCGGGCGCACCAGCACCACGCGCTGCACGCGCGACTGGTTCAGCGCGTCCACCGCCATCGCCACGGCGAGGTAGGTCTTGCCGGTGCCGGCCGGGCCGACGCCGAAGTTGATGTCGTGGCTGGCGATCGCCTGCAGGTACTTGCGCTGGTTGGGGCCGCGCCCGCGCAGGGTGCCGCGCTTCACGCGCACGGCCACGTCCAGGGTCGCCGCGCCGTCGCTTGCCGCGGATGCGGGCACGTCGTCCCCGAACGCGCCGAGGCGCAGGTGCACGGCGTGCTCGTCCAGCGCTTCGCCGGCGGCATCGTCGTACAGGCGGCGCAGGAACGACTCGGCGCGCTCGGCGCTGTCGGCATCGTCGGCGTCCACGCGGAACACGCCGCCGCGGTTTGCGATCTGCACGCCCAGGCGCAATTCGACCAGGCGCAGGTGGGCGTCGAACGGCCCGGTCATGTTGGCCAGCCGTTCGACGTCGTCCGGCTCGAGGGTGAATTCGCGGTGTGGCATAGGCCGCGCAGGGTAGCGCGGCCGGCGCCCGGCCGCCACGTTGCCGCACCGCGGCTTGCCCCGCGGCGCGGGGTTGTCGCATTGTTGCGTGATCGTTTCCCCGGGGATCCCCACCATGATGCGCACCCTCGCCACTGCCGTGCTGCTGGCCCTGGCCGCGGCCCCGGCGTTCGCCGCCGACGTCACCGTGCTCACCGCACGCCGCATCCACACCATGGATGCCGCCCGCCCGCAGGTGGAGGCGATGGCGTTCGATGCCGAGGGCAAGGTGCTGGCGCTGGGCGATGCGCGCACGGTGCTGGCAAGCCATCCGGGCGCGACGCGGTTGGACGTGGGCGATGCCACCGTGGTGCCGGGCCTGATCGACGCGCACGGCCACATGTCCGGGCTGGGCTGGGGCATGCTCACCGCGGACCTGGTCGGCACCACCAGCAAGGCCGAGATCCTTGCCCGCCTACGCGACAAGGCGCGCGCCCTCAAGCCGGGCGAGTGGCTGATCGGCCGTGGCTGGGACCAGAACGACTGGCCGGAGCAGGCCTTCCCGACCGCCGCGGACCTGGATGCCGCGTTCCCCGATCGCCCGGTCTGGCTCTCGCGCGTCGACGGCCATGCCGGTTGGGCCAACAGTGCGGCGATGCGCGCGGTGGCACGCGACCTCTCCGGCGACTGGCAGCCGGACGGCGGCAGCATCCGGCGCGACGCCGCCGGCAAGCCCACCGGTATCTTCGTGGACAACGCGATGGCGCTGGTGGAATCCGCACGGCCGCCGGTGGACGAGGCGACCGCTGAGCAGGCGCTGGTGCTGGGCATGCGCGAAGCCGTCGCGCACGGCCTGACCGGCGTGCACGACGCCGGCATTCCGCTGGAAGAGCTGCAGCGCTACCAGCGCCTGGCCGACCGCGGGCAGGTGCCGCTGCGCATCTACGCGATGGCCGACGGCAACAGTGCCGCGCTGGAGTCGCTGTGCGCCCACGGCCTGTACCGCCACCCTTCCGGCCGCCTGCAGATGCGCGCGGTGAAGCTGTATGCCGACGGTGCGCTGGGCAGCCGTGGCGCCGCCCTGCTGTCCGACTACAGCGATGACCATGGCAATCGCGGCCTGCTGGTGATGTCGCCGGAGGAACTGGCGGTGGCCGCCGACAAGGCCCATCGCTGCGGCGTGCAGGTGGCCACCCACGCGATCGGCGATCGCGGCAACCGCATCGCGCTGGACACCTACGCCAAGGCGCTGGGCGCCGACGTGGCCGGCGACCACCGCTGGCGCATCGAGCACGCGCAGATCCTCGCGCCCGAGGACCTGCCGCGGCTGGCCGCGATGCACGTCATCGCGTCCATGCAGCCCACCCACGCGACCAGCGACATGCCGTGGGCCGAACAGCGCGTGGGCGCGCGGCGCATCGTCGGCGCCTACGCGTGGCGCCAGCTGCGCGATGCCGGCACGCACCTGGCGCTGGGCTCGGATTTCCCGGTGGAATCGGTGGACCCGCGCCTGGGGCTGTACGCGGCGGTGACGCGCAGCGACGCGCGCGGCCTGCCGGCCGGTGGCTGGTACCCGGACGAGAAGCTGACCGCGTTCGAGGCCCTGCGCGGCTTCACCCTCGAAGCGGCCTACGCCGGTTTCGCCGAGAACGAGGTGGGCAGCCTCGCGCCCGGCAAGCGCGCCGATTTCGTGGTGCTGGGGGAGGACCCGCTGGCGGTGCCGGAGGCGGCCCTGCGCACGCTCACCGTCCGCGCGACCTACGTCGACGGCAAGCCCGTCTACGAAGCGCCGGCACGATGACGGAGCGCGCCTGCGCATGAAGATCATCCGGACGCGCGACTACACGGCGGAACGTGCCTGGGGCGCGCTGGACATCGCCAACATGGGCGGCATCACCACGCGCCTGCACTGGACGGACCAGCCCTACCGCTGGCACGTCAACGACGGCGAGGAGGTGTTCGCCGTGCTCGATGGCCGGGTGGAGATGCGCTACCGCGAGGCCGGCGTCGAGCACCGCACGGTGCTGGAGGTCGGGGACGTCTTCTTCGCCTCGGTGGGCACGGAACACGTCGCCCATCCGCTGGGCGAAGCCAGGATCCTGGTGGTGGAGCGCGAGGGCAGCGCCTGACGGTGTCGCACCGCGCCGCGGGTTGACCGCCGGTCAGCCTGCGCTGCCGGCCACCACGACTTCGCCGCGCAGGGAGTTGCTCATCGCCTCGGTGATGCGCACGGCCACGAACTGGCCGACCAGCCGCTTGGGCGCCGGGAAGTTCACCGAGCGCATGTTCTCGGTCTTGCCGGTCAGCTCGTCGGGATTCTTGCGCGACGGGCCTTCCACCAGCACCGTCTGCACGGTGCCCACCATCGCCCGCGAGATGCCTGCCGCGTGCGCGGTGATGTGCTTCTGCAGGCGGTCCAGCCGCGCGTGCTTCTCCTCGCTGGAGGTGGTGTCCTCCAGGTCGGCGGCCGGAGTGCCGGGGCGGCGCGAGTAGATGAAGGAGAAGCTCTGGTCGAAGCCCACGTCCTCGATCAGCTTCATGGTCTTCTCGAAGTCGGCCTCGGTCTCGCCGGGGAAGCCGACGATGAAGTCGGAACTGATCGAGATGTCCGGCCGCACCGCGCGCAGCTTGCGGATCTTCTGCTTGAACTCCAGCGCCGTGTAGCCGCGCTTCATCGCCGCCAGGATGCGGTCGCTGCCCGCCTGCACCGGCAGGTGCAGGTAGTTGGCCAGCTTCGGCACGTCGCGGTAGGCCTCCACCAGCGAATCGCTGAACTCCAGCGGGTGCGAGGTGGTGAAGCGGATCCTACCGATGCCGTCGATCTCCGCGATGGCGCGGATCAGCAGCGCCAGGTCGGCGGTGGCGCCGTCGTCGCCCAGCGGGCCGCGGTAGGCATTCACGTTCTGGCCCAGCAGGTTGACCTCGCGCACGCCCTGGGCGGCCAGCTCGGCCACTTCGGTCAGCACGGACTCGAACGGGCGGCTGATCTCCTCGCCGCGGGTGTAGGGCACCACGCAGTAGGAGCAGTACTTGGAGCAGCCTTCCATGATGGAAACGAAGGCGGTGGGGCCTTCCGCGCGGGGCTCCGGCAGGCGGTCGAACTTCTCGATTTCCGGGAAGCTGATGTCCACCTGCGGCGTGTCCTGCTCGCGGCGGGCGCGGATCAGTTCCGGCAGCCGGTGCAGGGTCTGCGGGCCGAACACGAGGTCGACGTAGGGCGCCCGCTCCAGGATCGCGGCACCTTCCTGCGAGGCCACGCAGCCGCCCACGCCGATGATGACCGGCCGCTCGCCCTGCTTGAGGCCCTTCCACCGGCCCAGCTGGCTGAAGACCTTTTCCTGTGCTTTTTCGCGGATCGAGCAGGTATTGATCAGGATCACGTCGGCTTCGTCGGCGTTCGTGGTCAATTCCATGCCTTCTTCCGCGTGCAGCACGTCGGCCATGCGGGCCGAGTCGTACTCGTTCATCTGGCAGCCGTGGGTCTGGATGAACAGCTTTTTGGCGCCTGGACGCGTCGGGCGGGCGGCAGGCAGGCCGGGCAGGGGGTGCAGGTCGGTCATGGGTCGTTTCCGGGGCGCGGTGGGTAGGCCGGGCCGGTTGCAAAGGGCGCGATTCTAGCGCAGCTGCGCAGGTCACAGGAAAATCAACCACTTGCCATTGCTTCGGGATGGCGGGAGACTTCCCGTCCATGAGGGGAGCTTGGGTCCTGTTGCTGCTGTGCGCGGTGTCCGCGCCCGCGTTCGCGGGCGGGATCTACAAGTGTGCGGGTCGGGACGGTGCCGTCACCTACGCCAGCAAGCGCCTGCCGGGCGCCCAGTGCAAGCTCGTCGGAACCTACCGGGCGCAGCGCGCTGTGGCCTCGGTGGCCAGCAAGCGGCCGCCGCCGAGCCCGCCTCCTTCCGTGACGGCAAAGCCCGTTGCGGCACAGCCGGCGGGCGCGGTCCGAACCGCAACCTTGCCGTCCGCCGCGTCGCCCGGCGCGGCCCCGCGCGTGGTGCGGGGGCAGGTCTATGCCTATGTCGGCAAGGACGGCGTCCGCAATTACACCAGCGTGCGTCCGGCCGGCTTGCCTTCCGGGGCCATCCGGACCATCCACTACAGCTATATCGAGAAGTGCTACGCCTGCGGCACGCTGCCCGGGCTCAACTTCCGCACCCTGCGGCTGAACGTCGCCGCCTACCAGGACGAGATCCGCGCCGCCGCCCGCGAGCACGGGGTCGACGAGGCCATCGTCCGGGCCATCATCCACGCCGAGTCGGCGTTCAATCCCAACGCCCTGTCGCGCGTGGGGGCACAGGGCCTCATGCAGCTCATGCCCGCCACCGCCAGCCGTTTCGGCGTGTCCAACGCTTTTGACGCGGCACAGAACATCCGGGGCGGGGTCCAGTACCTCGCGTGGCTGCTCAAGCGCTTCAATGGCAACCTGACCTTGGCCGCGGCGGGCTACAACGCCGGCGAGGGGGCTGTGGATAAGTATGGCGGGGTGCCGCCCTACAGCGAGACCCAGCGTTACGTGCAGCGCGTGGGCGTGCTTGCCGAGCGCTACCGCGGCGCGCTCAACCCGGTGGCCTCGCCGCTGCGGGGCGGATTGTCGGCCCGTTAAGCGTTCCGTTACACTTCCCTGTCTTTTGCGGCCGGCCAGCGCTCGCCAGCGCGTCGCTCACCTGCCGCAGTCGTGTTTTCGTGCAATCTTTTTCGGAGTGCGGGATGGCCAACGAAGAGGTCAACACCGGCCGGCGTCGCTTCCTCACCGCGACGACCGCGGTGGTGGGAGCGGTGGGCGCCGGGTTTGCGGCGGTGCCGTTCATCAAGTCCTGGAGCCCCAGCGCGCGCGCGCGCTTCGCGGGTGCCCCCGTGTCCCAGGACATCGGCGCGCTGGAGGAAGGCCAGCAGCTGGTCCTGAACTGGCGCGGCCAGCCGATCTACATCGCCAAGCGCTCCAAGGCGATGCTGGACGTCCTGCCGCAGATGGATGCCCTGGTCGCCGACCCGAAGTCGGACAACATCGACCAGCAGCCGCAGTACGCCAAGAACGGCTGGCGCTCGATCAAGCCGGAGATCCTGGTCCTGGTCGGCGTCTGCACCCACCTAGGCTGCGCCCCCGAGCTGCACGCCGAGGTCAAGCCGCAGCCGTTCGATCCCGACTGGAAGGGTGGCTATTTCTGCCCCTGCCACAAGTCGCGCTACGACCTCGCCGGTCGCGTGTTCAAGGCCCAGCCGGCGCCGGCCAACCTGCCGGTGCCCCCGTACCACTTCGAGAACGACACCACGGTCGTGATCGGCGTCGATCCCAAGGGAGCCGCGTAAGCCATGGCGAACAAGATCCTCCAGGCCGCCACCGACGCCGCCAACGGCGTGATGGGCTGGGTCAACGATCGCGCGCCGGGCATGATGCCCGCGTACCGCAAGCACATGAGCGAGTACTACGCGCCCAAGAACTTCAACATCTGGTACATCTTCGGCGTACTGTCGATGGTGGTGTTGGTCAACCAGATCCTGACCGGCATCTTCCTGACGATGCAGTTCAAGCCCAGCGCCGCCGAGGCGTTCGGCTCCGTCGAGTACATCATGCGCGACGTGGAGTGGGGCTGGCTGATCCGCTACATGCACAGCACCGGCGCGTCGCTGTTCTTCATCGTCATCTACCTGCACATGTTCCGCGGGCTGATGTACGGCAGCTACCGCAAGCCGCGCGAACTGGTCTGGCTGCTGGGCATGGTGATCTACCTGGTCCTGATGGCCGAGGCCTTCATGGGCTACGTGCTGCCGTGGGGCCAGATGTCCTACTGGGGCGCCAAGGTGATCATCTCGCTGTTCGGCGCGATCCCGGTGATCGGCGGCGGCCTGACCGAATGGATCATGGGTGACTACAACCCGGGCGACGCGACGTTGAACCGCTTCTTCGCGCTGCACGTGATCGCCCTGCCGCTGGTCCTGCTGCTGCTGGTCGTCCTGCACATCTTCGCGCTGCACGAAGTGGGCTCGAACAACCCGGACGGCGTCGAGATCAAGAAGGGCCCGAAGGGCAACCGCTGGTCCGAGAAGGCCCCGGCCGACGGCATCCCGTTCCATCCGTACTACACGGTCAAGGACCTGTTCTACGTCAGCTGCTTCCTGATCATCGCGGCGTTCGTGATCTTCTTCGCGCCGACCTTCGGCGGCTGGTTCCTGGAACACGACAACTTCACCGAGGCCAACCCGCTGGTGACGCCGTCGCACATCAAGCCGGTGTGGTACTTCACCCCGTACTACGCGATGCTCCGCGTGGTGCCCTCGTTCTTCGGCATCAAGCTGTGGGGCGTGCTGGTGATGTTCGGCGCGATCGTGTGCCTGTTCCTGGTGCCGTGGCTCGACAAGTCGCCGGTCAAGTCGTACCGCTACCGCGGTCCGCTGAGCTGGGCGATGCTGCTGATGTTCGCGGTCTGCTTCCTGTGGCTGGCCAAGATCGGCGCCGGCCCGGGCACGGACCCGGTCGAGGCCATCATCGGCCGCGTGCTGACCTTCCTCTACTTCGCTTTCTTCATCACCATGCCGGTCTGGTCCAAGCTGGACAAGACCAAGCCGGTGCCGGAACGGGTGACGATGCATGACTAAGAACTTCCTGTCCCGCGCGGCCCTCTTCGCCGCCGGCCTCCTGCTCAGCACCGTGGCCCTGGCGAACGAGGGCGGCAACCTGCAGCAGTCGGGCACTGACCTCAACGACAAGGCATCGCTGCAGCGCGGCGCGGCCCTGTTCATGAACTACTGCAGCGGCTGCCACTCGCTCAAGTACGTGCGCTACGCGCGCATCGGCGAGGACCTGGGCCTGACCGAAGACCAGGTGATGCAGAACCTGAACTTCACCGGCGGCAAGATCGGCGACCACGTCATCTCCTCGATGACCCCGGCGATGGGCGTGGCCGCGTTCGGCAAGGCGCCGCCGGACCTCAGCCTGGTCGCCCGCGTGCGCGGCAGCGACTGGATCTACACCTACCTGAAGTCCTTCTACGCCGACGAGAGCCGGCCGGTGGGCTGGAACAACACCCTGTTCGCCAACGCCTCCATGCCGAACCCGCTGTGGGAGCTGCAGGGCGTGCAGCAGCCGGTGTACGGCAAGAAGACCGCGGCGGGCGAGATGCCGGTCGAGGGTTTCACCATCAGCCAGCAGGGCAGCCAGACCCCGCAGCAGTTCGACCGCACGGTGCGCGACATCACCGCGTTCCTCGAGTACGCGGGCGAGCCGGCCGCGCTGAAGCGCCAGAACGTCGGCGTGTGGGCGATCCTGTTCCTGGTGTTCTTCGCCTTCATCGCCTGGCTGCTGAAGCACGAATACTGGAGAGACGTTCACTGAGAGGGCGGCTGCTGATGGCAGGGACGCCCGCCACGGGGAACGAAGCTTGACGGCCGCCCGCATCGTGCGGGCGGCGCAGGAGCGCCTGGCATCGTCCGGGCGCGGGAGTGGTCCTGATGATGGCTGTGAGTCCGCGCATGCGTAATGCCTTGACCCTGTTTTCCGCTGTCGACGATGTCCTCTGCCACCGCGTCCGCCTGGTGCTGGCCGCGAAAGGCGTCACCTACGACCTGATTCCCGTCGATCCCCAGAATCCCCCCGAGGATCTGATCGACCTCAATCCCTACCACTCGGTGCCGACGCTGGTCGAACGCGACCTGGTCTTGTACGCCGCCAGCGTGGTCAGCGAATACCTCGACGAGCGCTACCCGCATCCGCCGCTGATGCCGGTGGAGCCGCTGGCCCGCGCCCGCCTGCGCCTGGCCATGCTGCGGATCGAGCACGACTGGGTCCCGCAGGTGCAGGCGATCCAGCTGGGCAACAAGCAGCAGGCCGAAGCCGGCCGCAAGCGCCTGAAGGAACTGCTGGCGCAGGCCGTGCCGCTGTTCAAGGCCTACAAGTTCTTCCTCAACGGCGAGATGAGCCTGGCCGACTGC
Source organism: Thermomonas sp. (assembly GCA_041913885.1). Classification (GTDB taxonomy): domain Bacteria; phylum Pseudomonadota; class Gammaproteobacteria; order Xanthomonadales; family Xanthomonadaceae; genus Thermomonas. The sequence continues at coordinate 137,106 of JAYSEL010000002.1, read as the reverse complement.
GCCATGGCCCCGATCATCTGGCGCCTGGACGCCCTCGACGTGCCGCTCCCCAAGGACGGCAAGGTGATCGAGGAGTACGGCAACCGCATCTTCCGCAACCCCGGCTTCATCCGCAGCCTGACCGACCAGGAAAAGAACCTGCGCGAGATCGTGCTCTGAGATGGGAGCGCCGACGTTCCCGCCGATGACCAGCCAGCGCCCCTACATCCTGCGCGCGCTGTACGAGTGGGTGGTCGACAACGGGATGACGCCGCACGTCCTGGTGGATGCCCGCGTGCCCGGCGTCCGCGTCCCGCCGCACACGGTCAAGGACGACCAGGTCGTGCTCAACATCGCCGAGCGCGCCGTGGCGCGGCTGGAGATGGACAACGACGGCCTGCGGTTCTCCGCCCGCTTCGGTGGCGTGAGCCAGATGGTGGTCGTGCCGATGGCGGCGATCATCGCGATCTATGCGCGCGAAACCGGACAGGGCATGGCGCTGCCGCCCGATCTTTTGGTGGATGGCGAAGTGCAGGACGACGCGGCGGCGGACGGCGCAGTGGAATCGGTCGACGCGGGTACGCAGGCCTCCGACGACGTGCCCGAGCCGCCGAAGCGCGGCCCGCACCTGCGCATCGTCAAGTAAGGCCGGCATCGCGCCGGCGACTCGTCCGGGCGATTGGCTAGGACTGCTGGAAGTTGCGGACCACGGCCTGCGCCGCCCGGGTGGGGCCGCTGAAGCCGACCAGCTTCCCGTCCAGCAGGACGACGCGGCCCACGTGGCGATCCACGCCATCCTCGGAATATTCGAACCGGAAGCTGCGCTCGAGGCCCAGCCAGCCGCTGTCCTTGCGGCGCAGGCGCAGGCCGCTGGCGTGCACCGACTGGTCCAGCCACTGCACGCCCGCCGCGTGGCAGGCGTCCCGGCCGATCTCCGCGGCGCGCTCCGCCGCGGCGCGGCCGGCGGTGAAGAAGAAAAAGCCGGCGGCGCCGACGATCATTAGAATGAGCAGGGTAGGCATGCACGCACTGTGGCGGCGACCGGTCCGGTTCGCAAGCAGGCGTGGCGCCGTCCGCCAAGGAGAAGCTGCATCATGATGATGAAACTGGTGTTCCCCGCGGGCGACCGGCCGCAACTGCTGCTGGGGCAGGGCGTGCATCGCATCGGCTCGGCCGGCGAGGCGGAGGTGTCGCTGCCGCCCTCCGAGGACGTGGCGCCGCTGCACTGCGAGCTCCAGGTGGGCGCGCAGGGCGTGCAGTTGCGCGTGCCGGCGGGCCTGCGCGTTTTCGTGAACGAGCGGCCGGTCGACGGCCTGATCGCCCTGCGCGCGGAGGACACGATCGGCGTGGGCGGTGCGCGCATGCGCCTGCTGCCGGTGGCGGCAGGGGATGGCGCCGCGACCGGCGTTGCCGCGCGCGGGGAGGCCGCGGTGGGCGCCACCATGGTGCGCCCCGTCCTGCCGAAGTTCGTGCTGCGAGGCCTGTCCGGCCACCTGTTCGGTCGCACCGTGCCGCTGCAGGCCAGCGTGTGCGTCGGGCGCGCCGACGATGCGGGCCTGCGCATCCCGATGGAGGGCGTGTCGCGCCAGCACGCGCGGCTGACGCCCACGGGCGACGAGGTGCTGGTGGAGGATCTGGGGTCCGCCAACGGCACGTGGCTCAACGGGCGCCGGGTGACCCGCGCCCAGGCCGTGCACGGGGACGAGCTGCGCTTCGACACCCAGCGGTTCCAGCTGCTGGTGCCCGGTGAGCCGCTGCCGCGCGCGGCATCCGCGTCCGGCGAAGGCGTGGGGCGCGGGCGCGCCTGGCAGTGGGCGCTGGCCGGCGCCGTCGTCGTCGCGCTGCTGGTCTGGCTGCTGCGCTGACCGGTCAGGCCGGCGGCGGCCCCAGTTTCAGCGAGAAATCGATGGCGTGGACGTGCTTGGTCAGCGCGCCGATCGAAATGCAGTCCACGCCGTCTTCCGCGATACCGCGCAGGGTGGCCATGTCGACCCCGCCGGACACTTCCAGCGGGATGCGGCCGAAGTAGGGCGCGCCCTTCGCGATCCGCACGGCCTCCCGCCGGGTGTCGGCGTCGAAGTCGTCGACCAGCACGCGCGTGCAGCCGGTGGCCAGCGCCTCGCGCAGTTCGTCCAGCGTCTCGACCTCCACGATCAGCGGCAGCGCCGGGTGCAGCGCGCGCGCGCGGGCGATGGCCGCGGCCACCGAACCGAAGGCGCGTACGTGGTTCTCCTTCAGCATCACCGCGTCGAACAGCGCCAGCCGGTGGTTCATGCCGCCGCCCACGCGCACCGCGTACTTCTGCGCCACGCGCAGGCCGGGCAGGGTCTTGCGGGTGTCCAGGATGGCCGCGCCGGTGCCGCGCACGGCATCCACGTAGCGGGCGGTGGTGGTGGCGGTGCCGCTGAGGGTCTGCAGGAAATTCAGCGAGGCGCGCTCGGCGCTGACCAGTGCGCGGTTGCGCCCTGCCAGCGTGGCGATGACGGTGCCCTTGGCGATGCGGTCGCCTTCCTCGCAACGCCAGTCGATGCGCACGCCGGGGTCCAGCGCGCGGTGGCAGGCGTCGAACCATGGCCGGCCGGCCACCACGCAATCTTCCTTGCACAGCAGGTAGGCGCTGTCGGATGCGTCGTCCAGCAGGGACGCGGTGGCATCGCCGGGGCCGATGTCCTCGGCCAGCGCCGCAGCGACGTTGGCCGCGACCACCTCCGCCGGGGGTGGCGCGAAGCGCGGCGCGCTCATGCGGCCGGGAAGTCGGGCGCCTGCGCGGTGGCCAGCGCTTCCTCGACCAACAGCACCGGGATACCGTCGTCGATCCGGTAGGCCGTCTTGCGGTCGCGGGTCAGCAGCGCGGCGCGCAGCGGCTCCGCCTGCGGGCTGCCGTCGCCGCGCGTGACGCCGCCGGCGGCAATGGCGCGGTTGAGGGCGTCCAGCCCGGCCGGTTCCAGCAGCGAGAGCGGCTGGCGGGTGGCGGGGCAGACCAGGATATCGAGCAGCTTGCGATCCATCGGCGGAGGCAACGGGTGGCGGGGCCCGTTAGAATACGTCTTTGAGCGATCGGGGATCGTCATGTCCGCTGCCAACAACGTCGCGCCGCTGGTCGGCATCGTCATGGGATCGCGCTCCGACTGGGAGACGATGCAGCACGCCGCCGCGCGGCTGGAAGCACTCGGCGTGCCCCACGAGGTGCGCGTGGTCTCGGCGCACCGCACGCCTGACGTGCTGTTCTCGTACGCCGACACCGCCGCCGGGCGCGGCCTGCGCGCCATCATCGCCGGGGCCGGCGGCGCCGCCCACCTGCCGGGCATGCTGGCGTCCAAGACCGCGGTGCCGGTGCTGGGCGTGCCGGTGCAGAGCAAGGCGCTGAACGGCATGGATTCGCTGCTGTCCATCGTGCAGATGCCGGCCGGCATCCCGGTCGCCACGTTCGCCATCGGCAACGCCGGCGCGACCAACGCCGCGCTGTTCGCCGCGGCAATGCTGGCCGCCGACCACCCCGCCATCGGCGCGGCGCTGGCCGCGTTCCGCGCCAAGCAGACCGAGGACGTCGTGAACAACGACGACCCGCGCACGTGAGCGGGGCGGCCCCGATGACCACCGTCGGCATCCTTGGCGGCGGGCAGCTGGCCCGCATGATGGCCCTCGCGGGTGCCCCGCTGGGCCTGCGCTTCCTCGTCCTCGACACCGTCGCCGACGCCTGCGCGGGGCAGTTCGCGCCGATGGTGGTGGGCGACTACACCGATCCGGCGGCGCTGGCCGAATTCGCCTCGCGGATCGACGTGGCGACCTTCGACTTCGAGAACGTGCCCGCCGAGTCCGCGGAGTGGCTGACCGGCCGCGTGCCGGTGTTTCCCGGCCCGCGCGCGCTGGCGACCGCGCAGGACCGGCTGGCCGAGAAGACCCTGTTCCGCGACCTTGGCATCCCGGTGCCGCCGTTCGCCGCCATCGACACGTTGGCGCAGCTGCGCGAGGCGGTGGCCACCATCGGCACTCCCTGCATCCTGAAGACGCGCCGGTTGGGCTACGACGGCAAGGGTCAGTTCCGCATCAAGGCGCCGGCCGACATCGAGGCGGCCTGGGCGGCGCTGGGGCCGCAGGCCGAGCGGGTGGGGCTGATCCTGGAAGGCTTCGTCGCGTTCCAGCGCGAGCTCTCCGTGGTCGCCGTGCGCGGTCGCGACGGCGAATTCCGCGCGTGGCCGCTGACCGAGAACTGGCATGTCGACGGCGTGCTGTCGGCCAGCCTGGCGCCCGCACCGGTGGACGATGCGCTGCGCGGGACCGCGCTCGCCCACGCGCGCAAGCTGGCCGAGGCCCTGGACTACGTCGGCGTGTTCGCGCTGGAGCTGTTCTGCCGCGACGGCGAGCTGCTGGCCAACGAAATGGCGCCGCGCGTCCACAACTCCGGGCACTGGACCATCGAGGGCAGCGAGACCAGCCAGTTCCAGAACCACCTGCGGGCGGTGCTGGGCACGCCCCTGGGCGACACCCGCATGGTCGGCCATGCCTGCATGCTCAACTGGATCGGCGCCATGCCCGACGCCGGCCCGGTGCTGCGCGAGGCGGGCGGCCATTGGCACGATTACGGCAAGCAGCCGCGTGATGGCCGCAAGGTCGGCCACGCCACCCTGCGTGCCGACGCGCCGGCCGAGCTGGCGGCTGCCCTGCAGCGCGTCGGCGAGGCGTTGGGCCGGCAGGCGCAGGTGGCGCCGGTGATCGAGCGGCTGGCCTGACGGGGCACGCGCCGGCCGGTCGGCCGTGGCACGATGCGGCTTGGCCTGTCCCAGCGTGGTGACCGTTCGATGCTCCTCCAACCCCAGCACGTGATGCCCTACGCCATGCCCGCGTTGCTGGCATGGGTGGTCTACCGCCGCGTCCGCCGCAACTTCGGGCCACAGGCGTGGAAGCCGAAACGCACGGTGGTCCGGATCGTGCTGCTGGCGTTGGTGGCGCTGCTGCTCGTCGCGGCGGCGGTGTTCGTTCCCCAGGCCGCGCTGCCGATGGTGGCCGGGCTGGGCGTGGGCCTGGTGCTGGCCGGGTTCGGCCTGCGGCACACCCATGCCGAATGGCGCGGGGGCGTGCGGACCTACATTCCCAATCCGTGGGTCGGTGGCATCCTCACGGTGCTGCTCGTGGGGCGCCTGGCGTGGCGTTTCACGCAGGGCGGCGGGCTGCAGGGCGCCCAACAGCAGCCCAGCGCGCTGACCCTGGCGGTCGCCGCCACCCTGGTGGCTTACGCGCTTTGCTACAGCATCGGCCTCGGCTTGCGCATGCGTGCGCTGGGCGGGCATCCGCCGCGGGACTGAGGCGCTGCCGCGACGGAGGTCCGGCAGCCGAAACCGGAGACGCCTGACATGGAAACGGCCGGGTCGCCCCGGCCGTTTCGTCGTCGCGTGCCCGGGGGCGGCGCGGCTTACTTCATCTGTGCGGACACGAAGTCCCAGTTGACCAGGTTCCAGAACGCCTCGACGTACTTCGGGCGGGCGTTGCGGTAGTCGATGTAGTAGGCGTGCTCCCACACGTCGCAGGTCAGCAGCGGGGTGTCCTCGCCGGTCAGCGGGGTGGCGGCATTCGGCGTGCTCACCAGCGCCAGCGCGCCGTCCGGGCGCTGCACCAGCCAGGCCCAGCCGGAGCCGAAGGTACCGATGGCGGTCTTGGTGAAGGCGTCCTTGAACGCCTCGAAGCTGCCGAACGCGGCGTTGATCGCCTCGGCCAGCTTGCCGGTGGGCTCGCCGCCGCCGGCCGGCTTCAGGCAGTTCCAGTAGAACGTGTGGTTCCAGACCTGCGCGGCGTTGTTGAACATGCCGCCCTGCGACTTGCGGATGATGTCCTCCAGCGACATGTCCGCGAACTCGGTGCCCGCGATCATGCCGTTGAGGTTGGTCACGTAGGCCTGGTGGTGCTTGCCGTAGTGGAAGTCGATGGTTTCGGCCGAGATGTGCGGCTCGAGGGCGGTGCGGTCGTAGGGCAGGGCGGGCAATTCGATGGCCACGGCGGGCTCCTGTGGAGTGGGTGGGGGCGGCCGAAGCCGCGCGGACGACTTACAATGCGCGATTGTATCCGCCAAGCCCGTTGCTGCGTCGTGAAGCGGCCGGGCCATACCGTTGCAGGAGTGTTGTCCATGTCGTCCGTGGAAGAGCGTATCCGGGCCGAAATCGAAGGCCATCCCATCGTCCTCTTCATGAAGGGCACCGCGCAGTTCCCGATGTGCGGCTTCTCCAGCCGCGCGGTGCAGGCGCTGAAGGCGGCGGGCGCGACCGATCTGCACACGGTCAACGTGCTGGAGGAGCCGGAGATCCGCGCCAACCTGCCGCGGTATTCCGACTGGCCGACCTTCCCGCAGCTGTTCATCAACGGCGAGCTGATCGGCGGGTGCGACATCACCGTCGAACTGGCCGAATCCGGCCAGCTGGCCCGCCTGGTCGCGGACGCGCGCAAGGCATGAGCACGGACGGCGCCCTGCGGGACCGGGTGGTCCTGATCGCGGGTGCGGCCGGCGGGCTGGGCGCGGCCGCGGCCGTCGCCTGCGCCCGTGCCGGCGCCACCACCGTCCTGCTGGGGCGCAAGGTCGCGCCGCTCAACCGGGTCTACGACGTGGCCAAGGCGGTAGGCCCGGAGCCGGTCCTGTATCCGCTGGACCTGGAAGGGGCCTCGCCGGACGATTTCGACCAGTTGGCGCAGGCGCTGGAGGGCGAATTCGGCCGGCTGGACGGCCTGCTGCACTGCGCCGCCGAGTTCCGTGGACTGACCCCCCTCCAGCACACCGATCCCGCCGACTTCGCCCGCGCCATCCATGTCGACCTGACCGCGCGCTGGTGGCTGACCCAGGCCTGCCTGCCGCTGCTGGCGAAGGCCGAGGCCGGCGCCGCCGTCTTCGTGCTGGACGACCCGGCCCGCACCGGCAGCGCGTTCTGGGGCGGCTACGGCATCGCCCAGGCCGGGCAGGCCGCCCTGGTGGGCATGCTGCAGGCGGAGATCGGCGCACAAGGTCCCCGTATCAGCGGCCTGCAGCCGGGCCCGATGCGCACCGGCCTGCGCGCCAAGGCCTACCAGGCCAATGCCGACCTGGTGGCCCGCCCGCCGACCGACTACGCGGATGCCTGCGTGACCCTGCTCTCGCCGACCGGCGCGCCGTGGCGCGGCCGGGTCTTCGAGGCGCTGCCGGCCGCCTGACAGCGGGGGGCGGCAGCCCGTCGCTGCGGTCCCCGCGCTGCCGCCTCCGCATGTGAGAATGCCCGCATGACCATCGCCGCCGCCGCCCTGCTGCTGTTCTTCATCCTGGACCCGCTGGGCAACATCCCGGTGCTGCTCAGCCTGTTCAAGAGCGTGCCGGCGGAGCGCCAGCGCAAGGTCCTGCTGCGCGAGCTGCTGATCGCCCTGGCGGTGCTGATGCTGTTCCTGTGGGGCGGCCAGTACGCCCTGGAACTGATGCACCTGCGCCAGGAGTCGGTCTCCATCGCCGGTGGCATCGTGCTGTTCCTGATCGGCCTGCGGATGATCTTCCCGACCGCCGACGGGGTGATGGGGGACGTGCCGGGCGGGGAGCCCTTCATCGTCCCGCTGGCCATCCCGATGATCGCCGGTCCGTCCGGCATGGCGGCGGTGATGCTGCTGGGCAGCCAGGAGCCGGACCGCATGGGCGACTGGATGCTGGCCCTGACGCTGGCCTGGGGGGCCACCGCCATCATCCTGTTCTGCGCCACCTGGCTGAAGAAGCTGCTGGGCACCCGGGCACTGACCGCGCTGGAGCGCCTGATGGGCATGGTGATCGTGGCCCTGTCGGTCCAGATGTTCCTGGACGGCATCGCCTCCTACCTGCGCGTGGCCGCCTGAGACAGGGGTCACCGGGCTGTCACGGTTCGGTCATCCGGCCGGGGTACCGTGTTAAACTTTAGTGATCCCGTGCGCAGGGGTACGGCGCACGGGCGCCTCACGAAATCGCCGGCAACCGTCGCGAGACGGGCGTGTCGGCACCTGCCGCTATCGCCCGTCGTTCTTTTTCCATCCTCAGAGGTCATACCATGAAGCATCCGAACCGCGTCCGGCTGTCGAAGCTGTCGCTGGGCCTGATGGTCGCGCTCGCCGCGGCTCCTGTTTTCGCGCAGAGCACCTCCGCCGGCGTCGGCGGCACCGTGGTCGGCGCCGACGGCCAGCCCGTCGCGGGCGCCGAGGTCACCATCACCCACGTCGAATCCGGCACGGTCAGCCGCGCCACCACCGATGCCAGCGGCCGCTACGTGGCCCGCGGCCTGCGCGTGGGTGGTCCGTACACCATCGTCATCAACAAGGCGGGTGCGGGTAGCGACACCGAGGACAACGTGTTCCTGGGCCTGAACCAGGTCAACACCGTCAACGCCCAGCTCAACAACAGCGTCACCACGCTGGAAAGCGTGCAGGTCGTCGGCTTCAGCGGCGGCTCGGAAGTGTTCAGCGCCACCAAGATGGGAACGGGCACCAACATCGACCAGACCGCGATCCAGTCGCTGCCGTCGATCGGCGGCAACATCCAGGACTTCATGCGCCTCGACCCGCGCGTGGCCTTCATCGACCGCGCTTCGGGCGCGATCTCGGCCGGCGGCCAGAACCCTCGATTCAATTCGATCTCGATCGACGGCGTCTCGGCCAGCGACACCTTCGGCCTGGAAAACAACAACATGACCACGCGCCGCCAGCCGGTGTCGATGGAGGCCATCGAGGCCATCGACATCAAGCTGTCCGGCTACGACGTGAGCAGCCCGTCGGCGTCGGGCGCGACCGTGAACGCGGTGACCAAGTCGGGCACCAACGAATTCCACGGCTCGCTGTACGGCACCTACCGTGACAAGAGCTGGTTCGGCGAGAACCCGGTCGGCCAGAAGTTCAACGGCTTCGACAGCGAGCAGACCTACGGCTTCACCCTGGGCGGCCCGATCGTCAAGGATAAGCTGTTCTTCTTCGCGAACTACGAGAAGTTCGAACAGAAGGCCCCGGGCGTCGATCTGAGCACCACCGCGCTGGGCAAGACCAATGCGGTGATCACCGCGAACGACATCGCGCGCGCGCAGCAGATCGCCAGCGGCTACGGCTTCAATGCGGGTGGCCTCGAAAGCAACGGCAACACCAATCTCGAGGAATACGCCCTCAAGCTCGACTGGAACATCAACGACAACCACCGTGCCAGCCTGCGCTACAGCAAGCTCCAGCAGGACAAGCTGCGCGTGCAGGGCATGTTCCCTGACAGTGTTTCGCTCAGCTCGTACTGGTTCAGCCAGGTGAAGTCGGTCGAGAGCTACGTCGGCCAGGTGTTCAGCGACTGGACCGACAACTTCAGCACCGAGTTCAAGGTGTCCTACCGCGACTACTCCGCGCTGCGCGTCACCGACAGCACCGCGCCGAGCATCCGCGTGTACTTCGGCGGCACCGAGACCAACCCGAGCGGTGATTCGATCTACCTCGGCACCGAAGCCAACACCCAGGGCAACTCGCTGATCACCAAGACCTGGGACGCCTATGGTTCGGGCCAGCTCACCCTGGGCGACCACGAGCTGAAGTTCGGCTTCAACTACAGCGACAACCAGATCTACAACTACTACGGCGCCAACTCGTGGGGCACCTACACGTTCTACGGCTTGGACAACTTTGCCTCCGGTCGTTGGAGTAGCTACAGGCTTAGTGCTGAGACGTCTCCGGGTTCGATTGCCGTGGATTACCACAGCAAGAACCTCGGTCTGTTCGTGCAGGACACCTGGTACGTCAACAACAACCTGACGCTGACCTTCGGCCTGCGTGGTGACAAGCCGACCGCGACCCCGAAGCCGGCCTACAACCAGGCGGCCTCGGAATACTTCGGCTATAACAACAGCAAGGTGTTCGGCGGCGGTTTCCTGATCCAGCCGCGCTTCGGCTTCAACTACACCTTCGACAGCGATCGCCAGATGCAGCTGCGCGGCGGCGTGGGCCTGTTCCAGGGCGATGCCCCGCAGGTGTGGATCGGCAACAGCTACAACACCACCGGCTTCAACTACACCTCGTACAACTTCACCGCCTACAACCCGCTGGTGCCGTTCAATCCGGACGGCCTGAACCAGGCGGTGCCGTCGGCCGGTGCGGGCGGTGGTGCGCAGAACGTGAATTTCGTCGGCAACGACTTCAAGCTGCCGTCGGTGTGGAAGGCCAACCTAGCGTTTGATACTGAGACCGGCTGGATGGATACCGTGTTCTCGGCCGAACTCATGGTCACCAAGGTCCGGAGCGCGCTGTACTACAAGAGCCTGAACATCGGGAAGATTAACGCGCCCGGCGAAGATCCTGCTTACTCCTACAAGAGCTTGACCGACGACCGTGAGATGTACTGGAATCCGGGTAAGACCGGTAAGGCTTGGTCCAGTAGTGACGCCCGCTTCGGTCGGGATACCCGCTTCGATAGCGTGTACCTAATTGACAACACCAACAAGGGCGGCACCCAGCAGCTGACGGTAAGCCTGAGCAGGCCGTGGAGCCGCGACAGCGACTGGTACTGGAACATCGGCTACACCTACACCCATGCGACCGAGGTCGGTCCGTTGACCAGTTCGACTGCTGGCTCCGGTTTCAATTACCAATACGGGTTCAACACTAACGAAGATGTGGCTACCACAGCCCGTTACCAGATCAAGGACCGCTTCAGCGGCAGCCTGAACTGGAAGCACACCTTCTTCGGTGATTACGAGACCCGCGTGGGTCTGGTGTATGAAGGTCGCAGCGGTCGTCCGTTCAGCTACCTGTTCGTCAACGACGCCAACGGCGATAGCCGTGGTGGTAACGACTTGTTCTATGTCCCGACCGGCCCGGGTGACGTGCTGTTCGGTACGCTCAGCAGCGCCGGCGTGTTCACGCCGAACGCGGCGATGGAGAAGTCCTTCTTCGAGTGGCTGGACGGTAACAAGGACCTGAACAAGCTCCGTGGGTCGGTCGCCGGTGCCAACGCGTTCCGCGCCGGCTGGGTGAACACCTTCGATCTGCGTCTGGCCCAAGAGCTGCCGGGCCTGTTCAAGGGCCACAAGTCGGAGATCTGGGTGGACATCCAGAACGTCGGCAATCTGTTCAACAAGAAGTGGGGCAACGTCCTTGATTATGGGTTCAATGCAAGGTCGTACGTAGCGACCCTGCAGGGCATCTACAACGGCAAGTACGTGTACAACTACCGCTTCGCGGACCAGCCGGCGGTCGCCAACGGCGACGCCGATGGTTTCGACCAGGGCATCTCGCAGTGGTCGGTGCAGGTGGGCTTCAAGTACAAGTTCTGATCCCTGCGATCAGGTCTGGTATCGAAACGGCCGGGGAAACCCGGCCGTTTCTTTTTTTGCGGGCTCGTCGCGTGCGCGATGGCAAGGCGACTGCGCTAAAGTGCAAAGCCTATGAACACATCGAATCCCATGCCGCAGTCGGCCTCGTCTTCCACGCTTCCCACCGTTTCCACCCACATCTATCCCCGCGGCGGGCTGGACGTGCTCTCCCGGGAGGAGGTCGCGCGCCTGCGCGATGCGTCCTCCGGCGGTCTGCATGACCTGCTGCGCCGCTGCGCGCTGGCGGTGCTGACTTCGGGCAGCGCGTCCGACGACCCGCGCGCCGCGCAGGAGCTGTACCCCGATTTCGACATCCAGGTGCGGCAGCAGGATCGCGGCGTGCGCATCGAGCTGACCAACGCTCCGGCCATGGCCTTCGTGGACGACCGGATCATCGCGGGCGTCGCCGAGCTGCTGTTCGCCGTGGTGCGCGACATCGCCTTTACTGCCATCGACCTCAATGGCGACGCCGAGCTGGACACGTCCGCCGGCATCACCGATGCCGTGTTCCGCCTGCTGCGCAACGCGCGCGTGCTGCATCCGGCCGACCCCAACCTGGTGGTCTGCTGGGGCGGCCACTCGATCGGGCAGGAAGAGTACAAGTACACCAAGCAGGTCGGCTACGAGCTGGGCCTGCGCGGCCTGGACATCTGTACCGGCTGCGGCCCGGGTGCGATGAAGGGGCCGATGAAGGGCGCCACCATCGCCCACGCCAAGCAGCGCCGGCGGCGCACGCGCTACATCGGCATCACCGAGCCCGGGATCATCGCGGCGGAGTCGCCGAACCCGATCGTGAACCACCTGGTGATCATGCCGGACATCGAGAAGCGCCTCGAGGCCTTCGTCCGCATGGGCCACGGCATCATCGTGTTCCCGGGCGGCGTCGGCACCGCCGAAGAGATCCTGTACCTGCTGGGAATCCTGCTGCGCGACGAGAATGCGCACCTGCACTTTCCGCTGATCCTCACCGGGCCAACGGGCGCCGCGCCGTATTTCGAGCAGATCGACAAGTTCATCCGCCTCACCCTGGGCGACGCCGCGGCCGGGCTCTACGAGATCATCGTGGCCGACCCCGCACTGGTCGCCAAGCGGATGGAAGCCGGCATCCGCAAGGTGAAGGAGCAGCGGATCGCCCAGCAGGATTCGTTCTTCTTCAACTGGGGGCTGCACGTGCCGCTGGCCTTCCAGCAGCCGTTCGTCCCGACCCACGAGCTGATGGCGGGGCTGGACCTGCACCACGGGCGCAAGCCGCACGAATTGGCGGCCGACCTGCGGCGTGCGTTCTCGGGCATCGTGGCCGGCAACGTGAAGGAAGACGGCATGCGCCGGATCGAGGCGCACGGGCCGTTCGAAATCCACGGCGATGCGGACATCATGCAGGCGCTCGATGCACTGCTGCGGGAGTTCGTGCAGCAGCGCCGCATGAAGATTTCCGGCGACTACAAGCCCTGCTACAAGGTGGTGGCCTGACGCGCGGCCGCCGGCCCTGGACGGCGGCGTGCCTTGCCGGGCGTTCCGAAAACCCCGGTCGTTGCCGGTCCGCGGCGGACCCCGGCTCACATTGGAAGCTGGATCCGGGCGATGAAACGTCCGTCTTCGTGCGCGGTCTCCAGGCGCCCGCGTCCGCCAGTCATCGCCTGCAGCCGCTCGCGCACCGAGGCGAGGCCGACCGCGTGGCCCTGTGGGCCGCCGGCCGCTTCGCCCAGGTCGTTGGCCACCAGGATTTCGACGCCCCCATCGTGCGGCCGAACCCGGACATCCATCCGGCCGCCGTTGGGCAGTCGCTCGATGCCGTGGCGGATGGCATTTTCGGCCAGCGGCTGGATGGACAGCGAGGGCACCTGCGCGTCCGGCAGGGCCTCCGGCATGTCCCAGTGCAGCTGCAGGCGTTCCCCCAGGCGCAGGGACTCAATTTCGAGGTAGCGCCGGGTCAGCGCCAGTTCCTCCGCCAGCGGGATCAGTTGCGGTCCGCGCAGCGCGCTCCGGAACAGGTCGGCCAGATCCAGCAGGACGCGCTCTGCCTCGTCTGGCCGGGCATGCACCAGCGCGGCGCCCGTATTGAGCGTGTTGAAGAGGAAGTGCGGGCGGATCCGCGCCTGCAGAGCTTCGAGCTCCAGTTGCTTGGCCCGGACCGCCAGCCAGCGCGAGCGCGAGTAGTTCTGGTAGGTCAGCAGCCCGATCAAGCCCACCACCAGCGCCAGGGCGGATGCCCGCAGCACGAACCCTTGGAGGCCCGTATCCGCGACGCCTCCCATCGCCAGCACGCTCCAGGCGGCCATGGCGACCAGCACCGTCATGGCGAGGAACAGGGCCAGGCAGGCCCAAGCGAGGTGTCGCGGCGCCAGCCGGCCCAGCACCCGACGCAGCAGGTACAGCGCACTCAGGGTGCCGACGGCCACCCATTGGATCCCCAGCGACGCCAGGCCGAAGTGCACCAGCCGGTCCCCGTCCTGGGTGGGGGCCAAGGCCAGGATGGCGGCAAGCGCTTCCCCGCCCAGGACCACGCCCATCAGCGCTTGCGGGCGCCAGAGGGCGGCCAGCGGGTCTTCTCGGGACTGGATGGGATCGGGCATGGCGGCGAAGGGGCGGGAGTTTCCCGCGTTGGCAGGCAGCGTAGCCGCCCCGGCACGGGAAGTCGAAGGCCCCGGTGCTGGGCGTGCTGCCGTCCACGCCGGGCGACGGCCCGCCCGTCGGGCATGGCTGGCCGACGGCGTCGGCCGTGGTTAAGGTTGGGATGCCGAATTGCGAGGGTGCTACGTTGCTACACCAGAATCCACATGGACAGTCCGTCCGGCCGCGCGGCTTCTCCTTGGTGGAGCTGATGGTGACCGTCGCGGTCATGGGCATCATCGCCGTGATCGCCGTCCCCAGCTTCACCAATCTGATCCGCAACAATCGCGTGACGTCGGCTGCCAACGAGATGGTGGCCTTGCTGCAGACCGCCCGCGCAGCCGCCATCAGCAATCGTGCCCGGGTCGAGGTCTGTCCCGGGAACGGCAACGCCTGCGCGGCGGGCATCGGCAATCGCTGGATCGCGGTGATGACCAAGAGCACCGGCGGCGCGCCGGTGGTGACCGTGCTCCGCGAAACCACCCTATCGTCGGCCATCACGGTGAAGGCCAGCGCCAACCTTGCCGCTGCCGCAAACAAGTTCACGTTCAACCCCTCGGGGTTCACCTCGGTGGGCGCGAACACCAGCGGAACCGTCAGCGTGTGCTCGGCGGAACTGGCCGGCAACAACGCGGCGGACGTTTCGGCCAGCGCTGGCCGGGTGAGCACCTCGAAACGCGCCGCATCCGCCGCCTGCACCTCTCCTGCGGATAATTGACATGACCCACATGCGAAATGGACGTGTTCCTGGCCTCCCGGGCTACCACCTGCAACGCGGCGTCGGCTTGCTGGAGGTGATGATTTCCGTGCTGATCCTGGCGGTGGGCATGCTCGGGATCGCCGCGATGCAGTCCATCACCCTCAAGAACACCGGAAGCTCGGCCACCCGGACCCAGGCCGCGCTGCAGGTCTACTCGATGATGGACATCATTCGGGCGAACCGGAACGACGTGTCCAGCTACAACACCAACATCTACACGGAGGGCACCGGTTCCGGCGCCGCGGGCACGATGGCGGGATGGCTGGACAGCCTCAAGGTCACGGTGGCTCCCGACGCCAAGGGGCGGGTGGTTTGCGATTCGAACACGATGACCTGCAGCGTCGGCGTGCAGTGGAGCGATGCGCGCGCCACGGGCGGCAGCAGCACCCCGTCCGAAATCAACATCACGAGCCAACTATGAACGGGGTCCAGCGAATGCAGGGCATGGCGCCAACGACGCAACGTGGCTTCACGCTGGTCGAGTTGATGATCAGCCTGCTGCTGGGGCTGCTGGTGATCGCCGCCGCGGGCAGCATGTTCTTCTCGAACCGCAGGGTCTATGGCTCGGCCGAGGCGATCAGCCGCATCCAGGAGAACCAGCGCAGCGCCTACGAGATGCTGGCGCGCGATGTCCGGGAGGCCGGTGGAAATCCCTGCACCCGGAACATCGTGAACATGCTCGATACCAGCCAGCCGGGCGGTTCGTACTACGAAGGCTGGGAAAATGGCGTGTCCGGTAGCAACGGCACGGGGCCGAATGGATCCGACGAAATCACCCTGAGCCAGGCCAACGGCACGTCGATCGCGGTGATCAAGAACGAAACGCCCAGCGCGAACATCGGGGTCACCAGCACGGCGGGCCTGGCGGACGGCGACATCCTCATGGTGTGCAACGCCGAGGTCGCCGCGGTGTTCCAGGCGACCGCACTTCCCTCTGGTATCTCCATCCAGCACAACAGCGGCACCGGGACGCCCGGCAACCTGGCCAAGCCGTTCCAGATCACCCAGGAGGCGTTCGACGCGTCGGTGGGTGGTAGCAACGCCCCCGGGTACTGCTTCCTCCCGGAAACGCCCAAGAACTCCAACTGCCTGAACGAGCCGAGCAACTCACCGGTCCAGGTCGTGAAACCGACGGCCGTCCGGTGGTTCCTGGCGAACAACGGGCGGGGTGGAACCTCCCTGTATCGCCAGGAAAGCACCAACGCCGGAACCACGGTGGGTCCGCGCAACGAGATCGCCGAAGGCGTGACCAATCTGCAGATCACGTACAAGGTGGGCGATGCGACGAATTACGTAGACGCATCGGCGGGGCTGGACTGGGGCAGGGTGACCGCGGTGCGCGTGAACATGGTGTTCCGTGCCTCGCAAGGCACGTTGACGAAGTCCGACACCGAAGGCACCAACAACGCCGTGCTGACCCGCACGTTGGACGATTACATCGTCCTCCGGAACCACCAGGACCTCCAATGACCCCGTCCTTCCAGACTTCCGCGTCTCGGCGCCACCAGCAAGGTGCTGCCTTGGTCGTCGTCCTCATGCTCCTGGTGATCATCACGATCCTGGGTGTCGCCTCGATGCGTAGCGCGATCATGCAGGAGCGGATGGCAGCCAACGTCACCAGCCGCAGCATGGCCTTCCAGGTCGCGGAAGCCGGGTTGCGACAGGCGGAAGTGATCGCCCGCGATGGCACGGTGACTTTCCCGGCGGCTGGTTGCCTTGGCGGCCGCTGCGGCGACGCGTCCTGGGACGTGGCTGGATTCTGGGCGAACGGCAATGCCGGTTACCAGACCGGAACGGCGGTGTCGATCGGAACCGTGTCGGTTGCGCCGCGCTTCGTGATCGAGAACTACGGCCGGACATCGGTCACGGGATCCGGCACGTCCAGCTGCATCGACTTGTCCAAGCCGTGCTTCTCCGGCGTGTCCCAGAGCGTATATCGCATTACCTCCTATGCCGCGACGCCGAATGGCGCCGAGGTCATCCTCCAGTCAATCTATCGGCGCTGAGGTGCTTCCCATGAACGCCAAGTCCAAGTCGTCCCTTTCGCTGCAGCGCGTCGGCGTCATCGCCTCCGCGGCCGTCGCCACCCTGCTGGGGTTGCCGGTCAATGCGGCGACCACATCCTTCCCCCAATATCCGCTGATGACCGGTGGCAGCACGATCCCGCCGAATATCCTGTTGATCCTGGATGATTCGGGGTCGATGGCGCGCTCTTGGATGTGGGCGGACAAGGACACCTCCGACGGCACGGATGATTCCGTTGTTGATCGCTCGTATGTCAACAACACGTTGTATTACAACCCGTCCAAGACCTACCGACCTTGGCGTACCGAGAGTCTGGATCTTAATGTTCGTTTGGCGGAAGCGAATTTCAAGTCGGTGTCCAATAGTGCCACTAGTCCGACTTCGAGCACGATCGATCTGACAAGCAGTTCTAATGAGTGGCGGACGTATTTCTATGTGCCCAAGGGGGTGAATCCGGGTACGACGGCAGGTAATTACAATAAATACAGAATCACTGCATCCAATTCGACCACAAGCTATAACGGTGGTGTCGTCCAGGTGCGGCAGGGTCTGACGAATGTAGGATCCGGTAAGTTCTCCAAAATAGCCGCTGACGACTCATCAGGGTGTGTGGCTGTCACCGGCGTATCCCCCGGGCCGGTAGTATTCACGGTTTCCGGATCAACCAATACCGACTTGCGAGTTTATAGCCGTAGTGGCTGCGATAGAGATGACAGGATCGGGAGAGATGGTTCCGGTTCGGATCCCAAGACGATCACTATAGCTAACCCCCCGTCAAATCTCTGGTTCGAAGTGCGAAATCAGAGCGGGCGCAATGAGATCAAGAATATTCAGTGGTCTGTTGATCGGGAAATCTGGATCGATATGACGCCAGGCGGCAATACCAGCGCACTACAAAAGGCGGAGTTGCAGAACTTTGCGAACTGGTACCAGTATCACCGTACCCGCAACAAGATGGCCAAAGCCGGTGCGTCAGAGGCCTTTGGTAAGTTAGGTGTCAATTATCGAGTTGGTTTTGATACCATCTGGAACAGAAATTCCGCTGGTAACACGATCGATACCTCCGGAGCTTCACCGGCCTATCCGATCCCGCACTCGACTAATGGCGGACTTTTTGACGGCACCAATCGGGCCACATTTTTCAGCCGGCTGCACGGGGCGGGGGCGGATGACGGTACGCCGCTGAAGGGAGCGCTCCAGCGCGCTGCCCGCTATTTCAAGACTGATGATCCCTGGAAGGATTCCAATGGGAGTCTTCTGACCTGCCGACAGAATTATGCGATTCTCACGACGGACGGTTATTGGAATGACGATAGCGGCTATACGGCCGTAGGGAATGCCGACGCTGTAGCCAATACGGACGTCAACGGCGACAGGCCGAAGTATCCGGATGCGTTTTCGGATACGCTCGCGGATGTCGCCTACGAATACTGGCGCAAGGACATGCGCACCGATATGACGGATAACGTCAGGTCGAGTGCGGCCGATCCGGCTAAATGGCAGCACCTGGTCACGTTCGGTGTGTCCATTGGGTTGCAGGGAACGCTGAACCCGAACAACCCGCCGCCTTCACCGTGGAACGTTGATCCCACAACAGGGGGCGAAGGGCCCAAGCGTATCGATGACCTCTGGCATGCGGCGCTCAATAGCCGCGGCTCTTTCGTTGTTGCCTCGGATACGGATCGCTTCGCCCAGGCTCTCAGCGATGCGCTGAAGGCCATCGATGGACGTACCGCTTCGGGTTCCAACATCGCGTCCAGCTCCACCAAGACCGATACCACCACCTTGACCTTCGTGGCGGGCTTCGCGTCCAGCACCTGGTTGGGCGACCTGATCGCCAGCCCGTTCAATGCCGCCCTCACGGGTGTGTCGAGCACGCCGCTCTGGGTGCTGTCCAAGACGTTCCAGTCCGGTGGTGCGAATGCAACATTCACCAGTCGTCCGGTCCTGACCAGCAAGGGCGGTACGGCGCGGCTGTTCACCGTCACCAATTTCACCGGAGACTCCGATTTCGCGGCCCGCAATGGCCAAAGCGACGCCGTCACCGCCGCGGAAAACGTCGCGTACCTGCGTGGCGACCAGAGCAAGGAAATCGGCCAAACCAACGGCACCCTGCGCAAGCGGGCTCATCCGATCGGCGATATCGTGGATTCGTCACCCGCCTATGTTGCCGCGACCAACACGGTGTACATCGGCGCGAACGACGGCATGCTGCACGGCATCGATGCCAGCAACGGCAAGGTGCTGTTCTCCTACATGCCGAAGGGGATTGATTTCTCGTCGCTGGCCAACCTGAGCTCGACCTCCTACGACCACCACTATTTTGTCGACGGGCAAATCGACGTCGGGCGGATCGATGGCAACGGCAGCAATTACAAGAACGTCCTGATTGGTGCGCTGGGGCGCGGAGGTCGCGGCGTGTTCGCCCTGGACGTGACGG
The DNA here is from genome assembly GCA_041913885.1 of Thermomonas sp. Taxonomy (GTDB): domain Bacteria; phylum Pseudomonadota; class Gammaproteobacteria; order Xanthomonadales; family Xanthomonadaceae; genus Thermomonas. Next base: position 117,992 of record JAYSEL010000002.1, on the reverse strand, counting down.
CCCCGGATAGCATGGGGACCGGCAACGTGCTGTGGGACAACACGACCCAGGACACCAGCACGGATCCCAACATGGGTTACGTGCTGGGCGCGGTTCGCATCCGCAAGGGCAATGGCGACAAGACCTATGCCTTCGTGCCAAACGGCATCGATAGTCCGAACGGTTCCGCCACCCTGTTCGTCTACGAGCTGGCCACCAGTGGCGCCATCCTCAGCACCAGTCGATTGGTGGCCGATGCCGGGACCGGCAATGGGTTGATGTCGCTGGGTCTCGCTGACCTGAATGGTGATGGCACGGTGGACACCGTGTACGGCGGCGACCTCAAGGGCAACGTCTGGCGCTGGGATTTCTCGGGCGACAACGTCCCGACGGCAGCCGTCAAGCTGTTCCAGGCGGTGGATGGGTCCGGCACGCCCCAGCCGATCACCGGTGGCATCGGTGTCGGTCGGGACGAGCTTTCGGGCAAGGTGTTCGTCGGGTTCGGTACCGGCCGCTTCATCTCGACGTCCGACGTACCCACGTCGACGTCCTCAGGCGGCACCCAGTCCCTGTACGGGCTCATGGATGAAGCCACGACGATCGCGGGCCGCAACAACCTGCAGGCGCGCACCATCCCGTACAGCGGGACGACCGCGGACGGCAGGGCACTGCGTGGGTTCGAGAATTACAGTGCGCTGCCGGGTGGAAAGAAGGGGTGGTACATCGACTTCACGCCGCCCGAGCGTGTGATCTCGGCGCCGACGATCTACGGGACCGCTATGTTCGTGGCCTCCGTGATTCCGTCCGCCGGCGGGCAGGGCTGCGAAGCCACGACGGGTAGCGGTTTCCTCAACGGCATCAACCTGTTCACCGGTACCAGCCCCAACTCCAGCACCGGTGGCTATTTCCCCAATACCGGCACGGTGACCGGCGGCATCGTGGGTTCGGTCGGTGTGAGTGGCGGCATGCCGACCGAAGTCAACGTGACCAGTGGCTTGGCGACGGTGGGTACCGGTGCGTTCTCCAGCGAAGGGGGGGCCACCAATACCGTCAGCGAAAAACTGGGTTCCTCTGTCGGTGGGCAGCCCCGTCGCGTCAACTGGCGTGAAATCGTCCCGCTGCAATAAGCACAAGGAAGCATCATGCAAGCCAAGCAACGCGGTTTCACGCTGATTGAATTGATGATCGTGGTCGCGATCATCGCTATTCTCGCGGCGATTGCATATCCGGCCTACACGCAGCACATGGTGAAGGCGCGTCGCTCCGCGGGTGCTTCATGTCTGCTGGAGCAGGCGCAGTTCATGGAGCGCTACTACACGACGAACATGAGCTACACGGGCGCGGCATTGCCCGGAACCCCGTGCACCAATGAGTTGGCCACCCACTACAGTTTCGCGATTTCCGCCGGGCCGACCGCGACGACCTATACGGTTTCCGCAACGCCACAGGGCGCCCAGGCGAGCAACGACACCACCTGCGGGACGTTGTCCGTGAACCAGGCGGGGGCAAAGACGCCGACCACGGCCGGATGCTGGTAGCGGATATCCGGGAAGGAGCGGTTTCCGCTGGGCACTGGAAAAAAAGACCCGCCATCAGGCGGGTCTTTTTTATCGCGCCTCGGCCATGGCAACGCCGGGAGAGGCATGCTGCCAGCCTGCCGGCGGGAGGAGCCGGTAGGCTTCAGTCAGCAGCACCCGTGACGCGTGCCTTCATACGAATTCCCCGCCGCGGCCGCCACGCCCGTGGTCTCGCCGCGCAGGCTGGCGGCATGGTGCTCGGCCACCACGCGGGCGACGCAGGCGGTGACCGCCTTGCCCATCGGGATGTGCAGGAACTCGTTGGGACCGTGGGCGTTGGAATGCGGGCCCAGCACGCCGGTGATCATGAACTGGGCGCCGGGGAACTTCTCGCCCAGCATCCCCATGAAGGGAATCGTCCCGCCTTCGCCCATGTACATGGCCGGCTTGCCGAAGAACTCCTGGCTGGACTGCTCGATGGCGCCTTCCAGCCACGGCGCCAGGGCCGGAGCATTCCAGCCGGTGCTGGCTTTTTCCAGCGTCAGGCTGACCTGGGCGCCGTAGGGCGGGTCGCGCAGCAGGGCCTCCTGCAGCAGCTCGCCGCCGCGCTTGCCGTCGAGCGTCGGCGGCAGGCGCAGGCTCAACTTGAGCGAGGTGAACGGACGCAGCACGTTGCCCGCCGAGGCGAGCGGCGGGATGCCGTCCACGCCGGTGATCGACAGGGCCGGGCGCCAGGTGCGGTTGAGCACCAGCTCGGTGCGGTCTGCGTTCATCGGCGTCATGCCGGGCAGGAACGGGAACTTGTCGAACACCTCGTCGCCCAGTACCTCGGCCACCTTGGCGGCCTGCGCCTTGCGCTCGGCGGGGATCTCTACGTGCATGTCGTCGATCAGGATGCGGCCCGTGTCCTCGTCCTCGACCCGGGAGAGCAGGTCGCGGATCACCCGGAAGCTGGACGGCACGATGCCGGAGGCGTCGCCGGAATGGACCCCCTCCGACAGCACCTTGACCGTCAGGTTGCCGCCGGCCAAACCGCGCAGCGAGGTGGTGCACCAGAGCTGCTCGTAGTTGCCGCAGCCGGAATCCAGGCAGACCACCAGCGACGGCTTGCCGATTCGGTCCGCCAGGTGGTCGACGTAGAAGGGCAGGTCGTAGCTGCCCGACTCCTCGCAGGCTTCGATCACCACCACGCAGCGCGCATGCGCCGCGCCCTGCGCCTGCAGCGCCATGATCGCGGTCAGCGAGCCGTAGATCGCGTAGCCGTCATCGGCGCCGCCGCGGCCGTACAGGCGGTCGCCTTCCAGCACGGGCTCCCACGGGCCCTTGCCTTCGTCCCAGCCGGTCATTTCCGGCTGCTTGTCCAGGTGGCCGTAGAGCAGCACGCAGTCGTCGTTGCGGCCGCCTTTGGACGCGGGGATGTCGATGAAGATCAGCGGCGTCCGGCCTTCCAGGCGCACCACCTCGACCTGCATGCCCGGGATCGGCTGCGCCTTCGCCCAGGTCTCCATCAGCGACACCGCGCGATCCATGTGGCCGTTTGCGACCCAGTCGGCGTCGAACATCGGCGATTTGTTCGGAATGCGGATGTACTCCACCAGCTGGGGGACGATGTCCGCGTCCCACTTGCTCCCGACGAAATCACGGATCTGGCTGGCATCGAGTGGGGAGGTGTGCATGGTGTCGTGGGTGTCCCTGGATAAGCGCAAGCCTGCATTGTAGCGCCGTCGACGTGAGCGCCGGCTTGGCGGGCGGCCACAGGATCGGATTTTTCCTACCCACATGCGGGGGAAATTCCCGACGCGTCCCGGGCGCCCCGCCGATACGCTGCTTCCATCGCGATGGGCAATCTGCAGGCACCGGATCGCAAGCGTGCTCCGGCCATCCATCCCATCACGAGGAGTCCCGCCATGAAGTCGCTGACCACCCTGCTGTCCCCGATCGTCCTCTTCTTCGTCCTGGCTGGTGCGGCCATTGCCGGCGAGTCGGTCAACATCAACACCGCGGACGCCGCGACCATCGACCGCGTGCTGGTGAACGTCGGCCCGGCCAAGGCCCAGGCCATCGTCGATTACCGCAAGGCGAACGGTGCCTTCCGCAGCCCGGAGCAGCTGGCGCTGGTGCGCGGCATCGGCCTGAAGACGGTCGAGAAGAACCGTGATCGCATCACCGTCGGCGCCCCGCGTGTTGCGCCGAAGGCGGCCGCGGCCAAGCCCGCCCCGCAGCGGGTCGTGCGCCGGTGAAGAGCCCCTGCCAGGCTGGCTACACTGCGGCGATGACGGAGCCATCGCCGCAGCACGCCACCCTCCTGCGCGCGCAGGACTACCGCCGGATGCCGTGGAAGAACGGCGCAGGCTGGACCACGGAACTCCTGCGCGTGCCGGACAGCGACGACTGGCGCTGGCGCCTGTCGATCGCCGAGGTAGAGGCGGACGGCCCGTTCTCCGTCTACCCGGGCGTCGAGCGCGAACTGATGCTGCTGGCGGGAAACGGGATGCGCCTGTGCTTCGAGGACGGCGTGACCCAGACGCTGTCCCCGCCGCGCGGATCGCTGCGCTTCGCCGGTGAACGCCCGTTGCAGGGACAACTGCTGGACGGGCCCAGCCGTGACTTCAACGTCATGTGGAAGCGCGACGAGGCGGACGCACGCCTGTGGTGCAGGCCGCTGGTGGGCGCGATGGTCCTGTTCGTCGAGCCCGCCGAGACCTGGGTGTTGCACCTGCTGTCGGGGCATGCGCGCTTCTCGGAGGAAAGCGGGTTGGGACGCCTCGAATCGGGGGATACCGCCGTGCTGCGTGCCAGCCGGCGTCGTGCGCGGTATGCGGTCGATGGCGCCGGCGAGGCGTTGCTGGTCCGCGTGGAGGAGCGGGGCGAGCGTTGACCAAAGCCGACGTGGCTTTGCTCAACCCTCACCCCCTGGGGTTTTCAGGTCAAAGGCGGCGTCGATGGAAGTGACGCCGCTGCGGCACAGGGATGTGCCGCACCTGTTTTTTTGCAACACCGCCGGGCCTGTCGCGCGGCGGGAGGCTCAGGCCAGCGCCAGTCCCAGCACCGCCACGAAGACGGCCGTGGACAGGCCCATCACGCTGAAGAGCATGTCCCGTGCGCTTCGGCCCCGCGCCCACATCCAGATGCCGGACAGGCCCAGCAGCAGCATGCCGATGGCGAAACTGTCCGCCAGCAGGATCCACAACGCGCCGCCGCCAACCGCCTTGTGCAGTCGGTTCACTGCGGCGAGGGGGGAATGTTCGCTGCGCTTGAGGGTGGCGTGGGGACTGCCCGGGGCGTATTCCAATGCCCACGACGTGCCCGCGGTGCCGCCGCTCAGCGTCCATTTCGGTGCCGGCTTGCCGTCGCCACCGCCCGGACCGCCCTTGCGGATGACCTGAGCGTCCAGCTGCTGGTGGTCGCGCAGCCACAGCGACAGCTGTTCGGGTGTCGCCCGGGCCTCGGGCGGGATCGCCAGCGCGACGCGCCCGGTGTCGTGGCTGTCGCCCTGCGGCCAGGCACCATCGCCGAAGCGGTGGTTCATCACCAGACCGGTGAACCCGTACAGGATCGCGGCCAGGGCCCCCCAGGCGCCGATCCACAGGTGCAGTTGGCGGATCCACCGGTAGGCGACGTTGGAGCGACGGGAGGGAGTGCGTTTATCCATGGGGATCAATAGCGGAAGTTGACGGTCACCCAGGCGCTGCGCGGCGCGCCGGGACTGATGTTGCTGTTGCTGTGGGCGCTGGCGAAATAGCGGGTGTTGCCGACGTTCTCGACGTTGAGCTGCAGCTGTACGGACGGCGACACGGTCCAATACACCGCTGCATCGAGGCGGGTGAAGGCCGGCAGGGTGACGGCGTTATCGACGTTGGCGAAGATCGCGCCGCGGTACACGACACCCAGCCCGGCGCCGAAGCGGTCATTGAAGTCGTAGCGGTTCCACAGCGACGCCGAATGGCGCGGCAGCTGGGCCAGCCGGTTGCCTTCGACGGCGGTGGCGGACTGGGTGGCAATGAGTTCGCCGGCTTGCCAGGCATAGCCGCCCATCACTTGCCAGCGGTCCGTCAGGCGACCGGCCAGGCCGATTTCCACGCCTTCGGTGTACTGGCCGTCGACCAGCAGCAGCCGGGTGGAATCGGCGGGATCGGTGACCGCGACGTTGCTGCGATCCAGCCGGTAGACGGCGAGGCTGGCCTGCAGGTCTTTCTGGATGTCCCACTTCGCGCCGATCTCGCGGTTGCGGAAACTCTCCGGCTCGAGCGACGCATTGCTCGCGCTGAGCGAGGCGAGCTGGTCTCCTGCGCGCGGCTGGAAGGCCTTGCTCAGGCTGGCGTAGAGCGACACGTTCCCGGCGGGCTTGTAGACCAGCCCGGCGCGCGGCGAGACCATCCCGTCGTCGCTGCGGAACGACTGCCCGTTGCGGTTGTTGCGCAGGTCCACTCGGAAGTCGTCGTAGCGCACGCCGAGGATGGCCTGCCACCGCGGGGAGAACTCGATCTGGTCCTGCACGTATACCGCCGTGGTGCGAGCCACGCCGTGGTTGTCGGCGTCCGTCGGGCTCTGGCGGAAGTCCACCGCGACGTCCACCTTTGGATCGGCAAGCGGCACGACGTTCGTGCCGGGCGCGAAATAGCCGGTGCGCCGGACGTTATCCGTGACCTGCCGACCCAACTCGACGCCCGCCAGGAGGGTGTGGCGAAGGCTGCCGCTGCGGAGGTCCCACACCAGGTCGGTCTGGTTGAACAGGTTGCGTCGTGTCGTATCGGAGCGGTACCCGGCAAGCGTCACCAGCGTGCCGGTGGCATCCACCGCGCGCGGGAACACGTTCTGGTAGTACTTGTCGTAATCGGCCCAGCGTAGGTGGTTGCGGAGGGTCAGGCTGTCGCCGAACGCGTGGTCGAGGATGGCATCGAAGGCGTCCACGTCGGCTTCGGTCCGGCTCAGTTTCGGATTGCCGAAGAACGTCGCCGGGTCGGTGTCCACCGGGCGGCCTTCGAACGAAGGCACCCCGCGGTCGGTGGTGCGGTCGTCGTGGAAGCGCTCGTAAGCCAGCACCAGCCGGGTGGCATCGCCGAGGTCGACGTTGAACGAGGGGTTCACGCCGTACCGCTTGAGGTGGGTGTCATCGCGGAAGGTCTCGGAATCCTCGGCCATCGCATTGAGGCGGAAGCCGGCGGACTCGCCGAACCCTTGCCCGAAATCCACGGTGCCACGCCGGCGCAGGTGGGAGCCGAACTGCAGCGTGCCGCTGCGGTGGTTCATGCCGTCTGCCAGCTTGGTGACGCGATTGATCACGCCGCCGCTGCCGCCGCGGCCGAAGATCATCGCGCTGGGGCCTTTCAATGCCTCCACGCGCTCCAGGTTGTAGACGTCGCGGTAGTACTGCACGTCGTCGCGGATGCCGTCCACGTAGAAGTCGCCGGTGGAGCTGATGCCGCGCATCACCGGGGTGTCGCGGTTGCCTTCACCCTGCGCCGTGCCCACGCCGGGCATGTAGCGGAAGGTTTCGTTGAGGCTGGTGACGGCCTGGTCGGCCACCAGCTTGTCGGTCACCACGGTCACCGCCTGCGGCACGTCCAGCAGCGGGGTGTCGGTCTTGGTGGCGCCGCGCGTCTTGCGCACCTGGTAATCGGGCAGGTAGCGCTGGCCGACCACGATCACGGCGTCCACGTCCTTGGCCGGATCCCGCTTGGTGTCATCGGCAGGCACTTCGCCGGCCAGCGCGGGCGCGCCGAGGACGAGGCCGATGGCCAGGGCGAGCGGGGCGAGGGAAGGGCGGGACTGGGACGGCGAAACGTGCGGAGACATCGGTTCCTCGAAGGCGAAAGGGCAGCGGCGCTGCGTCTTGCGCATGATAATGCGAACAATTCGCATTTACAACAACGGGGGGGGGGGCGACCAAGCCGGGCGCGGTTGCCGCATTGATTGCGGAACCGTACGTCGGACGGGCGGTTGCCCTGCTGCTGCAGGGCCGGGGGAAGGTGGCTCAGCGGTCGTCGCGGACGAACACGCCGCCGTTGTCCACCTTCACCGGGAACTTGGCGACCGGTTCATACGCGGGGGCACACAGGGCGCGGCCGTCGCGGACGTCGAAGCGTGCCCCGTGGAGCACGCACTCCACGTCGCCGTTGGCCGCGTCGAAATGGCCGGCGGACAGTTCAAAGTCCTCGTGGGAACAGCGGTCTTCCAGCGCGTACAGATCGCCGTCGAGGTTGAACACCGCGATGGGCGTGCCGGTGACCTCGTCGAAGGCCACTTTCATCTCGCCGGGTAGCAACTCGGCCGTGCTGCAGACGAAGGTCCAGGTCTCGCTCATGCGGTGGGCTCCGGCGGCAGCGGTTTCTCCAGCACTTCGAAGCGCAGGTCCTGTCGCTTGGGCAGGCCGAAGCGCGTATCGCCGTAAGGGAAGGGTTTGAACACGCCGGTGCGGCGGTAGCCGCGGCGCTCGTAGAAGGCGATTAGCTCATCGCGCACGTCGATGACGGTCATGCGCATCACCGGCAGCCGCCACTCATCGCGGGCGATACGCTCGCAGGTCTCCAGCACGCGCTTGCCGATGCCGCTGCCCTGCAGGTCCGGGCGCACTGCGAACATGCCGAAATAGCCGGCGCCGTCTTCCTCGGCGACGTGGGCGCAGGCCAGCAGGCCGGCATCGCCTTCGGCCAGCACCACCCGGCTGCGCGGACGCAGCAGGTCGGCACGCAGCACCTCGGGGTCGATGCGGTTGCCGTCCAGCAGGTCGGCTTCGGTGGTCCAGCCGGCGCGGCTGGTTTCGCCGCGATAGGCGGCGGTGACCAGTGCGACCAGGGCGGGGATGTCGTCGGGGGTGGCGTCGCGGAACGTGTCGGGGAGCGGGCTATCCATGCCGCTATGCTAGCGCGCGGCCGCGTCGGCCTGCTCCGGGAAGTCCGCGTCCGGCAGGGCGAGGAAGGCCCAGAACGGCACGTCGCGTGCCTGCCAGTCCACCGCTGCCTCGTCGAGGATGTCCAGCAGGGTGTCGAACCCGGCTTCGTCCGCGTCGCGCAGGTCGGCGGCCGCGGGCAGCAGCAGCACGTAGCCCGGCGCCGGCAACCAGCCGAGGTCGCGCAGCTGGTCGCTCAGCGCATCCCAGTTGCGGCCTTGGCCGTCCGGCGTGCCGAGCGCATCGGCGAACCGGTCCAGCAGGGTCGCCTTGTCCCGGCAGGCGCGCAGGTCGATCCGGCGAACGGCAAGGTCCGCGGACCGGACCGCGGCCTCCAGCGGTGCGAGGTCCTCGTCGAGGACGAAGAAGACGCCCGCCTGCTGCGGGTCCAGCAGGGCGATGCCGGGAGCGCTCATGGCGGGGCCTCGGGCACGGTGAACGCACGGAAGCTGCGGTAGTGATCGTCGCTGTAGTACCACTCGCGCGGGGGCGTCCCGCCGGTGACGATCCGGCGCGCGCCACGGTCGCGCGCGCCCGGCGTGTCCACCGTGTATTCGCGGTACCAGCCCCGCGGCTGGCGCGGCAGCAGGCCTTCGCGGTTGCCGAAGACCTGCCCGTCCTGGCGATGGGGGAAGGGGCCGCCGCGCCGGACCAGGGCAACGGTAGCCCGCGCCTCCGCCGGCAGAAAGGCAGGCAGGGTGGAATCGGTGTCGGTAGGTGGTGCGGGCGCCTCCGCGCCCCTCGCGGCGGGGGCGCGCGAGGTGGTCTGCGCGGGCGCGTCCGTCGCGCCCGGCAGCCACTGGCGTGCACCGGCGACGAGCAGGAACCCGAGGACCAGCCAGAGGAGCGGGGAGCGCGTGCGCATGGACGGAACGTGGCGACGACGGGAAGAGCGGGCAGAATGGCGCGGTCCTCCTGCGCAGGCAACCACCATGGCCCGCGATCCCCGCATCGACGCCTACATCGAGCGCGCCGCCCCCTTTGCCCGGCCGATCCTCGTCCACGTCCGCGCGCTGGTGCACGAGGCCTGCCCGGACGTCGAGGAGACAATCAAATGGGGGATGCCGACCTTCGTCCATGCCGGCGGGATCCTGTGCGGCATGGCGGCGTTCAAGCAGCACGCGTCGTTCGGGCTCTGGAAGCACGCGCTGGTGGTGGGCGACGCCCAGCCGCAGGCCGGCATGGGCAGCTACGGCAAGCTGGCCTCGCTGGACGACCTGCCGCCGAGGAACACCTTGCTGGCGCATCTCCGCAAGGCGATGACGCTCAACGAGGAGGGCGTGAAGTCGCCGGCGCGCAAGGCCGTGCCGAAGCCGCCGCCGGAGACGCCCGAGGACCTCGCCGCTGCCCTGGACAGGAACGCGACGGCAAAGGCGACGTTCGAGGCATTCCCGCCCAGCTGCAAGCGGGAGTACGTCGAGTGGATCGTTGAGGCCAAGCGCGAGGAAACGCGTGCGAAGCGGCTCGCCCAGGCCGTCGCGTGGATGGCCGAAGGCAAGCGCCGCAACTGGAAGTACGAGAACTGCTAGCGCCACCGATCCCGGGGATCAGCCCGGGGCGACGTCGGTGCGCAGCACCGGATAGCGGTTGTAGCCGGCATCCCAGGCCGGGTGGCGGCGGTAGAAGAAGTCCAGCCGCGCGCGCGGGCTCTTGGCGAAATCGGGGTCGTCCTTCAGTTTCTGCTCGAACGCCGCCTTCAAGGCCGGGTCGCGGGCCAGCATCAGCCGCGCCTGCTCCTCGGCCACGTAGCCCTCCATGTATTCCTTGCGCTCGAAGGCGTTGTTGAACATCCCCCAGGCCGCCATCGAATCCGAGGCCTGCGGCTCTAGGATCGTCATCAGCAGGCGCGCCTTGGGCTGCGCGATCGACACGAACAGCGTGCCTGCGGGCACGTCGACGGTGGCGGACGTCCACTGGCCGGCCACCGTGGCGCGCTGGTGGCCCTCCACCGGCGTCGGCGCGAACTTGACGTTGTCGGCCTCGAAGACCTGCACCGTGGTGGCGGGCAGCGCCGCGTCCAGCGTGCGGAACGCGATGCCGTGGGCCTGCAGCTGGGTGCCCACCAGCGCGGCCTGTTCCGGCGGGACCAGGTAGCCTGCCTTCGGCGCCGTGACGACCAGGCTGGACGCCACGGTGTCGCGCAGCGGCAGCATCCACAGCTGCGGCGTGCGCTCGTCGTACCGCGTCATCAGGCCACCGGAAATCTCCGACGGCGTGCGGGTGTAGGCGTAGCCGAGGAATTCCACGAAGCGCCTGGCGTCGGTGACCATGTAGTCCAGCGGCACCGGCTGGCCGCCCAGCGCCGTGGCGCGGGCATCGGCGGCCTGCGCCAGCGCTTGCCACGCAGTGCCGTGTTCCGCCACCAGCGACAGCGCGTCCAGCACGGTGTTGTAGGTGGCGCGCACGCGTTCGGGATAAGGCTTCCAGGAATGCGTCTCGACGAGGATGGCGAGGCGGTTGCGCAGCGGGTAGTAGCCGTGGGAGAAGCGCGGCGTGCTGACGCCCTCGGCGAAGCCGGACGCGGGGTTGTCGTCCTCGACGAAGCTCGGGTAGAACCCGACCGGCAACGACCCTTGCGCCTTCAAGCGCGCGAGGATGCCGTCCTTCAGCGCGCGGCCGGCTTCGCGCAATCCCTCGTCGCCGGAATTCACCGGCTCGCCGGTGATCGAGATGTCGTGGCGGAACTTGGCGCCGTCGGTCACGTGCAGGTCCAGTGCGACCAGCGGATCCCAGGCGTTCACCAGTGCCAGCATCGCGCGCATCTCCGGCGCATCGGCCTTCACGTAGTCGCGGTTGAGGTTGTAGCGCTGCGCGGTGACGCGGAAGCCCATTTCCTCCGGGCCGCGCTGGTTGGGACGGTTCCACGCGCGGAAGTTCTCGTGCCCGTCCACGTTGAACACCGGCACAAACAGCAGCACCGCCTTGTCCAGCAGGCCCTGGCCCGCCTTGCCGCGCAGCAGGTCGCGTAGCAGGCCGAAGCCGGCGTCCTTGCCGTCGATCTCGCCGGCGTGGATGCCGCCCTGCGCCAGCACCACCGGCAGGCCCTGCGCGTGCGCGGCTTCCGGCGTCAGTGCGCCGCGGGTGGAGACCGCCATCGCCTTCATCGGCCGGCCCTGCGGGGTGGTGCCGAAATCGAAGCAGCGCACCGCCTGCGGATAGGCCTGCTGGTAGGCATCGCACAGGGCGATGACTTCGTCGTAGCGGCCGGTCTGGCGGTAGCCGCTGCGCTCGGCGACGGTGGTCAGGTCGGGCTGGGTGGCCGTGCTGGCGGGGGCGGCGATGGCCAGCAGGGCGAGGGCGAGCAGGTGGCGGCGCATGCGGATCTCCGGAGTGACCGCGGGATGGTAGCCGACGGTGCAGGTGCGGCACCGTGCCGGTGGTCCCGCGTGCGAAGATCGCCACCTTCCTTCGCCACGGACCGTCGCCATGACTCCCACACTGTATTTCGCCCCGGGTGCCGCCAGCTTCCTTGTGCACTGGCTGCTGATCGAGCTGGACGTCCCGCACGCGCTGGAGCGTGTCGATTTCAGCCAGCGCGCGCAGAAGTCGGCGGCCTACCTGGCGATGAATCCGAACGGCGTGGTGCCGACGCTGGTGCTGGACGGCAAGCCCCAGTACGAGGCGGCGGCGCTGGCCATGCTGCTGGCCGAGCGCCACCCGCAGGCGGGCCTGGCGCCGGCCGCGGGCGATCCGCGCCGCGCGGACTACCTGCAGTGGATGTTCAACCTGGCCAACATGGTGCAGCCGCTGTTCCGGCAGTGGTGGTACCCGCACGAGCCGGCGGGCGAAGCGCAGGTGGACGCGGTGAAGGCGCACTGCGCCGCCCGCATCGAGGCGGAGTGGCAGCGCATCGACGACCACCTGGCCGCCCACGGGCCGTGCCTGCTGGGCGAGTCCCCCAGCGTGGCGGATTTCTACCTCGTGATGCTGATGCGCTGGTCGCGCAACATGCCGCGACCGGCGACCGACTGGCCGCACCTGTCGGCGCTGGCCGCGCGGCTGAAGGCGCGGCCGTCGTTCGCGGTGCTGTACGAGCGCGAAGGGCTGACCGAGTGGGCGTGAGCGCCCCATCGGTTAGGCTTGGCCGGTCCCACCACCAGGCCGACGCATGACCCAGACCGCCGCCGACCCGAACGCCCGCCTGCCCCGGCAGATCCCCTACATCATCGGCAACGAGGCCTGCGAGCGCTTCAGCTTCTACGGGATGCGCAACATCCTGGTGCAGTTCCTGGTGAGCAGCGTGATCCTGGCCTACGTGCCGGAGGCGGAGCGGCAGGGCGTCGCCAAGGACGTGTTCCACAGCTTCGTCATCGGCGTGTACTTCTTCCCGCTGCTGGGCGGCTGGCTGTCCGACCGCTACTTCGGCAAATACAACACGGTGCTGTGGTTCTCGCTGGTCTACTGCGCCGGCCACGCCTGCCTGGCGCTGTTCGAGGACAGCCGCAACGGCTTCTACGCCGGCCTGTTCCTGATCGCGCTGGGCAGCGGCGGGATCAAGCCGCTGGTGGTCAGCTTCTGCGGCGACCAGTTCACCACCGCCAACAAGCATCTGGCGAAACTGGTCTTCGACGGCTTCTACTGGACGATCAACTTCGGCAGCTTCTTCGCCTCGCTGCTGATGCCGCTGTTCCTGCGCAACTTCGGGCCGGCGGTGGCGTTCGGCATCCCGGGCGTGCTGATGTTCCTTGCGACCTTCATCTTCTGGCTGGGTCGCAAGCAGTACGTGCGGGTACCGCCCACCCGCGGCGAAGACCCGGACTCCTTCTTCAATGTCGCCCGCACCGCGCTGACCGCGCAGGCCGCGGGGCAGGGCAGGCCCGGTCTGCTGGTGGCGGCGTCCGGTGCGCTGCTGGCCGTGGCCATGCTGGGGTGCTGGGCGCTGCAGGCGGTGTTCGGCGTCGCGCTGCCGTTCTGGCCGGCGGATTTCCACTTCGTCATCACCGCCTGCCTGGCGCTGGGGGCGCTGATCGCCTTCGGTGGCCTGGGCGTGTCGATGCAGCTGGAACGGGCGCGCGGCCGGCATCCCGACGCGGCCGTGGACGGCGTGCGCGCGGTGCTGCGCATCCTGATCGTGTTCGCCCTGACCACGCCGTTCTGGTCGCTGTTCGACCAGAAGGCTAGCACCTGGGTGATCCAGGGCAAGGCGATGGCGGTGCCGCACGAGGCCTGGTGGTGGCCCAGCTGGCTGGTGAAGGAAGCCGGCCAGATGCAGGCGCTGAACCCGCTGCTGATCATGCTGCTGATCCCGTTCAACAACCTTGTGCTGTACCCGGCGCTGCGCCGGCTGGGCTACGACCCGACCCCGCTGCGCCGCATGGGCTGGGGCATCGCGTTCGCCGGCATCGCCTGGGTCATCGCCGGCCTGATCCAGCTGGAGATCGACAGCGGTGTGCAGACCTCGCTGGCGCTGCAGACCTGGCCGTACCTGCTGCTGACCTTCGGTGAGGTGCTGGTCTCCGCCACCGCGCTGGAGTTCGCCTACAGCCAGGCCACGGTGGCGATGAAGGGCGTGATCATGGCCTTCTGGTACTTGGCCAGCACCTTCGGCAGCCTGTGGGTGCTGCTGACCAACGTGGCGGTCCGCAACGATGCGGTGACCGCCCACATCGCCGGCACCGGCTGGAGCGAGAACGCGTTCCTGATGTTCTTCTTCGCGGCATTCGCCTTCGTCGCGGCGCTGGCCTTCGCGGCCTACGCCCGCACCTATCCGATGCAGGACAATTACCGGACGGCCTGACCGATGTTCACCCTTGCCATCATCGCCGTCACCGTGCTGGTCAGCTGGCGCGCCTTCAACGACCCGCGCCTGCTGGGGCGGCTGATCCTGTGGCCGCCGGCGCTGACCCGCCACCGCCAGTACGACCGCCTGCTGGGCTACGGCTTCATCCACGCCGACTGGACCCACCTGCTGTTCAACATGATCACGCTGTGGTCGTTCGGCATGCAGGTGGAACGGGTGCTGTCGCCGTGGATCACGCCGGTCGGCTACCTGCTGTTCTACCTCTCGGCCATCGTGGTCTCGATCCTGCCCACCTACCTGGCCCACCAGCGCGATCCGAACTACCGCAGCCTGGGCGCCTCGGGTGGCGTGTCGGCGGTGCTGTTCGCCTTCATCCTGTTCGATCCGTGGTCGAAGCTGATCATCTTCCCGATCCCGCTGCCCATCCCGGCCTTCCTGTTCGCCCTGCTCTACGTGGGCTACAGCATCTGGATGGACCGGCGCGGCGGCGGCAACGTCAACCACAGCGCCCACCTGTGGGGCGCGGCCTACGGCGTGCTGTTCGTCGTGCTGCTGCAGCCGGCGGTGATCGGCCACTTCACCAGCGCCCTGTTCGGTTGAGCAGGCCTCACCAGGAGACCACCATGGCCGGGATCCACCACGACACCGCAGCCCACCGCTTCACCACCGAGGTCGACGGCCACGGGGCCTACGTCGAATACGAGGCGGGCGAGGGCCGCATCGCCATCACCCACACCATCGTGCCGCCGGAGATCGGGGGGCGCGGCATCGCCGCGGCGCTGGTCCAGGCCGCGCTGGAATACGCCCGCGACCACGGTCTGGCGGTCGATCCGCAGTGTTCCTACGCCGACGTCTGGATGCGCCGCCACCCCGAATTCGACGCGCTCCGCGCCTGATCCGGCGCGGGCGAC
Organism: Thermomonas sp.; assembly: GCA_041913885.1. GTDB lineage: Bacteria > Pseudomonadota > Gammaproteobacteria > Xanthomonadales > Xanthomonadaceae > Thermomonas. The sequence continues at coordinate 102,956 of JAYSEL010000002.1, read as the reverse complement.
CGGCACCCCCTTCAGCGAGACGATCGATGCGCAAGAACACCAGGTGGGCGTGGATGCTGTTGGCATGCGTGGGGCTGCAGGCCCATGCGCAGGCGCTGCCGGCGGCCGCGCCGGCGACTGCCGAGACCGGACTGTTCAAGGACGTGCCGGCTCCTTGGCGGGAATACCTGCTGCAGGCGCGCCGCGCCGAAGGTATCGAGGATCCGTTGCAGCGTTGCCTGGCTTACCCGGACCTGCCCGGCAATCGCTGGCCGGCCGGGCACGCCCGCGCGCATTGCCTGGACCATGCCGTCCGCGCCATGTCGATGGCCGATGCCAAGGCACTGCTCGACGCGGGGCGGGCCGGGGAGCTCGAAGCCTACCTGCGGCGCCTGGAGGCGGAGCATGTCCGGCCGGTCGATCCCAGCGAGGAGCTCCACTATTTCTACCAGCAGTTCGGCACCGAGGACGCCGATGCCTTCACGGCGGCTTGGCTCGCGGCGCAGCCCGACAGCCCCTATGCGCTGACCGCGCGCGCGCACTTCCATTCCGGTAGGGCCAGGCGGGCGCGCGGCGGGAAATGGGCGTCGGAGACCGCGCCGGAGGACCTGCGCAGGATGACGGCCGAGTACGACCTGGCGCTGCCGCTGTACCGCAGGGCCGTCCGCCTTGCGCCCCGGTTCATCGTGGCGTGGAACGGCATGCTGAGCCTGGCGTACCGGGACTCGCGCGGCGCCCTCGAGCAGGAGGCGTTCACTGCGGCGAATGCCATCGAGCCCGGCTGCCAGGACCTGGTCGACATCCGCATGACCGCGCTCCAGCCACGCTGGGGCGGCTCCTACGAGGCGATGCTGGCCTATGCGGAGCAGCTGAAGCCGCTGCTGGCCACCCGGCCGATCCTCGCGCGCGAGGTCGCGGCGCCCTTCGGGGATCGCGGAGACCGGCTCATTGCTTCCGAGCAGCTCGACCGCGAGGCACTGGAGATCCTGGAGGTGGCCGTGCTCACCGGCTCCAACGAGGACTACCTGGACGATGCGGCCAATGTCGCCTTCAATGCCAAGGACGGTGCCGAGGACGCATGGAAGGCGTTGGGCTACCTGTTGCAGCAGGCCCGCTTCAAGGATGGCGGGTGGTGGGCCAACGTGAACATCGCCCGCATGCTGGTGCGCCAGGAGCCCTTCGTGGCCCACCATTACGCGACGCTTGCGGTGGCGGCCAAGCCGGAGAACGCCGCCTCTCACTACTACCTTGCCGCCAGCAGCTACAACACGAAGCGCTTAGATGAAGCGGACAAGCACTACCAGCTGGCGATGCAGGACGCGGGCTACCTGCAGTCCAGCCTGGACGAACTGGTGCGGATGTGGATGTTCGATGCCGGGCTGTCCCCGAAGGCGGGCAGCCTCCGGGCGAAGCCCTACCTCGACCGGCTGGTGCGTGCGTTCCCCGACGACGGCCGCGCCCGGATGTACCGCATCCAGTCCGCGGGGGCGATTGACGGCATCATTCCCGACCAGCTGGTCGTGGATTTCGAACAGCGGGTCGATCCGCAGGACCCCCAGCAGGCCAGGTTCCTGGGGCGGCTGCGGGAGGCCCTGAAATCTCCCCTCCGACGCGCCGCGCCACCGCCAGCACGGGCCGACTAGCGCCAGCGCGTACAATGGCGGCCTCATGCGCCTGAACCGACACATCGCCGATACCGGCCACTGCTCCCGCCGCGAGGCCGACCGCCTGATCGCCGAGGGCCGCGTCACCGTGAACGGCATCCGCGCCCGGGTGGGCGCCGAGGTGGGCGAGGGCGACGAGGTCCGCATCGACGGCAACGTCCTGGCCGCCCGCACCGCGGCCAAGGGCAAGCGCCGCCACGTCTACATCGCGCTGAACAAGCCGGTGGGCATCACCTGCACGACCGACGAATCGGTCAAGGACAACATCGTCGAGTTCGTGGGCCACGAGCAGCGGATCTTCCCGATCGGCCGCCTGGACAAGGATTCCGAGGGGCTGATCCTGCTGACCAGCAACGGCGACATCGTCAACCGCATCCTGCGGGCCGAGAACAAGCTGGAGAAGGAATACCTGGTGGCCGTGAACAACGCGGTCACCGATGAATTCCTGCGCGGCATGGCCAAGGGCGGGGTGCCGGTGCACGGCGAGCCCACGTTGCCCTGCAAGACCGGCAAGCTGGGCCGGTTCGGCTTCCGGATCGTGCTGGTGCAGGGCCTGAACCGGCAGATCCGGCTGATGGCCGCCCATTTCGGCTACCGGGTCAAGCAGCTGCACCGGGCTCGGATCGGCAACGTGAAGCTGGGCCACCTGAAGCCCGGCCAGTGGCGCAACCTGACCGACGCCGAGCTGCGCGGCCTGCTGCCCGACCACGCCGATTGGTAGGCCAAAACGACCGGCCGAAAAAAATCTTGGCCCGGACGCACATTTGCCGTCAAAAACAGGTTAAGGTTCGCCCACTGTTTCAAGCGGGATCACGGTACATCGTGACCCGATGCGGTAGATCCGTCGTGATCCACTCATCGTGTGCGTTACCCCTTGCTCGACAGTCGCGGCCGGACATCCCAGTCGTGTTTACATGACCAACTGTTATTCAGGAGTAGCAAACATGTCGGATCGTCAGACCGGTACCGTCAAGTGGTTCAACGACGCCAAGGGCTTCGGCTTCATCACCCCGGAAAGCGGCCCGGACGTTTTCGTCCACTTCCGCTCGATCCAGGGCACCGGCTTCAAGTCCCTGCAGGAAGGCCAGAAGGTCTCCTTCAAGGTCGTGCAGGGCCAGAAGGGCCTGCAGGCCGACGAAGTGCAGGCGATGTAATTCGCCCGCGCATCTCGCGCACTTCAAAGCCCGGCTTCGGCCGGGCTTTGTCGTTCTGGGACGGGCCATTCCGGCGGCGTGCAGGTTCCGCTCCGCCCGGGCATGCGAAAATGGCGGCACGGCCCGTCGCGGCCGATTTCTTTCCATGCCACTCCCCATGCGCGATTTCCCCCGATCCGCCCGTTCCCCCCTGGCCGGCCTGCTGGCCTCGCTGCTGCTGGCCGCCTGCAACCGCGATGGCGCCGCGCCGGCACCGGCCGTGCCGCCCCCGGCGGCGCCTGCCGCCGCTGCCGCGGCCCCCGTCGATGCGGGGCCGGTGGCCTTGAACGACGTCATCGAAACCACGCCCGGCTACATCGTCGGCATCAGTTATCCGGCCCGGGCCGCCACCTATCCGCCGCTGGCCCGCGCGCTGCAGGCCTATGCCGACGCCGCCCGGGGCGAGCTGATGCGGGCCGTCGCCGGGCTCAAGGGCGCCGCGCCGCGTGCGCCCTACGACCTCAGCCTGCAGTTCAGCATGGTGGCGGAAACGCCGCGCGTGGTGGCCGTCGCCGCGGACGGCAGCAGCTATACCGGGGGTGCGCACGGGTTGCCGCTGGTGGAGCGGTTCGTGTGGCTGCCGCAGCTGCAGCAGATGCTGGCCGCCGAGCAGCTGATCCCCGACGCCGCCGACTGGCAACCCGTGTCGGCCTACGTGCGCGAGCAGCTGATGACGGCCTTGTCCCAGCAGCTGGACGATGACGGGCTGGAGGGCGAGGTGCGTGCCGGCCAGCTGGAGTCCCGCAGCCGCATGATCGCCGACGGCACCGCACCCACCCCGGCCAACTTCGCCCGCTTCGAGCCGGTGATGAACGCCGACGGCAGCATCCGGGCGCTGCGCTTCGTCTTCCCGCCGTACCAGGTCGCGCCCTACGTGGAGGGCACGCGCACCGTGGACGTGCCGGCACGCGTGCTGGTGCCGCTGGTCGCGCCGGCCTTCAAGCCGCTGTTCCGCGCCGGCTGAAGCGTCGGCCGATACCCGCGTCGCAGTCCTTGCGACGCGGGTGCCGCAGCCTGCCGGCATGCACGCCCAGCTGCGCCTCGTCCTGCCGACGGCCGTTCAGGCCGCACCCGCGCCCGGGGCGGATAATCCGGCCATGGCCGCGCACCCCGCGCTCGATGCATTCCACCCCGCCGTCGCCGGCTGGTTCGCGCAGGCGTTTCCCGCGCCCACCGAAGCCCAGCAGGCGGCATGGCCGGCGATCGCCGCCGGTCGCGACGTGCTGGTCGCGGCGCCCACCGGCTCCGGCAAGACGCTGACCGCATTCCTGACCGCCATCGACGGCCTGGTGCGCGAGGGATTGGCTCAGGGCCTGCCGGACGCCACGCTGGTGCTGTACGTGTCGCCGCTGAAGGCGCTGTCCAACGACATCCACGTCAACCTGGAGGCCCCGCTGGCCGGCATCCGGGCGGCACTGGACGGCATGGGCCTGCCGGACGTGCCGATCCGCACCGCGGTGCGCACCGGGGACACGCCGCAGGCCGAGCGCGCCCAGCACCGCAAGCATCCGCCGCACATCCTCGCCACCACGCCGGAGTCGCTGTACGTGCTGCTGGGCTCCGCCTCGGGCCGGGCGATGCTGGCGGGGGTGCGCACGGTGATCGTCGACGAGATCCATGCGCTGGTGCAGAACAAGCGCGGCAGCCACCTGGCGCTGTCGCTGGAGCGTCTGGATGCCTTAGTGGGACAGCGCGCGACCCGCATCGGCCTGTCCGCCACCCAAAAGCCGATTGCAGCGGTGGCCCGGTTCCTGGCCGGGGGAGAAAGGGAGTCAGGTTCACTTTCCAACGCGCCGGCCATGCCGCTCACGGTGTCCCCCTCGGAAAGTGAACCTGACCCCCTTTCTCCCTGCACCATCATCGACATCGGCCACGACCGCCCGCGCGACCTGGCGCTGGAGCTGCCGCCGGTGCCGCTGGACGCGGTGATGTCGAACGCCCAGTGGGACCTGGTGTACGCCCGCATCGCGGCGCTGGCCGGGCAGCACGCCACCACGCTGGTCTTCGTCAACACGCGACGCATGGCCGAACGGGCCGCGCGCCATCTGGGCGAACTGCTGGGCAAGGCGCACGTGGCGGCCCACCACGGCTCGCTGGCCAAGGAGCTGCGGCTGGAAGCGGAGCAGCAGCTCAAGCGCGGCGCCCTGAAAGTGCTGGTGGCCACGGCCTCGCTGGAGCTGGGCATCGACATCGGCGATGTCGACCTGGTGTGCCAGATCGGTTCGCCGCGCAGCATCGCCGCCTTCCTGCAGCGGGTGGGGCGTGCCGGCCACCACGTGGGCGGCGTGCCGAAGGGGCGCTTGTTCCCCACCAGCCGCGACGAGCTGCTGGAGTGCGCCGCGCTGCTGGATGCGGTGCGGCGGGGTGAACTGGACGTGCTGCGGATGCCGCCGGCCCCGGTGGACGTGCTGGCCCAGCACATCGTGGCCGAGGTGGCGGCGCGCGAGTGGGACGAGGAGGCGCTGTACGCGCTGGTGCGGCGGGCCTGGCCCTACGCCGGGCTGTCGCGCGAGGCGTTCGAGGCGGTGCTGGCCATGCTGGCGGAAGGTTTTTCCACCCGCTACGGCCAGCGCGCCAGCTACCTGCACCGCGATGCGGTGAACGGCACGCTGCGCGCGCGCAAGGGCGCGCGGCTGGTCGCCACCCAGTCGGGCGGCACCATCCCCGACGTGGGCGACTACGCGGTGCTGCTGGAGCCGCAGGCGATCGTGATCGGCACGGTCAACGAGGACTTCGCCATCGAGAGCAGCGCGGGCGACGTGTTCCAGCTCGGCAATGCCAGCTACCGCATCCAGCGGGTGGAAAGCGGGCAGCTGCGGGTGGAGGACGCCGCGGGGGCGCCGCCCACCATCCCGTTCTGGCTGGGCGAGGCGCCGGGCCGCACCGACGAGCTCTCGGCCAGCGTCTCGCGGCTGCGCGAAGCCCTGCAGGCGCAACTGCAGGCGGGCGGCGAAGCCGGAACCGTCGCGTGGCTGCGCGAAACCCTGGGGCTGGACGCGCTGGCGGCCACGCAGCTGGCCGACTATGCCGGCGCCCAGCTCGCCGGCTTCGGCCTGCTGCCGACGCAGCAGCACATCGCGCTGGAGCGGTTTTTCGACGAATCCGGCGGCACCCAGCTGGTGATCCATGCCCCCTACGGCAGCCGGATCAACAAGGCCTGGGGACTGGCGCTGCGCAAGCGCTTCTGCCGCCAGTTCAATTTCGAGCTGCAGGCGGCGGCGACCGAGGATGCCATCATCCTGTCGCTGTCCACCAGCCACAGCTTCCCGCTGATCGAGGTCATGGGCTACCTGCACTCGGCGACCGCGCGGGACGTGCTGGTGCAGGCCCTGCTGGATGCGCCGCTGTTCCCCGCGCGATTCCGCTGGAACGCCACCACCGCGCTGGCGCTGCCGCGCTTCAGCGGCGGCCGCAAGGTGCCGCCGCCGCTGCAGCGCATGAAGGCCGAGGACCTGATGGCGACGGTGTTCCCCGACCAGGTGGCGTGCCTGGAGAACATCGTCGGCGAGCGCGAGGTGCCGGACCATCCGCTGGTCGCCCAGACCCTGTGGGACTGCCTGCACGAGGCCATGGACGTGGACGGCTGGCTGGCCCTGCTGCGCGCGCTGGAGGCTGGCGAGGTGCAGGTCACCGCGCGGGACCTGACCGGCCCGTCGCCGTTCACCGCCGAGGTGCTGGCGGCCCGGCCGTACGCGTTCCTCGACGACGCCCCGCTGGAAGAGCGCCGCACGCGCGCGGTGCAGGCACGCGGGCTGGGCGAGGTGCGGGCGGCCGGCGACCTGGGCCGGCTGGACCCCGAGGCCATCGCCGCCGCGGGCGAGGACGCCTGGCCGCTAGCCGGCACCGCGGACGAACTGCACGAGGCGCTGATGGCGCTGGGGGCCCTCCGCGACGACGAGGCGGCCGCCCACGGCTGGCTGCCCCTGCTGGGTGCGCTGGCGGCCGCCCGCCGGGCGACGCGCCTGACGCTGGAGGCGGGTACGCTGTGGGTCGCGACCGAGCGCCTGCCGCAGCTACGCGCGCTGCATCCTGACGCGGGCAACGTGCTGGAGGTGGTGGTGCCGGCACGCCATGCGGTGGACTGGTCGCGCGAGGATGCGCTGCGCGAACTGGTGCGCAGCCGGCTGTCGGCGGCCGGCGTGACCCGGTCGGATGTGCTGGCGACGGCGCTGGCGGTCCCGCGCGAGGACGTCGAGCTCGCGCTGGCGACGTTGGAACACGAGGGCTACGCGATGCGCGGCCGCTTCCATCCCGATGCCGACGGCGACGAATGGTGCGAACGCCTGCTGCTTGCCCGCATCCACCGCAACACGCTGGGGCGGCTGCGGCGCGAGATCGAGCCGGTGGAGGTGCGCGATTTCGTGCGCTTCCTGTGCGACTGGCAGCACGTGGCGCCAGCGTCCCGCGTGCAGGGGCCGGAGGCGCTGGCCGGCGTGCTGGCGCAGCTGGAGGGGTTCGAGGCGGCGGCCGGCGCGTGGGAAAGCGAGCTGCTGCCCGCGCGCATCCGTGATTACGCCATCACCTGGCTGGACGACCTGTGCGCGGCCGGGCGGATCGCCTGGACCCGCCTGCGGCCGGGCGGCGAGGGCGGCGCGACGCTGGTGCGCGCAGCGCCGATCGTGCTGGTGCCGCGGCGGGCCCTGGGCCACTGGATGCGGTTCGCCGCGGGCCCCTCGGCGGCGGGCGATGCCGCCCTGTCGTCCCGGGCCCGCAAGGTGGAGGACTGCCTGCGCACGCAAGGCGCGCTGTTCTTCGATGAACTGCTGGAGGCGGCACGCCTGCTGGAGACGGAGCTGGAGGACGCGCTGGCCGAACTGGTCGCGCGCGGGCGCGCCAGCTGTGACAGTTTCTCCGGCCTGCGCGCGCTGCTGCTGCCCGCGGCCAAGCGGCCCGCCGGGTACGCCCGCCACGGACGCCGCGCCTCGTTGACCGGCATCGCGGATGCCGGGCGCTGGAGCCTGGTGCGCCGGTCGGCCGATGAGGAGGGCGCCGGTCCCACCGACGACCCTGCCGCGGTGGAGCACGTGGCGCGGGTCCTGCTGCGCCGTTACGGCGTGGTCTGCTGGCGGCTGCTGGAGCGGGAGGCGGCGTGGTTGCCGCCGTGGCGACTGCTGCTGCGCGAATACCAGCGGCTGGAAGCCCGCGGCGAGATCCGCGGCGGTCGCTTCCTGTCCGGCGTGGTGGGGCCGCAGTTCGCGCTGCCGGAAGCGGTGGCCGCGCTGCGTGCGATCCGCAAGCGCCCGCACGACGGGGCGCTGGTCGCGGTGTCGGCCAGCGACCCGCTCAATCTTGTCGGCAGTTTCCTGCCCGGGGAGCGGGTGCCGCGCCAGCCCGGGGCCCGGCTGCTGCTGCGGGACGGACTGCCGGTGGCGACCCTGGTCGGCGGCGAGTTCCACCCGCTGCCGGCGCTGGCCCCGGGCGAGGCGCACGCGGCGAAGGTGGCACTGCTGCGTGATCCCGGCGCCCCGGTCCTGCTGCCGCCCGGCGGACGGCCGATGGCGGACCCGCTGGGTCTGCATCGCTAGGCATCCCGCGCCGGCAAAGAAAAACGCCCGCATCTGGCGATGCGGGCGTTTTCGGAAGATGGCGCTCCCTACGGGATTCGAACCCGTGTTTTAGCCTTGAGAGGGCCACGTCCTAGGCCTCTAGACGAAGGGAGCTTGATGGAGCGACCGGTTGGACGACCGGCCCGGCGTTGCCGTGGGGCGTGCCGAGCTTGCTAGTATAAAAGGCTGCGTCCGCCGATGGCAACGCTTTCCTTTCCGCCGCCTACCGCAGCGCATGACCGACTCCGAACGCCCGACCGACTCCCCCATCCACGAACTGCGCGTGATCCCGCGCGACGTCCACGGCGTCTCCCGCAAGCAGATGAGCCCCAACGCGCTGCGCGTCCTGTACCGCCTGCGCGAAGGCGGCTACGGCGCCTACCTGGTGGGCGGCGCGGTGCGCGACCTGCTGATCGGCGGCCACCCCAAGGATTTCGACGTCGCCACCGACGCCACCCCGGAGCAGGTCAAGGCGCTGTTCCGCAACTGCCGCCTGATCGGCCGCCGCTTCCGCCTGGCCCACGTGGTGTACGGGCGCGAGATCATCGAGGTGGCCACGTTCCGCGCCAACGGCGGGGACGACGACGGCGACCGCCAGACCGACGACGGCGGCCGGCTGCTGCGCGACAACATCTACGGCACCATCGAGGACGACGCGGTCCGCCGCGACTTCACCGCCAACGCGCTGTACTACGCCGTCGAGGACTTCTCGGTGCGCGATTACGTGGGCGGCTACGCCGACGTGGAAGCGCGGCTGCTGCGGCTGATCGGCGAGCCGGAGGCCCGCTACCGCGAAGACCCCGTGCGCATGCTGCGCGCGGCCCGGCTGGCGGCCAAGCTGGGCTTCACCATCGAGCCGGCCACCGCCGAGCCGATCGCGCGCCTCGCGCCGCTGCTGGCGGACGCCTCGCCGGCGCGGCTGTTCGAGGAAACCCTGAAGATGTTCCTGGCCGGCCACGCGGTGGCCAGCTTCGAGCTGCTGGAAGCGCACGGCCTGCTGCCGGTGCTGCTGCCGGAGACCGCGAAGGCGCTGGCGTCCAACAGCTCCGGCGCGCTGCGGCGGATGCTGCTGCAGGGTCTGCGCAACACCGATAAGCGGGTCGCCAACGACGAGCCGGTGTCGCCGGCCTTCCTGTACGCCGTGCTGCTGTGGCCGGCGTACTGCCGCACGCTGGCGCAGCTGCAGGCGCAGGGCGTGCATCCGGCGGAGGCCCAGCGCCGCGCGGCCGATCGGGTGACGCTGCACCAGGTCGAGCGGGTGGCCCTGCCGCGCCGGTTCTCGCTGCCCATGCAGGAGATCTGGCTGCTGCAGCCGCGGTTCTCGCAGCGCCAGCGCAAGCGCGTGTTCCGCCTGCTGGCGCATCCGCGCTTCCGCGCGGCGTTCGATTTCCTCGAACTGCGCCTGGCCGCCTCGGATTCGCATGCCGAGGACGTGGCGTTCTGGCGCGAGGCCCAGCTGGAGCCGTCCGCGGCGCTGGCCGTGGCCGGGGCGGAGGGCGCGGAGGGGGATGCGGCGGAGGCCGTGGACGGCGAGGGCGACGCGCCATCGCCGCGCCGCCGGCGTCGCCGCCGCCGCTCGTGAGCGCCACGGCCGGACAGGACGCGCGTCCGGTCCATGCCTGCATCGGGCTGGGCGCCAACCTCGGCGATCCCGCGGCGGCCCTGCGCGAGGCCTTCGAGGCGTTGGCGCGACTGCCGGCCACGCGCCTGCTGGCCGCCTCCCGCCTGTACCGCACGCCCGCGTGGGGACGCACCGACCAGCCGGACTACGTGAACGCCGCCGCGCTGCTCGAGACCGCGCTGGACCCGCAGGCGCTGCTCGCCGCGCTGCTGGACATCGAGCGCCGGGCCGGCCGCGTTCGCGATGGCGACCGCTGGGGCCCGCGGACGCTGGACCTCGACCTGCTGCTGTACGACGACCGGGTCATCGACCTGCCGGGCCTGCGCGTGCCGCACCCGCACCTGCACGAGCGCGCCTTCGCGCTGGTACCGCTGGCGGAAATCGCCGCGGCCGAACCGTTCCCCGGCCACGGCTGCGTCGGCGACGCGCTGGCGGGCGTCGATGCCGGCGGCGTGGTGGCCATCGATGCCGCCTGAGCAGCGCCGCGGGCGCACCGACGTTCTGCGCGATAATGCGGGCCTGTCCTGCCGGGAACCGCGATGAGCGTCCATGCCGAAACGAAATCCTGGAGCGTCCCGCAGCTGGCGCAGGCGCGCGAGGCCGGCCGTCGGCTGGTGATGCTGACCTGCTACGACGCCAGTTTCGCGCGCGTGCTGGACGACGTCGGCATCGACCTGATCCTGGTCGGTGACTCGCTGGGCATGGTGGTCCAGGGCCACGGCTCCACGCTGCCGGTGACCGTGGACGACATCGTCTACCACACCGCCGCGGTCGCACGCGGCGCCAGCCGCGCGCTGAAGATCGCCGACTTCCCGTTCGGTGCGGACGCCACGCCGGAGCAGGCGCATGCGGCGGCGGTGCGCTTCATCCAGGCCGGCGCGGCGATGGTCAAGCTGGAGGGCGCCGGCCACAAGCTGGAGACCATCCGCTTCCTGGTCGAGCGCGAGATCCCGGTTTGCGCGCACCTGGGCCTGACCCCGCAGTCGGTGCTGAAGATGGGTGGCTTCAAGGTGCAGGGCCGCGAACAGGCCGCCGCCGAGCGCCTGCGTGCCGACGCGCTGGCGGTGGCCGAGGCGGGCGCGGCGCTGCTGGTGCTGGAGGGCGTGCCGGCCGGACTCGCGACCGAGATCACCGCGGCCAGCCCGATCCCGACCATCGGCATCGGCGCCGGTGCCGGCTGCGACGGCCAGGTGCTGGTGCTGCACGACCTGCTGGGCATCGACACCGGCCACCGCAAGCCGAAGTTCGTGAAGGATTTCCTCGCCGAGGGCGGCTCCATCGCGGGCGCGGTGCGCGCCTATGCCGACGCGGTGCGCGACGGCCGCTTCCCCGACGAATCGCACGCCTACCGCTAGCCCGTCGCCGCGCCGCGCGGCCGGTTCCTCCGCTCCCAGAGTGCATCCCGTGATCCAGACCCTGACCCGACTCGAGCAGCTGCGCGCCACCATCGCGGCCTGGAAGCGCGAGGGCCTGCGCGTCGGCTTCGTCCCGACCATGGGCAACCTGCACGCCGGGCATTACTCGCTGGTGACGCTGGCGCGCCGACACGCCGACCGGGTGGTCTCCAGCGTGTTCGTGAACCCCACCCAGTTCGGCCCGAACGAGGACTTCACCCGCTACCCGCGCACGCCCGAAGCCGACACCCACGGGCTGGCCGCCGCCGGCTGCGATGCGCTGTGGCTGCCCGAGGTGGAGGCGATGTATCCCTTCGGTGTGGACCTCGCGGCGAAGATCCACGTGCCTGGCGTGAGCGGCGTGCTGGAAGGCGCCTGCCGCCCCGGCCATTTCGACGGCGTGTGCACGGTGGTGACGCGCCTGTTCAACCAGGTGCAGCCCGACGTGGCGGCATTCGGCCGCAAGGATTTCCAGCAGCTCGCGGTGATCCGCCAGCTGGTGGCCGACCTGCAGATGCCGGTGGAGATCCTGGCGGGCGAGATCGTGCGCGAGGACGATGGCCTGGCGATGAGCTCCCGCAACCAGTACCTGTCCCCGGACGAGCGTGCCGTCGCGCCCGCCATCCACCGCACCCTGCTGGCCATGCGCGACGCGGCCCAGGCCGGGGCGCCGCGCGCCCGGGTCGAGGCGGAGGCCGATGCCGCGCTGCGCAGCGCCGGCTTCGTGCCCGACTACGCCGTGGTCCGCCGCCCCGATTTCAGCGAGCCGGCGGACGGCGAGGGCGGGGCGCGGGTGGCGCTGGTCGCGGCCCGGCTGGGGCGGACCCGGCTGATCGACAACGTCGAGTTCCAGCTGCCCGGATAGAACACTGTTTTGCCTTTGTTGCGGTGCGCCATGCGCGCCCTATACTGCGCGCTCCGCCCCCGCGGACCCCGTGCCACCGGAGTCGACGACCATGCAACTGACCCTGCTCAAGGGCAAGATCCACCGTGCCACCGTGACCCATGCCGAGCTGCATTACGAAGGGTCCTGCGCCATCGACGGTCGCCTGCTCGACATCGCCGGCATCCGTGAATACGAGCGCATCGACATCTACGACGTCACCAGCGGCGAGCGCTTCTCCACCTACGCGATCCGCGGCGAGGAAGGCAGCGGCGTGATCTCGGTGAACGGTGCGGCCGCGCACAAGTCGCAGGTTGGCAACCTGGTCATCATCTGTGCCTACGTGCAGTGCGACGAGGCCGAGGCGGCCGCGCACAAACCGGTCTGCGTGTACGTGGACCGCGAGAACCGCCTGACCCACACCAACCACTCGATGCCGAAGCAGGCGGCCTGACCGGCATGCGCGGCCTGCTGGACGGTCTGCAGGCGCACGCCGGGCGGCTGGCCGGCACCCCGCTGACGGCGCTCGTCGCCGCGGACCCCGCGCGCGCGGATGACTTCGCGCTGCGCTGTGGGCCGCTCTACGCCAATTTCGCCCGGCAGCGCTACGACCGCGCCGCGCTGGACGCCCTGTTCGTGATCGCCGCGCGGGCCGACCTGCCCGGTGCGATGCGGCAGCTGCTGGAAGGCGAGCAGGTCAACGCCACCGAGGGCCGTGCGGCCCTGCACGGCGCGCTGCGCGGGACCGCCGCCGGTTCCGCCTTCGCGCTGGCCGCGCGCGCCGAGGCGCTGTCCGCGCAGCTGCGCATGCGCGAGCTGGTCGAGGCGCTGGCCGCCAGCGATGTCACCGACATCGTCAGCATCGGCATCGGCGGCTCAGACCTCGGCCCGCGCCTGATCGTCGATGCGCTGGCGCGGCCGGACGCCCGCTTCCGTGTGCACTTCCTGTCCAACGTGGACGGCAACGCGGCGCGCCGTGTGCTGGCCGGGCTGGACCCGCGGCGCACCGCCGCGATCATGATCTCGAAGACGTTCGGGACGCAGGAGACGCTGCTCAACGGGACCATCGTCCGCGACTGGCTGGGCGACGACGCGCGCCTCTACGCCGTCAGTACGAACGCCGGGCGCGTGGCCGGGTTCGGCATCCCGCCGGAGCGCACCCTGCCGATGTGGGACTGGGTGGGCGGGCGCTATTCGCTGTGGTCGGCGGTCGGCTTCCCGATCGCGCTGGCGCTGGGCATGGACGGTTTCGAGGCCCTGCTGGAGGGTGCGGCGGCGCTGGACGCCCATGCGCTGCACGCCCCGCTGCGCGACAACCTGCCGGCGTGGCATGCACTGACCGCGGTGTGGAACCGCAACGCACTGCACGCCGCGACCCAGGCCGTGCTGCCCTACGACGACCGCCTGCGGCTGCTGCCGAACTACCTCCAGCAGCTGGTGATGGAGAGCCTGGGCAAGTCGGTGCGGCTGGACGGCAGCGAGATCGACCTGCACACCGTCCCGGTGTGGTGGGGCGGCGCCGGCACCGACACCCAGCACAGCTTCTTCCAGGCGCTGCACCAGGGCACCCAGGTGGTGCCGGCCGATTTCATCGGCGTGGTGCGGGCCGACCATCCCTACGCGGCCAACCACGCCGCGCTGCTCGCCAACCTGCTGGCGCAGACCGAGGCGCTGGCCAACGGCCGCGACAGCGACGACCCGCACCGGCGCTATCCGGGCAACCGGCCCAGCACGCTGCTGCTGCTGGACGCGTTGACCCCGCAGGCGCTGGGCATGCTGATCGCCCTGTACGAGCACAGCGTCTACCTGCAGTCGGTGCTGTGGGGCATCAACGCGTTCGACCAGTTCGGCGTCGAGCTGGGCAAGCAGGTGGCGGACCGGCTGCTGCCCGCGCTGCGCGGTGAGCGCGAGGCCGACGATCCGGTCACCCGCGCGCTGTTGGCGGAACTGCGCGGCAGCGCGACCTAGCCGGCGACAGGCGCTTCCGCCGGTGCCGCGGGCACCGGCGTGAGTAGGGCGTCGATGGCGGTGGCCAGCGCGTCCAGCGCGACGGGATCCAGCGGATCGGCCTGCAGCCCGCGCACCGCGTCGCCCAGCCGCGCCGCCCCGACGAAACCGCAACTGGCGACCAGCCGGTGCAGTTCGCCGCGCACCGCTGCCAGGTCGCCAGTGGTGATGCCTTCCGCGATGCGCAGGCGCTGGCCCGGCAGTTCGGCCAGGAACATCCCGCGCAGGGCCTGCACGTGCGCGGGTTGCCCGCCCAACGCAGCCAGCGCCGCGGCGTCGTCCCAGCAGGGCGGCACGGTGATGTGGGCGGGCAGGGCGCGCCGCAGGGCGGCATGCAGCGATGCCACCGACAGCGGCTTGCGCAGCACGTCCACGAAGCCAGCGGCGCGCAGGCGTGCGTGCTGGTCGGCGTCGAGGTCGGCCGTGTGCGCCAGGGCCACGGTGGCGATGCCAGCCTCGCGCAGGGCGCGCAGCAGGTCTTCGCCGCGGCCGTCCGGCAGGTTGGCATCGAACAGGAACAGGTCGAAGCTGCCCGCGCGGCACGCCGCCTCGGCCTCGGCCAGGCAGGCGGCCTGCACCACGTCCGCGGGCAGCGCCGCGGCGGCGCCGGCCAGGAAGGCGGCATTGACCGGATCGTCCTCGACCAGCAGCAGGCGCGGCGGCGGGGCCGGCGTTGCAGGGGAAGGATTCATCGCGGGACCTCCCGGGCTTTGTATGCTGCATGGATGTCGCGTCCGATCCTACTGCTTTGCCTGAGCCTCGGCGCGCTGCTGGCGCCTGCGTGGGCTTCGGCGCGGGTGGCGCAGCTGCGGGCGGAGCGGGTCACCACGCCGGTCGGTACCCTGGCGCAGGTGCGCCTGCGGCTGGACTGGCCAGAGGGCGCGGCGCGCGGCGAACTGCAGCTGTGGGTGGGCCGGCTGGAGGGGCCCGACCTGGGCTACCGCGGGCGCGACCTGCACTGGCGTTGCCCGCTGGAGCGCACCCCGGCCGACGGCTGGCGTTGCGAGGGCGTGCTGCAGGCCGGCGGCGTGTCGCCGCTGCGGCTGGCGGTGGCACTCGACCCCGCCACCACCCGCGCGGCACTGTCGCAGGGCGGCGCGCGGCTGGCGCTGGCGCGCACGGCGGCCGCTCCCGACCTGACCACGTTCGACCTGCGCGCCGTGCCGTTGGCCTGGGCGCAGGCGCTGCTGGCGCAGGCGTGGCCGGCGGGGCGGTTGAAGGCCGGCACACTGGACGGTCAGTTGCAGCTGGCCACCCCAGCACGGGGCCCGCTGCGGGTGGAAGGCCCGCTGCACCTGCAGGGCGCGGGGTTCGAGAACGCCGATGCCAGCATCGTCGGCGAAGGGCTGCGCGCCGACCTGCAGGTGGACTACCGCAGCACCACCGCGACCACCCGCGCCCGCGTGGCGGGCGCGCTGCTGGGCGGTGAATTCCTGGCCGGCAACACCTACGTGGCGCTGCCGGCGACGCCGGTGGGGCTGGAGGTCGAGGCCCGTCAGTCCGCGGGGGCGGGCTGGTCGCTGCCGCGCCTCGCGTGGCGGGACGGCGATGTGCTCGCCGCCGAGGGCTCTGTGGCACTCTCCGCGGCCGGCGATCTGGACGCGCTGGACGTGCGCGTGCGCAGCGCCGACATGGCGCCACTGCGCACGCGCTATCTCTCCGGCTGGATGGGCCTGGTCGGACTGGGCGACGTGGACCTGCACGGCGCGATGGCGCTGGAGGCCCGCATCGCCGGCGGCCGCCTGGCCGGGGTCGATGCGCACCTGCAGGGCGTCGACCTGCGCGACCCGGCCCAACGCTTCGTGTTCGACGGCCTGCGTGGCGACCTGCGCTACTCCGCCGGCGCGCCGGTGGCCAGCGCGCTGCAGTGGGACGGCGGCCAGCTGTACGGTCTGGCGTTCGGTGCGGCCCGGCTGCCGTTCGCCAGCGCCGCAGGCGCGCTGCGGGTGGACGGCGCGGTGGACATGCCCATGCTGGGCGGCCGGCTGGGCCTGCGCGACGTCATCATCCGCCCGCCGCAGGACGGCGCCGGCGCCGACATCCGCTTCGGCATGCGGCTGGCGGGGATCGACTTCGGCAAGGTCTCGCAGGCGCTGGGCCTGCCACCGTTCCAGGGGCGGCTGGACGGCGACCTGCCGCACGTGCACTACGCCAACGACCGTATCGATTTCGACGGTGGTCTCTCGCTGGGCGTGTTCGACGGGCGCGTGGCATTTTCGTCGCTCGTGCTGGAGCGGCCGTTCGGCACCGCGCCCAGCCTCAGCGCGGACGTCGCGATGGACGACCTGGACCTGCTGCGCCTCACCGAGGTGCTGGGCTTCGGCAGCATCACCGGCCGGCTGGACGGCCGCATCGCCGGCCTGCGGCTGGTGGACTGGACGCCGGTGGCGTTCGATGCGCGGTTCGTGACCGACGGCGAGGGCAAGCGCGGCGTCCCGCAGCGCATCAGTCAGCGCGCGGTGCAGGACATCAGCAGCGTCGGCGACGCGTCGTTCATCACCAGCCTGCAGGGCCAGCTGATCGGGTTGTTCTCCGATTTCGGCTACCGCCGCATCGGCATCGGCTGCCGGCTGGAGAACCAGATCTGCACGATGTCCGGCCTGCGTTCAGCGGGAAACGCCTTTACTATCGTCGAAGGCAAGGGCATCCCGCGCCTGGACGTGGTGGGCTTCAACCGCGCGGTGGATTGGCCGACGCTGGTGGAACGCCTGGTGGCGGCCGGCAAGGGCGACGTGGCCCCGGTCGTGGACTGACGGCCACCCGGATTCGACAACCCAAGGAGCAAGGCGATGAAACATTGGATGGGCATGCCGGTCGCGGCGGCGCTGCTGCTCAGCGCGTGCGTCACGATCAACGTCTACTTCCCGGCCGCCGAGGCCAAGGAAGCGGCCAAGGAGTTCGTCGAGAAGGTCATCAACGACGCCGACAAGATCGAGATCAAGGAGACCCCGGCGCCGGGCGGTGGCATGGCCATGCTGGACCGCCGCATCGAGCTGGACCTGTCCGGCTTCGATCCGTGGGCGCTGGTCGGCATCGGCAGCGCGCGCGCGCAGTCCGCGCCCGACATCAGCATCAAGACGCCGGCCATCCAGGCCATCCAGTCGCGCATGGAGGCCCGCTTCAACAGCAGCCTGCGCGCCGGGTTCGACAGCGGTGCGCTGGGCTTCACCAGCGACGGCCTGATCACCGTGCGCGACGCGTCGAAGGTGGAACTGAAGGACCGCGTGGCGCTGAACTCCGCGGTCGCCGACGACAACCGCGACCGCAAGGCGGTCTATCGCGAGGTGGCCGTGGCCAATGGCCATCCGGAATGGGAGGAGCAGATCCGCGGCGTGTTCGCCAAGCAGTGGATCGCCAGCGCCAAGGCCGGCTGGTGGTACCAGGCCGGCGGCGGTTGGAAGCAGAAGTAAGCGCAGATCCCTGATGCAGAACGCCCGGCACTGCCGGGCGTTCTGTTTTGCACCCTCACTCGAGGAACTGCAGCCGCGCCAGCTCCGCGTACAGGCCGCCCTGCGCCAGCAGTTCGGCGTGGGTGCCCTCGGCGACGATACGGCCGTGGTCCATCACCACGATGCGGTCGGCCTTCAGGACGGTGGCCAGGCGGTGCGCCACCACCAGCGTGGTACGACCCACCATCAGGTTCTCCAGCGCCTGCTGCACGGCGCGCTCGCTCTGGGCGTCCAGCGCCGAGGTGGCTTCGTCCAGCAGCAGGATCGGCGCGTCCTTGAGCAGGGCGCGGGCGATCGCCACGCGCTGCTGCTGGCCACCGGACAGCCGTGCGCCGCGTTCACCCAGCTCGCTGGCGAAGCCGTCGGGCAGGGCGTCCAGGAACTCCTCGGCGCGGGCGGCACGGGCGGCCTCGCGGACCTCGGCATCGCTGGCCTCCAGCCGGCCGTAGCGGATGTTGTCCGCGGCGCTGGCGGCGAAGATCACCGGGGACTGCGGCACCAGCGCGACCGTCTCGCGCAGCGCGACCGGGTCCAGTGTGCGGATGTCGACGCCGTCCAGCAGGATGCGTCCGGTCTGCGGATCGTGGAAGCGCAGCAGCATCGAGAAGACGGTGCTCTTGCCGGCGCCGGACGGGCCCACCAGCGCCACCGTCTCGCCCGGGCGCACGCGCAGGGTGAAGCCTGCCAGCGCCGCCGCATCGGGCCGCTGCGGGTAATGGAAGGTCACGTGTTCGAAGGCGATCTCGCCACGGACCGGGGCCGGCAGCGTGTGCGGCGTCGTGGGGGAGGCGATCGCCGGCGCCTGCTGCAGCAATTCGTGGATGCGGCCCATGCCGCCGGCGGCCTTCTGCAGTTCGTTCCACACCTCGGCCAGCGCGCCCACCGAGCCACCGCCGATCAGGGCGTACATCACGAACTGGCCCAGCGCGCCGGCGCTGAGGCGCCCGCCGATGACGTCGTGTGCGCCGGACCACAAGACCACGATCACGGCGCCGAAGATGAGGCTGATGGCCACCGCAGTCACGATGGCCTGCGCGCCGATGCGCTTGCGCGCGGTGGCGATCGCGGTGGCCATGGCCTGCGCGTAGCGGCCGCGCTCGTAACGCTCGCGCGAATGCGCCTGCACCGTGCGCACCGCGCCCAGCGCTTCGGTGGCCAGCGCGTTGGCATCGGCGATCCGGTCCTGGCTGGCGCGCGAGACTTTCTGGATGCGGCGCGCGCCGATCACGATCGGCGCCACCGCCAGCGGGATGCCCAGCAGCGCCCAGGCCGCCAGCTTGGGGCTGGTGACGAACAGCATCACCATCGCGCCGACCACGGTGACGCTGCTGCGCAGGGCCACCGACATGCTGGAGGCGATCACGCTGCGCAGCAGCTCCGCGTCGGCGGTCAGGCGCGACACCAGCTCGCCGCTGCGGTTGCGGTCGTAAAACCCGGCGTCGAGGTCCAGCAGGTGCGCGTACAGCTGGGTGCGCAGGTCGGCGACCACCTTTTCGCCCAGCAGGGTTACGAAGAAGTAGCGCGCGGCGGTGGCCAATGCCAGGGCGACGATGACTCCCAGCACGAAGGCGAAGGTGCGGTCGATGTTGGCGCCGCTGGTGAAGCCGTGGTCGATCATCTGCCGGAACGCCACCGGCAGGCTCAGCGTCGCCGCCGAGGAGCAGGCCAGTGCCACCAGCCACGCGGAGAACAGGCCGGCGTGGCGGCGGATGAACGGCCACAGGGCGCGCAGCGAACCGAGGGGCGCCTTCGCCGGCGCCGGGGCGGGGGAATTCATGCGCGCAGTTTAGCGGGGCGGCTGCCGCACCGCGTTGCGGCCGGTCACTCGCCGGGCTTGCTGGGTGCGGGGGGCAGGAGCTCGTTCAGTTCCGGCGGCACGGTGGCATCGGGATAGCGCCGGCGGAATTCCTCCAGGCTCGCGCGCGCGGCCTCGCGCTGGCCTTGCCGCGCCAGCTCGCCGATCCGGCGCAGCCACGCCTCGCGCACGGCCGGGGCATCCACCGTGGCGGGCGGCACGTCCTCCACCGGTGCATCCTCGGCGGGCGGCGGCGGAGCCATCCGCCGCAGGGCCTCGGGCGCACGCGCGGCAGTGGCGCGCGGCATCGGCGGAGGTTCGGCCATCGCCTGCAGGGCGGGGGCCGCCATCGGTGCGGGCGGTGGCGGCGGTGGCGCCATGGTGGCCGCGGGCGCCTCGGCCACCGGCGGCGCCGGAGCCGCGGGGGGCGCGGCCGGTTGGGCCATCTCGGCGAGCACGCCGGCGTTGGCGCGCGATGCATCGGCGGCCGGGATGGCGGGTGCTGACTGTTCGGCCGTGATCGCCCGTTTGGCGGTGACGGGAGCGGGCATCGCGGGCGGCAATGCCGGTGCCGTCGGGGGGGGCGATGCCGGGGGCGATGTAGCCGGGCGTGGCGCCACGGGTGCGGCGTCGGCGATGGCGCGCGCGGGCGGGGCGCCCGGCGGCGGTTCCAGCTGCAGGCGCCAGGCCAGCCCCAATGCCACGCAGAGCGATGCCGCCAGGCCCAACGGCACCACCCAGCGCCCGTGGCGACGGGGTGTCCCGGTGGGCCCGGCTTGTGCCGCGGCGTGGGCGGCCGCCAGGATGCGGGCGTCCATGGCGGCGTCAGGCGCGGTACGCCCGTGCAGGCGCGGCAGCTGCGCGGCGATTGCGCGCTCGTCCGCATCCAGCGGTTCGCGGGGGAACTGGCTCATGCCGGCAGCCTCGCACGCAGCTTGTCCATCGCGTAGCGCAGGCGGGATTTCACGGTTTCCCGCCCGACGCCGGTGACCTCGCCGATTTCCTCCAGCGTCAGCTCCTGTTCCAGGCGCAACAGCAACACCTCGCGTTGTTCCTCCGGCAGCCCATCCAGGGCCAGTTGCAGCTGGCGGCGCCGTTCGAAGTCCGACAATACCCGCTCCGGCGTGTCGCCATCGGCCAGCCGGGCCAGACGCTCGTCCGCATCATGCGGGGCTGCGGGGCGATGCTTCAGGGCGCGCCAATGGTCGCCCAGCCGGTGGTGGGCGATGGTGTACAGCCAGGTGGCGAAGCCGGCCTCCGGCGTCCAGCCCGCCCGGGCGGCGATCACCCGCTGCCACACGTCCTGGAACAGTTCGTCCGCCTGCGCATTGTCGCGGAGCTGGCGCAGCAGGTAACGGTAGAGCTTCAGCCGGTGCCGCGCGTACAGCTGCTCGAACGCCCCCGTGTCGCCGGCCACCCAGGCCAGCATGAGGTACTCGTCGCTGTGGTCGGGCGCATTCACCGGCGCCAGCGTACGGGCTGGCCACGGTGCCGGGAAGGGGGTGGCGACGGACATCGGGCGGGGCATGCCGGGTGTCAACGCGCGGGCGCGCGGGGTGGGGTTGCCGCCATGGCGCCCCTTTGCCGTTGCAGGCAATATGTCCGGCAGATGAATGCCCCTGTGAACGCCATCTCGTCCGCTGCTTCCGACCCTGCACCACGGCGCCGTCGCGGCGTGCTGGCGGGCATCGCGGAGCGGCTGGCCCGCACGCTGCCCCCGGGAGCCGGCGTGCGCGTCACCTGGCGACAGCCCGACCTGGGCGAAGGCGACGACACGGCGGGCCCCGCCGAGGCGGGCGCGCACTGCCTGCGCCAGGCCTGGAATGGGCCGGAGGGGGCGACGCTGGACGTCGTTGCCAGCCATGCGTCGCCGTGGCCGGACGGGATCGAGGCGTACTGGCCCGCCAGCGCCCGCCAGTTGCTGGACCAGGCGCTGCGGCAGGAGCTGGCGCTGGTGCGGATCGACTCGCTGCAGCGCTCCGAGCAGCTGCGCCAGGCGCTGTACGAGATCGCGGACCTCGCCGGCAGCAACCTCGACCTGCCGGTGATGCTGCGCCGGGTGCACTCGATCGTCGGCGAGCTGATGTACGCCGAGAATTTCTACATCGTGCTGTACGACGACGTGCGGCGCACGATGCGGTTCCTGTACTTCGTGGACCAGCTGGATCCGTGGGTCAATGACCCGGACGAGGAGATCCCGGTCACCGAGCAGGAGAACACGCTGACCATGCGCCTGCTGCGCAGCGGCCAGACCATGCGCGGTCCCTCGGCCGAGCTTCGCGCGCGCTTCGGCATCCCGCGCGGCGAGGACAACGGCCCCGACAGCGCCGACTGGCTGGGCGTGCCGATGAGCCGCGACGAGCGCGTGGCCGGTGCCCTGGTGGTGCAGAACTACCGCCAGGCCGATGTCTACAGCGAGGAAGACCGCATCCTGCTGGCCTACGTCGCCCAGCACGTGCTCACCGCGCTGGAACGGCGCGAGGCGCGCAAGCGCCTGGAAGCGCGCGTGGCGGAGCGCACCGCGGAACTGCGCCGCGCCAACGAGGAGCTGCAGGCCGAGGTGTTCGAGCGCAAGCGCATGCAGGACATCCAGCGCGCGCTGTTCCGCATCGCCGAGCTGTCGATGGCCAGCGACAGCCTCGGGGCGTTCTACGCGGAGGCGCACGACATCGTCAGCGAGCTCCTCTACGCGCGCAATTTCTACATCGCCACGCTGTCCGACGACGGCAGCATGCTCGAGTTCCCCTATTCGGTGGACGAGCGCGATCCCGAGCGCAAGGCGCGCAAGCTGGCCGGCGGCCTGACCGAATACGTGCTGCAGACCGGCAAGGCGCTGCTGGCCGACCGCGAACGCATCGCCGCGTTGGAGGCCGAAGGCAAGGTCCGCAGCTACGGCGCGCAGGCCTACTGCTGGCTGGGCGTGCCACTGATGCGCGAGGACCGCGTGGTCGGCGTCATTGCCGTGCAGAGCTATTCGCCCGACGTGATGTTCAGCGTCCGCGACCAGGACCTGCTGACGTTCGTGGCCTTCCACATCGGCAGCAGCCTGGCGCGCAAGCAGGCGCAGGACCGGCTGGTCCAGGCGCACGCCAACCTGGAGCAGCGCGTCAGCGAGCGCACGCGCGAGCTCGCCGAGGCCAACGCGGAGCTGGTCGAGCAGATCGGCGAGCGCATGCGGGTGGAGCGCAAGCTGATCCACCAGACCATGCACGACGCGTTGACCGGCCTGCCCAACCGCCTGCAGTTGCTGGAGCGGCTGGCGCGCGCCATCGCCAGCGCACGGGAGCAGCCCGAGGCGTGCTTCGCCGTCCTGTTCATGGACCTCGACCGCTTCAAGCTGGTCAACGACAGCGTGGGCCATGCGGTGGGCGACGAACTGCTGGTGGAGGCGGGTCGCCGCATCGTCGGCAGCGTGCGCGGCGACGACGTGGTGGCGCGCCTCGGCGGCGACGAATTCGCGATCCTCGCGGAGGGTCTCGACGGTCCCGGCATGGCCGAGGAGCTGGGCCGGCGCGTGTTGTCCGCGCTCAGTGCGCCCGTCTGGGTGGCGGGGCGCGAGCTGTTCCCCAGCGCCAGCATCGGCATCGCACTGTGGCACCCGCGCTACCGCAGTGGCGAGGAGATGCTGCGCGACGCGGACGCTGCCATGTACCGCGCCAAGGGTGATGGCCGCGACCGTTGCGCGATGTTCGACGAGCAGATGCATCGCGAGGCGACCCGCAGCCTGGACATGGAAACCGACATGCGCCGGGCGATCCAGGCCGAGCGCTTCGTCCCGTACTACCAGCCGATCGTGCGCATGGACACCGGCGAGCCGATCGGCCACGAGGCGCTGCTGCGCTGGAACCACGAATCGTCCGGGCTGCTGGTGCCGGGCGAGTTTCTCGACGTGGGCGAGGACACCGGCCTGATCGAGCAGATCGACTGGCTGCTGTACGCGCGGGTGATCGACGACGTGGCGCGCCACCCGCTACCCGGCTACGTGGCGATCAACGTGTCGCCGCGGCATTTCCGCTCGCCGGATTTCGCCCCGCGCCTGCTGGCGCTGCTGGACGGCGCGGGCGTGGCGCCGGCGCGCGTGCGCGTGGAGATCACCGAGGTGGCGCTGCTGGACGATGCGCCGCGCACGCTCGAGAGCCTGGCCCTGCTGCGCCGGCACGGCGTGCTGGCGCAGCTGGATGATTTCGGCACCGGGTTCTCCGCGCTGTCCTACCTGCATCGCTTCCCGATCGCCAGCCTCAAGATCGACCGCAGCTTCGTGGCGGGGCTGGACGGCGATGCCTGCACCGAGAGCGTGGCGGTGATCCGCGCGATCGTGGCGCTGGCGACCAGCCTCGGCATCGAACTGATCGCCGAGGGCGTGGAAACGCGCCACCAGCGTGATCGCCTGCTGGAGCTCGGCTGCCTCTACGCGCAGGGCTTCCTGTTCAGTCCCCCGGTGCCGCTGCCCGGCGGCTGAGGCCGTATCCGCCCGCGCGCTAGACGTCGGGTGTCGCCGCGACCACCTGCACGTCCAGGCGCCCGTCCTGCAGCCGTGCCTGCAGCACGTCGCCGGGGACGGCGTCATCGACGCTGCGCACGACGCGGCCGTCGGGCTGCTGGAGGATGCTGTAGCCGCGCGCCACCGTCGCCAGCGGGCTGATGGCGTGCAGCGACCGCGCCAGCCCGCGCAGGTGCAGCGCTTCCCGCTGCAGGCGCTGGGCGACCAGTGCCTGCGGCCGCGGGGCCAGGTCCTGGAGGCGTTCGCGCAGGCGCTGCAGCCTGCGCCGCGGATGTTGCGCGCGCAGGGTGGCGTCGGCATGCCGCAGCGCGGCACGCTCGCGCTCCAGCCGGCGCTGCATGGCCTGCGCCAGCCGTTGTTGCGCCTGCCCGGCGCGGTCCGCCAGCGCCGCCAGCCGCGCCTGCGGCCGTAGCCCCTGCAGGCGCAGGAAGGCGCGATCCACCTGCTGCATGCGCTGTCGCAGCGTGTTCGCCTGCAGGCCTGCCAGCTGCCGCTGCAGGGACGCCAGGCGCGCGGCCAGGTGGTGGGCGTCCGGCACGAGGAGCTCCGCCGCCGCGGAGGGCGTGGGCGCGCGCAGGTCCGCGGCGAAGTCGGACAGCGAGAAATCGGTTTCGTGGCCGATCGCCGACACCACTGGCGTCGCGCAGCCGGCCACCGCGCGGGCCAGCGCTTCGTCGTTGAACGCCCAGAGGTCCTCCAGCGAGCCGCCGCCGCGCGCCAGCAGCAGCACGTCGTAGCGGCCGCTGGCATCCGCCGCCTGCAGCATCGCGCGGATCTGGGCAGCGGCGCCGTCGCCCTGCACGGGCACCGGCAGCAGATCGACGCCGACCAGCGGGAAGCGGCGCCTCAGCACGCTGACGATGTCGCGGATGACGGCGCCGGACGGGGAGGTGAGCACGGCGATCCGCCGGGGGAACGCCGGCATCGGCCGCTTGCGCGCAGGATCGAACAGCCCCTCCGCCGCCAGCTTGGCCTTCAGTGCTTCCAGTGCCTGCCGCAGCGCGCCTTCGCCGGCTTCTTCCAGCGTGTCCAGCACCAGCTGGTAGTCGCCGCGCGCTTCGTACAGGGTCAGCCGGCCGCGGCCCAGCACGCGCAGGCCTTCCCGCGGGGCGAACTTCAGCCATTGGCTCTTCGGGCGGAACAGCGCGCAGCGGACCTGCGCCCGCGCGTCCTTCAACGTGAAGTAGAGGTGTCCGGACGCCGGCCGCGACAGGTTGCCGATCTCGCCTTCCACCAGCACGTTCGGAAAGCTGCCTTCCAGCAGGTCGCGCGCCAGCGTGTTCAGCTGGCTGGGGGACAGGATGCGGTCGTCGCGGTCGTGCATGGCGCCATCGTAGCGCCGATGGTCGCGGGCGGTGACCGGTGCCGATGCGGTGGCACCCGCCACAACCGGTAAAATGGCGACATGCACGCACACGATCCCGACCGTTTCGGTCCCCAGGCCCGCCGCGCCACCCGTCCCGTCGAGATCGGCGGTGTGAAGGTGGGTGGCGGCGCGCCGGTGGTGGTCCAGTCGATGACCAACACCGACACTGCCGACGTCGCCGCGACCAGCAAGCAGGTGGCCGACCTCTGGCGCGCCGGGTCCGAGCTGGTGCGGGTCACCGTGAACACGCCGGAGGCCGCGGCCGCCGTGCCACGCATCGTCGACCGGTTGGCGATGATGGGCGTGCACGTCCCGATCATCGGCGACTTCCACTACAACGGACACACGCTGCTGGCGAACGAGCCGGCCTGCGCGGAAGCGCTGGCGAAGTACCGCATCAATCCCGGCAACGTCGGCTTCGGCAAGAAGAGGGACACCCAGTTCGCGCAGCTCATCGAGTTCGCCATCCGCCACGGCAAGCCGGTGCGGATCGGCGCCAACTGGGGCTCGCTGGACCAGGCCCTGGCGGCGCGCCTGATGGACGAGAACGCCCAGCGCGCCGAGCCGTGGGACGCCGGCCGGGTGATGCGCGAGGCGCTGATCCTGTCCGCGCTGGAGTCGGCGGAGCGGGCGGTGGAGCTGGGCCTGCCGAAGGAACGCATCGTGCTGAGCGCCAAGGTCAGCGGCGTGCAGGAGCTGGTGGCGGTCTACCGCGACCTGGCCATGCGCAGCGACTTCGCCCTGCACCTGGGGCTGACCGAGGCCGGCATCGGCAGCAAGGGCATCGTGGCGTCCAGCGCGGCGCTGGCGGTGCTGCTGCAGGAAGGCATCGGCGACACCATCCGCGTCTCGCTGACGCCGGAGCCGGGCGCCTCGCGCACCCAGGAAGTGGTGGTCGCGCAGGAGCTGCTGCAGACCATGGGCCTGCGCGCGTTCACGCCGATGGTCACCGCCTGCCCGGGCTGCGGCCGCACCACCTCCGAGTTCTTCCAGGAACTGGCCGGCGTGGTGCAGAACCACGTCCGCGCGAAAATGCCGGAGTGGAAGATCAGCCACCCCGGCGCCGAGAACATGACGCTCGCCGTCATGGGCTGCGTGGTGAACGGGCCGGGCGAGTCGCGCCACGCGAACATCGGCATCAGCCTGCCGGGCACCGGCGAGGCGCCGTCCGCGCCGGTATTCATCGACGGCGAGAAGGCCATGACCCTGCGCGGCGACAACATCGCCGGCGAGTTCATCGCGCTGATCGACGAGTACGTGGACCGTCGCTACCGGGTCGCCCGCCTGGACTGAGCGGGCGACGCGCGCTTACTTCGCCGGTGGCAGGTACTGCGCCGGCAGCGCCAGCGCCGGGTTCTCGGCTTCCCACATCACCGAGACGATCCACCAGCGGCGGCCGTCGTTCATCAGCTGGAGGGTGTTGATGCCGCGCATCGGCGGGGCATCGCCGGCGACCTTGCCTTCGTAGGTGCTGAACACGTGGGCGATATGGCCGAATCGCTCGGTGCGCCGGGCCAACTCGCGCTCCTGGAAGCCGCGCTCGACCAGCAGTGGGCCCGACAGGGCCACGTAGTCGTTCACCTGCAGCAGGCGCATGCCGACGCTGCCGTCCGGGCGCTGGCCCACCGGCATCATCCGCCCTTCCGGGATGAACAGCGAGCGCAGGCGGTTCCAGTCGCGCGCCTTGCCGACGGGGCCGGAAATCACGTCGTAGAGCGCGGCGATGATCGCGTCGATGCTGGCGACGTCCTGCTCCGCGGCGGCGGGCACGCTGTAGTTGACCGGCTGCGGGGGAGGCGGCGTGGCGGGCGGGGTCTGGGCCGCCGCGGGCGCGGCGAGGGCGGCAAGCAGGAGCAGCAGGGCAGGGCGCATCGGCGGGGTTCCGTGGTCAGGTCCGGCAGGAATACCACTGCCCGGACGACGCCACCCGTGCCGGAATGCACGGCTGCGGCGGCTCAGACGCCGGGTTCCACCGCTTCGCTGGGGGCGGTGGTGCGCTGCTGGCGCGCGAGCTGTGCCTCGCGGTGCGCGATGTAGAACGTGGAGCCGAGGATGATGCCGGCGCCGGCCAGCGTCGCCGCATCCACCGTTTCGTCGAACAGCACCCAGCCGGCGAAGGTGACCACCGGCAACTGCAGGAAGCTGATCGGCGTGAGCGCGGACACGTCGCCCAGCTTCAGCGCGCGCGTCCACAGCAGCTGGCCCACCGTGCCCATCACGCCGGTCGCCAGCAGCCACAACCATTCGATCCCGACCGGCCAGCGCCACACGAACAGCGATGGCAGCAGCGACATCGGCACCCACAGCGCATAGGTCCAGAACACGATGGTGTCGGCCTTGTCGGTCTGCGAGAGCTGCTTGATCTGGATCGCCACCAGCGCGCTCAGCACCGCCGCGGCCACCGCCACCAGGGTGCCGAGGCTGAACGCATGCGACCACGGCCGCACGATCACCAGCACGCCGAGGAAGCCCAGCGCCACCGCCGTCCAGCGGCGCGCGCGCACGCGTTCGCCCAGCATCAGGATGGCGGCGATGGTCACGAAGATCGGCGAGGAGTAGGCCAGCGAGATGGCCTGGGCCAGCGGCAGGTGGGCGATCGCCCAGAAGCCGCAGAACATGCTCCCGATGCCGATGGCGGTCCGCATCACGTAGCGCGGCAGCTGGTCGGTGCGCACGTTGGCGGCGAACGCCGCGGCCGGCCGCGGCTGGCGCAGGGCGGGCAGGGCCAGCATCGGCAGCAGGGCGAGGAAGCCGAAGGTGTTGCGGAAGAAGGCCACTTCCCAGGTCGGGATGTCCTTCGACGCCAGCCGGATGAAGATGGCCATCAGGCCGAAGCCCAGCGTGCTGCCCACCATCAGCCAGGCGGCGCGTGCATGGGCGTTGCGCGGCGCGCTCACCAGTGGGCCCCGACGAGGCGTGGCTCGGGCTCGATCGCCACCCCGAAGCGCGCCTGCACGGACGCGGCGATGCGCCGCGCCAGCGCCAGCAGGTCCTGCCCGCTGGCCTGGCCGTGGTTGACCAGCACCAGCGCGTGGTCGGCGGAGACGCCGGCATCGCCGTCGCGGTGGCCCTTCCAGCCGCACTGGTCGATCAGCCACGCCGCGGACAGCTTGCGAGTGTCGTCCCCGGCGCCGCGGAACAGGGGCATGCCGGGATGCCCGGCCAGCAGCGCCTCGGCCTGCGCGGCCGGCACGATCGGGTTCTTGAAGAAGCTGCCGGCGTTGCCGAGCACCGCGGGGTCCGGCAGCTTGCGGCGGCGGATGCGGATCACGGCCTCGGCCACCTGCGCCGCGCGCGGCGCGCCCTCGACGCCCATCGCGCGCAGCTCGTCTTCGATGCCGGCATAGCCCAGCCGCGGCTGGAAGGTGCGCGACAGGCGGAAGTCGACCGCCGTCACCACGTAACGGTCGGGCACCTGCTTGAACAGCGAGTCGCGGTAGGCGAAGGCGCAGTCCGCCGCGGCCAGCCGGACGAACGTGCCGGTGGTGCGGTCGAAGGCCTCCACCGTCTGGACGGACTCCCGCACTTCCACGCCATAGGCGCCGATGTTCTGGATCGGCGCGGCGCCCACGGTGCCGGGGATCAGGGCGAGGTTCTCGAGCCCGGCCAGGCCGTGCCCCAGCGTCCACAGCACGAAGTCGTGCCAGGCCACGCCGGCGTCGGCCCGTATCAACGCGGTGTCGCCGTCGTCCTCGAGCAGGGTGATCGTGCGGGTCTCCAGCGCCAGCACCGCACCGGGCGCGTCGCCGGCGAACAGCAGGTTGCTGCCGCCGCCCAGCACCAGCGTGGCGCGCTCGCGCAGCATCGCGTAACCGAACAGTTCGGGCAGCGCCGCGGCGTCGGTGGCTTCCACCAGCATGGGGGCGCGGGCGCGCACGCCGAAGGTGTTGCGCGCGTCCAGCCGGGCGTTCTCGGTGATGCGGTAGCCGTGGCCGTGGGCGGTGTTCATTCGGGCGGCAGGGTGCCGCGGCTGGGCGCTTCCTTGCGGCGGCGCAGGGCGTCCACGCATTCCTCGATCAGGGCGGGGCCGCGGTAGACCAGGCCGGTGTAGGCCTGCACCAGCATCGCGCCGGCGGCCTGCTTGGTGGCGGCGTCCGCGCCGTGCAGGATGCCGCCCACGCCAATCAGCGGGATGCTGTCGGGCAGGCGCGTGCGGAGCATCCGCAGCACGGTGGTGGCCTGCGCCATCAGCGGCGCGCCCGACAGGCCGCCGGCCTGATGGGCATGGCGGGCGCCTTCCACGCCCTCGCGGGAAATCGTGGTGTTGGTGGCGATCACGCCGTCCACCCGCAGGTCGCCCAGCACGCGGGCGGCGGCGTCGATGTCGTTCTCGGACAGGTCGGGCGCGATTTTCACCAGCAGCGGCACGCGCTTGCCGTGGCGGGTGGCCAGCTTGTCCTGCTCGTCGCGCAGCGTGCCGACGAGCCGCCGCAGGGCCTGCTCCTCCTGCAGTTCGCGCAGCCCGGCGGTGTTGGGCGAGGAGATGTTGACCGCCACGTAATCCGCCACGGCGTACACCCGGCGCAGGCAGAGCAGGTAGTCGGCGACCGCGTCCTCGTTGGGCGTGTCCTTGTTCTTGCCGATGTTGATGCCGACTAGGCCCGTCTTGCGCTTGGCGCGCTCGACGTTGCGCACGAGGACGTCGACGCCCTCGTTGTTGAAGCCCATCCGGTTGATCACCGCTTCCTGCCCCGGCAGGCGGAACATGCGCGGTTTCGGGTTGCCCGGCTGCGGCAGCGGGGTGACCGTGCCGACCTCCACGAAGCCGAACCCCAGCGCCAGCAGGGCGTCCACGTGCGCGCCGTTCTTGTCCAGCCCGGCGGCCAGGCCGACCGGGTTGGGGAAGGTCAGGCCCAGCACCTTGGTGGGCAGCGGTTTCGGTGGCGTGGCCACCAGCGGCATCAGGCCGCAGCGGTACGCCGCCTCCAGCGACGCGAGGCCGACGCCGTGCGCACGCTCGGCGTCGAGGGCGAACAGCAGGGGGCGGCCCAGCGCGTACAAGGCGTCAGTGCCCGAACACCGCGGCGAACCAGAGCAGGCCGCCGAAGAACAGGAACACGGCCGCCAGCGCCAGCACCGACAGGCCGATCATGAGGTAGCCCATCACCAGGCCGGCCACGGCCAAGCCGTCGCCCTCCAGCGAATCCTGGGCGCGGCGGATCTCGGCGCGGGCCATGTGGCCGCAGACCACGGCCACCAGGCTGCCCAGGAAGGGCAGCAGGGTCCAGCCGAGGATGCCGAACACCAGGCTGACGACGGCCAGCGAGCTGGTCTGGCGGATGGGTGCGTTCATGGGCGTCCCTTACAGGTCGAACTTGATGCCCTGGGCCAGCGGCAGCGCGTCGGAGTAGTTGATGGTATTCGTCTGGCGGCGCATGTAGGCCTTCCAGGCGTCGGAACCGGACTCGCGGCCGCCGCCGGTCTCCTTCTCGCCGCCGAACGCGCCGCCGATCTCGGCGCCACTGGTGCCGATGTTGACGTTGGCGATGCCGCAGTCGCTGCCGGCCGCCGACAGGAACGCCTCGGCGCGCTTGAGGTTGGTGGTGAAGATCGAGGACGACAGGCCCTGCGGGACGGCGTTCTGCATCTCGATGGCCTCGTCCAGCTCCTTGTACTTCATCACGTACAGGATCGGCGCGAAGGTCTCGTGCTGGACGATCTCGGCGTCGTTGGTCAGGCCGGTGACGATGGCCGGCAGCACGAAGTTGCCCGGGCGGTCGATGGCGGCGCCGCCGGTCTCCACGGTGCCGCCCGCGGCCTTGGCCTTGGCGATCGCGTCGAGGTAGGCGTCCACGCCGTCCTTGCTGTTCAGCGGGCCCATCAGGTTGGCCGGGTCGGTGGGGTCGCCGATCTTCTTCTCCACCTGCTTGTAGGCGGTGACCAGCTTGGCCAGCACGTCGGCGTAGATGGATTCGTGCACGATCAGGCGGCGGGTGGTGGTGCAGCGCTGGCCGGCGGTGCCCACCGCGCCGAACACGATGGCCGGGATCGCCAGCTTCAGGTCGGCGGTCTCGTCGACGATGATCGCGTTGTTGCCGCCCAGCTCCAGCAGGCTGCGGCCCATGCGGCGCGCGACGCGCTCGCCGACCATGCGGCCGACCTTGGTGCTGCCGGTGAAGCTGATCAGCGGGATGCGCTTGTCGTCCACGAAGCCCTGGGCCAGGTCGCTGCCGGCGTCGTTGAACAGGAAGAAGATGTCCGGGAAGCCGCCCTTGCGCAGCGCCTCGTTGCAGATCTTCATCGACGCGATCGCCGACAGCGGGGTCTTCGGCGAGGGCTTCCAGATGGTGATGTCGCCGCAGATCGCCGCGACGAAGCTGTTCCAGGCCCACACCGCGACCGGGAAGTTGAAGGCGGAGATCACGCCGACCAGGCCGATCGGGTGCCACTGCTCGTACATGCGGTGGCCCGGGCGCTCGGAGTGCATGGTCAGGCCGTACAGCTGGCGCGACAGGCCCACGGCGAACTCGCCGATGTCGATCATCTCCTGCACTTCGCCGTCGCCTTCCGGCTTCGACTTGCCCATCTCCAGCGCGACCAGCGAGCCCAGCGCATCCTTGTGCGCGCGCAGCGCGTCGGCGCACAGGCGGATCGCCTCGCCGCGGCGCGGGGCCGGAGTGGTGCGCCAGACCTTGAAGGCGGTCTGGGCGCGCTCGACGATCACGTCGTAGTCGGCCTGCGAGGACGCGTGCACGCGGCCCAGCACCTCGCCGGTGGTCGGGTTGACCGGCTCCAGCACGCCGGCGTCGCTGGTCTTCGACCACTCGCCGTTGCCGAGGTAGGTGCCGGATTCGACGGCGGTCAGGCCGAGCGCGGTGAGGACGGGATGGGACATGGTGGACTCCGGGAAACGAGGAAAGGCGAAGGGGCGGGGAAGACCTGACAGGTGACGATCGCGGGCGCGCGATCCCCACGTCCTGCCCGGTTGTTCCCCACCCGCTGGCGACCCCGGCCCGATTCGAACGGGCGACCTTCCCCTTAGGAGGGGGACGCTCTATCCAGCTGAGCTACGGGGCCTGACCTTCCATTATTGCAGCTGTCTGCAGGGGTGGCCAATCCGTCGGGAAAAATGGCGGATCGCCGAGGCTATTGAATCGTTCCGCCGCCACTTGGTGGTAGTTCCGCCCGGGTCGCCGGGTCAGTCCAGCCGCCTTGCCGCGGGGCATGCAATCGGCGTGATGTGCAGGTCGCTCTCCAGTCCAGCCTGTGCGAAGGCGATGCGCATGGCGGTGCCGATGGCGGAGGCGCTCGCCGCGTCCTCGCACCAGGCGAACACGCTGGGGCCGGCTCCGGAGATGCTGGCGCCCAGCGCGCCGCCGTCCAGCGCAGCGCGTTTTACCGCGTGGAATCCCGGAATGAGCGGGGCCCGGCGTGGCTCCACCAGCACGTCGGAGAGGCCGGCCCGGACCAACGCGGCGTCGCCCCGTTCGCAGCCCAGCAGGACCTGGGCCAGATGCGCACTCTGCGCCACGAAATCGGGCAACCCATAGGGGCCTTGCAGGACGGCGCGCGCCTGCCGGGTTTCCAGCACCGTATGTGGATGGACGACGACGGCCCGCCACGCGGGCGGGACCGCCACGGGGATCAGGCGCGTCGGCGTGGCAAGCACCAGCCCGCCCGCCAGCATGGGGCCGACGTTATCGCCGGTGCGGCCACCGCTGGCGACCGATTCGCCGGTCAACGCCAACGGGTAGAGGCCGGCGACATCCAGCGGCGCATCCAGCAACGCATTGGCGGCGACCAGCGCCGCCACGCAGGACGAGGCCGAGCCCCCCATGCCGGACCCCAGCGGGATGCCTTTGTCCAGTTCGATCTCGAAGCCGAACGGCAGCGCCAGCGCCTCGCGGAGCGCGATCAGCGCGGCGCCCGCGGTATTGCGCTCCGCCTCCAGCGGAAGGGTGGTGACGGCGCCGCGGATGGCGGCGATCCGGACCGTGGGAGCCGCGATGCGACGGACCGTGGCGATGTCGCCGACGTCCGCGATGCCGTGGCCGAGCAGGTCGAAGCCCACGCCGACGTTCCCGACCGAGCCGGGCGAGAACGCGCGCGCCTCGTGCCTGCTGGCATCCGTCATTGCGCTGGGGCCGGAGCGGCCTCGCCGCTGCGCGCCTCCACCACCGCCGTGGCCGCCATGTCGCCGGTGACGTTGCCGACCGTGGCCAGCACGTCCGGGATGGCGTCCACCGCCATCAGCACGGGCAGCGGGGCGATCGGCAGGCCCATCGCCGAGGTGACCGGCAGGTTGGTGGCGAGGAAGATCGCCTGGCCCGGCAGGCCCACCGACCCCATGCTGACCAGCACGCTGAGCGCCACGCCGGTGGCCAGCTGCGCGGCGGTCAGGTCCACGCCCAGCGCCCAGGCGATGAAGCTGGCGGTGGCGAGGTACTGGATCGGCGAGGTGATGCGGAACAGCGAGACCGCCATCGGCAGCACCAGCCCGGATACGCGGGCGGGGATGCCCAGCCGGTTCTGCGCGCTGTCCAGCATCGCCGGCAGGGTGGCCAGCGAGGACTGTGTGCTGGCCGCGACTGCCTGCACCGGCACCAGCCCGGCCATGAGGTGGCGGAACCGCTGCTTGCCGATGGTGACCGCCACGGCAATCAGCAACACCACCGCCAGCACGTACAGCGCGCACTCCAGCAGGATGTAGATGCCCAGCGCCTGCAGCATGCCCAGGCCGGCGCGTGCGGTCAGCGCCAGCACCAGCGCGAAGATGCCCAGCGGCGCCGCCCACAGCACCCAGTGGACGATCACGATCATGGCGTCGCTGATCGCCTTCAGCAGGCCGACCACCTGTGCGCGCGGCGCGGCGTCCAGCCGGGTCAGGGCGAAGCCGAAGAACAGGGCGAAGCTGACCAGCGGCAGCATCGCGCTGGCCGCGGCGGCGGCGACCGCGTTGCTCGGCACCAGCGCCACCAGCGCGTCGGCCCAACCGCCCCCGGACGTTGCGACTGCTTCGCCGTGGCCGCGCAGGGCGGCGGCCACCGCGGGGTCGGGCGCCAGCTGCGCCAGCGCCAGTGGCGCCAGCAGCGCGGTCATGGTGCCGGCGCCGGCGAGCAGCACCACGAAGCTGGTGATCGCCTGCCGCGCCACCCGGCCGGAGTGGGCGGCGTCGCTGGCCTGGTTGATGCCCACCACCACCAGCGCGAACACCAGCGGCACCACGGTCATCTGCAGGGCGTTGAGCCAGAGCTTGCCGAACGGCTCGACGATGGCGGCGATGCGCAGCCCCAGCTCGGGCGCCTGCCAGGCCAGCAGGATGCCGATCAGGATGCCGGCCACCAGGCCGGCCAGGACGCGGGCGGTCTGGCTCACGGGGCCACCTCCGGCAGCGTCCAGCGTTGTTTCAGCGCGGCGTACTGCGCTTTCGGCAGCAGTACGAACACCGGCTTGCGGCGCGCGTCCAGCCACGCCAGCAGCGCGTCCATGCTGGCCGGCGCCATCGCGGTGCAGCCGGCGGTGGTCTCGCCGGGCGCCTTCCACAGGTGGGCGAAGATGCAGCTGCCGCCCTGGCGTGCCGCGCCGTCGGCGTTGTGTTCGATGACAAAGCCCTCGCGGTAGCGCTGGTCACCGTCGGCGTGGATGTCGCGGCGCATCGGCTCGCTGGATTGGTCGAGATAGGGCGCCTTCACCACGCTGCGGTCGACGATGCGGTTGTAGTAGTTCGACGCCGGGACGTCGATGCACCAGTCGTTGGTCGTCATCGCCCGGTAGGGCAGCCCGGTGTTGACGCGGTCGGCATAGCCGAACGCCGTGCCGATGGCGAACACGCCGGCCGGCGCCTTGCCGTCGCCCTCGCGCTTGACCGGGCCATCACCGCGCTGCGGGTTCAAGCCCAGGCCCCAGCCGCTGCCATTGCGGCCCAGCGTCACCGG
This sequence comes from Thermomonas sp., assembly GCA_041913885.1. GTDB lineage: Bacteria > Pseudomonadota > Gammaproteobacteria > Xanthomonadales > Xanthomonadaceae > Thermomonas. The sequence continues at coordinate 67,683 of JAYSEL010000002.1, read as the reverse complement.
CACCGCCTCGCCGACCTGCATCCAGCCGTCGGCGCTGCGTTCGAACCGGCGCAACTCGCCGGTCGTGGCGGCCCAGTCGGCGGAGGTGACCAGCACCAGCTGGCCGGCATCGGCCCAGCGGGCGTCGTCGCGGGTGGCGGTCGCCGGGCCGTGGGCGCAGGCGGCGAGCAGCAGGGGCAACAGGAAGGCGGCGGTCCGGCGCAGCGGCATCGTGGAGGTTCCGGAAGGCGGGTGGCGTGGGAAAGCGGCAAGGATGCCCGAGCGCGGGGCGCGGGTCATCCGCTCAGGGCTCCTGCAGCGGCAGCAGGCGTTCCTGGGTCTCGCGCAGGCGGGTGCGGCGCCCGCCGTCCGCCTCGTACAGGCGGATGAACAGCCGGTCCAGCAGGTGCTGCAGGGCGGAATGGTAGAGCAGGGGTTCGATGTGCGGGCGCTCGTCGTGCGCGGACACCAGCAGGGCCAGGTCGGCCTGCGCCCGCAGCGCGTTGGCGCTGTGGCGGGTGATGGTGACCACCTTGCCGCGCTGGCTGCGCATGTGCCGCGCCAGCTGGCACAGCGCCGCCTGCTGGCCGTGCTCGGAGAACGCCAGCAGGACGTCGTCGGGCCGTGCCGCGGACAGGCTGGCGGTCATGTGGGCGGCGTCGAAGTTGTGCACCGTCAGCACGCCCAGCTGCGCCAGTCGCAGGGCCAGCGTGCGCGCGTGCAGGTCGTCCTCGCCCAGGCCGATGATGAACACCGTGCCGGCGCGCCCGATCGCCTCCGCCACCGCGGTCAGCGTGCCCGGCGGGTTGATCAGGCGGGTGGCCTCCTCGGCTTCGGACTTGCGCAGCCACAGGTCGTGCCCTTGCGCCGCCGCGGCGGGCGCATGCTGCGGCGAAGGTGCCGCGCCGCCGTTGCTGTCGGCGCGGATCACCGCCTCGCTGATCGCCAGCTTCAGGTCCGGATAGCCCTTGAACCCCAGCTTCTGGCAGAACTTGACCACGCTGGACTGGCTGATGCCCAGCGCGTTGGCCAGCTGCTGCGAGGAATAGTCGCGCAGCAGCTGGGCGTTCTCGACGATGAAGTCCGCGATGCGGCGCTCGATCGCCGACATGCGGTCCCGCTCGGAGCGGATCTTGACCAGCGCCGTCCCCACCGGCATCGCCTCAGGCCGCCAGCTCGTGCGCGGGCGCGAGGCCCTCGATGTGGCGGATGCCCAGTCCCGGCGCGTCGGTCACGCTGATCTCCGATTCGTTGAACACCACGCCACTCTGCACCGGGTCGAAGCGGCACAGCGACGGCCCGTCCAGGTCCACCTTGCTGATCACGTCGGACTTGGCCACCGCCAGATGCACCGCGGCGGCAACGCCGATGCTGGATTCCAGCATGCAGCCGATCATGCAGTCGATGCCGTACAGGCTGCAAATGTCGGCGATCCTGACCGCGTTGGAGATGCCGCCGGTCTTCATCAGCTTGATGTTGACGATGTCGGCGGCGCGCATGCGGATCAACTCCACCACCTCGCGCGGGCCGAACACGCTTTCGTCGGCCATCACCGGCGTATGTACGCGCTCGGTGACGTAGCGCAGCCCGGCCAGATCGTGCGCCTTCACCGGCTGCTCCACCAGTTCCAGCTTCACGCCGGCATCCTCCAGCGTCTGCAAGGCGTAGACCGCCTGCTTGGCGGTCCAGCCCTGGTTCGCGTCCAGGCGCAGCAGGGCGCGGCCTTCCACCGCTGCGTGGATCGCCTTGGTGCGCTCGATGTCCAGCCCGATGTCCTTGCCCACCTTGATCTTCAGCGACTCGAAGCCGCGGTCCACCGCCGCCAGCGCATCGGCCACCATCTTGTCGATATAGTCCACGCTGATGGTGATGTCGGTGGTGATGGCCGGCTCGCCGCCGCCCAGCAGCTGGTAGATCGGCGCGCGGTACAGCTGGCCCCAGAGGTCGTACAGCGCGATCTCCACCGCCGCCTTGGCGCTGGTGTTCTTCTCCATCGCGCCCTGCACCAGGTGGGTCAGGTGGTTGAGGTTGGCGATCTCGTGGCCGACCAGGCGCGGGGCGATGTAATGCCGCACCGCCTCGACGATGGAGCCGTGGGTGTCGCCGGTGATGACCGCGGTGGCGGGCGCGCTGCCATAGCCCACGTGGCCGCTGTCGGTGTGCACCATGACCACCACGTCCTCGACCTGCTCGACGGTGCGCAGGGCGGTCTTGAACGGGGTCTTCAGCGGCACGCGCAGCATGCCGAAGCGGATGTCGGTGATCTTCATTGGGCGGTTGCCACCTTGACGATGTTGGTGATGCGGTCGACGTAGTCGTGGTCCTTGCCGAAGCGCAGCGGCAGCAGCGGCGTCACCGAGACGCCGTTGAGGTGCATCGCGCGCAACGCGCCGTCCGCGCCGAGGTAGCTGCCGCCGTTGGTGTCGTGGATCACGTAGGGCATCCCGTCGATCTCGCCGATGTACATCATGACGTGGCCGGGGATGTAGACCAGGTCGCCCACGTCGAGGGCGTGGATGGCCGCCATCCGGCGCTCGCGGCCGTCCGTTGGCGAAAACCGCACGCGCGGGAAGACCGGGCTCACCGCCTGCGCGCTGGTGTTGCGCGGAAGCTGCACGCCCATGCTGCGGTACACGTCGGAAACGAAGCCGCTGCAATCCCGGGCGTTGTAGGCGTGGCCCCAGCCGTAGCGTTCGCCGAGGAACTTGAAGGCCTGGCGCAGGATGTTGGCGCGGGTCAGAGGCAGGTAGTCGTCGCTGCTGTCGGCGATCTTCGGCAGCAATGCGGGCGAGAATGCCAGGCGACCGTCGGTGTCGCGGACGGGCAGGTCCAGCGGCCAGGCGGTGTAGGGGTGCTGCCCGTTGACGGGCTGGTCGGGCGCCACCGCCGCCAGCGGCACGCGCGTGCCCATGTCCAGCTGCAGCTCCGACACGCGCGGCGCTTCGCGGGTGAACACGGTGCGCAGCTTGGCGCCGGTGATCACCCGGTACGGCGTGCGCCCGGCGTAGGCCAGTACCGCGTCGCGCGTGCCCTCTGCGATGGCATCGGCTTCCGTCCAGGCGGCGTAGCGCGCGCTGACGACGAACAGCCAGCGGCCGTCCGCACTGGCGTGCGCGATGACCACCGCGTCGCCGGGGAACAGGGCGCTTTCCTGGAAGCGGTCGATGTCGGTGTCGTCATTGCTGCTGAACACCCGCAACGCGGTGGGGAAGGCGCGCAGCGGCGCGCGCCGGACCGCCATGCCGAAGCGCGTGGTCTGGGTGGCCGGAATGGCGGCGAGGGCGCGGTTGGCGATGATCGCCGCCAGCGCCGCCTCCGGCACCGGCTTACCGGCCTCGTCCCACAGCGGCCGGGTCGGGGGCGAGGCCAGCGCCTCGATCCAGCCGGCCACCCGGGTCCGGTCCAGCGTCGCCGGCAATGCCGCCAGGTCGTGCATCGACGCGTCTTCACGCAGCAGGCGCGCATTGCGGGCGTCGATGGCCGTGCGCGCCAGCAGCGGCGTATCCGCTGCACGGGCGCGGGCGATCCAGAACGCCGGCGACAGGTAGGCGTCCTGCACGCCGATGACGCCATGTGCCGGCACCGGCAAGGGTGCGGCCTGCGGCGGGCGCGCCATGCCGGGCAGCGTCGCCAGGGCCAGGGCCAGCAGGAGCAGGCGCGGGGCCGGGCGGCGGGGGCGCAGCGTGCGCGGGAGTCTCATGCCATCTCCTTCAACGGGCCGTCGGCCGTGCGTGGGAACAGGGGGAATGGTGCACTGCGGAATATCTGATTCAGTGTTGTTATACGTCAAGAATAAATTATTGACCACACTTTGCCCGCGTGTTACACAGCCCCCACAGCCGGTGCCGACGGCGGAGACAGGGGGGCGGGATTCCCGCACGCGGCGGCACGACCTTACACACGAACAACCACCGGGGAGAGGGTATGAGCAGCACCCGCAACATGCGCAAGTCGGTCCTGAGTATCGCCATGGGATTGTGCCTGTCGACGCTCGTCGCGGGGCCTGCCTTGTCACAATCGGTCACCGGTGCGGTCGCAGGGCGCGCGGACGCCGGCAGCCAAGTCACCGTGACCAATCCGGCCAACGGCCTGACCCGCACGGTCACGGTGGGGGCGGACGGCAGCTACCGCATCGGCCAGCTGCCGCCGGGCGACTACATGCTGAAGTCCGGCTCGGGCGCGCCGATCGCCGTGAATGTCTCGATCGGCGGTACGACCACGGTCAACCTCGCGGGTGGTGGCGCCGTGACCCTTGATGCAGTGCAGGTGATGGGTTCGCGGATCGTCAACCGCGTCGACGTGCGGTCCACCGAGACGTCGACCAACATGACGCGCCAGGAGTTGGCGCGACTGCCGGTGGACCAGAGCCTCGGCTCGGTGGCCCTGCTGGCGCCCGGCGTGGTCGCCTCCGGCGCCACCTTCGGCGGCCTGACGTTCGGGGGTTCGTCCGTCGCGGAGAACGTTGTCTACATCAACGGCCTGGACGTGACGGATCCGTACCGCCGCCAGGGCTATTCCACGGTGCCGTACAACTTCTACGAGGAGGTGCAGGTCAAGACCGGCGGTTACTCCGCGGAATTCGGCCGCAGCACCGGCGGCGTGATCAATGCCGTGACCCGTTCGGGCGGTAATGAATTCCACGCCGGCGCCGAGATCACCCTGGAGCCGTCCAGCTGGGCGTCGGCCCGCAAGGACCACTTCTACCAGAACGGTGATATCACCGATCTCAATCGCACCAGCCGCGACGAGAGCCCGCTCTACAAGTACAACGTGTGGGCATCGGGTCCGATCGTGAAGGACAGGCTGTTCTTCTTCGCGATGTACGAAAAGCGTGATGCCGATTCGCGCGACGTCGACGAGTCGGAGGCCTGGAAGACCAAGAGCAACAACGATTTCTGGGGCACCAAGCTCGACTGGCGCATCAACGACGACCACATGGTCGAATTCCTGGCGTTCTCGGACAAGGCGGACTCGACGACCACCAAGTACAGCGACTACGTCTGGAGCACCGACGATTACGGTGCCCCCAGCAACGGCAGCAGCACGTCTGGGTCTGGCGGCGACAACTGGTCGCTGACCTACACCGGCCACCTCACGGACGATTTCGTCGCCAAGGTCATGCACGGCGTCAACAAGCGCAGCGCCGCGTCCGGCAGCACGCTCGACGACGAATGCAGCATCATTTCCTACGCCGCATACACCAACGGCGTGAAGCCCGATCCGATCGGCTGCCATCCGACCAACAGCCGCATCAGCACCCGCGACGACACGCGGACGGCGACCCGCCTCGATTTCGAGTGGACGCTCGGCGACCACCTGCTGCGCTTCGGCTACGACCGCGAGGTGATGGATTCCGACAGCTTCGTCGTCAACCCCGGCGACGGCGTGGCGTACAGCGTCCTGAACACCACCCCCGGGGCGGTGCTGTCGAACGGCGGCGTGGTGCCGGCGGGCGTGACCGGGCTGGTGGATGCGCGCCGTTACCTGACGGGTGCCCCGGTATCCACCAACACCCAGGCGTTCTATGTCGAGGACAACTGGAGCGTCACCCCCAACCTGCTGCTCAGCCTGGGCCTGCGCGCCGACAAGTTCACCAACACGCTGGCCAGCGGCGCGCTGTTCGCCAAGGCGGATTACAGCGACATGATCTCGCCGCGCCTGGGCTTCAGCTGGGACATGCGGGGGGATGGCACCACCAAGCTGTTCGGCAACGCGGGGCGCTATTACATCCCGCTGACCAACAAGCTGACCGACTACTTCGGCGGCGGCACCACTGACGAGCACACCTACTACGCGCTGGACGGCTGGGAGCAGAAGAGCGATTCCAGTGGGAATAACTATTACGTCCCGGTCCTGGGCGCGCAGATTGGCGCCGTCAACACCGACGGCAACGTCGTCGCTCCCACCGACATGCGGACCGCCGTCTCGCGCGACCTCAAGCAGGTGTTTCAGGACGAGTACATCCTCGGCTTCCAGCGGGCCATCAGCCAGAGCTGGTCGTACGGCATCAATGCCACCTACCGAAAGCTGAGCCGTGCGGTGGAGGACGTTCGCATCAACCACGTCGAAGGCTGCCCCTGGTATTCCGGCGACTGGCCGATCATCAATCCGGGCGAGACCAACACCCTGTGGTGCCCCACCACCAATGACTGGGTGACGTTCGACAATTCGGAGGACGGCTACGTCACCCTCGGCAGCGGGATCGTGATGGGCTACAAGAAGCCCAAGCGGACCTACAAGGCCGTTGAATTCCAGCTGGACCGCGCCTGGGACGACCACTGGTCGTTCAACGCCAGCTATCTGTGGTCGAAGTCGGAAGGCAACATCGAAGGACCGGTGAACTCGGACACCGGCTACAACGACACCAACCTGGTGCAGTACTACGACCACCCCGCGGTGAACGAACGCTACGGCGTGCTGTTCAACGACCATCGCCACCAGGTCAAGCTGCGCGGCAGCTACAAGCTCAACGATGCGTGGCAGTTCGGCGCCACGTTCAGTGCCGTCTCGGGTGGCCCGATCACCGCCTACGGCGTGCGCTGGCCCAACGACAACCGCAGTGCCGGTGGCCCGGGCGAGTACAGCGGCGGCGGTTCCGGCTGGCTGTGCGTGGCCAACTGCTCCAGCATCAACCGCGAGCTGGTCTACACCGGGCGCGGTGCGTTCGGCCGGATGCCGTGGATCAAGGACCTCAGCGCGAACGTCACCTGGACCATCCCGGTGCCGGTCGGCGACCTGAAGGCCCGCTTCAGCGTCTACAACCTGCTGAACAGCCAGGCCACGGTCAACGTGCACTCCCGCTACGAGTCCGCGCCGGGCGTGAAGATGCCGCATTTCGCCGAAGGCCGTCGCTGGCAGTCGCCGCGCTACATGCAGCTGGTGCTCACCTACAACTATTGATCCGGTTCCGTCCGGATCGGTCGTCGCGATTGCTGTTCCCCCTGGTGGCGGCCCCTTGCCGGGCCGCCCTTTTTTTGGACGTGTACCGGAGGCAACGGTGGGTGGGTTTCCCGGGAGTTTCGAAGGCGTCGATCTCGCCGCGCTGGCCGCGCGCGAAGGCACGCCGCTGTACGTCTACTCCGCGCCGGCGATCCGCAGTCGCATCCGTGCGCTGCGCACGGCGCTGGCGGGACTGGACTCAGGCATCCGCTATGCGGTGAAGGCCAACGGCAACCTCGCGGTGCTGCGGCTGCTGGCGGCGGAGGGCGCGGGTGCGGACATCGTGTCGGGCGGCGAGCTGATGCGCGCGCTGCGTGCCGGCATCGCGCCGGAGGCCATCGTGTTCTCCGGCGTGGGCAAGACCGACGCCGAGATCGACGCCGCGCTGGCGGTCGGCATCGGCCGCTTCAACATCGAGTCGCGTGCCGAGCTCGACGCCCTGCAGCGCCTCGCGGCCGCGCGCGGCACCGTGGCCGTCGCGGCGGTCCGCATCAACCCCGACGTGGACGCGCGCACCCACGCCAAGATCTCCACCGGCAAGGCGGAGAACAAGTTCGGCGTGCCGATGGACGAAGCGCGCGCGTGGTTCGAGGCTGCAGTCGAGCGGCCCAACGTGCGCCTGGACGGGTTGCACATGCACATCGGCTCGCAGCTGCTCAGCCTCGATCCGATGCGCGAGGCGTTGCGGCGCATGGCCGCGTTCTGGCGCGCGCTGGAGGCCGCCGGCCATGGCATCGCCAGCATCGACGTCGGCGGCGGGTTGGGCGTGCGCTACCGCGACGGCGAGGTGGCGCCGGATGCGAACGAATACGCCGACGCGATCCGCGAGGCGCTGGCCGGCTTCGCCGGCCGCATTCTGGTGGAGCCGGGGCGCTGGCTGGTGGCCGAGGCCGGCCTCCTGCTCACCCGCGTGGTGCTGGAAAAGCAGGGGCGCGAACGCCGCTTCCTGATGCTGGACGCCGGCATGAACGACCTGCTGCGGCCCAGCCTGTACGACGCCTGGCACGACATCGTGCGGGTCGGCGAAACGGCCGGCCGCGACCGTGTCGCCTACGACGTGGTCGGCCCGGTGTGCGAGACCGGCGACACCTTCGCCCGGCAGCGCGAGATGCCGCGCTGCGCGGCTGGCGACCTGGTCGCCATCCTCGGCGCGGGCGCCTACGGGGCGTCCATGGCCTCCACCTACAACGCGCGTCCGCTGGCCGCCGAGGTGCTGGTCGAGGAAGGGCGCTACGTGGTGATCCGCCAGCGGCAGACCTTCGATGCGATGATCGCCGACGAACGACCGGCGGACGACTGGAGGACGGCATGAAGCGCGTGATCGCGATCGCACTGGTGTGGGTGGCGCTGGGCGCGGCGCGCGCAGCGACGCCGGAAGGCCCCACGCCGCAGGCGGTGGAGGCCACCGTGCAGGCCGCCATCGCCCGCTACCGCCTGCCCGGCATCGCGGTGGGGGTGATCGATGACGGCCAGGTCACGTTCGCCAAGGGCTACGGCGAGACCGTGCACGGCAGCGACGATCCGGTGACCGAGGACACCCTGTTCAAGATCGCCTCCAACAGCAAGGCGATGACCGCCGCGCTGCTGGCGCGGCTGGTCCAGCAAGGCAAGCTCGCGTGGGACGACCCGGTGGTGAAGCACCTGCCGGCGTTCGCCATGCACGACCCGTGGGTGACCGCGCACATGACGGTGAGCGACCTGCTGGTGCACAACAGCGGCCTGCCCGAAGGCGGCGGCGACCTCATGCTGTGGCCGGAGCCTAACCTGTTCACCCGAGACGATATCGTCCGCGGGCTGCGCCACATCCGGCCCGCCTACGGGTTCCGCGCCGGTTATGCCTACGACAACCTGCTGTACGTGGTGGCCGGGCAGGTGGCCGCCGCTGCCGGCGGTGCCTCCTACGAGGCGCTGCTGCGGCGGGAGGTGTTCGAGCCGCTGGGCCTGTCCGGCTGCCGGGTCGGCGAATTCGCGCTGAAGGATGCCGGCAGCGTGGCCCAACCGCACGGTCGTGACGGCGACCGGATCGTGCGCACCCGCGGCGATGCCGACATCGTCCCCGCGATCGCCTCGGCGCCCGCCGGCGGCATCCGCTGCACCCTGCGCGACATGCTGGCGTGGGCGAACGCTTGGCTGGCCCCCACGCCCGCCCAGTTGGCCTGGCTGGGCCCGGCCCAGCGCGCCGAACTGTGGAAGGCGCGCACCCCGATGCCGATTTCCCGGCTCAAGCGCGAGTGGGACAACACCCATTACTACGCCTACGCCTACGGGTTCCGCCTGGCCGATGCGGATGGCGAATGGACGGTGTCGCACACCGGCACGCTGGGCGGCATGTATTCGATGCTGCTGCTGTTGCCGGATCGCCGGTCCGGCTTCGTGTTCATGATCAACGGCGATGGCGGCCGTGCGCGCACGGTGCTGGGCACCGCGCTGCTGAAGCTGTTCACCGCGCCAGCCACCTCGAAGGGCGTGGCCGGTTACGCGGACGACCTGGAGCGTCCGGCGGCGCCCGCCGCGGCGGTTGCGGCCAAGCCGGCCCTGCCCGACATCGCGACACGCATGCCGGTGACACCGGATGCGTTGCGCGACTGGCTGGGCGTGTGGCGCGACCCGTGGTTCGGCGAGGTGCGGCTGTGCCCGGTGGGCGACGCCGTGGAATGGCGGTCGGCCAAGTCGCCGAAGATGCACGGCCGGGTGGGGCGCTTCGACGGGCGCTACCTGCTGGTCTGGGACGACGAGGCGGTGGACGAGGATGCGTGGCTGGCGTTTTCCCGCGACGGCGGCCGCAAGCAACTGCATATGGCGAAGCTGAATCCCGATGGCGACTTCAGCTCGGACTACGAGGACCTGGCGTTCGCGTGGGAGCGCGGCTGTGACTAGGGCGCTGCTGGCGATGGTGCTGTTGGCCTGCAGCGCGTCCCTGCGTGCCGGCGAGCCACCGGTCCTGTCGCCGGCGCGCACGATGGAAGAGGCGGGGATGGTGGATATTCGCACGCTGGTCCCGGACCTGTCGCAGGACATCCGTTATTTCGGCAGCGACAATTTCGTCGGCGCACGTGTCGATGGCTACGCCGCGCCGCGTTGCTGGCTCAAGCGCGAGGCCGCCGAGGCGCTGGCCCGCGTCGAGGCCGAGCTGCGCAAGCGCCACCAGCGCCTGCGCGTGTTCGATTGCTACCGGCCGGCGCGAGCCGTGGCGCATTTCATGCGCTGGGCGGAGGATCCCGCCGATCTGAAGACCAAGCCCACGCACTACCCCGACCTCGACAAGCCGGCGCTGCTGGGCGGCTACATCGCGCCCGTTTCCGGGCACAGTCGCGGCGCGACGCTCGACCTCACCCTGCTGCAATGCGATGACCGCGATGCGGACTGCACCCCGCTGGACATGGGGACGGCGTTCGATTTCTTCGGCACGAAGGCGAACACCGATTCGCCGCTCGCCACCGGGGCGCAGCGTGACAACCGGCACTTCCTGCGGGATGCGATGGCGGCGCAAGGTTTCTCCAACTACCCGATGGAATGGTGGCACTACACCTTCCAGCCGGAACCGACGCCGGGCCTGCTGTACGACGTGCCCATCACCATGACCGAGCAACCGATGCCGTACGCCGAACTCGACCGCCTGATGCAGCGCTACGACGGCGACGTGCCCGGTGCCTCGCTGCTGGTGCTGCGCGACGGCGAGGCGGTGGTGCGTCGCGGCTACGGCCGCTCCGACCTGTCACATGGCGTCGAAGCCGGCCCGGCCACCGCGTACCGGCTGGCGTCGGTGAGCAAGCAGTTCACCGCCGCGGCGATCCTGCTGCTGGCGCAGGACGGCACGCTGGCCATCGACGACCCGGTGCGCCACTGGCTGCCGTCGCTGCCGCGCGAGGCCGAGGCCATGACCCTGCGCCATCTGCTGACCCACACCTCGGGCCTGCTCGACTACGAAGACCTGATGGCGAAGCCGTATGACGGGCAGATCCGCGATGCCGGCGTGCTGGCGCTGCTGGAGCGCGAACACCGCTTGTACTTCCCGCCGGGCAGCGCCTACCGCTACAGCAACAGCGGCTATGCGCTGCTGGCGCTGGTGGTGGAGCGCGCCTCCGGCATGGACTACCCGGCGTTCCTGAAGGCGCGCATCTTCACGCCGCTGGGCATGCACGATTCATTGGCGTACGTCGTCGGCGGGCCGGAGGTGCCGCACCGGGCGTTCGGCCACAGCGAGGTGGATGGCCACTGGCAGCGCACGGACCAGAGTTCGACCAGCGCGGTGCTGGGCGATGGTGGCATCTATTCCACCATCGAGGACCTCGCGCGCTGGGACGCCGCCCTGTACGACGACAGCCTGCTGTCGGCGGCGTCGCGACGGCTGGCCTTCAGCCCGCATGTCCCGGTGTCGGGCGAGGGATACGAGGCGTCCTACGGCTTGGGCTGGCGCATCACCGGCGAGACGCTGTGGCACTCCGGCGAAACCATCGGCTTCCGCAACGTCATCGTCCGCTGGCCCGCGCGCCGGCTGACCGTGGTGCTGCTCACCAACCGCAACGAGCCGGAACCCTATCCGACGGCGTTGGCCATCGGCGCGCTGTTCCTGCAGGAGTAGGGAGACGTCCGGCGGCACGAAGGCCATCCTCCGGGGGCATGCGTCGCGGCACCGCGGCCACGCGTGAATCGGCGGCGCGAGCCGTCAGCGCGCAGGCGGCGGGCCGGCATCCGGCGCGGGCATGCAGGTCGGGAGTGCGGCGGCGAGTCGCGCGGGGAAGCCGCAGCCCGGGCGCAGCACGGGCACATGCCGGGCGCGATTCTCCAGCACCAGGACCGGCAGCGCCGCCGGCAGCAACCGTGCGGATTCCGCCGGCACCAGTGCGCCCTGCACGAGGACCCGGTGGCCGTCCCGCAGCTGGAAGCAGCGCTGTGTCCACGCCGGCGTGCGGCTGCCGGCGTCGTTCAGCCCTTGCAGGTGCAGAGCCTGCCCGACCCGCACCCGCACGAGGTCGGGTTGCGCCAGTTGCCACGCCGTGACCGCTGCATCGCGCGCGCATGCGTCCAGCCGGCCGTTGGGTGGGGGTGGGGACAGCCACAGCGCAACGCGCCCGGGGAACGGCTCGGCGGCAGTCGCAAGGCCGCCGGCGAGCTGCAGCAGCATGGTGCCGAGGGCGATGGATTTCCGCCCCCGCCCCGTCATGCCCGGTCCGCTGCGCCTCTCTGCGATGCGCGGCATCGGTGCCAACGCTGCCAGCCCGCGCATCCGGGGAAGGTTCACGGCGAGGCCTTGTCATCCTCCGCCTGCGCCAGCCCCAGGGTGCCGTCGCCTCGCACGGTGAAGCGCCCCACCACGACCTTGCCGGTCTGTTCCAGCAGCCGGAGATTGACGGTTTGCTCGTGCATGGCGGCCGTGCCGAAGCCGGTCTGCAGGCTGAGGTTGAGGGTGGCGCCCCGGGTCAGCTTCGCCAGCCGGCTGCCGTAGTAGTTCACGGCCACCTCGTACGTCCCGGGCTTGGGATCGCGCAGGATGAACTCCTCGGGGCCGTACCCCGCGGTGAAGTCGCGGGAGATGGTGCCGCCCTGGTAGCTGAGGCGGTGGCTGTAATAGACCTCCTCGCCGTTGGGGTCGGTGACGTGCAGGTCGATGTCGGTGTCGTTGAGGTCCCAGCGCAACACGGCGCGCAGCCCCACCGGCAGGGCTTGTCCCTGCGGGTCCTCCTGCGTCGCCGGCGTGGCACCCGGGCAACGTGTGCGCAGGTCGTTGCGCTCGGTCAGCGCGATCACGCCGATGTCGGCGAAACGCGGCGACCACGGCGTATCCACCACATGGCCGAGCAGGTCCAGCGCCTCGCGGCAGGTCGCGGGCGCGCGCAGCGCCAGGGCCAGGTCGCGGAAGGATTGCGGTTCGTCCGGCGCCAGTTCGCGCACCTTGCGCAGCAGGGCGGTCGCCGGTGCCTGCAGGCCGGCTTCCTGCAGCCGGTAGGCCACCAGGCGCAGGCTGGCGGGATCGTTCGGCATCAGTTCCACCAGGTTGCTCAGCACCCGCCAGCCGTGCTCGGCATCACCCAGTTCGAACAGCCGCTGCGCCACGTCGAAATGGAAGGCCGGACTCTGGCCGTACTGCGTGCGCAGGTCCAGGTAGCGGGCGTACAGCGTCGCCGCCGACGGTGCGGCACGCAGGTCCGCCACGTAGGGCGAATCCATGGCCACCGCCTGCAGCTGGATGCCGATGCCACCGGTGTCTGGGTCCGCGCCGGGTGCCGGGGGCGGGGAGGGCGGCGGCGGGGTGCCCGGGGCCGGTGCGGCGGCGGCTTCCGCGATCACCGGCACGGCGGCACCGACCAGACGACCGGGCGCGGCGCGGCGTTCCCGGGCGGACTCGGCCTCTTCGCGCGCGCGCTGGGCTTCGGCCCGGCGGCGCTCCTCGGCCCAGCGGGGCCGGGGGTCGTCCTTCGGGAAGACGGTGTTCCACCAGTCCATGCGCGCCTGCCAGCCGCGCTGGATCGCCAGGCGGTTTTCCGTCCACGCCGAGGCCTTCTCGGTTTCCAGCTGGAAGCGCCGGCGCAGGATGCGGTCGCGCAGGGAGACGTCCGCCGCCGGCGGCAGGATGCCGAAGCGGACGTAGTCCTCGTCGCTTTCCAGCACCAGCAGGCTGGTTTCGCGGTTGGCGATGCCGAAGCGTTCGCCCAGCGCGGCGAGCGCGGCACGATGCTGGTCCGGCTGGGCTTCCAGGTCCTCGGCCTGCCAGGTCGCGCACCAGAACGCGGCCAGCGACGAGGGGCGCGTGGCCACGGCCTTGTGCACGTGTTCGCGCGGTCCGCTGGCGGTGGCCTGCAGCAGCGCCAGGCGCGGAATGGCGCCCGGCGACGGCGCCACGTGGCAGGCGCGCAGGGCGCCGCCGTCGACGGCGTATTGCTCGACATGCCAGTTGCGGTCCAGCGGGCCCAGCGTCGCGCGCAGGGTGGGCGTGCGGCGCAGTGCGCGCAGGGCCTGCTCCGGGGTGAGCGTCGCCAGGTCGAGCACCTGGCCGCCCGCGCGCGTCAGCCAGCGGGCCAGGGCCGGGTCGGCCACGCCGTGCGCGAGCACGAACACCGGAGCCCGGGTGCCGGGATCGATGGCCCCCGGCAAGGTGGCCACGGCGTCACTGACCAGCAGCACCTGCTGCACATTCGGATCCGCGCGCCATGCCGAGAGGGCGGTGGCACCGTCCGGCTGTTCGCCTGCCAGCGAGGACAGGAATTGCGCCAGCGCCGCCGGGGAGTCGATGCGGACCTGGCGGCGCTGCACCGTCTCGCGCAGCACGCTGAGGGTGACGTCCACGGTGCGGCCGCGCAGGTAGCGGTCCAGCACCTGGAGTTCCGCCGTGCGGTCGGCGCCGAGGGTGCTGTAGGAGGCATCCCACACCACTTCGATGCGGCGTGGGGCGGGGGCGGCGGGCACCGCGGCCGGGCGGCGCGCAGGCACCTCCAGCCAGTGCATTTCCAGCCCGTCCTCGAAGGTCGCGTGGAAGGCTGCATCGCCCGATGGCGCGGCGAGGCAGGCGGTGGGCGCGGCTCGGGTATCGCCGGATTGCCAGGATGCGACGTGCAGCGATTGCAGGCGACGCCAACCCAGGGGCGTGCTGCCGGCGGCCACCGGGGCTCCGGTGGCCGTGGCGCGCACGGCCGCGCGGCTGCCCGTCGGCAGGCCGGCGTCGAGGGCATGCTGCCAGCCGCAGGCACCACGCACGGCGAGGCTGGCGATGTCCACGCGCAGGCGGCGTTCGCCATGCGCCGGGACCGGGAACACGCGGATGCCGTAGCGGTTGCCGGCGTCCTTCTGGGCCAGCGCCGGGTCCACCCGGGTGCGCACGGTCTCCTCGAACGCGGTGCGGGCGCGGACGCGCTCCACCGGCACCGCGTCGCGCAACGTGCCTTCGATGTCGAGGGCGTAGCCGTGCAGGCGCTCGTTGCTGGCCAGGGGAACCTGCACCGTGGTTTCCAACGGTCGGTCGTGGGGATTGCGGATGACCAGTTCGACGCGCCGCAGGGCGAAGGGGCCCTCCAGGGTCCAGTCCACGCGGGTGGCGGCCAGCTGGACCTGGCCGTCGGCCTGGAGCTGGGGGGACGTGGCGGCGCCCGCCGTGCCGGAAGCGGCCAGCAGGCAGGCGAGCAGGGTCCGGCGAAGGACGGGGGCAAGGCGGGGAGCGGCGTTCATTCCGGTGTGATCCTGATGGTGATGCCGGCGGGTTGGGTGAGCATGCCGAGGGTGCCGAACATACCGAACGCATCACGGTGCCCATCGGGGTTAAGCGTCGAACGCATCACCGGCTCGCCATCCCTGCCGTACCGGAGCGTGACGGCGCCACGGCCTTCGAGCTGCATGCGCGTCATGCGCCCGTGCGCGTCATAGGTGAATACCAGCCGGTGACGGCTGCCCTCGCGCAGGCGTTGCACCACGAGCGAGGCAGGCAGGCTGCGTGCGTTCCATGCCAGCGTGGCGACGGTATCGCCCTCCCGCGTCGCCTGGACCAGCCGGCCGTCCGCGTCATAGCGGTAGCGGAAATCGCCGCGCGCGTCGTGCAGGCGCAGGATCCTGCCGGTCCGGGGATCCGTTTCCACCAGGCCGGCGGCCTGTCCGGACGCCGGTGGCGGATCCTGCCGCCCGCTGGCGGAGGACACGCACGGTCCGATGAGGACGAGGACCGACAAGGCAAGCCACCACTGCGTCCTGTGGGCGGAGAGCCGCATGCTTGGCGCGTCCTGGGGAATGCCGCCACTGTAACCAGTGGGCATGGCCCGTGCCATCCGTCCTCCGGGGGCTTCACCGCATCCGGAAGACGGCCACCACCTCCGCCAGGTCGTCGGCCTGCTCCTGCAGCGAATGGGCCGCCGCGGTGGCCTGTTCCACCATCGCGGCGTTCTGCTGGGTGACGCCGTCCATGTGGGTGATGGTCTGGTTGACCTGCTCGATGCCCGTGCTCTGTTCCTGCGAGGCGGCGGAGATCTCGGCCATCAGGTCACTGACGCGGCGCACCGCATCGACGATCTCCTGCATCGTGCCGCCGGCCTGTGCGACCAGCGCCGCGCCCTGGTCCACGCGCTGCACCGAACTGCCGATCAGGCCCTTGATCTCCTTGGCGGCTTCCGCGGAGCGCTGCGCCAGCGCGCGCACCTCGCCCGCCACCACCGCGAAGCCGCGGCCCTGTTCGCCCGCACGCGCCGCTTCCACGGCGGCGTTGAGCGCCAGGATGTTGGTCTGGAACGCGATGCCATCGATCACACCGATGATGTTCTCGATCTGCTTGGAGGCCGAGGTGATGCCGTTCATCTGCTCGACCACCTGCTCGACCACGGCGCCGCCGCGCGAGGCCACGTCGGCCGCGCCGGTCGCCAACTGCCGCGCCTGGTAGGAGGACTCGGCGTTGTTCTTCACGGTGGAGGTCAGCTCCTCCATCGAGGCCGCGGTCTCCTCCAGGCTGGCCGCCTGCTGCTCGGAACGCGCCGAGAGGTCGCTGTTGCCGGCGGCGATCTCGCGCGCCGCGGTGCGGATGGCGTCCACCGCCGCGTGGACGCGTTCCATCGTCTCGGTCAGCCGTTCGACGGTGGTGTTCGTGTCGTCGCGCATGCGGCCGAACACCCCGCGGTAGTCGGCGGTGATGCGCTGGGTCAGGTCGCCCTGCGCCAAGGCCCCCAGCACGCGCTGGACATCCGCGATGGTGCCGGCGTTGGCGTCCAGCATGCGGTCCACGCCTTCGGCCAGGCGGCGGAAGAACCCGGTCTTGCCCTCCACCTCGATGCGCTTGGACAGGTCGCCGGCGGCCGCGGCCTCGATGACCTCGCCCACTTCGGCTTCCACCGCGACTTCCTGGCTGCGGTCGCGCCACTCGACGACCACGCCCAGCCGCTCGCCCTCCGCCGACACCACGGGTGCCGCGGTCTGGACGAACACGGCGCTGCCGAACACCAGCTCGCGTTGCTGCAGGGCATCGACGCGTGCGGTATCGCTGCCGCCGGGCTGCAGCTGCGCCAGCGGCTGGCCCTCCAGCTGGGCCAGGTCGGCCTGCGGCAGGTGGCGCGCGAGGGTGGGGCGGTACTGGCCCAGCAGGTTGCGCATGGCCGGGTTGGCGTAGACCACCACGCCGTCCGCGCCCGCGATCAGCATCGCGGTGCCGGCATTGTCCAACGCGATGCGGACGCGCTGGTTCTCGGCGGCGATCCGCCGCTCCGCATCCAGCCGCGCCTTCAGGTCGGCCTGCATCTTGCGCAGCGCGCGCGAGACTTGCCCGACTTCGTCGTTGCCGCCCGCCGCGATGGGGTAATCCAGCTGGCCGGCCGCCACCGCGTCCACGCCCTGCACGATGCCGCGCAGCGGCGCACCGATCAGCGCCCGCAGCAGCACCACGACGACGACGACCAGCAGCAGCACGCTCACCACGCCCACCAGGATGACCCGGTTGCGGATTTCCACGACCCCCGCCATCACCGCGTCGGCTGGGGCGGTCACCATCAGCGCGAAGGCGTCCGGCGAATGGCCGACGGTCACCGGCACGTAGACGCGGAACACTTCGCCCTGCACCAGCGAGCCGGTCTCGCGGCGGCGCACCGTCTCGCCCTTGGCCAGCGCCGCCAGCACGCCGCGCAGGTCCTGCTTCCACGGCTTGCCCAGCAGTTCCTTCTCCGGCGCCGCCAGCACCATGCCCGTGGGCGACAGCAGGCGCACCACGCCGCGCTGGTAGGGACGGATCTTGGCGAGGTTGGCCTGGATCGCGTCCAGGCTGATGTCGGCGCCGGCCACGCCGCGGAACTGTCCGTCCACCTTCAGCGGCACCATCAGGCTGGTCATCAGCACCTGCTTGCCGTCCACCTCGTCGGAATACGGCTCGAACATGAGCTCGTCGCCGCGCTGGCGGACGGCCGCGTAGTACTTCTCCGCGGCATCGCCCGTGACGATGATGTTGTTCTCGCTGCCCACCGCGTCCTGCAGGGACACCTGCCCCGAGGCCGAACGCGTCCAGTACACCGACAGCCGGCCGGCGTCGGTGCTGACCTGCTGGCTGGGCGTCAGCCCCGCGACGAAGGTCTTCAGCCCCTCCGCGTCGGGTTCGCCGTCCTTCCAGTCGCGGGCGAACTCGGCGTCGCGGCCGTCGAAGCCGTCGGGTTCCAATTCCACCCAGTAGCCCAGTACCGCGGGATCGGTTTCGGAGAAACGGCGCACCAGCGCGGAGGCCTCGCCACGCTCGGCGCCGCCGCGGGCCATCATCGACAGGGTGCCGTCGGCCAGGCCGCGGACCCGGGACAGGGTTTCGGTGGTCGAGCCGCGCACCTTGGCGGCTTCCGCGCGGGCCAGTTGCTCCAGTTCGTCCATGGCGGTGGCTTCCTGCACCTCCGCCGCCTTCTTCTGGATCAGCCAGGCCGCGCCGGCGAAGCAGAGCGTTGCCACGATGCCCAGCACCAGCGCCGTGCGCGCCACGATGGACTGCATCCCCGTCCCGATCTTCCGCATGCGTGTTCCCCTGGGTCATGGACAGGCGCGCAGGGGCATGGATTGCCGTCCAAGGGCGCCGTCCTCACCGACGATATCGCCCCGTTCGCCCCAACCTTGAGGCCGCGCCCCTGCATGGGCCGCGTTCGCCGTGGTGGCACGCTGCCGTGGTCCGGGCTGTCTGCCGGATGAACGGTCCCGGGGTGTTAACCCGATCTAACGCGCCGTCCACGGGCTGCGAACGCCGCCAGCAGCAATCTGTCCACGCGGCGGAGGCCAGTGCCGACGCAGGCGCGGTACCCCACCGCCGCATCCTTCCCCCGATGGAGCAACGCACATGAACAAGGACATCATTGCAGGCAACTGGAAGCAGCTGAAAGGCAAGGCCCAGGCGAAGTGGGGCGAGCTCACCGACGACGTGTTCGATGTCGCCCAGGGCGACAGCAAGTACCTCGCGGGCAAGCTGCAGGAGCAGTACGGCTGGCAGCGGGAGCGCGCCGAGAAGGAAGTCAGTGAATTCGGCCGGACGCTGAACTGACGCGCCCCGGGACACCCATCGCGGGCCGGCCTCGTGCCGGCCTGCGCCCTCCGTTGCAACAACAAAAAGGCCAGCCCTTGCGGGCTGGCCTTGGTGTTTTGGTGGAGCCAGGGAGGATCGAACTCCCGACCTCGTCATTGCGAACGACGCGCTCTCCCAGCTGAGCTATGGCCCCACGAAGGAAGCGCAATTATACGGGTGCCATCGGGCGCTGCCAACTAGCCCCCCAGCAGGGGCGACAGGCGCGGTTCCAGCACGGCCCGGCGCCAGCCCGCCAGCGGTCCGGTCCATCCGTTGCCGTCCTGCAGGCCCTCCAGCAGGCGGCGGGAGGCCAGCACGCCTTCCGGCAGTCCCAGTTCCGCCGCGACCGCCGCGACCGCCTCCTGCAGGGCGCGCAGCTGTTTCTTGTCGCGGTCGTCGCCGCGCACCGGCGGGGCTTGCGCTTCGTCGGGGAGCGGGGTGATGAGGGCTTCCCACAGTGGCGAGCGCAGGTTGCGCGGGGCTTTCGGGAAGCCGTCCAGCAGGGCGTCGAAGCGCAGCCGGCTGTCCAGCTTCTGCCGGGCGAGGGCGACGGCGAGCTCGTTGTCCAGGATCCAGCTGCGCGGGCGGTCGCTGGTGCGGGCCTGCGCATCGCGCCAGCGCAGCAGCCGCAGCAGGCGGCGCTGGCCCTCGATATCCAGGAACTGCGCGCTGCGGATGGCGAGGTGCGGCCAGCGGTCGCTGTCGTCGCTGGTGGCGTTCGCCAGCTGGCGTTCGCTGTCCTCGGCCAGCCAGGCCGCGCGGCCGTTCCCGGCCAGGCGCGCTTCCAGGTCCCGGTGCAGGGCGTGCAGGTGGCGCACGTCGTCGGCGGCGTAATCCAGCTGGGCCGGCGACAGCGGGCGGCGCAGCCAGTCGGAGCGGGTCTCCCCCTTGGCCAGTTCCACGCCGGTTACGGCCTGCACCAGCTTCTGGTAGCCCAGCCCCGCGCCAAGCCCGCACAGCGCGGCGGCGGCCTGGGTGTCGAACAGGGGCGCCGGCAGCACCCCGCAGGCGTGCTTGAACGCCACCAGGTCCTCGCTGGGGCTGTGCATCAGCTTGAGCACGCTCGGGTCAGCCAGCAGGGGCGCCAATGCCTTCGCCATGCCGGGCCGCAGCGGGTCCACCAGCAGGATGTCGTCGTCGGATTCGCCCAGTGCGATCTGCACCAGCGCCAGCTGGGGCCAGTAGGTGCGTTCGCGGATGAATTCGGTGTCCAGGCCGATGGCGGCGGGCGGGGTGGCGATGCGCGCGCGCAGCGCGTCGGGGGTCTCGATCCAATGTGTCATGCCGCCATTATGCGGTTGCCGGGGGCCTGCCCATGGCCTAAGTTCATTTCCTCCCCAGGCTGGCGGCGTGCCGGCGTCCATGGAGCAGGGTTTGCGCGCAGGCGGTTTCCTCATCGCGGGGCTGGTCGTGCTGGCAGGCTGCAAGCCGCAGCCGGCCCGGCCGGCGCTGGACCTGCAACCCGTGCCGGCCCAGCAGCGGCTGCCCGCGCAGCCTGCGCCTGCCGTGGACGCGGGGCAGGTGCGCATCCAGGGGGACGACGCCTTGGCCGATGTCCTCAGCTGGACGCTGCCCGAAGTCCGCATCGACAAGCCGGCCCGTGCCCGCGCGCAGGCCCGGCGGGCCCTCGCCCAGGGCGACCTGTTCGAGACCGCGGCGTCGGCCATCCCGCTGCTGCTGGCGTTGCGCCAGCGCGATCCCGGCAACGCGCAGGATGCCGCGCTGCTGGACAAGGCGCAGGCCGCGCTGCTGGCGCAGGCGTGGGTGGCGCTGGACGCCGGCGAGGACCTGGCGGCCCTGCGCTATGCCCAGCGGCACGGGACCGTGTTGCGGACGCTGTGGCCGGAGCAGCCCGAGGTGCGGACCTACCTGGAGGCGGTGGACCGCGCCGGGCAGGCCTTCGAGCTGTGCCAGGCGGGCGAGCAGGCGCTACGTGCGGGCAATGTCGATGCGCCGGGCGGGGCGCTGGCGCTGTTCCGGCGGGCGCAGGCGCTGTGGCCGCTGCGCGCCTGCGCGTCACAGGGGATCGAGGCGGTCGAGGCGGCGCTGCTGGCGGGCGCGGAGGCGAAGGCCGCGGGCGGTGACTTCGATGCGGCGTATGCCGAACTGGTGCGCGCGACGCGGGTCCGTCCGTCGTCCCCGGCGTTGCCTGCGGCGCGCGCGCGCATCGAATTCCTGCGCACGGACCGCATCCGCCGGCTGGGCGACCAGGGCCTGATGGCGCTGGCCGATCCGGCGGGGCTGCGCTTCGCCCGCGAGCGGTTGGCTGAGATCCTGCGCATCGCCCGCCCCGGCGAGGGAGCGGGCGTGGCGCTGCGCCAGCGCATCGAACAGGTCGACCACTACGGTCTGTTCAAGCCCGGCCAGGTGTTCACCGACGCGCTGCCCGGCGGCGACCGCGGGCCTGCGCTGGTGGTGCTGCCGCGCGGCACGTTTTCCATGGGCGCGCCGGAGGGCGAGCCGGACGCCACCGCCGACGAGCGTCCCCGCCATGCGATCCGGTTCGAGCGTGGCTTCGCGATGACCCGGCACGAGATCACCGTGGGCGAGTTCCGCCGCTTCGTGGAGGCCACCGGGTACGTGCCGCGTGCCACCCAGCGCGGGCATTCGATGGCCTACGACGTGCGCAGCGGCAACTTCCTGCGCGGCAGCGGGATCGACTGGCGGTCCACCTACGACGGCCGCCCCGCCGGCGACGACCTGCCGGTGGTCCACGTCACCGCCCGTGACGCCGAAGCCTACGCGGCGTGGCTGTCCGGGCAGGCCGGCGCGCACTACCGCCTGCCCAGCGAGGCCGAGTTCGAGTACGCGCTGCGGGCAGGCGGGAGCGGTCGCTTCCCGTGGGGAGACGGGACGCCGCCGGCCGGCGTCGACAACCTGGCCGGCAGTCGCGACGTGTCCAGCCGCGGGCGGCGCTGGAGCAACGCGTTTCCCGGCTACGGCGATGGCTGGTGGGGGCCGGCGCCGGTCGGCCGGTTCGCGGCCAACGCCTTCGGCCTGTTCGACATCGGCGGCAACGTCAGCGAATGGGTGGGCGACTGTTGGCACAAGGGGTACCGCCGCGCACCGGCCAACGGCGGCGCCTGGGTGAACCCGGGCTGCCGCATCCGCATGTACCGCGGCGGTTCCTGGGCCAGTGCCCCCGCGCAAACGCGGTCCGCGTGGCGGGCGCCGGGCGGGGTGGACGTGACCAACGCGCGGGTCGGGTTCCGGCTGGTGCGGCAGTTGTAGTATCGAGCTACCGATCCGCCGGGCACGCAAGAGGAGCACCGCATGACCCCGAATCCAATGGGCAACCGCAGGGGCGGACTGCGCCTCTGGGTGCTGGTGCTGTTCGCGGGCTACGCCGCGTACTACTGGTTCTCCAACCGCAGCATTGATCCGCTGACGGGCGAGACGGTGGTGATCGACAAGCGCATTTCGCCGGAGCAGGAGACCGCGCTCGGGCTGCAGGCCTACCAGCAGGTCCTGCAGCAGGAGCGTCCGCTGCCGGCCGATGCCGAGGTGTCGCGGCAGGTCACGGCCATCGCCGGGCGCCTGATCGAGCGCATCCCGCCGGTGTCCGACGCGCTGGCGGCGGAGCACGGGCTGCAGGCCAGCCACGTCGAAAAGACGTTCGACTGGAAGGTCAC
Source organism: Thermomonas sp. (assembly GCA_041913885.1). GTDB lineage: Bacteria > Pseudomonadota > Gammaproteobacteria > Xanthomonadales > Xanthomonadaceae > Thermomonas. Next base: position 45,147 of record JAYSEL010000002.1, on the reverse strand, counting down.
CGTGCTGCAGTCCGACCAGGTCAACGCGTTTTGCCTCCCGGGCGGCAAGATGGCGGTGTACACCGGGCTGCTGCCGGTGGCCCGGAACGCCGACGCGGTGGCGGTGGTGATGGGGCACGAGATCGCCCACGCGCTGCTGCGCCACGGCGCGCAGCGGATGACCCGCGGCAAGCTGGAGCAGCTGGGGCAGATGGCCGGTGCGGCCAGTGGCATGGACCAGGGCACGCTGCAGACCGTGATGTCGGCCTACGGCTACGGCAGCGCCTTGCCCTATGCCCGCAGCCAGGAGACACAGGCGGACGAGCTGGGGCTGATGCTGGCGGCGGCCGCCTGTTTCGATCCCCGCGAAGCCGTGCCGCTGTGGGAGCGGATGGACCGCAACGCAGGCGGCAACGCGCCGCCGGAGTTCGCGTCCACCCACCCCAGCGCCGGAACGCGCATCCAGCAGCTGGAGGCGCTGATGCCGAAGGCGTTGGCCTACCGGGCGAAGTTCTGTCCCGAGGCTCCCGCGCCCGCCGGCTGAGCGGGTGGGCCTGCCGCGCGACGGCAGGCAAGGCTGTCCCGCAGCGTCGCTACAGCCACCACGCCAGCGCGAACAGGCCCAGCATGGCGAAGGCCAGCGCCAACTTGAGCGCGGTGCCCAGCAGCAGCCCCAGCCAGGTGCCGGCGCCCACCTTGGTGGCGTGGCCCACGGTCCGGTGCGTGAGGGCGCGGTGGTGCAACAGTTCGCCGATCACCGCGCCCGCGAACGGTCCCAGCAGCAGGCCCGGCAGGCCGAGGAAGAGTCCGCCGAAGGTGCCGATCGCCGCGCCCAGCATGGCCTGCCGGCTGGCGCCCACCCGCTTGGCGCCGTGCGCCGTCGCCCACAGGTCAACGCCGATCGATAGCAGCGTCAGGCCGGCCAGGACCACCAGCGTCGGCCATCCCACCTGCACGAAATCCCCGGTCCACGCGGCCAGCAGCAGCCCGGCGAACACCAGCGGCACGCCCGGCAGGGCGGGCAGCACGGTGCCGGCCAGGCCGACGAGCACCAGCAGGGCAGCGATGAGGTACGACAGCGTGCTGGGGTCCATGGCGCCTCGTGCAGGGGAGTGTGCAGGCAGTGTGCCAGCCGCGCATGCGAACGGCCCGCGGGGCGGGCCGTTCGGTGGCGGTGGGAGCGGGCGTTACTGCAGGTAGGCCTGGCCGTTCTCGACGCGGACGCGTGCGCCTTCGCGGAAGCCGGACACGTTGCCCTGGGTGACCTTCACGGTGCGGCCGTCGTCCATGCGGATCTCCACCGTGTAGCCCGGCGTGCGGTTCTTCTGGATGGCGTTGCCCACCGTCGCACCGGCGGCCGCACCCGCGACGGCGGAGACGTTCTGGTTGCCCTTGCTGCCGCCGGTGTGGGCCGAGACTTCGTGGCCGGCGACCGCGCCGATCAGGCCGCCGATCAGCGCGCCGGTGGTGCCCGACGCCCCGCCGACGCTGATCTTGGTCACCGTGCCGCAGTTCGCGCAGGTGTTGCCGTAGCGGTTGTAGCCGGCGTCGCCATAGCCGTAGCCATTGCCACCGCCGTAGCCGGCGGGGCCGGTGCTGGCGCAGCCGACGCTGGCGGCCAGCGCCAGGACGGTCGCGGTGGTGCCGAGGAGGTGCGGGATGCGAAGGGCCATGGGCGTTCTCCTTGCGAGTGCGGAAGGTGGGATCGCGGTGTTGCCACGACGGGTCGATCCTGTGCCGCCCGGCATGAACGGCGCCCGACGCGTGCCCGCTTGCGGATCGATGCGCTTAGCCGCGATTCACCGATGTCGCCGGCAGGTGAACACGGTGCGCCGTGCTGTTGCGTGAGGCCCCACAGGACGAAGGCCGCCCGGAGGCGGCCTTCGAACGTACGCGGCGCGGCGGTCGATCAGCCGCGGAAGTCGCGGTGGCAGCTCTTGCAGCCGTCGCCCAGCGACTTCATCGCCGCGGCCACGCTCTCGCAGCTCAGCGGCGGGGCCGCGATCGCCTTGTCGGCAGCGGCACGCATGCCCGCGGCGGCGGTGCGGAAGCGCTCGTCGTCGCGCAGGTCGGGGAAGGCGGGCTCCAGGTCGTTGCCCAGCGTGCGCAGCGCCTGCAGGTGCGGCAGCACGTCGGTGGCGCTGCAGCGGTTCTGTTCCATCGCGGACTTCAGCTGGCCCATGTGCCAGCCCTGGACTTCCATCAGCGCTTCGGGGAAGTGGTCCTTCCGGGCGTCCAGCGCGCGCAGCGCCATCACCGTGGCGACCATGCCGACCACCAGGCCGAGGATCAGCAGGAACAGGTAGCGGCCGGCGTTGGACGTGCGGGCGGCGGGCGTGCTGGTGGGATCGGGCGAGGACATGGTGGCTCCGTGTGGAAGGCGGGAAACGTGGCGGGGCGATGGTGGCACAGCGGCGGTGGCGCCGGAACCGGCCCGGCCCCGGGCGGGGCAAGGGCCGGCCGGCTGCCGGCGTCACCAGCCCATGTGGTGGCCGCCGTTGATGTCGAGGTTGGAGCCGGTGATCCAGCCGGCCTGCTCGTCTGCGAGGAAGCCCACGCCGTAGGCGATTTCCTCCGGGGTGCCGAGGCGGCCGGTGGGGATGTCGGCCACGATCTTCGCGCGGACGTCCTCCGGCACCGCCATCACCATGTCGGTGGCGATGTAGCCGGGAGAAATCGTGTTCACGGTGATGCCGTTGCGGGCGTTCTCGCGCGCCAGCGAGATGGTGAAGCCGTGCATGCCGGCCTTGGACGCCGCGTAGTTGGCCTGGCCGTACTGGCCCTTCAGGCCGTTGATGGAGCTGATCTGGATGATCCGGCCCCACTTGCGTTCGCGCATGCCCTCGATCACCGGGCGGGTGACGTTGAAGCACGAGTTGAGGTTGGTGTTGATGACGTCCATCCACTGGTCGGCCTTCATCCGGTGGAAGGTGCCGTCGCGGGTGATGCCGGCGTTGTTGACCAGGATGTCGATCGGCCCCAGCCGCGCCTCGACCTCGCGCACCATCGCCTCGGCTTCCTCCGGCGACGTGACGTCGCCCTTGACGATCGTGACGTCGACGCCCTCGGCCTGCATCTTCTGCTGCCAGGCGCGGGCCTTCTCCTCGTTGCGGTAGTTGGTGGCCACGCGATGCCCCATCGCGGCGAGCCGCTTCACGATGGCGGTGCCGATGCCGCCGGTGCCGCCGGTGACCAGTGCAACCCTGGACGTCATGCCGTGCTCCTTGCCGATGCGAATGAGGGGGTTGCCTCGATTCTAGGCATGTTGCGTGGCATTTGCGTTGTGCATTGCGGAGGACGCGGGCGGCGGAACGCGCGGCACGCGGTCCAGCCGGAAGGCCTGCGTCGCCGCCTGCAGGAACGCCTCCACGCCGGCCAGGGCCGACGGCGGCAAGGCGTCCTGTCCCAGGCGTTGCCAGAGCATCGCCTGGGTGGCCACCGGAGCCGCCGTGGAGACCGGCAGCGCGGCGTCCGATTTGGAGAGCTTGCGGCCGTCCGCATCCAGCACCAGCGGCAGGTGGGCATGGCGCGGCGTGGGCAGGCCCAGCGCGCGCTGCAGCAGGATCTGGCGCGGCGTGGAATCGAGCAGGTCGGCGCCGCGCACCACGTCGGTGATGCCCTGCTCGGCATCGTCCACCACCACGGCCAGCTGGTAGGCCCACGGCCCGTCGCTGCGGCGCAGCACGAAGTCGCCGACGGCCGTGTCCACGCGCTGGTACTGGTGGCCGAACACCGCGTCCTCGAAGGCGATGCCGCAGCCGTCCGGCACCCGCAGCCGGATCGCCGGGTCGGGCCGCCGCTGGCGGGTGACGCACCGGCGGTGGATGCCGCCGGCGGCGGCGAGGGCGCTGCGACTGCAGTGGCATTCGAAGGCCTGGCCGGACGCCAGCAGGCGATCCAGCGCGGCCTGGTACAGCGCATCGCGCCCGCTCTGGCGGACGATGGGGCCGTCGTGGTGCAGGCCGAACGCCGCCAGGGTCGCCAGCTGCGCCTCCGCGGCGCCGGCCACGGTGCGGGGCGGGTCGATGTCCTCGATCCGGATCCGCCATTCCCCGCCGGCCTGCCGCGCCAGCAGCCAGCTGCCCAGCGCCGCCAGCAGCGAGCCGGCGTGCAGCGGACCGGTGGGCGAGGGGGCGAACCGGCCGCGGTACGGGACGTCCGTCATGGGGGGCGTTCGTTGTTGAATTCAGGTCGGGGCGGCCACACTACCGGGAGACACCGCGCATCCGGCGCGGGACAACCGACTGGGATTATCCATGTTCAAGCGCATGTTCCTCTTCCTGGCCACCAATCTCGCGGTGCTGGCGCTGGTCAGCGTCGTGATGTCCGTCCTCGGCGTGAACCCGCAGCAGACCAGCGGCCTGCTGGTGATGGCGGCGCTGTTCGGCTTCGGCGGCTCGATTATCTCGCTGCTGTTGTCGAAGTGGATCGCCAAGCGCACCACCGGCGCGCAGGTCATCACCCAGCCGCGCAACGAGGCCGAACAGTGGCTGCTGTCCACCGTGCGTCGCCAGGCCGAGCAGGCCGGCATCGGGATGCCGGAAGTGGCGATCTACGACGCCCCCGAGATCAACGCGTTCGCCACCGGCGCCAACCGCAACAACGCGCTGGTGGCGGTGTCCACCGGCCTGCTGCGGGCGATGAGCCGCGACGAGGCCGAAGCCGTGCTGGGCCATGAGGTCAGCCACGTCGCCAACGGCGACATGGTGACGATGGCGCTGCTGCAGGGCGTGCTGAACACCTTCGTGATCGTGCTGGCGCGCGTGGTCGGCCGGGTGGTGGACGGCGCCATCAGCGGCAACCGCGACAGCGACGCGCCGGGGTTCGGCTACTACATCATCGTGTTCGTGCTGGAGATGGTGTTCGGTCTGTTCGCCTCGATGATCGCGATGTGGTTCTCGCGCCACCGCGAGTTCCGCGCCGATGCGGGCGGTGCTGCACTGGCCGGCCGCCAGAAGATGGTCGCCGCGCTGGAGCGGCTGGCGCAGATGCACGGCGCCAGCACGCTGCCCAAGCAGGTCGCGGCCTTCGGCATCAACGGCGGGATCGGCAGCGGCCTGCAGCGCCTGCTGATGAGCCATCCGCCGCTGGAGGAGCGCATCGCCGCCCTGCGCAACGCCGCCTGATCGAGGGGTGTCTCCCGAAGCGCGAAGCCCGCCGGTTGGCGGGCTTCGTCGTGTTCAGGCGTCGAACTCGTAGTTCATGTCCGGGCCGGCGATCGCCAGGAAGTTGCCTTCCACGTAATCGATGCCCTGCGAGAACAGGATGCTCATGCTGGCGGCGTCCTGCACGAACTCGGCGATGCTCTGGATGCCGAGGTCGCGGGCCTTCTGAGCCAGTTCCTTGACCCGGCGCTGGTTGGCCTGGTTCTTTGCCAGGTCGTCCATGAAGCTGCGGTCGATCTTCACGAAGCCCGGGGTCAGATGGGTCAGCAGCTGGAACGAATCCAGGCCGGCGCCGAACTGCTCCAGCACCAGCTTGCAGCCCAGCGTGCCGATGGCCGTCGTGAAGTCCTGGGTGGCGCGCAGGTTGATGAAGACCTTCGATTCCGGCACCTGCAGCAGCAGGGCGTCGCCGGGGACCCCGTGCGCGGCCAGCTGCTCGCCGATGAAGGCGGGCAGGCCGCCGTCCAGCAGCGAGGCCTGGGTGACCTTCACCAGCAGGGTCACCGGCTTGCCCGTGCGGATGCGCTCGCCCAGCATGGCGATGGCGCGGGCGATCACCCAGCGGTCGATCTGGCCCAGCAGCCCGTGCTCCTCGGCGATGTGCATGAAGCTGGCGGGGGTGATCGTCTCGCCGTTGCCGCTGTCCAGCCGCAGGTAGGTTTCGTACATCGCCCGCGGTTCGCCCAGCAGATGGATGATCGGCTGGAAGTGGAGCAGGAAGCGGTCGTTGGTCAGGGCGTCGCGCAGGCGTTCCACCCAGGCCTGGATGCGTTCTTCCTCGGCACGGTCCACCGCGCTGGGGTCGAAGAGTTCGACGTGGTTGCCGCCCACGCCGGCGGACGACTGCACGCCCTGGCTGGCCTTGGCCAGCACCTGGGTGACGCTGGCGATCTTCTCGCCGATCTGCACGCCGCCGATGCTCACCGTGATCGTGCTGGAGCTGCCGCCGACCTCGAACACCCGCGCGGCGAAGGCTTCGCGCAGCTGCTCGGCCAGCGCGGTGGTCAGCGCATGGTCGCCGCTGGCCAGCACCGCGAAGCTGTGCTCGCTGAAGCGCGCGGCGTGCGCGCTGCCGTCGGCCAGGCGTTCGCCCACCACCTGCTGCAGGCATTCGGAAATGCCGGCCAGTAGGTCGTCGGCGCAATCCAGCCCGATCTCCTGGAGGATGCGCTGGTAGTTGTCGGGTTCCAGCAGCAGCAGCCCGTATTGGGCGCGGTGCTGGCCGGCGTCGCCCACCGCATCCTCGAGGATGCGCAGGAACGTGGGGCGGTTGAGCAGGCCGGTGGTCTGGTCGCGCTGGCGCAGTTCCTCGACCTCGCGGGCCAGCTCGGGGTCCACCTCCGCGGCCTGGTGGCGGAAGATGACCTGCTGGCAGGCTTCGCCCTGGTACTGCGCGGCGGTGAACTCCATCACCGCCGGGAATTCGTTGCCGTCCGCGTCGTGCGCGGTCAGCTCGTAGCGGGGCGGCGCATCCTCGCCCTTCGACAGGCTCTTCAGCAGGGCCTTGAAGGCGGTGACGTCGCCCGGCGCCACCAGGTCCAGCAGCGACATGCCCTCGATATCCTCGAAGGCATCGAAGCCGAACATCTCCAGGTAGGCCTGGTTGGCGCGGATGTGCATGCCTTCGTGGATGTAGGCAATCGGTTCGCGCGAGGAGTCGATCAGCATGTCGCAGCGGCGCTGGGTCTCGCGCATCTGCGCTTCCAGCCGGCGCTGCGAGCGGCGCGACTCCAAGGCCTGCCACTCGGCGTGCACCACCTTCAGGAACTGCTGCGGGCGATCGCGCAGCGCCACCGCCTGCGCGCCCAGCGCCGTCACGTTTTCCAGGATGTCGTCGTTGATGCCGTCCAGCGCGGCCAGCAGGGGGACGTCGCGGCCGCAGCCCATCACCGCCTTGGCCACCTGCTCGAACGGCAGCAGGGTGGCGGCGTGGTCGGCCAGCACCATGTCCACGGGCTGCTGGGCCAGCATCTGGGTGAGCTCGTCCAGCGACTCCGGGCGCAGCGGGCGCACCGCCGTGCCGGCGTTGCGCAGGCGGCTGACCATGGCTTCCGCCTCGTTGACGAGGTCGGCGACCAGCATCAGTCGCAGCGCGGTGTCTTTGCCTGTGGCCATCGCGAGGGTTTTGCGTATTGCGGTTGGTGGGACAGGCTACATCATCGCGCCGCGGCTGTAGCCCCCTGCGCCAGCGGCGTCTTGCCCGGCTGGCCGGCGATCTCGCAGACCAGTTTCGGCACCAGGTAGCCGGGCAGGCGGGCCGCGAGGGTCGCGTGCAGCGCCAGCGCCGTGGCGTCGTCGACCTCGAAGTGGGCGGCGCCCGCCACCCGGTCCAGCTGGTGCAGGTAGTAGGGCAGCACGCCGGCGGCATGGCCGCGTTCGAACAGGTCCGCCAGCGCGTCCACGCTGTCGTTGACGCCGCGCAGCAGCACCGCCTGGTTGAGCAGGGTCGCGCCTGCGCCACGCAGGCGCGCCATCGCAGCATCCACCGCGGCGTCGAACTCGCGGGCGTGGTTGGCGTGGACCACCACCGCCACCGGCCAGGGCAGGTCGCCCAGCCAGGCCAGCAGGCCCTCGTTCACCCGTTCGGGCAGGACGACGGGCAGGCGGGTGTGCACGCGCAGGCGGCGCAGGTGCGGGACCGCGCGCAGGGCGTCGGTCAGCTCGGCCAGCTTGTGGTCGGCCAGCGACAGCGGGTCGCCGCCGGACAGGATGACCTCGTGGATCGACGGATCCGCGGCGATCCGTGCCACCGCGTCACGCCAGCCGGCCGCGGCGGCGGTGTCCTCGGCGTAGGGGTAGTGGCGGCGGAAGCAGTAGCGGCAATTGATCGCGCAGCTGCCGGTGGCGATCAGCAGGGCGCGGCCGTTGTATTTGTGGATGACGCCGCCGCCGCGCCGCGCCGCGGTGTCGCCCACGGCATCCAGGCCGAAGCCGGGCACCACGCGTTCCTCGTCCAGCACCGGCAGGACCTGCCGCAGCAGGGGGTCGTGCGGGTCGCCGGGGCGCATCCGGGCCACGAAGCCGCGCGGCACGCGCAGCGGGAACTGGCGCGCCGCGGCCTCGGACAGGCCGTCGGCAAGGGCGTCCAGCCCCAGCAGCGCCAGCAGCTCGCGGGGGTCGCGCACGGCCTCGCGCCAAAGCGCCTGCCAACGCCGGGGGGTGCCCGGCTGCACTGGGATGGGGGCTGCAGGTATCATGTCGGGCTGCAAATACACCGTTCCGGCCGCGCCGGAACCCTCGGAAACCCACAGTTTAGCCGCCCCGCCGGGTGGCCCCAAGGAGCACCCATGGCCTCTCTCGGCATGAACGACGTCAAGTCCGGGCAAAAGATCCTGGTCAACAACGAACCCAGCATCATCACCGAAACCGATTACGTGAAGCCGGGCAAGGGCCAGGCCTTCACCCGCGTGCGCTACCGCCAGATCCGCACCGGTCGCGTGCAGGAAATCACCATGAAGTCGACCGACTCGGTGGAAGCCGCGGACGTCGTCGACACCGACATGCAGTACCTGTACACCGACGGCGAGTACTGGCACTTCATGAACCAGGAGACCTTCGAGCAGGTCCAGGCCGACAAGGCCGGCGTCGGTGACGCCGCGAAGTGGATCAAGGGCGAGGAGTCCTGCGTGGTCACCCTGTTCAACGGCAACCCGATCCAGGTGACGCCGCCGAACTTCGTCGAGCTGAAGATCGTCGAGACCGACCCGGGCGTGAAGGGCGATACCGCCGGTACCGGCGGCAAGCCGGCCACGCTGGAGACCGGCGCGGTGGTCCGCGTGCCGCTGTTCGTGGCGCAGGACGAGATCATCAAGGTCGACACCCGCAGCGGCGAGTACGTCTCCCGCGTGAAGTGATGCACCCACCCGTCCGCGCCCGGCGCGGGCGGGTGCCGCTTTTGAAAGGAACGACATGACCGAGCCCGCGCCGCAGCCCTGCGACCTTCTCATCGAAGCCGGCTGGGTGGTGCCGGTCGTCCCGCACGGCGTGGTCCTCGAGGACCACGCCGTCGCCGTTTCCGGGGGGCGCATCCTGGCGGTGCTGCCCATCGCCGAGGCGCGCGCGCGCTTCGCGCCGGCGGAGACCGTCTCGCGGCCGGAGGCCGCGCTGATCCCCGGCCTCGTCAACGCCCACACCCACAACCCGATGACGCTGCTGCGCGGGATCGCGGACGACCTGCCGCTGATGACCTGGCTACGCGAGCACATCTGGCCGGTGGAAGCGGCGGTGATCGGGCCCGAGTTCGTGGCCGACGGCATGGCGCTGTCGATCGCGGAAATGCTCCGCGGCGGCACCACCTGCGCCAACGAGAACTACTTCTTCCCGGACGTGCAGGCCGCCGTGTACAAGAAGCACGGCTTCCGCGCGCTGGTCGGCGCGGTGGTGATCGACTTCCCCAGCGCCTGGGCCTCGAGCGACGACGAATACTTCGACCGCGCCTGCGAGCTGCACGACGCCTGGCGCGGCGATGCCCTGATCGGCACCGCGTTCGCGCCGCACGCGCCGTACACGGTCAGCGACGCCAATTTCGAGCGCGTGCGGATGCTGTCCGACCAGCTCGACGTGCCGGTGCACCTGCACACCCACGAGACCGCGCAGGAAGTGGCGGACTCGGTGAAGCTGCACGGCCAGCGCCCGCTGGCGCGGCTGGACCGGCTGGGGCTGGTCAACGACCGCCTGATCGCGGTGCACATGACCCAGCTCACCGAGGCCGAGATCCACCTGTGCGCCCAGCGCGGCGTCAGCGTGGTGCACTGCCCGGAATCCAACCTCAAGCTGGCCTCCGGCTTTTGCCCGGCCTGCGCGCTGCTGAAGGCGGGCGTGAACCTGGCGATCGGCACCGACGGCTGCGCCAGCAACAACGACCTCGACATGTTCGGCGAGACCCGCACCGCTGCCCTGCTGGGCAAGGCGGTGGCCAACGACGCTGCCGGCTTCTCGGCCTTCGAGGCGCTGCATGCGGCCACCTTGGGCGGCGCGCGCGCGCTGGGCTTCGGCGACCGCATCGGCTCGATCGAGGCCGGCAAGGAGGCCGACCTGGTCTGCGTCGACCTGTCCGCGCTGGAGACCCAGCCGCTGCACCACGTCGCTTCGCAGCTGGTGTACGCCGCGGGCCGCCAGCAGGTCAGCGACGTCTGGATCGCCGGCCGCGCGAAGCTGCGCGAGCGCGTGCTGGTCGACATGGACAGCGACGCCATCCTCGCCAACGCGCGGCAGTGGCGGCAGCGGATCGCCGCGCTGGGCCGATGAGCCCGGCGGCGGGCAGTCGCTGCGCCTCTTTGCATAGGCTTTTTGCTTTGCGGACAGCGCGTGTTTCCGGCGCACTGGCCGAACCCTCCAGGAGCTCCCCATGACCACCGCCTCCGCCCCGTCCAACTTCCACCAGGCCGAACTCGACAAGTTCGACGAGCTCGCCCAGCGCTGGTGGGATCCGGCCGGCCCGCAGAAGGCGCTGCACGCGCTGAATCCCGCACGGCTGGGCTACGTGGCGCAGCGTGCCGCCCTGCGCGACGCAGCCGTGCTGGATGTGGGCTGCGGCGGCGGCCTGCTCAGCGAGGCGCTGGCCAAGGCCGGTGCCCGCGTCACCGCCATCGACCTGGCCCCGAACCTGCTGAAGGTCGCCCGCCTGCACGGGCTCGAGTCCGGGGTGAAGGTCGAGTACCGCCAGACCGCCGTGGAAGCGCTGGCCGAGGAGCTGCCGGGTGCGTTCGACGTGGTGACCTGCATGGAGATGCTGGAGCACGTGCCGGACCCGGCGTCGGTCGTGCGCGCCTGCGCGACGCTGCTGAAGCCGGGTGGCCGCCTGTTCCTGTCCACCTTGAACCGCACCCCGGCCGCGTTCGCGCTGGCCATCGTGGGGGCGGAATACATCGCGCGCCTGCTGCCCAAGGGCACCCACCAGTACCGCGATTTCATCAAGCCCTCGGAGCTGGCGCGCCTGCTGCGCGACGCCGGTTTGGCGATCGAGGACGTCAGCGGCCTGCTGTACGAACCCTGGCGCAACACAGCGCGTATCGTCCGCCGCACCGACGTCAACTACCTCGCCTGCGCGCGCAAGCCGGAATGAGCGCGGTCCTGTTCCCGAAGGTGGTGCTGTTCGACCTGGACGGCACGCTGCTGGACAGCGCGCCGGACATGCTGGCCACGGTCAACCACATGCGTGCCGCCCGCGGCCACGGCCCGATGGCGCTGGAGGCGCTGCGACCGCATGTCTCCAAGGGCTCGCGGGCGATGAGCGCGGCGGCCTTCCCCGAGCTGGGCGGCGAGGTGCCGCCGGAGATGATCCGGGAGTTCCTCGACGTCTACGCCCAGGTGCTGGGCCGGCACAGCGTGCTGTTCGATGGGGTGCCTGCGCTGCTGGACGCCATCGAAGCCGCCGGCAGCCGCTGGGGCATCGTGACCAACAAGCCGGAATACCTGGCCCGGCAGGTGCTGCCCGCGCTGGGCTGGGAGGCGCGCTGCGCGGTCCTCATCGGCGGCGACACCTTGCCCCAGCGCAAGCCGCATCCGCTGCCGCTGCTGCACGCCGCCGCAGGGCTGGGCGTTGGCATTGACGACTGCGCGTACGTCGGCGACGACCAGCGCGACATCGACGCGGCACGCGCGGCCGGCATGCCGTCGGTCGTCGCCCTGTGGGGCTACCGGTTGCCCGGCGATGACCCGCGGGCCTGGGGCGCCGACGCCCTCGCCGAGGCCGTCCACGACCTGCTCGAGCCCATGCTCTGGAGCGCGCTGCGGTGAGCGGGCAGGCGGCGCTGGACGAGTTCCTGGGCAAGTGGCGCGCGCGCTGGCCGGAGTGGGCCATCGCCGAGGTGTTCCTGCCCGCCGGGGAGCGCCCGGTGGCGCGGGCGTGGCTGGCGCTGCGCGGCGAGCTGGCCGAGGCGGCCTGGGGCGGGGACGACCCCACGCCCGGCGCCGCCAAGCTGGGCTGGTGGGAGGAGGAACTGCGCGGCTGGTCGCGTGGCGCGCGTCGGCATCCGCTGGGCCAGGCCCTGCAGAAGCAGTCGGTGGACTGGGCCGCGCTGGCGGCGGCGCTTCCGGCGCTGCGTGCGCGGCGGGCCCCTGAACTTGATCGCGCCACCACGCTGGCGGGCCTGGCGCCGTTGGCGCAGGCGTTGGCAACGCTGAGCGCACGGCTGTTCGATGCCGCACAGGCGTCGACGCCCGAGGCGATGGCGGACGTGCTGCTGGCCGAGTGGGTGCTGCTGCTGCCCCAGCGCGGCGTGCCCGCGGCGGGGACCGACATCCCGAGCCTGCTGGCGGCTCCGCCGCTGCGCGCCGGCGCCCGCGCCGAGCGCATCCATGCCGGCCTCGTGCGTGCCCGCCTGCAGCGTCTGACGCGCGGCCGGCCGGGGCCGCTGCCCGCGCCAGTCGCGCTGCTGACCGCCTGGCGCGCGGCGCGCGGCTGAACCACAGCGTTGCAGGGGCGCTCACTCCGGCGCCGGTACAATGACGCAATGCACAAGACCGTGACTCCGCCGATTCTCCCCGACGTCGCCTTCGATGCCGCCGCCCAGGCGCGCGCCCTCGACTGGGTGGGCATGGACGGCATGGCCCTGCCGATCCGGGTGGCGGGCGAAGGCGATGCGCCCCTGCTGGTGCCCGCCAGCGTCGACGTGGCGGTGAACCTCGGTACGCCGGACACCCGTGGCATCCACATGTCCCGGCTCTACCTGCAGCTGCAGCAGGGCCTGGCCCACGAGACGCTGGGCGCGCCCGCGCTGCGCCGCCTGCTGGAGGCCTGCATCGCCTCGCAGCAGGGGTTGGCCACCCGCGCCCGGCTGCGGCTGCGCTTCGACCAGCTGCTGCTGCGCCGTGCGCTGCGCAGCGACAACGCGGGCTGGAAGCGTTATCCGGTCGAGGTGGAGGCCGAGCTCGCCGAGGGCCACCTGCATCTGGCCCTCGGCTTTGCCGTCGAGTATTCGAGCACCTGTCCGGCGTCCGCGGCGCTGTCGCGGCAGGCCAACGGGCAGCGCTTCGCGGACGACTTCGCGCAGGCCGATGCGGTGCCGGTCGACACTGTGCGCGCCTGGCTGGAAGGCGAGCGCGGGCTGGCGGCGACGCCGCACGCCCAACGCAGCCGCGCGCAGGTCCGCGTCGAGCTGAAACCGGCATTCGACGGCCTGCCGCTGGTCGCACTGGTGGACGCGGTCGAGGCCGCGCTGGGCACGCCCGTGCAGACCGCGGTCAAGCGCGAGGACGAGCAGGCCTTCGCCCAAGCCAACGCCGCCAACCTGATGTTCTGCGAGGACGCCGCCCGTCGCGTCGCCGCGGTGCTGGCGGGCGACGCCCGCATCGCCGCCTGGTCCGCGCGCGTGGCCCATTTCGAGAGCCTGCATCCGCATGACGCGGTGGCCAGCGTCAGCGGCCGCAACGCCTGATCGGCGGCCGCTTCCCTCGGGCGGTGCTTGCATGTCGCTGGCGGTTACCGGCGCCTGTCCGGAAACCGGCGCTCGGGTCGGTCGGCGGCCTAGCGCGGCGGCACCGGGTCGTGTCCGCCGGGGTGCAGCGGATGGCAACGGCCGATGCGGCGGATCGCCAGCCAGCTGCCCTTGAGCGCGCCGAAACGGTCGACCGCTTCCATCGCGTACTCGGAGCAGGTGGGGACGAACCGGCAGCGTGTCCCCAGCAGGGGGCTGATCCAGCGCTTGTAGCCGCGCAGCAGCGCGATGAGGAGTCTGTCGATCACGGATCGGTCGCGGCGCCCGTCGGCGGGCGGTTCGGCAAGGCCTGCGCGGTTGCTGCCCAGCGCGGGGCAGGGTATAACAGCGCGCCTTCCCGCCTCAAGGGAAAACGAAAGGAAGTCCGGACGTGGCAGCGAAGAAACCCGCCAAGAAGGCCGTGAAGCCGGCCAAGAAGGTCGCCCCGGCGAAGAAGCCGGCTCCCGCCAAGAAGGCGGCTGCGAAGCCGGTGGCCAAGGCGGCGGCCAAAAAGGCCGCGCCGGCGAAGAAGCCGGTGCCTGCCAAGAAGGCGGCGCCTGCGAAAAAGGCGGTCGTTGCCAAGAAGGTCGCGGTGAAGAAGGCGCCGGCCAAGCCGGCACCGAAGGTGGTCGCGAAGAAGGCCGCCAAGCCGGCAGCGAAGCCCGTGGCCAAGGCCGCGGCGAAGCCGGCCGCGAAGAAGGCGGCGCCTGCGCCCAAGGCCGCGGCCAAGCCCGCCGCCAAGCCGGCGCCGGTGAAGAAGCCTGCGCCTGCCAAGGCACCGGTGGCGGCAAAGGACACCAAGACGAAGGCGCCCGCGCCCAAGCCCGTGCCGCAGGCACCGGCCAAGCCGGTCGCGTCGAAGAAAGACGTACAAAAGCCCGTGACCCCGCCGCCGGCACCCAAGCCGGCGCCGGTCGCGGTCAAGACGAAAGGGAAGGTGATGGTTGCGGTGAAGAAGCAGTCCGATGGGCCGTCTGCGTCCAAGGGCAAGAAGCACAAGGTCGTGCCGTACTCGGTGGATGACGCCACCGGTCGCCCGATCCTGCCGGCCGGCTACAAGCCGTCGGCGGACGAGGAATACATGAATCCCCTGCAGCTGGAGTACTTCCGCCAGCGCCTGCTGCAGTGGCGCGCGGACCTCGTCGAGGAGTCCAAGCAGACCATCGAGAACCTGCGCGAGGAAGTCCGCGACATCGGCGACGAGGCCGAGCGCGCCACCCGCGAGACCGAGAATTCGCTGGAGCTGCGCACCCGCGACCGCTACCGCAAGCTGATCGGCAAGATCGACAGCACGCTCAAGCGCGTGGACAGCGGCGAATACGGGTTCTGCGTGGACACCGGCGAGGAGATCGGCCTGGAGCGCATGGAGGCCCGCCTGACCGCGGAGCGCACCATCGACGCGCAGGAGCGCTGGGAGCACCTGCAGAAGCAGATGGGCGACTGAGGCCTGGCTGCTGGCGAACAGGAAAAAGCCCCGCTCCGGCGGGGCTTTTTCGTTGCCGCAGGGCAAGGGCTGGCCGGAACGAGCAGCGCCCCCGAAGGGGCGCCGTCGGAACCGGGAGCCGGCCGGGCTTACTTGCTGTCCAGCCCGCGCTGCTCCAGCAGCGGTTCGATCTTGGCCTCGTAGCCGGCGAAGTTCGGGAACAGCTTGCCCGGCTCGATCTCGCCGCCCGGTGCCAGCACCTTGGCCCGCAGGTGGTCGCCGTTCGCCAGGCTCAGGCCGCCGTGTTCGCGGATGTACTTGGAGGTGTTCGCCGCCAGCACTTCCGACCAGATGTAGGCGTAGTAGCCGGCCGCGTAGCCGCCCATGATGTGGCTGAAGTACGGCGTGCGGTAGCGCGGCGGCACCGGCGCGTAGTCGAAGCCATCGGCCTTCAGCGCCTCCGCCTCGAACGGCATCACGCCCTTGGCATCCGGGATCTTCGCCATCGGCAGCTGGTGCAGGCGCTGGTCCAGCATCGCTGCTTCCAGGTACTCGGTGGTGGCGAAGCCCTGGTTGAACTTCGACGCCGCGATCACCTTGTCCAGCAGCGCCTGCGGCATCGCCTCGCCGGTCTGGTAGTGCTTGGCGTAGTGGGCCAGCACTTCCGGCCAGTCGGCCCACATCTCGTTGACCTGCGACGGGTATTCCACGAAGTCGCGCGGCACGTTCATCGAGAAGTACGGGTAGCGCACGTCCTGGAAGAAGCCGTGCAGCGCGTGGCCGAATTCGTGGAACGCGGTGGTGACCTCGTCCCAGGTCAGCAAGGTGGGCTTGCCGGCCGAGGGCTTCGGGATGTTCAGGTGGTTGGCGACCACCGGCTTCTCGCCGGTCAGGTCCGACTGCGCCACGTACGTGTTCATCCAGGCGCCACCGCGCTTGGACGCGCGCGCATACGGGTCCCAGATGAAGATGGCCAGGCGCTTGCCGTCCTTGTCGAACACGTCGTAGGTCCACGTGTCGGGGTGGTACTTCGGCAGGTCGGTCCGCTCCTTGAAGCTGATCCCGTAGAGCTTGTTGGCGGCGAAGAACACGCCGTTCTCCAGCACGTTCTTCATCTCGAAGTAGGGCTTGAGCTGGCTCTCGTCGAAGCTGTACTTGGCCGCGCGCACCTTCTCGCTGTAGTACGACCAGTCCCACGGCTGCAGGGCGAACGACGGCTCGCCCTTGGCCTTCTGGTCGGCGTCGATCATCGCCTGCAGGGCGTCGCCCTCGCGGCGGGCATTGGCCACCGCCTTGGGTGCCAGCTGGCGCAGCATCGCGTTGACGTTGTCCTGGTTGGCGGCCGTTTCGTCGGCCAGCACGTAGTTGGCGTAGGTGTCGTAGCCCAGCAGCGCGGCGCGCTCGGCGCGCAGCTTCAGCACCTGCGAGATGATCGCGGTGTTGTCGTACTTGTTGCCGCGGCTGCCACGTGCCACCGAGGCCGCGTGGATGCGCTCGCGCAGGGCGCGATCCTCCAGTTGCGTCTCGGCCGGCTGGCCGGTGGTGTTGAGCAGCGCGATCACGTACTTGCTGTCGAGCTTGCGTGCCTTGGCGGCTTCGGCCGCGGCGGCGATCTGCTCGTCGCTGAAGCCCTTCAGCGCGGCCACGCTATCCACCACCACGGCGGAATCATTGACCTCGGCCAGCACGTTCTGGTCGAACTGGGTGCCCAGCTTGGACAGCTCGGTGTTGATCGCGCGCACGCGCGCCTTCTGCGCGTCGGTGAGGGCGGCGCCGGCGCGGACGAAGTCCTGGTAGCGCTTTTCCAGCAGGCGGCGGTCGACCGGGTCCAGGCCAAGCGTGTCGCGGGCGTCGTACAGCGCCTTGATGCGCGCGAACAGCTTGGGGTTCAGCGCGATGGCGTCGCTGTGGGCCGAGAACTTCGGCGCGTAATCGGTCTCGAGCTTCTCGCGGGCGTCGTTCTTGTCGGTGCCGACGAGGTTGAAGAACACGCTGGTGGCGCGGCTGAGCACCTGGCCGCTCTTTTCCATCGCCACGATGGTGTTCTGGAAGGTGGGGGCCTCCGGATTGTCGGCGATCGCCTCCATCTCCTTCAGCTGCTGGGCCATGCCGGCGTCGAAGGCGGGTGCGAAGTCGCTGTCCTTGATCCGGTCGAACTGCGGGTAGTTCAGGTCCAGCGGGCTGGCCGCGGCGAACGGGCCGCTGTAGGCGGCGGGGGCGGTGCTCATCGGGGTGGAAGCCTCCTGCTTCTGCGCGGCGTGGGCGGCGTTGCCACCCAGGGCGGCGGCGATGGCGAGCGCGAGCGCGCAGGCGATGGGTCGTGTCATGGTGGTCTCGGTTCCGGTACGTGCGACGGTGGCCAAGGGTACCGCACGGGCTGGGCGTGCCCATGTGCCAAGGGATGGCCCGGTGGCCCGGCAGTTGATTTTGCGGGGTTTGGGGATAGGCTGGATCAATCGCTCCGTTTCCCGCCATGCCGCCCATGACCGCCGCCAAGACCGCCTACGACTTCGACGCCACCGCCCTCGACGGCAGCCCGCAACCGCTGTCGCAGTGGCAGGGCAAGGCGCTGCTGATCGTCAACGTGGCCAGCAAGTGCGGCTTCACCCCGCAATACGCCGGACTGGAGGCGCTGTGGCGCACGTATGGCGAGCGGGGCCTGGTGGTGCTGGGCTTCCCCTGCGACCAGTTCGGCCACCAGGAGCCGGGCGATGCCGACGAGATCCGCAGCTTCTGCTCGCTGACCTACGACGTGACCTTTCCGATGTTCGCCAAGGTCGACGTCAACGGCGCCCAGGCCCACCCGCTGTGGCAGTGGCTGAAGCGCGAGAAGGGTGGACTGCTGGGCATCGATGCCATCAAGTGGAACTTCACCAAGTTCCTGGTGGGGCGCGACGGCCGGGTGCGCAAGCGCTACGCGCCGACCGACAAGCCGGAATCGCTGGTGCGTGATATCGAGGACGCACTGGCGTGACCGAGGGCGTGCCGGCCGCCGACGGTGTCCGCCTGGGGATCCAGTACCAGGCGCCGCTGCTGACGGTGCGGTTGCAGGGCGAGGTGGCCCCGGAAGCCAATCTCGAGGTGACGCGGGCCTATTGGCTGCGGATTGCGCGGGAGGTGGCCGCCTGCGGCGCGAGCCAGCTGCTGGTGCTCGACATGCTGCCCGGCGAGGTCATGGACGACGGGGACCTGGTGCGCTTCTTCGACAGTGTTGCCGGATTGGGGCTGACGGACGTGCGCATCGCGTACGTCGAGGGCCGCGTGGACCAGGTGGCGCGCATCGAATACGTCGAGCTGCTGGCGCTGGAGCGGGGCTACCGCATCCGCATGTTCGCCAACGAGCCGGATGCCCGGCTCTGGCTGCGCTACGGCGGCGGCTGAGCCGCCCCGCCGGTTCACTTCTCGACGAACGCCCGCTCGAAGACGTACTCGCCGGCCGTGCCGATGCGCGGCGAGGCGGTGAAGCCGCGGCGGTCCAGGATGGCGCGGAAGTCGGCCAGCATCTGCGGGCTTCCGCAGATCATCGCGCGGTCGTGCGCCGGGTCCAGTGGCGCGATGCCCAGCGCCTCGGCGATCCGGTCCTGGTCCAGATGGTCGGTGATGCGGCCGCGGTGGTCGCGGCCGTTGAATTCGAACGGCTCGCGCGACACCGCCGGGTAGTACAGCAGGCGGTCGCGGAGCATGTCGCCCAGCAGCGCGTGGTTGGGCAGCTCGCGCTCGATGTAGTCGCGGTAGGCCAGGTCGGCCGCGCCGCGCACGCCGTGGCACAGGACCACGCGCTCGAAGCGCTCGTAGGTCTCGGGGTCCTTGATCACCGACAGCCACGGTGCGAGGCCGGTGCCGGTGCCCAGCAGGTAGAGGTTGCGTCCGGCGTGCAGGTCGGTGACCAGCAGGGTGCCGGTGGGCTTGCGGCCGATCAGGATCGTGTCGCCCGGCCGGATGTGCTGCAGGCGCGAGGTCAGCGGGCCGTCCTGCACCTTGATGCTGAAGAACTCCAGCTGCTCCTCCCAGTTGGCGCTGGCGATGGAGTAGGCGCGCATCAGCGGCTTGCCGTCCACTTCCAGCCCGATCATCACGAACTGGCCATTGTCGAACCGGAAGCCGTCGTCGCGGGTCGTGGTGAAGCTGAAGTAGGCGTCCGTCCAGTGACGGACATCGAGCACCGTTTCGGTGCCGAAAGGGGAGGCCATGCGGGTGGGGGTCGGGAGGTCGGAGCGGCTATTTTACGGTGCGTTGCAGCATCGGGTTTGATCCGGCGCAAACCGGACCCTGCCTAGCGCTTCGCGGCAGCCGGCGGCACCAGTCGCAGCAGCTGGCCGTCGGCCTCGTCGGTCAGCACGTAGACGGCCCCGTCCGGGCCCACGCGGACGTCGCGGATGCGGCTGTGCAGCTCGCCCAGCAGGCGTTCCTCGCCGACGATCCGCTCGCCGTCCAACGACAACCGGATCAGCCGCTGCCCGGCCAGTGCCCCCAGCAGCAGGCTGTTGTTCCAGGCACTGTCGGGATGGCCGACGAGAAATGCCATCCCGGACAGCGCGGGCGACTTGGCCCAGACGTGGTACGGCCGCTCCATGCCGGGCGCGGCGCGGCCCCGGGTCTCGGGATAGGGGAGGTTGGTCAGGTAGTCCATGCCGTCGCTGATGACCGGCCAGCCGTAGTTCTTGCCGGCCTCGGGCCGGTTGATCTCGTCGCCGCCGCGCGGCCCGTGCTCGCTCTGCCAGACCCGGCCGGTGCGCGGATCGACGGCGAGCCCCTGCATGTTGCGGTGGCCGTAGCTCCAGATCTCCGGGCGCGCGCCGGCACGGCCCACGAAGGGGTTGTCCGCGGGGATGCCGCCGTCCAGGTCCAGCCGCACCAGCTTGCCTTGCAGCACCGACAGGTCCTGCGCCAGCGCCTTCTGGTTGCGCTCGCCCTGGCTGATGAACACGTGGCCGCCGCCCTTGCCGTTCACGGTGTCGAAGGCGATGCGCGCGCCGAAATGGTTGGGGCCTTCCAGCTTGGGCAGCTGCCGGTAGACCACGCGCAGGTCGGACAGGCCGGCATCGCCCAGGGTGGCGGTGGCCACGGCGGTGCCGGCGGTGCCACCGTCGCCCGGTTCGGCGTAGCTCAGCCAGAGGCGCCGGTTGCCGGCGAACCCCGGGTCCAGCACGACGTCCAGCAGGCCGCCCTGGCCTTCGGCGAACACCGCCGGGACGCCGGCCAGCGGTGGCGACACCCGGCCCTGCGCATCGATGCGGCGCAGCCGGCCGGGGCGCTCGGTGACCAGGAAGCCGCCCTCCGGCAGCAGCGCGACCGACCACGGATGGTCCAGGCCCGTCGCGATGGTGTCGATGCGCAGCGTGCCGGCGTTCGTGGCCTCCGCGCGCCGGGCGCCGGCGGTGCTGGGCTCGGGGCGGGCGCACGCGTCCAGCGCCAGCGGGAGCAGGAGGCAGAGGGCCAGGCGGGGAAGGGCGGACATGCGGAGTTCCTTCATCGGTAGCCGGCGGCCTGCAGCTCGAACAGTTCGGCGTAGCGGCCGCCCTGGGCCATCAGTTGTTCATGCGTGCCGCTGGCCTCCACCTTGCCATCGGCCAGCACCAGGATGCGGTCGGCCATGCGCACGCTGCTGAAGCGGTGGCTGATCAGCACCGCGGTGCGCCCGGCGGACAGCTCCTTGAAGCGCTCGAACACTTCGAATTCGCTGCGCGCGTCCAGCGCGGCGGTGGGCTCGTCCAGGATCATCACCTGGCCCTCGCGCATGTAGGCGCGGGCGATCGCGATCTTCTGCCATTGCCCGCCGGAGAGGTCCACGCCTTCCTTGAAGCGGCGGCCGATGACCTGGTCGTAGCCCCGCGGCAGGCCGGCCACGACCTCGTCCGCCATGCCCTTGCGGGCGGCCCGCTCGATCCGCGCGCGGTCGTCGAGGGCCTCGATGCGGCCCACGCCGATGTTCTCCGCCGCGGTCAGGTGGTAGCGCACGAAGTCCTGGAAGATCACGCCGATGCCGGCGCGTAGGCTGTCCAGGTCGTAGTCGCGCAGGTCGCGGCCGTCCAGCAGGATGCGGCCCTCGTCCGGGTCGTACAGGCGGGCCAGCAGCTTGACCAGCGTGGTCTTGCCGGCGCCGTTCTCGCCCACCAGCGCCAGCACCTCGCCGGCGCGCAGCTCGAACGACAGGCCGCGCAGCGCCCACTGCTCCGCCCCCTCGTAGCGGAAGCCGACGTTCTCGAACACGAAGCCCTGGCGGATCGGCGCGGGCACCGGCAGCGCCCCGGGCCGGCTGGTGATCTCCGGCTGCAGTTCGAAGAACGAGTACAGGTCCTCCAGGTACAGGGCCTGCCCGGCCACCTGCGAGAACCCGCTGAGCAGGCTTTCCAGCAGCTGGCGCAGGCGCCGGAAGCTGCCGGCGAGGAAGGTCAGGTCGCCGATCGAGAAATCGCCGCGCACCGTCCGCCATGCGATGTAGGCGTAGGCGACGTAGTAGCCCAGTGTGCCCAGCGTGCCCAGCAGCGTGCCCCACAACGCGCGCCGGCCCGCCAGCCGGCGGTTGGCCTCGTAGAACGTCTCCGAGAGCGCGCGGAAGCGCTCGATGAAGAAGCGGTTGAGGCCGAAGATCTTGACCTCCTTCGCCGTCTCCACGCTGGCGCCCATCTGCCGCAGGTACTCCAGCTGGCGCCGCTCCGGCGTCCACTGGAAGTTGAGCGAGTAGTTCAGCGCGTTGAAATGCGATTCGCCGATGAAGGCGGGCACCAGCGCCACCGCCAGCAGCGCCATCAGCCAGGGCGCGTAGGCCAGCAGGCCGATGGCGAAGCTGAGCACGGTGATGGCGTCCTGGACCTGGCCGAACAGCTGGCCCAGCAGGTTCATCCGGCCTACGGTCTGCCGGCGCGCGCGGTCCAGCCGGTCCTGCAGGTCGGCGTCCTCGAAGTCCTCCAGGTCCAGCGTGGCCGCGTGCTCCATCAGCCGGATGCTGGTGGCGTTGGTGAAGCGCTCGGAGAGCAGGGCGTCCGCATAGCCCGCCAGCCGACCCAGCAGGTCCGAGCCGATGGCGAGGCCGAATTCGAGCGCCAGCAGGGCCAGCAGCGGGTCGAGCTGGCCGGCCTGCCACGCCGGCAGCAGCGCGTGGACGGTGCCCAGCCCGACCAGTCGCACCGCCTCGTCGATGATCAGCTTGCCCACGTACAGCGTGGCCACCGGCAGCAGGGCGCGAATCACCCGCAAGCCCAGTGAGGCCAGCGTCAGGCCCGGGCTGGTGGCCCAGATCCCGCGCAGGAACGGCGCGATGTTGCGGATCGCGTCGAAGCGCTGGCGCAGGTCCAGTTGGGGCTGTGGCAGGGGCGGTGGCATCGTGTGGGCGCGGGGTGTTCAGGCGTGGGCGTCGGCTGCGTCTAAAATACCCGCTTCCCGTCCCCCCGCCGGAACCGTGTTCGCCGTGACCGCCATCAAGCAGGAAGACCTGATCCAGTCCGTGGCCGATGCGCTGCAGTACATCAGCTACTACCACCCGGTCGACTACATCACCAGCCTCGCCGCCGCCTACGAGCGCGAGGCGTCGCCCGCGGCCAAGGACGCGATGGCGCAGATCCTGATCAACTCGCGCATGGCCGCCGAGGGCCACCGCCCGCTGTGCCAGGACACCGGCATCGTCACCGTGTTCCTGAAGGTGGGCATGGACGTGCGTTGGGAGGGCTTCACCGGCTCGCTGGAGGACGCCGTCAACGAGGGCGTGCGTCGCGCCTACAACCACCCGGACAACAAGCTGCGGGCCAGCGTGCTGGCCGATCCCGCCGGCAAACGCCTGAACACCAGGGACAACACCCCGGCGGTGATCAACGTCTCGATCGTGCCCGGCGACAAGGTCGACGTGATCGTGGCGGCCAAGGGTGGCGGCTCCGAGGCGAAGTCGAAGTTCGCGATGCTCAATCCCTCCGATTCCATCGTCGACTGGGTGCTCAAGACCGTGCCGACCATGGGCGCCGGCTGGTGCCCGCCGGGCATGCTGGGCATCGGCATCGGCGGCACCGCCGAGAAGGCGATGCTGCTGGCGAAGGAATCGCTGATGGAGCACATCGACATCCAGGAGCTGATCGCGCGCGGGCCGAGCAACCGCATCGAAGAGTTGCGCATCGAGCTGTACGAGAAGGTCAACGCGTTAGGGATTGGCGCACAGGGCCTGGGTGGTCTGACCACCGTGCTCGACGTGAAGATCAAGGATTACCCGACCCACGCCGCGAACCTGCCGGTGGCGATGATCCCGAACTGCGCCGCCACCCGCCACGCGCACTTCACCCTGGACGGGTCCGGCCCGGTGATGCTGGATGCGCCGTCGCTGGAGCACTGGCCCAAGCTGACCTACGACGCCTCGAAGGGGCGCCGCGTCGACCTTGACACCGTGACCCGCGAGGATGTCGCGGGCTGGACGCCCGGCGAAGTGCTGCTGCTCAACGGCAAGCTGCTCACCGGCCGCGACGCCGCGCACAAGCGCATGGTCGACATGCTCAACAAGGGTGAGCCGCTGCCGGTCGATTTCAACGGCCGCTTCATCTACTACGTCGGCCCGGTCGATCCGGTGCGCGACGAGGTGGTGGGTCCGGCCGGCCCGACCACCGCCACCCGCATGGACAAGTTCACCGAACAGGTGCTGGCGCAGACCGGCCTGCTGGGCATGGTCGGCAAGGCCGAGCGCGGCCCGGCGGCCATCGAGGCGATCCAGAAGCACAAGTCGGTGTACCTGATGGCGGTGGGCGGCGCGGCCTACCTGGTCTCGAAGGCGATCAAGGCCTCGCGCGTGGTCGGCTTCGCCGACCTCGGCATGGAGGCGATCTACGAGTTCGAGGTCAAGGACATGCCGGTGACCGTGGCGGTGGATTCCGCCGGGACGTCGGTCCACAAGACCGGTCCGCGCGAGTGGCAGGCCCGGATCGGCCGGATCCCGCTGGAGGTGCTGGGTTGAGCACGCCGCGCACCGTCGACGGCCCCGGTTTCCGGATCCGCTTCGAGCTGCACCAGGGTTACCTACGCGCGTTCGTGTTCGATGGCACCGATTCGCTGCAGGTGTCGCTGGCCTACTGGCGCATGCTCGCGGACGAGTGCCGTGCCGTTGGTGCCACCCGGCTGCTGGTGCTGGAGGAGCTGCTGTCCACCGTCGATACCGCGGACATCGACCCGCTCATCGACGTGATGGTGGAGGGCGGCATGGCCAGCGTCCGCATCGCCTTCGTGGAGCTGCTGGACGATATCGCCGGCAGCGAGTACGGCGAGATCCTGTGCCGCGAGCGCGGCATCACCATCCGCACCTTCTCGGGCGAGGACGCCGCCCGCCGCTGGCTGCTCTACGGGGATTGAGCGGCGGGCGCGCTCAGCGCGCCTTGCGTTCCGGCTTGTCCTTGGCGCGCGGGGCGGCGGTGGCGCTGCCCAGCCCGTTGCCGAGGTTCTGCTGGAAATCCTTCCACAGCGCCATGTTGCGCTCGGTCAGCTGGTTCAGTACCGCCCACGGCGTCTGCCCGAGCAGGCCGCCCATCTGCGAACGGAACTGCTGCTGCTGCTCCAGGAACAGCTGCATGGAGCGCTCCAGGTAGTTGCCCATGAAGCCCTGCAGGGAGTCGCCGTAGAAGCGGATCAGCTGGCTCAGCAGCTGGGTGGACAGCATCGGCTGCCCGTCCTGTTCGTGCTCGGTGATGATCTGCAGCAGCACCTGCCGGGTCAGGTCCTCGCCGGTCTTGGCGTCGCGCACCTCGAAGGATTCGCCGTCGACGATCAGCTGGCGCACGTCCTCGATGGTGATGTAGCTCGAGATCTCGGTGTCGTAGAGGCGGCGGTTCGGATACTTCTTGATGACGCGGATCGCGGACATGGAGCAGGAACTCTAGACGGCGCTGGCCGCAGCATGGCGCAGCGCAGCACGGCTTGCAACTGCCGCACCGGACGGCAACCGCCCGGCGTGGATCGCCCCGTCGCAGGCGGCGCGCGGTGGCTCCGGTCCTGCCGTTCGGCACGGCCAGCCCGCGTTGCAGAGGGAGGGGCGCGCCCCGGCCGATTAAACTGGCGGCATGGACCAGGCACTGAAAGAACGTTTCGGCGGGATCGACCGGCTGTACGGCAGCGGCGCGCTGGCGCGGCTTTCGCGCTGCCACGTCACCGTGGTGGGCATCGGCGGCGTGGGCTCGTGGGCGGTGGAAGCGCTGGCGCGCAGCGGCGTGGGGCGGCTGACCCTGGTGGATGCCGACGACCTGTGCGTGTCCAACACCAACCGCCAGCTGCCGGCGCTGGACGGCCAGTACGGCCGCGCCAAGATCGAGGCGATGGCCGAGCGTTGCCGGGCCATCAATCCGCATATCGTGCTCGAGCTGAAGCCGCAGTTCCTCACGCCGTCCAACCTGGACGCGCTGTTGGGTGAGCCGGTGGACCTGGTGCTGGACGCCTGCGACAGCTTCCGCACCAAGGTCGAGGCGATCGCGTACTGCCGCCGCCGCAAGCAGCCGATCATCACCGTCGGTTCCGCCGGCGGGCGCAGCGACGTCACCCAGATCCGGGTGCGCGACCTGTCGCGCACCGAGCACGACGCGATGCTGTCGCTGATCCGCAAGAAGCTGCGCGGCGAGTTCAACTTCCCCAAGAACCACGACCGCTATTTCGGCGTGCCGGCGATCTACTCGCTGGAGAACGTGCGCTATCCGCAGGCCGACGGCAGCGTGTGCGGCCTGCGCCCGCAGCTGGGCAAGGACGAGGCGCTGAAGCTGGACTGCGGCGCCGGCCTGGGCGCCGCGACGCACGTCACCGGGGCGTTCGCGTTCGCGGCGGTGGGCAAGGCGATCGAAGTGCTGCTCAAACCGGCGAAGCCGGGCTGATCGCCTGCGCCGCGCGGGTCAGTGCGCGGTGATGCCGAACAGCCGTTCGGCGTTGGCCGTGGTCGCCGCGGCCACGGCTTCGCGCGGCATGCCGCGCAGTGTCGCCACTTCGTCCAGCACGTCCAGCAAATGGGCGGGCTCGTTGCGCTGGCCGCGGTGGCGGATGCCCGGCTGGTCGGGGCTGTCGGTTTCCAGCAGCAGCTGTTCGATCGGCAGGGTCGCCACCAGCCTGCGCAGGCGGTTGGCGCGCGGATAGGTGACCGGGCCGCCGATCCCCAGCAGGAAGCCCAGCGCGTGCAGTTGCGCCGCCTGCTCGGGGCTGCCGGAGAAGCTGTGGATCACGCCGCGCAATCCGCCGACCTTGCGTATCGCGGCGACCACCGCGTCCACGGCGCGGCGGGCGTGCACGATCACCGGCAGGTCGAAGTCCCGCGCCAGCCGCAGCTGGCCGAGGAAACAGGCGTGCTGGGCCTCGGGGTCGAGCCCCTCGACGAAGAAATCCAGCCCGCATTCGCCCACCGCCACCGGCCGCTCGCGCGCGAGCCAGTCGCGCAGCGCCGTCAGATGCTCCGGTCGATGCGAGGCAATGAACATCGGGTGCAGCCCGTAGGCGGGATGCAGTCCCGGCGCCTGCGCGCAGACCTGCTTGAGCGTCGGCCAGCCGGCGGCCTCGATCGCCGGTACCACCTGTGCGACCACGCCCGCCGCGCGGGCGCGCGCCAGCGCGGCGGCGCGGTCGGCGTCGAATTCGGCCGCGTCGAAATGGCTGTGGCTGTCGACCAGCCGCATGTCAGCGCCGGGCATCGCCTTCGGGGACGCTCCTGGCCTTGCCGGGCGCCGGCTTCTTCCACCGCGCCAGCAGCAGGGTGCCAAGGCCCAGCAGCAACTCGTCCGCGAACGGAATGACGTCCGGCACCAGCACGTCCAGCACGAACAGCACCGCGCTGAGCAGGAACAGGCGGGGGAAGCTCAGCCGGCCAAGCCAGCGCAGCAGGGGGGCGATCAGGAGATTGGGCATGCCGGAAACGCTAGCATGCACGCCGCCTGAACATTCCGGTCAGCAAACTGAATGCCTACGGTCCACGGCCGACGATGCTGGGCCGCGATTCAGATTCGCCGTGCTGCAATCGGTCACGGAACAGGGGCCCATCACTCATTTCATCGCGGGAGAACACCGATGCCGAAGAACAATACCCTTGCCGTCGCGCTTGCCGCGCTGCTGGTTGGCGGCGTCGCCACCGCCGGCTACATGAACAGCCGCAGCCACGATGCCCAGGCCAACGCGCCGCAGGCGCTCGCCAATGGCGACCAGCGCCAGCCGGTGGACAACGGCATCCCGGCGGCGCCGCGGGTGGACTATGCCGAGGTCGTCGCCGTCGCGCCGATCACCGAGCGCGAGGCGCAGTACGCCACGGTGCTCGGCAGCGAGCCGATCCGCGAGTCCAGCACCACCACCACGCCGCAGCAGGTCTGCAAGGACGTGGTCGTGCAGGAGCGCCTGCCCGAGCGCGACGGCAACGTCGGCGGCACGGTGGCCGGTGCTTTGATCGGCGGCCTGGTCGGCAACCAGGTCGGCGGCGGCAACGGCCGCAAGCTGGCCACCGTGGCCGGTGCGGTCGCCGGCGGCTATGCCGGCCGCGAGATCGACCGTCGCCACGAGGGCGGCAAGGTGGTCGAGCGCACCGACCGCCAGTGCCAGACCGTCAACAGCACCTCCACCAGCGCTCGCACCGTGGCGTGGAAAGTGACCTACCGCAATCCGGACGGCACCACCGGAAGCATGCGCACCGAGACCAAGCCGGGCAGCCGCATCGCCCTGGGCGATGCCCAGAAGACCGTGGGTTACGACGTCACCTACCGCTACAACGGCGAGGAGCGCACCGTGCGCATGGACGAAAAGCCGGGCACCCAGCTGCCGGTCGTCGACGGTCGCGTGGTCACCCAGACCGCCGCGGTCGAAGGTGCCACCACCCAGCGCTGAGTTGCGGCGACACATCGGCGGCCAGAACCACCCTGCGGGGCCGGAGCGATCCGGCCCCGCTTGCATTCGTGGGGCCATCGGGGCGCCGGCGGGCGAAACGCACGGCTTTCGCGCAAAGCGCAGCATTCCGACGGCCGTCGTTGGGCGGTTCGCACGTACCGATTGCGCGGCCTGCACGATTACAATGGCGGTTCGTCCATTTCGACCGTCAACACATGGCCCTGCATCCGTACGATCTCTACGACGTCCGTTCCCTGCTGAGCGAGGAAGAGCGCGCGGTGCAGGACACCGTGGCGCGCTTCACCAACGAACGCGTGCTGCCGATCATCGGCGACGCCTTCGACGAGGGGCGCTTCCCGAAGGAGCTGGTGCCCGAGATCGCCGAGCTGGGCCTGCTGGGCTCGTCCCTGCCGGAGCAGTACGGTTGCGCCGGCCTGAACTCGGTCAGCTACGGCCTGATCTGCCAGGAGCTGGAGCGCGGTGATTCCGGCATCCGCAGCTTCGTGTCGGTGCAGAGCTCGCTGTGCATGTATCCCATCTACGCCTACGGCAGCGAGGAGCAGCGCCAGCGCTGGCTGCCCGACATGGCCGCGGGCAAGGTCATCGGCTGCTTCGGCCTGACCGAACCGCACGGCGGCTCGGATCCGGCCAACATGAAGACCCACGCCAAGCGCGACGGCGACGACTGGGTGATCAACGGCTCCAAGATGTGGATCACCAACGGCAACCTCGCCGACATCGCCATCGTCTGGGCGATGACCGACGACGGCATCCAGGGCTTCCTCGTCGAGAAGGGCATGCCCGGCTTCACGGCGCAGGAGGTCAAGCACAAGATGAGCCTGCGTGCCTCGGTGACCAGCGCGCTGTTCTTCGACAACGTGCGCGTGCCGGATTCCAGCCGCCTGCCGAACGTGAAGGGCCTGAAGGGCCCGCTGGGCTGCCTCACGCAGGCCCGCTACGGCATCACCTGGGGGCCCATCGGTGCCGCCGTCGCCTGCCTGGACGAGGCGCTGCGGTACACCAAGGAGCGCATCCTGTTCGGCCGCCCGGTGGCCGCGACCCAGGCCGTGCAGCTGAAGCTGGCCGACATGGCGCGCCGCATCACGATGGCGCAGCTGCTGTCCCTGCAGCTGGGGCGCCTGAAGGACGCCGGTACCATGCAGCCCACCCAGGTCTCGCTGGCCAAGTGGAACAACGTACGCATGGCGATCGACATCGCCCGCGAGGCGCGCGACCTGCTGGGCGGCGCCGGCATCACCACCGAGCACTGCCCGATCCGCCACGCGCTGAATCTCGAGTCGGTCATCACCTACGAGGGCACCGAGACGGTGCACCAGCTGGTGGTGGGCCGTGAGCTGACCGGCATCAACGCGTTCTGATCCGGAGCTGCCGGCATGTCCGGGCCCGTCCTCGAAACCGCGCGCCTGCGGCTGCGGGTGCCGCAGGCGGCTGACTTCGACCGCTACGCCGAGGCCCTGGCCGACGAGGCGACGACCCGCTACATCGGCGGTGCGTTGCCGCGCGCGGCGGCCTGGCGCCGCTTCCTGCAGATGCCCGGGGCCTGGGCCGTGCAGGGCTTCGCGATGTTCTCGGTCGTCGACAAGACGACCGGGCGCTGGTTGGGCCAAGTGGGGCCGTGGAAGCCGGACGGTTGGCCGGGCAACGAAGTCGGCTGGACCTTCCA
Source organism: Thermomonas sp. (assembly GCA_041913885.1). Taxonomy (GTDB): domain Bacteria; phylum Pseudomonadota; class Gammaproteobacteria; order Xanthomonadales; family Xanthomonadaceae; genus Thermomonas. The sequence goes on along the minus strand of JAYSEL010000002.1, from coordinate 15,675 downwards.
CCCGGATGCGTGGGGTCGCGGCTACGCCACCGAAGCGGCCGTGGCCGCCATCGACTGGGCGTTCGCGCAGCTGGGCTGGGACGACATCATCCACTGCATCGATCCGGCCAACGCGGCCTCGCAGGCGCTGGCCCGCCGGCTGGGGTCGTGCAACCGCGGCCCGGTGGTGTTGCCGGCGCCCTACGAATCCGCGCCCTCCGATGCCTGGGGCCAGACCCGCGCGGAGTGGGCGGCCAACCGGACGCGCTTCGCATGATGCGCGTCCACGGTTTCTCGCCGTCCGGGAACTGCCACAAGGTGCGCCTGCTGCTGGCCCAGCTGGGGCGGCAGGAAGGCCGCGATTACCGCTGGGTCGAGACCGACAGCGCCCGCGGCCAGACGCGCACGCCGGAGTACCTGGCCAAGAACCCCAACGGCAAGGTGCCGATGCTCGAGCGCGACGACGGGCGCATCCTCGTCGAATCGAACGCCATCCTGTGCTGGCTGGCGGAAGGCAGCGACCTGCTGCCGGCCGACCCGTGGCAGCGGGCGCAGGCGCTGTCGTGGATGTTCTTCGAGCAGTACAGCCACGAGCCCTACATCGCCGTGGCCCGCTTCATCTGCGGCTGGACGCCGCTGGATTCGCCGCGTCGCGCCGGGTTGCCGGTGCTGCGCCAGTGCGGGCATGCGGCGCTGGCGGTGATGGAGCGGCACCTCGCGTCCACGCCGTGGTTCACCGGCGACGATTACGGCATCGCCGACATCGCCCTGTTCGCCTACACCGGCGTCGCCCCGCACGGCGGCATCGCGCTCGACGCCTACCCGGCGGTGCGCGACTGGCTGGCCCGCGTAGCGGCCACGCCGGGCTTCGTCCCGCTGCCGGCGCCGGATGCCGAGGCGCAGGCGCGCATCGACCAGTCCACCTGACTTTCCATCCCATCGACCTTCCCGCCGCGGCGGGGAGGGGAGACCCGCATGTTCGCCACCGTCCCCAATCCCATCCCGGCCCGCATGAAGGGCCTCAACCGCGCCGAGATCTGCGACGTCAATTTCCAGGAGTTCGTGCGCGGCTGGAACGGGCACGCCCAGCACAGGCCGGCGCCGGACGAGGCGATCCTCGACGGCAGCGCGCTGGATGCCCGCGGCTTCCGCGAGCTGTTCGAGTCGCAGTTGATCAGCCGCCACCTGGACCTGATGGCGCGCGTGCTGCGCGTGCAGAACAAGGTCTTCTACACCATCGGCTCGAGTGGCCACGAAGGCAACGCGATGGTCGCACGCGCCGCGCGCCACACCGATCCGGCATTCCTGCACTACCGCAGCGGCGGCTTCATGGCCGAGCGCTTCCGCAAGCTGCCGGGCATGGATCCGATCATGGATTCGGCGCTGAGCTTCGCCGCCAGCGCGGAAGATCCCGCCAGCGGCGGCCGCCACAAGGTCTGGGGCAGCAAGCCCTTGTGGGTGCTGCCGCAGACCTCGACCATCGCCTCGCACCTGCCGAAGGCACTGGGTACCGCGGTGGCGATCGAGGCCGGCAAGCGCCTCGGCGTGGGCCTGCCGATCCCGGACGATTCCATCGCGATCTGCTCGTTCGGCGACGCCTCCGCCAACCACGCCACCGCGCAGACCGCGTTCAACGCGGCCAGCTGGACGGCTTACCAGAAGCTGCCGGCGCCGGTGTTGTACGTCTGCGAGGACAACGGCATCGGCATCTCGGTGAAGACGCCGACGGGCTGGATCGGCGAAAGCTTCCGCAACCGCCCCGACCTCGACTACTTCTTCGCCGACGGCCTGGACCTGGCCAGTGGCTACGGCGACGTCCTGCGCGCGGTGGAGCATTGCCGCCGTACCCGCCGGCCGACCTTCCTGCACCTGCGCACCCAGCGCATCATGGGCCACGCCGGCACCGACTTCGAGATCGAATGGCGCAGCATCGAGGAGCTGTGCGCGGTGGAGGCGGGTGATCCGCTGCTGCGCTCGGCTGCGATCGCGCTGGAGTCCGGGGCGATGACGAAGGAGGAGATCCTCGCGCTGTACGAGGACACCCGTCGCAAGTGCTTCGCCGCCGCCGAGGACGCCGACAGCCGCCCGCGCATCGAGACGCTGGCGCACGTGATGCGCCCGCTGGCCCCGTACACGCCGGACAAGGTGCAGGCCGAGGCCACCCGCGCGCCGTCGCATGAGGCCCGCGTCAAGGCGTTCGGCGGCGAGGACAAGCTGCCCGAGAAGCAGGTGCCGAAGCACCTCGCCATCCAGATCAACCAGGCCCTGCACGATCTGTTCGCCAAGTACCCGGAAACGCTGCTGTTCGGCGAGGACGTGGCGCAGAAGGGCGGCGTTTACACGGTCACCAAGGGCCTGCACAAGGCGTTCGGCAACCGCCGCGTGTTCAACACGCTGCTGGACGAGACCATGATCCTGGGCATGGCGCAGGGCTTCGCCAACATGGGCATGCTGCCGATCCCCGAGATCCAGTACCTGGCCTATCTGCACAACGCCATCGACCAGCTGCGCGGCGAGGCCTGCTCGCTGCAGTTCTTCAGTGACGACCAGTTCCGCAACCCGATGGTGGTGCGCATCGCCGGCCTGGGCTACCAGCGCGGCTTCGGCGGGCACTTCCACAACGACAACTCGGTGACCGCGCTGCGCGACATCCCGGGCCTGGTGGTCGGTTGCCCGTCGCGCGGCGACGACGCCGCGATGATGCTGCGCACGCTGGCGGCGCTGGCGAAGGTGGACGGTCGCGTGACCGCCTTCCTCGAACCCATCGCGCTGTACATGACCAAGGACCTGTACGAAGCGGGGGACGGCCAGTGGTTGACCGAGTACCCGGCGCCCGACCAGGCGCTGGTGCTGGGCGAGGAGCGCGTCTACAACGCGGATGCCACCGACTGCGTGATCTTCAGCTTCGGCAACGGCATGCCGATGAGCCTGCGCGCGGCGCGCCAGATCGAACAGCAGCACGGCTGGAAGGTGCGCGTGGTCGACCTGCGTTGGCTGGTGCCGCTGAACCACGCGGCCATCGCGAAGCATGCCGGAGAGTGCGACCGCATCCTGGTGGTGGATGAGGGCCGCTTCAGCGCCGGTATCGGCGAGGGCGTGGTCACCGCGATCACCGAAGCCGGCTTTGGCGGCAAGCCGATCCGCCGCGTCGTCGGCGCGGACACCTACACGCCGCTGGCCGGCGCGGCGTTCCTGGTCATTCCCAAGGATGAGGACATCGTCGCGGCGGCGGCCACGCTGTAATCCCCGGCGTGCGGCCGGCGGCCGCGCGTGACGGTGCCGGCCGGGTCAGGGCGCGATCTTGCGCTTCAGCGTCCGCGCCACTGGCAGCGGCAGGTTCGGCAGCGAACGCAGCAGCCACGGCAGCACGCGGCGCTTGGCGCCGCCCAGCGACTCCGGCACCACGGCCTCGATGAGGTGTGGGCCTGGGTGCGCCAGCGCGTACTCCAGTGCCTTGCAGAACGCCTCCGCCGTGTCCGCGCGGGCGGCGTGCACGCCCATGCCCTGCGCCAGCCGGCAGAAGTCCAGCACCGGGCCGTGCAGGTCGAGCTGCGAGCGGGCCTTGGGTCCCGGTGCGGCGTCGGCGCCCACGCGCTCCAGTTCGACGTTGAGCACCGAGTAGCTGGCGTTGTTGAAGAGGATCGTGGTGACGTCGAGGCGCTCGCGCGCCATCGTCCACAGCGCTTGCAGCGTGTACATCGCGCTGCCGTCGCCCACCAGCGCGAGGACCGGGCGGTCCGGGCAGGCGATGGCCGCTCCCACTGCGTTCGGCAGGGCCTGGCCGATCGCGCCGCCGGTGAGGGTGAGCAGGTCATGGCGCGGGCCGCCGGCGGTCATCGTGCCGAGCAGCAGGCCGGACGTGATGGCTTCGTCGATGACGATGGCGCGTTCCGGCAGCAGGTGGCCGACGGCCTTGCAGACCTTGGCGGCGGTGAGCCGGCCGCGCGGGCGCGACGGGCGCGCGGCAGGCTGCAGCGTGGATGCGGCCTGTGTGGCGCCCAGCGCGGCGGCGAGCTTCTCGAGACTCGCGGTGGCGTCCTGCGCCGGCGTCGCCAGCGCATGCACGGTGCAGCCTTCGGGCACGAGGTCGCTGGCCTTGCCGGGATAGGCGAAGAACGACACCGGCGATTTGGCATCCACCAGGATCAGGTGCTCGATGCCGGTCAACTGCAGCGTCGCCAGTTCCGCCAGGTAGGCGATGCGTTCCACCGCCGGCAGGCCGGCGCCGCGTTCCAGCCGGGTCGGGAACACCTCGCAGAACAGTTTCACGCCGCACTGCGCGGCGATGCGCGCGGCGGCCAGCAGCGCCGGTTCGCGCAGCGCATGGCCGCCCAGCAGCAGCGCGGCCTTGCCGCCGCCGCGGAGGGCGCCCGCAATCGCGGCCACGGTGGCGTCGTCCGCCGGCGATGGGGCGGACGGCGGCGGGGGTGGGCAGGGCATGCCGCCGTCGCCCCAGCTGACGTCGGCCGGCAGGATCAGGGTCGCCACCTGGCCGGGCAGGCCGCGTGCCGCGCGGATCGCGTCCACCGCATCGCTGCACAGCGTCGCCGTGCTCTGCGAGGTGCGCACGAAGCCGGGCGACACGTTGCGCGCCACGGTCTCGATGTCGGACTGCAGCTGGGCGTCGAACCGCACGTGGTGGGTGGCGTGGTCGCCGACGATGTTGACCACCGGCACCTTGCCCTTGCGCGCGTTGTGCAGGTTGGCGAGGCCGTTGCCCAGCCCGCAGCCCAGGTGCAGCAGGGTGGCGGCCGGTTTGCCGGCCATCCGCGCATAGCCGTCGGCGGCACCGGTGGCCACGCCCTCGAACAGTGCCAGCACCGCGCGCATGCGCGGTTCGGCGTCGAGCGCGGCGACGAAGTGCATCTCGCTGGTGCCGGGGTTGGAGAAGCAGACCTCGATGCCGGCGTCGGCCAGGGTCTTCATCAGGGCATGTGCGCCGTTCATGGCTCAGGCTCCGGTCACGAGGGCATGCGCGGCGGCGCGCGCGGTGAGGATGCAGCCGGGCAGGAAGGTGCCCTCCAGCGAACGCTTGCCGCAGGCGCCGCCGCCGCCGAAGCCGGCGGCCTCGCCCACGCAGTACAGCCCCGGGATCGGCGCTCCGTCCGCGTCCAGCACGCGGCTGTGCAGGTCGGTGCGCAGCCCGCCCAGGCTCTTGCGGGTGATCAGCTGCATGTGGATGGCGATGTACGGCCCGGCACCCGGTTGCTGCAACGGCGCGGGCTTGCAGGTGCGCAGGCGGTCCGGGCCCCACTGGCGCGCGTGCAGGATGCGGCGGACCTGCAGGTCGTCTTGGGGGTTCGCGCCCGGCGCGAAGTGCGCGTCGAAGGCGTCGGCGGTGGCCTGCAGCGTGGCCGGGTCGATGTCGTGCGAGCAGGTCAGCGCGTTCATCCGGTCCGCCAGCCCGGCCAAGGTGTCATCGACCAGGAAGTGGGGGCTTTCGGACTGCATCTGCCGCACCAGCCGATGATTGCCCAGCAGCGTCTCCTTGAGGAAGCGCAGGAACTGCTTGTCGCGGATGCGCGGGTTGTGCTCGGCGCCGGAGATCGCGAATTCCTTGGCGGCGATGCGCCAGTTGAGCAGGTGCCAGGTCCACGGTCGTTCCTGCTCGGCCACCCGCTGGCACAGCCAGTGCGTGTCGAAGCCGGTCACCAGCGGCTCCGGGCCGATGCGCCGGCCGGTGTGGTCCAGCCACAGCGCCGACTTGCAGGGGATCGCGGACAGCCCGTGGCCCTCGAAGTGCGGGAACGGATGCGGGAAGCCGGCGGCGTAGTTCCACATCTCGCCGGCGCGGACGATCTGCCCGCCCAGCGTTTCGGCGGCGTGGTGCATGGCGCCGTCGGCGAACGGGTGCGCGCCGTTGAGCATGGTCACCGGGCGCGGACGGTCCGCCGGCCAGTTGCGGCGCGTTTCGGCGTGGCCGCCGTTGAGGCCGCCGGTGGCCAGCACCACGACAGGCGCGTCGATGCGGGTTTCCCTGCCGGTGCCCTCATCGACGGCCAGCACGCCGGCCATGCGGCCGTCGGTGGTCTCCAGCGCGCTGGCGCGATGGCGATGCAGCAGGGTGAGGTTTCCGTTCGCGCCGGCCTCGCGCAGCGCCGCGATCATCCGTCGGGCGAGTTCGCGCGATGTCCCCCAGACCACGTGGTAGCGCGGCACGGAGTTGCCGTCGCCGTCGCGCCCGCGCTCCACCCAGTTCACCGCCGGCATGAACGTGATGCCGTGCGCCTGGAGCCAGTCGTGCACGTCGGGGCGCGAACGCTCGACGTAACGGCGGGCCCAGGCCGTGGCGTGGGCATCGGACGGGTCGAGTTCGCCGAAGCGCATCCAGTCGGCGAACGCGCGTTCGGGCGAGTCGGCGATCTTCTTGCGCGCCTGCAGCGGCGTGCCCACCAGCGCCATGCCGCCGAACGCCCACAGCGCCAGCCCGCCGAAGCGCTCCGGCGTGTCGCGGTCCACCAATACCACGCGCTGGCCACCGCGCAGGGCTTCCAGCGCGGTGACGATGCCGGCGAGGCCGCCGCCGATGACCACCACGTCCGTTTGCAGCCTTGCCATGCGGTGCCCCCCAGCGCCGTCTTCGTCGGCGTGCATCGCGATGACGCCGCCCGCCTGTTCCCACGATAGCCGCAAGTCGTGCGGCCTGTCCCTCAGCGCGCCAGGCCGGCCAGCAGCGCCTGCGCGCGCAGCGGCGTACCGCCTGGGCCCTGGAAGCCGTCGCCGTGGTCCAGCGGCAGCACTGCCAGCGCCAGCGTCCCCGCGCTGCTGACCACGCTGCCGAGCAGCTGGTCGTCGCGGCGCAGCTCGGCGCCAGCGGCCAGCGGCACGTCGCCCTCCAGCAGCGCCAGCCCGCGCTTGGTCTGCCCCAGGAAATGGGTCCGCGCCACGATCTCCTGCCCCGGATAGCAGCCTTTCTTCACGCTGAAGGCGGCCAGCCGGTCCAGCGAGAGCTGCTGCGGCGTCCACTGCTCGGTCTGCGCGGCCGGCAGCCATGGCAGGCCGTGGGCCAGGTCGGCGCGGGACCAGGCCGCCTCCGCCTGCGGATCGGCCGGTGCCGGGTTGCCGCCCAGCAGCAGCGTGCGCGGACCGCCATCGCCGCCGACATCCAGCGCAAGACGGCCCTCGTCCAGTCGACCGGCCTGCGCGCCTGCGGCGGGCGCCGCGGCGAAGCAGCCCGCCACCGGCAGGGCCTGCGGGGCCAGCGTGACCTTGCTGCGGAAAACGAAGCGTTGCAGCCGTGCCGCCAATGCCGCGGCGTCGGCCTCGGGCAGCAGCACCAGCCACAGCGTCTCCGCGTCGAGCCGGAGCAGCGCGAACAGCGCGATGACGCGGCCTTTCGGGGTCAGCCAGCCGTTCCACTGCCACTGGCCATCCGCCAGCACCGTGACGTCGTTCATGAATTGCGCCTGCGCGAACGCCAGCGCATCGCGTCCGGAGACGGCCAGGACCGCATGGCCGGGCAGGGCGAATTCGTGGGCTGGCGCGGCTTGCGGCTTGTCGTGCATCGGCTTGCGGACGTAAACTTGCAGGGTCGTGAATGCATCGATCATAGGCCAAACCCCGCTTGCTCCGGAGCCCGCGCCCACCGCGCCCGCACCGGCAGGGGCGCCGTCGCCGGATCCAAACGCGCCGCCCGCGCGTACGGAAATCGGCGGTCGCGACGGCCCGGACCCCACGCGCTACGGGGACTGGGAAAAGAACGGTCGCTGCATCGACTTCTGATCCTTCGCCACGCGGTCTCGACCGCCCCTCCCGGAGAACGCACCGATCATGGCTGCTTCCGAACCACGCGTCCGCGAACGCCCGTTGTCGCCGCACCTGCAGGTCTATCGCTGGCAGGTCCAGATGGCGTCCTCCATCCTCCATCGCATCACCGGCACGATCCTCGCGATCGGCGCGCTGGCGTTCGTCTACGGCCTGCTCGCGCTGGCCGGTGGCCCGCAGCGCTGGGCCGCGTTCGCGGACTGCCTGGCCGGCCCGCTGGGCAAGCTGCTGCTGCTGGGCTTCAGCTGGGCGCTGGCGTACCACCTGATCAACGGCATCCGCCACCTGCTGCAGGACGGCGGGCTGGGCTTCGCGGTGCCGGACTTCGTCCGCAGCAGCTGGATTTCGATCATCGGCAGCGTGGTCCTCACCGCCATCGGTTGGGGCATCGTGCTGTCGCACTGGGGGCAGGCATGAACGGCAAGACGAACGACCTGCGCACGCCGCTGAAGCGCGCGCGCGGCTTGGGGTCCGCGAAGGACGGCACCCACCATTTCATCTGGCAGCGTGTCACCGCCATCGCCACCGGCCTGTCGGGGCTGTGGCTGCTGGGCATGCTGCTGACCCTGCGTAGCGGCGATTACGCCGTGGTGCACGGCCTGGTGGCCGATCCGATCAACGCCACGGTGCTGGTCGCGTTCCTGATCGGCATGTTCTGGCACGCACGCCTCGGCCTGCAGGTGATCGTGGAGGACTACGTCCACACGCCGCTGTCGGCCACGCTGGCCCAGCTGGCCATCCTTTTCGTCTGCGCCCTGGCGGCCATTGCCGGCGTGCTGGCGGTGCTGCGCATCGCGCTCGGGAGCTGATCTCCGATGTCTGCCTACAAGATCCAGGAACACACCTTCGACATGATCGTGGTCGGCGCCGGCGGCGCCGGCCTGCGCGCCACGTTCGGCCTGGCCCAGAAGGGCCTGCAGACCGCGTGCATCAGCAAGGTCTTCCCCACCCGCAGCCACACGGTGGCGGCGCAGGGCGGCATCTCCGCCGCGCTGGGCAACATGGGCGAGGACGACTGGCGCTTCCACTTCTACGACACCATCAAGGGCTCGGATTGGCTGGGTGACCAGGACGCCATCGAGTACATGTGCCGCGAGGCCATCCCGGCGATCATCGAGCTGGAACACCAGGGCGTGCCGTTCAGCCGCACCGAGGAGGGCAAGATCTACCAGCGCCCGTTCGGCGGCATGACCACGCACTACGGCAAGGGCATCGCCCAGCGCACCTGCGCCGCCGCCGACCGCACCGGCCACGCCATCCTGCACACGCTCTACCAGCAGGCGCTGGCGCACGACGCGCGCTTCTTCATCGAGTACTTCGCGCTCGACCTGATCATGGACGAGGAAGGCGCTTGCCGCGGCGTGCTCGCGCTGGACATGGCCGAGGGCACGCTGCACCTGTTCCGCGCCCAGGGCGTGGTGCTGGCCACCGGCGGCTACGGCCGCGCCTACTTCTCCGCCACCTCGGCGCACACCTGCACCGGCGACGGCGGCGGCATGGCGCTGCGCGCCGGGCTGGGCCTGCAGGACATGGAGTTCGTGCAGTTCCACCCGACCGGCATCTACGGTGCCGGCTGCCTGATCACCGAGGGCGTGCGCGGCGAAGGCGGCATCCTGCGAAACAGCAACGGCGAGCGCTTCATGGAGCGCTACGCGCCGAACGCCAAGGACCTGGCCTCGCGCGACGTGGTGTCGCGCTCGATGACCATCGAGATCCGCGAAGGCCGCGGCGTGGGCGAGCACAAGGACCACATCTTCCTCGACCTGACCCACCTCGACCCGAAGGACATCCACGAGAAGCTGCCCGGCATCGCCGAGAGCGCGCGGATCTTCGCCGGCGTGGACGTGGAGAAGCAGCCGATCCCGGTGATCCCGACCGTGCACTACAACATGGGCGGCATCCCCACCAACTACCACGGCGAAGTGGTGCAGCTGAAGAACGGCGACCCCGACGCGGTGGTGCCGGGCCTGTACGCCATCGGCGAGGCCGCCTGCGTGTCGGTGCACGGTGCCAACCGCCTCGGCTCCAACTCGCTGCTGGACCTGGTGGTGTTCGGTCGCGCGGTGGCCAACCGCTGCGCCGAGACCATCAAGCCGGGCGCGCCGCACAAGCCGCTCGCGAGCGACGCCTGCGACAAGGCACTGGCCAACCTGGACAAGCTGCGCAACGCGCACGGCGACACCCCGACCGCGCAGATCCGCATGAACATGCAGCGCGCCATGCAGCGCGACGCCGCGGTGTTCCGCACCGGCGAAACCCTGGCCGAAGGCGTCAAGTCGATCCGCCAGATCCACGACAGCTTCGCCGACGTGAAGGTGGCCGACCGTTCGCTGGTGTGGAATTCGGACCTGATCGAGACGCTGGAACTGCAGAACCTGCTGGGCCAGGCGTTGACCACGATCGTTTCCGCCGAGAACCGCAAGGAGTCGCGCGGCGCGCATGCCCGCGAGGACTTCCCGGAACGCGACGACGACAACTGGCACAAGCACACCATCTGCTGGGCCGACGAGGCGGGCAACACCCGCATCGACTACCGCCCGGTGCACATGTACACGCTCAGCGGCGACGTGGATGTCGTGCCGCCGAAGAAGCGCGTCTACTGATCCGGGAGACTGAGCAATGGCCGAATTCACCCTCCCGAAGAACTCCAAGATCCAGAAGGGCAAGCACTTCCCGGCGAAGGGCGCCAAGCAGCCGCGCACCTTCAAGGTCTACCGCTGGAGCCCGGACGACGGCATGAACCCGCGCGTGGACACCTACGAGGTGGACATGGCGCAGTGCGGGCCGATGGTCCTGGACGCCCTCATCAAGATCAAGAACGAGATCGACCCGACCCTGACCTTCCGGCGCTCCTGCCGCGAGGGCATCTGTGGCTCCTGCGCGATGAACATCGACGGGACCAACACCCTGGCCTGCACCAAGGCCGTCGGGGACTGCGGCGGCGGCAAGGGCGACGTGCCGATCTATCCGCTGCCGCACATGCCGGTGGTGAAGGACCTGGTGCCGGACCTGACCCACTTCTACGCCCAGTACGCCAGCGTCCGCCCGTGGCTGCGCACGCAGACCCCGGCCCCGTCGGACCGCGAGCGCCTGCAGAGCAAGGAAGACCGCGCCAAGCTGGACGGCCTGTACGAGTGCATCCTGTGCGCCTGCTGCAGCACGTCCTGCCCCAGCTACTGGTGGAACGGCGAGCGCTATCTGGGCCCGGCGATCCTGCTGCAGGCCTACCGCTGGATCGTGGACAGCCGCGACGAGGACACCGGGGCGCGCCTGGACGACCTCGAGGATCCGTTCAAGCTCTACCGCTGCCACACCATCATGAACTGCGCGCGGACCTGCCCGAAGGGCCTGAATCCGGCCAAGGCGATCGCCGAGATCAAGAAGCTGATGCTGGCCCGCAAGGCCTGATCGACCCGCGCCGGAGCACCATCGCCAGGCCGTCGCCCCCGGGGCGGCGGCCTTCGCGTTTCCGGGCCTTACTTGACCCGCCGCTTTTCCAGCTTGCGCGCCAGCGTGCGGCGGTGCATGCCCAATTGGCGCGCCGCCTCGGAGATGTTGAAGTCCGCCGCGGCCAGGGCCTCGTGGATGTGTTCCCACTCCAGCGTCTTGATCGAGGTCTGGCGGCCCACCAGTTCCACCTCGGCATCGCCACCGCTGCCGGCGCGGGCGAACGCGGCTTCGATGTCGTCGGTGTTGGACGGCTTGGCGAGGTAGTGGCAGGCGCCCAGCTTGATCGCTTCTACCGCGGTGGCGATGCTGGCATAGCCGGTCAGCACTACGATCAGGAGGTCGGGGTCGTGCGCGTGCAGGGCCTTCACGCAGGCCAGCCCGGACGCACCACCGGCCAGCTTCAGGTCCACCACCGCGTGGGTCGCGGATTCGCCGGCGTCCAAGGCGGCCTGTAGGGCTTCCAGCCCGGGCAGCACGTGCACCGCGTACCCGCGGCGCTCGAACGAACGCGCCAACGTCCGCGCGAACGCGGCGTCGTCCTCGATCAGCAGCAGGCGGCGGGCGTTGCCCATCATGGCGGGTCTGAAGGAGCCTCGGGGTCGTAGGGGGCCAGGGCCTGCAGCGGGATCCGCACGGTGACCGCCGCGCCGCCTTCCGGCCGATTGCGTGCCGCAATGGTACCGCCCAGCGTGCGCGCCACGTTAACGGAGAGAAACAGCCCGAGCCCGCGCCCGGGCGCGCCCTTGCTGGAGCGGTACGGGGTGCCCAGCCGTTCCAGCATGCCCGGGTCGAAGCCGGGGCCGCCGTCCTGTACCGCCAGCACCAGCTGGTCGGCCTCGACGCGCGCGTCCAGCGCTACCTCGCCGGGCGAGGCTTCCTGGGCGTTGTCGAGGATGTTGAACAGCATTTGCCGCAGGCCGACGTCGGCGACGATAGCCATGTCGCCGTGGATGCTGTTCACGAAGCGCAATCCGGGCATTGCCCGGCTGCGCTGCCACTCCGCGGCCATGCCGTCGACCAGGGCGCGCGCGGTGGTGACGTGCGGCGCCTCGCCGCGCACCTCGCCGGCCGATTGCAGAATGCCGCCGACGATCGCCTTGCAGCGCAGCACCTGCGCCTGCATCTCGGCCACGTCCTGCAGCAGCTCCGGGTCGGAGGTGAAATGCGGCAGGTGCTGCCAGTCGCCCAGGATCACCGCCAGCGTGGACAGCGGCGTGCCCAGTTCGTGGGCGGCGCCGGAGGCCAGCAGGCCCATCCGCACGATGTGCTCCTCCTCGGCGGCGCGCTGGCGCAGCGCGGCGAGGCGGGCATCGCGGGCGCGCAGGATCTCGCCGATGCGGCCGATGAAGACCACCAGCAGGGTGGCGACCAGCACGAAACAAAGCAGCAGACCCTCCACGTAGCGGTCGGCCAGGCCGGCCGCGGGGTCCGCCGGCAGTTCCACCGGGCCCGGCACCACGGCCAACGCGACGACGCAGCCGGTGGTCAGCGCCACCACCAGCCAGCGCGACCGCGGGCGCAGCAGCACCGCGGCCAGCACCACCTGCAGCACGTAGAGGAAGACGAAGGGGTTGGCGATGCCACCGGCCAGGTAGAGCAGGGCAGTGAGCGCGCCCACGTCCACCAGCAGCCCCAGCAGCAGATGGCGGTCGGTGACGCGCGGCCGCCGCCGCCAGTAGGCGGGGCCCAGCACGTTGAACACGCAGAGCCCGGCCAGCACCAGCAGCATCGGCAGCAGCGGCAGGCGGATACCCATGCCCGCGTGCACCACCACGATGGCCAGCAGCTGGCCCGCCACCGCGATCCAGCGCAGCAGCACCAGCTGCTGCATGTTCTTGCCGCGGGCGGTGCGCTGCCAGCCGAAGCCGGCGTCGAAGGCGCCGTCAGCCATGCCGGTCGGGGGGCGGGGGGAAGTCGGCATCGTGCCCATGGTGCCGCATCCGGCGTTCGTCCGACAGCAGCCGCCAGCCTGCCCACAGGGTCAGCGCGGCCAGCCCGAACCAGGTCAGTGCGTACTGCAGGTGCTGGTTGCGGAACCGCACCACGGTCAGGCCGGCGCGCGGCCAACCGGCGGCGCCATCGGCCGCGGCATCCACGAAATACGGCGCCGCGCCGGCCAGCCCGCGGGCGCGGGCGATGGCGGCGACGTCGCGCGAGTACCAGCGGTCCTGCGCGGGCTGGTTGCGGCGCAGGAAACCGCCGCCGGGTTCGCTGATCCGCAGCAGGCCGGTCACCGTGACCGGGCCGGCCGGCGGCGGCGCCGGGCGCGCGCCGTCGGGCACGAAGCCGCGGTTCACCAGCACGGGACCATCGGCGGTCAGCAGCGGTTCCAGTACCCAGTCGCCGGCGCCCAGTTCGGTCAGCGCCTGCACCCGCGTCTGGCGTCCGGCCAGGTAGCGCCCGCGGAGGATGACGTGCCGGTACTCATCGCGCGCCGCGCTCACGCCGGGCCAACTGGCCGGCGGCGGTGGCGGCTGCACGGGGGCATGGATGCGGCCGTCCACCCGCGCGATCAGCGCCCGCTTCCAGTGCAGCCGCTGGACCTGCCAGACGCCCAGCGCGACGAACCCCGCCGCGGCCAAGGCCAGCGCCGCCAGCAACATGCCCCGCACCGCGCCGCGCCGGTCCATGGGCCGCGGCTCAGTCCACCATGCGCGCGTCGTGCGGCGTCATCGGCATCATGTTCGCGTTCATGTGGTGCATCACCCACAAGGTGCCGGCCAGCAGGATGATCACCAAGATCACCGTGAACAGGATCGACAGCAGGTTCCAGCCGCCCTCGGAGCGGGCGTCGAGGTGCAGGAAGTACACCATGTGCACCAGGATCTGGGCCACCGCGAACCCCACCAGCACGATGCCGGTCACGGTGGCGCTGGGCAGCACCTTCGCCATCACCAGCCAGAATGGGATGGCGGTCAGGACCACCGACAGCACGAACCCGACCAGGTAGCCGCGCAGGCTGAAGTGGACCTGCGCGCCATGCGCGTGGTCGTGGTGGTGTCCGGCGTCGTGGTCGGCGGAATGCGCGTCGGCGGAAGCAGGAGGCTGGTGCATCACAGCGTGCCCATGAGGTAGACGAAGGTGAACACCCCGATCCAGACGAGGTCGAGGAAGTGCCAGAACATCGACAGGCAGAACAGGCGGCGCCGGTTGGCGGCGGTCAGCCCGAAGCGGCCCACCTGCACCAGCAGCGTGACCAGCCACAGGATGCCGAAGCTGACGTGCAGGCCGTGGGTGCCCACCAGCGCGAAGAACGACGTCAGGAAGGCGCTGCGCTGTGGGCCGGCGCCTTCGTGCAGCAAATGCACGAACTCGTAGATCTCGAGGCTGACGAACCCCGCGCCCAGCAGGCCGGTGACCGCCAGCCAGCCCAGCACGCCGCGCTTGCTGCCGGCCTGCATGGCGATCATCGCCAGCCCGTAGGTCAGCGAGGAGAACAGCAGCAGGGCGGTGTTGACCGCTACCAGCTTCAGGTCGAACAGCTCGGCGCCGGACGGGCCGGCGGCATAGCTGCGGCCCAGCACGCCGAAGGTGGCGAACAGGCAGGCGAAGATGAGCAGGTCGCTCATCAGGTAGATCCAGAAGCCCAGCAGCGAGCCGTTCTCCGGATGGTGGTGGCCCTTCAGGTCGAGGAAGGCCGCGGTGGGGTCGGCCGGGCGGCCGGTCGCGGGCAGGGGGATGGCGTCAGACATGGGCGGAGGCCAGTTGCTGGGTGCGCGCGGCTTCGGTCGCGGCCACCTCGGCGGCCGGGATGTGGTAGTCGCGCTGGTAGTTGAAGGTGTGGATGATCGTGGCCACCACCAGCGCCACGAAGCTGGCGATCGCCAGCCACCAGATGTGCCAGACCAGGGCGAAGCCCAGCACCAGGCTGATGGCGGCCAGCACCACGCCGGCGGCGGTGTTCTTCGGCATGTGGATCGGCAGGAAGCCGCTCTCCGGGCGACGGAAGCCGTGCCGCTTCATGTCGGCCCATGCATCGGTGTCGCGCACCACCGGGGTGAACGCGAAGTTGTAGGCCGGCGGCGGCGAGGACGTGGACCACTCCAGCGTGCGGCCGTCCCACGGGTCGCCGCTGTCGTCGCGCAGTTTTTCGCGATGACGGATGCTGGTGACGATGTTGACCAGGAAGGCGCCGATGCCCACCGCGATCAGCAATGCACCGATCGCCGCCGCGATGAACCACGGCTGCAGGCTGGGGTCGTCGAAGTGGCTCATGCGGCGGGTGACGCCCATCAGGCCCAGCACGTAGAGCGGGGTGAAGGCGAGCCAGTAGCCGAGGAACCAGAACCAGAACGAGATCTTGCCCCAGAACGGATCGAGCTTGAAGCCGAACGCCTTCGGGAACCAGAACGTCATGCCCGCGAACACGCCGAACACCACGCCGCCGATGATCACGTTGTGGAAGTGGGCGATCAGGAACAGCGAGTTGTGCAGCACGAAGTCGGCCGGCGGCACCGCCAGCAGCACGCCGGTCATGCCGCC
>JAYSEL010000001.1:297420-301316 GCA_041913885.1 Thermomonas sp. | reverse complement strand
CGGCCAGGTTGCGCACGCCCACCGCGCTCATCAGCTTGTAGCGGCGCTCCATCTCCGCCACGCACCAGCGCAGGCCGTTGGCGGCCTCCTTCATGTCTGTGACCACCGGCGCCAGCAGGTGCGGGATGCCCTGGTAGACCGACAGCTCCAGCATCTTCGGGTCGATCATCAGCATCCGCACGTCCTTGGCGGAGGCCTTGTAGAGCAGCGACAGCACCATGGCGTTGACCGCCACCGACTTGCCCGAACCGGTGGTGCCGGCCACCAGCAGGTGCGGCATGCGCGCGAGATCAGCGACGATGGGTTTCCCGGCGATGTCCTTGCCCAGCGCCAGCGTCAGCGGGCTGCCGGCCTTGTCGTATTCCTTCGACCGCAGCAGCTCGCTGAGGTAGATCATCTCGCGGTGGGTGTTAGGCGTTTCCAGGCCGATCACCGACTTGCCCGGGATCACGTCCACCACACGCACCGACTTCACCGACAGGCCGCGGGCGATGTCCTTGTCCAGCGAGGAAATCTGGCTGACCTTCACGCCCGGCGCCGGCTGCACCTCGAAGCGGGTGATCACCGGGCCCGGATAGGCGCCGACCACCTCGGCATCGATGCGGAAATCCTTGAGCTTGAATTCGATCTGCCGCGACAGCGTTTCCAGCGTCTGCGCGTCGTAGCCCTTGGGCTGCGGCTTGGGATCGTCCAGCAGCGCCAGCGGCGGGATGCCGGTGCCATCGTCGGCGTGGAACAGCGGGATCTGCTGCTCGCGCTTGGCACGCTCGCTCTTCTCCACCGTCGGCGCGGCGGGAGGCTCGATCTTGACCTTCTCGCGGCGCAGGCGGATCTCGCTGTCGGCCTTGCGGGCGACCTCGCGCTCCTCGCGCAGCGCGCGCGCCTCGCTCCATTCGTTGGCCTGCTTCACGCCCTGGCGGGCGCCGCGATCCAGCAGGCCCGGCAAGGCCAGCACCCAGGCGCCGAGGCGGTCCATCACCGCCAGCCACGACAGCCCGGTGGCCAGCGTGACCGACACCAGCAGCAGCGTGATCAGGAACAGGTTGCCGCCGAGCGGGCCGAAGCCGCGCAACAGCGAGCGGCCGGTCAGCTGGCCGAGGATACCGCCGCTGCCGGCGGAGAAGTCGTTGCCGCCGCCGATCCGCAGGTACAGCAGGCCGCAGGCGGCGACCAGGAACCCGACGATGCCCACCAGCCGCAGCGCCGGCCCAAGGTCCGCCTCGCCGTCACCGTCGCTGTCCATGCCGAACAGCGCGATCCATGCGATCGCGCCCAGCACCAGCGGCAGCAGGAAGGCCACGTAACCGCACAGGAACAGCAGGAAGCTGGCGATCCACGCACCGACGGCGCCGCCCACGTTGTGGAGCGGCGCCAGCAGGCTGGAATCGCGGTCGAAGCCGGGATCGGCCGGCGAATAGGTGAACAGGCAGGCCAGCAGGTACAGCAGCAGCGGCGCGATCACGATGAGGGCGAGATCGCGCCACAGGCGTTGCCGGCGCGGGTTGGCGTCCGTGCGGCCGCCACCCGTCTTCGCTGCCGCTTTGCGGCCGGATTTGCCGACCTCGGACGCCGCTCTCGCCACCTGCGATCAGACCTCAGGAAATCCCCATAGGCCTTTGATAATACGTCAAAGATCCATGCCCCGCAGCGCCGGGTGCACGATTTGCCCGCCGTCCACGTTGATGCCCTTCGCCAGCGCCGCGTCGTTGCGCCAGCCGGCGTCGGAGGCCAACCGGTTCACCCACGGCAGGATCGCCGCGCAGATCGCCTGCGAGCTGGTCTGCGGCACGGCGCCCGGCATGTTGGTGACGCAGAAGTGGGTAACGCCCTCTTCGACGTAGGTCGGCTCCTTCCAGGTGGTCGGGCGCGAGGTCTCGAAGCAGCCGCCTTGGTCGATGGCGATGTCCACCACCACGCTGCCCGGCGCCATGCCCTTCAGCATGTCGCGGGTCATCACGTGCGGAGCCTTGGCGCCAGTCACCAGCACCGCGCCGATCACCAGGTCGGCCGAGGCCACCTCGCGCGCCACCACGTCGTGGTAGGGGTAGAGCGCGGTCACGTTGTTGCCCAGGCGCATCATCTCTTCCTGGCGGTCGGTGCGCATTTCGAACACGGTCACGTTGGCGCCCGAGGCCGCGGCCAGCGCGGCGGACGCGCCGCCGGCCTTGCCCGCGCCGAACACCACCACCTTGCCGCGCTCGGTCGCCGCCAGGCCGCCCAGCAGCTTGCCCTTGCCGCCTTCCGGCTGGTGCAGCAGATGGGTACCGACCTGCACGCCGATCTTGCCGGCGATCACCGACATCGGCGCCAGCAGCGGCAGGTCGCCGTTGGCCAGTTCCACCGTCTCGAACGCGACGCCGGTCAGGCCGATATCCAGCAGGCGCTTCGTCAACGCCGGCTCGGCGGCCAGGTGCAGGTAGCAGAACAGCAGGTGATCCTTGCGCAGCAGGGCCAGGTCGCCGGCGATGGGCTCCTTGACCTTCACGATCAGCTCGCCCTTCTCATACAGCGCCGCGGCATCGGGGGCGATGTTCACGCCCAGCCGGGTGTACTGCTCGTCGGAAAAGCCGCTCTTGACGCCGGCATCCTTCTCCAACCAGACCTCGTGGCCGCGCTTGACCAGGTCACCCGCGGCGGCGGGGACGAGCGCAACGCGCCCTTCGAGGGTCTTGGTTTCCTTGGGTACACCGATGCGCATTGCGTCGCTCCTGGCGATGTTGTCGTGATGGGCGACAGCGTTCCGGCTGTCGCGGCTTGTATCGAAGCGCTGCCGCCGCCAAGCTAGCGACCAACGGCACCCAGCGCGAATCCCGCCAATTATAGGGAAATTGCTCTAAACCATGACCATGACCAACCACACGCGCCACCAGAAACTCGTCATCCTCGGCTCCGGCCCCGCCGGCTGGACCGCGGCCGTCTACGCGGCCCGCGCCAACCTGAAGCCGGTGGTCATCACCGGCCTGCAGATGGGCGGCCAGCTGATGACCACCACCGAGGTGGACAACTGGCCGGGCGACGCCCACGGCCTGATGGGCCCCGACCTGATGGCGCGCCTGCAGGCGCACGCCGAGCGCTTCGACACCGAGGTGGTGTTCGACCACATCCACACCGCCGACCTGTCCAAGCGGCCGTTCCGGCTGGTGGGTGATTCCGGCGAGTACACCTGCGACGCGCTCATCATCGCCACCGGTGCCACCGCCAAGTACCTGGGCCTGCCCTCCGAGGAGGCCTACAAGGGCCGCGGCGTCTCCGCCTGCGCCACCTGCGACGGGTTCTTCTACAAGGACCAGGACGTGGCGGTGATCGGCGGCGGCAACACCGCCGTGGAAGAGGCGCTGTACCTCTCCAACATCGCCCGCAAGGTCTACCTGGTGCACCGCCGCGACACCCTGCGCGCGGAGAAGATCATGCAGGACAAGCTGTTCGCCAAGGTCGCCGCCGGCAAGATCGAAACCGTGTGGCACCACACCGTGGACGAAGTGCTGGGCAACGACGCCGGCGTGACCGGCATGCGCCTGAAGTCGGTGCAGGACGGCAGCACCCGCGACATCGACGTGCAGGGCTTCTTCGTGGCGATCGGCCACAGCCCCAACACGTCGCTGTTCGAAGGCCAGCTGGAGATGAAGAACGGCTACCTGAAGATCCAGACCGGCCTCGACGGCAACGCCACCCAGACGACCATCCCGGGCGTGTTCGCGGCCGGCGACGTGGCCGACCAGGTCTACCGCCAGGCGATCACCTCGGCCGGCTTCGGCTGCATGGCGGCGCTGGACGCCGAGCGCTTCCTCGACAACGAGTAAGCGCGGCTGCGGTTGGCCCCGCCGGGCGGTCCCCGCCCGCCCCCCGCCGCTGCCCCACAAACCCCACCACCCCCCACCGGCCGCGGTGCCGGCCCC
>JAYSEL010000001.1:30094-297410 GCA_041913885.1 Thermomonas sp. | reverse complement strand
AGGCGGGGTGGGGGTGGGGAGGCTGGGGGGCGTGGCGGGGGGCTGGTTGGCCGCACTGGGTTTTTGGGGGGGGGGGGCTGGCCCGTGGGGCCCCCCCGCGCCTGCCCCCGGCCGATGCCCGACATCCGCCTCCACCGCCGACTGTCCGAGATGCCGGCCGCGGCGTGGGACGCGCTGCACGACGGCCGCCATCCGTTCATCGCGCACGCCTTCCTGGACGGGCTGGAAGCCACCGGCTGCCTGCGGCCCGACTGGGGATGGACGCCCTGCCACCTGGGGTTGTGGGAGGGTGACCGCCTCGTCGCGGCGGCACCCGGCTACCTGAAGGACAACACCCACGGCGAGTTCGTGTTCGACCATGCCTGGGCGGAGGCCTACGCCCGTCACGGCCTGGACTACTACCCGAAATGGCTGTGCGCGGTGCCCTACTCGCCCGTGACCGGCCCCCGCCTGCTGGCGCACGGCGCCACGGCCCGCACGGCCCTGCTGGAGGCGATGCAGGCGCTGGTGGCGCAGGCCGGCCTGTCCTCGGCCCACGTCAATTTCCACGCCGCCGCCGAGGACGCCGCGTTCGGCGACGACTGGCTGCTGCGCGAGGACACCCAGTTCCATTGGGAAAACACCCGGGGCTGGCAGGACTTCGACGCCTTCCTCGCGGCCTTCGACCACAAGCACCGCAAGAACATCCGCCAGGAGCGGCGCAAGGTCGCCGATGCGGGCATCACGTTCCGCGTCGTCGACGGCGACGAGGCCAGCGACGACGATCTGGCGGCGATGCACGGGTTCTACCTGCGCACCTTCGCCGACTACGGCAATTCGCCCGCGCTGACGCTGGAGTTCCTGCGCCACCTCGCGCGGACGATGCCGCGCCAACTGGTCCTCGTGCTGGCACAGCGCAACGGGACAGCCATCGCCGGCGCCCTGTGCCTGCGTGGCGGCGACACCCTGTACGGGCGCTACTGGGGCGCGACGGAATTGCATCCGGGCCTGCATTTCGAGACCTGCTACTACCAGGGCATCGCGTACTGCCTGCGCGAGGGGCTGGCCCGCTTCGAGCCCGGCGCACAGGGCCAGCACAAGCTCGCCCGCGGCTTCCTGCCGACGCCGGTGCGCAGCCGCCACTGGATCGCCGACGGCCGGTTCGCCGATGCCCTGCGCGGCTGGTGCCGGGACGAGCGCGCGCACGTCCGCGCCCACCGGCAGGCGCTGTGGGCGCATGCGCCGTTCCGCACGGAGCCCGCGGCATGAGCGTGCCGATCCCGGAACTGCCGGCCGATCCGGACGCGCCCTTCCCGGCGCCGGCCAGCGCGCTGGCGGAGCCCGACGGCCTGCTGGCCTGGGGCGGCGACCTGTCGCCGATCCGCTTCCTTCGTGCCTACCGCAGCGGCATCTTCCCGTGGTTCTCCGAGGGTGACCCGATCCTGTGGTGGAGCCCTTCGCAGCGCGCGGTGTTCCGCACCGACGGCGTGCATCTGCCCGGCCGCCTGCGGCGACGGCTGCGCAACAGCGGCTGGACCGTGCGCGCCGACACCGCGTTCGCCGCCGTGGTGGCCGGCTGCGCCGCGCCGCGCGCCGGCCAGCCCGGCACCTGGATCACCGCCGGCATGCAGGCCGCCTACCTGGCGCTGCACCGGCAGGGGCACGCGCACAGCATCGAGGTGTTCGACCGCGATGGCCGGCTGGTGGGCGGCCTGTTCGGACTGGCGTTCGGCCGGATATTCTGCGGGGACAGCATGTATTCGGCCGAATCCGGCGCGTCCTCCCTGGCGCTGGCGATGCTGGCGCGAAGGCTTCGCGACTGGGGCTGGCCGCTGATCGATGCCCAGGTGCCCAACGCCCACACCCGGCGACTGGGCGTCGCCACCTGGCCGAGGGCGGACTACCTGGCGGCGCTGGCCACCCTGCGCGATGCCCCGGGCATCGTTTGTTCGTGGCGGGACGCCTTCGGCGAATGGCCGGCCTCCTCGCTGGCCCGGGCCATTGCCGATTAACGGGATTTTTGCAAGACCCGGCTTGGCGTGGCACAATGTCGGACTTTCGAGCCTGTTTCAAGGCTCTCCGCCCCACCAGACAGGACACGCCCCGGCAGACACATGGCGAAAGACGACGTCATCGAATTCGAAGGCACGATCTCCGAAACCCTCCCGAACACCATGTTCCGGGTGAAGCTGGAGAACGGCCACGAGATCATCGCCCACATCTCCGGCCGCATGCGCAAGAACTACATCCGCATCCTGACCGGCGACCGGGTCAAGGTCGAAATGACCCCCTACGACCTCACCAAGGGCCGCATCACCTACCGCCACCGCTGAGCCGGCGCGCCCGCGCCGATCGCAGATGGCTCCTCCGAACGCCCCGCAAGGGGCGTTTCGCGTTGAGGGGGGCACCTGCCGGTATCGCCGCGCGGCCGCCTGTTGCGGAGACACGGCGCGTCTAGTATGAAGGCTCGGTCCGCATTCATCCGCCGGCCAGACCGTCCAGCGCCCCACGCCTTCCAAGGGATCCTCCGTGCTGCAGACCCGGCCGCGCGCCTCGCTGATCCACCGGCTTTCGCTCAGCATCTGGGGCCTGTTCCTGGCCCTGCTGGTGCTGCTGTCGGCCCTGGGCTACCTGGCGATGCGGATGGCGATGGATCGGGTGGTGCCGATGGTGGCCCGGCACGTCGTGGAGTTGCGCGCCAGTGCCAGCGAGGGTCTGTTCCTGCAGGCCGAACAGAGCGTGGTCCGCCTGCAGCGCGACCTGCTGTCGCGGCTGGCCCGCGCGGACCACGAGGCCACCCTCGCCCGCTTCGACGCCCTGTTCGCCCGCAGCGCGGACGGCCTCTGGCGGCTGCGACCCGAGCTGGTGGACCCCGAACACGCACCCACCTTGTACCTGCACCAAGCCCCCGCAGGATTGAGTGACTCCGCGCGCCTGCGCGCCGTGGTGGCCTACGACCTGCTGCGCGAACAGGGCCCCGCACTGGCGCCGCCGTTCTTCTCGGCCTACATGGACTTCGTCGAGGACGGGCTGATGGTGTATGCCCGCGGGGTGGACTGGGGCAGCGGCGCGGACGCCGCCGCCACCAACACCGGCTATCCGACCATGCAGGGCTCCGAGCCGCGCCGCAACCCGCAGCGCAAGGTGTTCTGGACGCCGGTCTACTTCGACAAGCAGGCCGCCACCTGGATGGTGTCGGTGATCAAGCCGCTGGACTGGCAGGGCCAGTGGGTCGGCACGCTGGGGCACGACGTCTCCATCCAGACCCTGATCGACCGCACCGCCGCCAACCGCGAGGACGACGGCATCCAGCTGGTGATGGGGGCCGATGGCGGCCTGATCGCGCACCCGCAGCTGCGCCAGCGCATCACCGCCGCCGATGGTCAGCTCAACGTCGCCACCCTGCGCGACCCGCTGCTGCGGGAAGTGCACCGCCTGATCGTCGGCAGCGGTGCCGACAGCGGCGCCAGCCGCACGCCCGACGGCCGCCAGTGGGTGGCCTGGTCGAAGATCCACGGTCCCGGCTGGTACCAGGTCTACCTGCTGCCGCAGTCGCGGGTGAACCGCCTGCTCGGCTGGGGGCTGGCGGCGCTGTTCGCCATCGGCATCGCCGGCCTGCTGCCCGCCACCTGGCTGCTGCGCCGGCAGGTGCGCCGCCTGTTCGACCAGCCGCTGAAGCGGCTCACCCAGGCCGTGGACGAACTGAGCCAGGGCCGCGAGCCGGGCCGCATCGGCCTGCGCAGCGACGACGAGCTGGGCCGCCTGGCCGGCGCCTTCGACGACATGGTGGAGGAACTCGTCCAGCAGCGCGCCCTGCAGTTCGCCCATGCCCAGGCACTGCAGACCGAGGTGGAGGAGCGGCGCCAGTTCATGACCCGGCTGGAGCAGGAGCGCGCGCGGCTGCTGGCGCTGCTGGGGGCGATGGACCTCGGCATCGTGTTCGTCGGCAGCGAGAGCCGGGTGACCTATTGCAACGCCGCCTTCCGGGCCATGTGGACACTTCCAGCCGGCACCGCCGTGGTCGGCCGCACCACGCTGGAGGGCGTGGAAGCGACAAGGCACCTCATGGCCAATCCGGACGCGGTGCTTGCGCACCTGCAGGATTCGCTCACGCACGAGGAGCAGCCTCGCCATTTCGAGATCGAGCTGCTGGACGGCCGCACCCTGCTGCACAACTCCTATCCGGTGCGCGACGCGCACGGCCAGTTCATCGGCCGGCTGTGGGTGCAGGAAGACGTGACCCGCGAACGGCAGACCGCCGAACAGCTGGTGCGGCTGGCGGAGCACGACGCGCTCACCGGCCTCTACAACCGGCGCCGCTTCGAGGACGACCTGGCGCGCTTCTTCCACGCCGCCGAGCGCGTCCCGGACCAGGCCGCACTGCTGTTCTTCGACCTCGACGAATTCAAGTACGTCAACGACACGGCCGGCCACCGCGCCGGCGACGCGGTGCTCAACCGGGTGGCGGTGGAGCTGCGCACGCTGATCCGCGAGGACGACACGCTGTTCCGCCTCGGCGGCGACGAATTCGCCGTGCTGATGCCGCACGCCAGCCTGGACGACGCCGAGCACCTCGCCGAACGGATCGTGCGGCGGATCTCGCAGACGCCACTGCCGCTGGACCAACAGACCGTGCGGCTGACCACCAGCCTCGGCATCGCCCACTTCCCCACCCACGCGGACAACACCGAGGACCTGGTCGCCCACGCGGACGCGGCGATGTACCAGGCCAAGCACACCGGCAAGAACCGCTGGAAGGTCTACCGGCCCGACCGCGACA
Source organism: Thermomonas sp. (assembly GCA_041913885.1). Classification (GTDB taxonomy): domain Bacteria; phylum Pseudomonadota; class Gammaproteobacteria; order Xanthomonadales; family Xanthomonadaceae; genus Thermomonas. Next base: position 292,651 of record JAYSEL010000001.1, on the reverse strand, counting down.
CGTCCAAGGAGATGGCGTCGCGGCTGACCTGGAACGACCGCATCGAGCGGGCGCTGGAGCACGACCTGCTGCGCCTGCACTTCCAGGGCGTGTACCGCGCCAACAACGGCCACCTGGCCCACTTGGAGGCACTGATCCGCATGGAGGACGAGGCCAACCCCGGCCAGCTCATCATGCCGGCGCAATTCATCGACCATGCCGAGAAGAGCGGCAAGATCCTCGAGGTGGACCGCTGGGTGGTGCGCGAGAGCGTGCGCCTGCTGGCCACCCACCCGCACCTGCCGGCGATCGCCATCAACATCTCCGGGCGCTCGTTCGACGATCCGGAGCTGCCGGCCTACATCGGTGCGCAGCTGCAGGACCAGCACGTCTCGCCCAAGCGCCTGCTGGTGGAGCTGACCGAAACCTCGGCGGTGTCCGACATGGGCGACGCGGCGCGCTTCATCGCCGCCCTGCGCCGGACCGGCTGCCCGATCTGCCTGGACGACTTCGGCACCGGCTTCGCCTCGTTCGCCTACCTCAAGCACCTGCAGGCGGACGTCCTGAAGATCGACGGCATGTTCATCCGCGACCTGCCGCTGGAGCGCGACAACCAGGTCTTCGTGCGGGCGATCATCGAAGTGGCGCACGGCATGGGCAAGCTGGCCGTCGCCGAATTCGTCGAGGACGGCAAGACCCTGCTGATGCTGCGCGAGATGGGCGTGGACATGGTCCAGGGCTACCACCTCGACCGGCCCAAGGCCGACCACCCGGCGCTGCGCGCGGGCGGCGTGGGCCTGCGGCACTGAGCCGCAGGCCGTCGCGAACCTGCAAAAAGAAAACCCCAACCGCGAGCGGTTGGGGTTTCGTGTTTGGTGGAGGTGGGGGGAATTGAACCCCCGTCCGAAGGCACTCCATGCCCGGCACTACATGCTTAGCCCGGTGTTTGGTCTCGGATGCCGGCAACACACCGTGCGAAGCACGCCGTCATCCACACCCGCTGAGTTTCGGAGCCGGTTGGCGGGTCGCCGCCGGAACCTATCCCGTGATAATGACCCTACATCCACGAGCACAGGCACAAGTGGGTTCGGGGCTAGGCCTTAAGCGGCCAGAGCGTAGTTGTCGTCGTTGGCAACTATGAGTTTTGCAGCTGGATTAGCGAGGAAAGCTACCCCCTCGGCATGCGCCGTGCGATTTCGCGACCCCCGTCGAAGCCAGTGCACCCCCGGGAAGCGTCGATTTCACCGACACGGCCAGTATAGGGGCGGCGCCGGGGTTCACAAGCCCGGCGTGCCGGGGCGTTCATCCCGCGCAACGGAAACGGGCCGCGCGAGGCGGCCCGTTCCGGATGCCCGCGAGGACGGACGTCTTACGAGCGCAGCGGCAGCAGGCGGATTTCCACCCGGCGATTCAGCGAACGCCCCTGCTCGGTCTCGTTGCTGGCGATCGGGAAGCGTTCGCCCATGCCGACGATCTCGAAGCGCTCGCGCTGGACGCCCTGCGCCATCAGGTAGCTGGCCACCGAATTGGCGCGCTGCTCGGAGATGCGCTGGTTGACCGCATCGGTGCCGATGTTGTCGGTGTGGCCGCTGACCTCGACGATGGTCTGGTTGTACTCGCGCAGGGTGCCGGCGATGGTGGTGAGCGCCGGGTAGAACTGCGGCTTGATGTCGGTCCGGTTGAAGTCGAACGTCACGCCGTCCGGCAGGTTGAGCTTGATGACGTCGCCGTCGCGGGTCACGTCCACGCCGGTGCCGGCGGTGGCGCGGCGCAGCTGGGCTTCCTGGCGGTCCTGGTAGGCACCGATCGAGCCGCCGGCCAGTGCGCCGATGCCGGCGCCGACCATGGCGTGCTGGCGGCGCTCCACCGCGCTGTCGCCGCTCAGCAGGCCGGCCGCGGCGCCGAGGGCCGCGCCGATCAGCGCGCCGCGCTTGGTGCGGTTGGGATCGTTCGGGTCGTTGGTCTGGCCGGTGTAGGTGGCGCAGCCTGCGGTGAACGTGGCCAGGCACACGCCCAGGATGGCGAGCTTGAACTGGGGCTTCATGCGGATCTCCTCGTCTTGGATGGCGCAGTGGCGTTGCGCATCAGAGGCTAGGCGGCGCTGCGTGGCCTGAATGTGAACGGCCCTTGGCCCGTTAAGCCACAGTTGCGTCTTGCAGCAGGGCTTCGGCCGCCTCGGCGTCCAGCGGCGCATCCCAGCCCCCCATCATCGCCAGGTACAGCAGCTTGTCGAACTCTTCGCCGAAGCGCCGCACCACCGCGTCCGGGTCGGGGATCAGGCGCGCATCGGCGATCAGCCCGAAGTGCACCTTGCCGCGGTAGCTGAGGATCGACAGGCCCAGGCCGATCGAACCGGTCTGCGGCACCCAGAACATGATGTCGCGCAGCGTGCAGCCCGCCATGTACAGCGGCTGCTGCGGGCCAGGCACGTTGGTCGCCACCGCGCTGGCCTTGCGGCTGAACAGCTCCAGCGCCATCTCCTGCACGGGCTGCGGGGCGATACCCAGCGCCGCCAGCAGGCCGTAGGCCACGATCGCCTGCCGCGACTGCTTGAGCTGGTTCATGCACTCGGCGACGCGCTGCAGGCGGCGCAGCGGGTTGTCCTCGCCCACCGGCAGGTCGAGGAAGACCAGGCCGAAGTGGTTCCCCAGCTTCTTCGCGTGTTCCAGCGGGCGCAGGTTGACCGGCACGGTGGCGCGCAGGCTCAGCCCGTCCAGCGCCTCGCCGCGCTCGCGCATGTAGCCGCGCAGCGCGCCGGCCGCGGCGGCCATCAACACGTCGTTGACGGTGCAGTCGCAGGCGCGCCCGACCGCCTTCACTTCCTCTAGGTCCAGCGGCTCGGCCCACGCCACCCGCTTGCTGACACCCAGCCGGCCGCGCAGCAGCGACGGCGGATCGTCCGGCAGCGACAGCGCATAGACCAGCTCGCGCGCGATGTCGCCGCCCTCCTTCGCCAGCAGCGTGGCCAGCGACGGGTCCTGCATCATCGCCATGCCCTGCTCCAGCGCCTTGCCGCCGAGCTTCATGTAGCGCTCCATCGCGCCCACCCGTCGCGCCACCGGCGCCGCCTGTTCCTTCAGCCAGGCCTTGTCGAGGCGCGAGGCCGAGGACGATTCCCGGCTGGTGTCGGTGAGCGACAGCAGCACCTGCACCAGCGCGATGCCGTCGGCGTAGCAGTGGTGGATGCGGGCGACCACGGCGGAGCCGCCCTGGTAGCGTTCGACCAGGTGGAACTGCCACAGTGGCTTGGTGGGATCCAGCGGGCTGGAGGCCAGCTGGCTGACGAAGCGTTCCAACGCGCGCTTCTCCGACGTCCTGCCCGGCCGCCCCGGCAGCCCCGACAGCCGCACGTGCCAGTCCAGGTCGAAGTGTTCGTCCTCCACCCACTGCGCGCCGGCCGCGCCGTCGACCGGCTTCTGCCGGAAACGCGCGTAGGCGAGGAAGCGCTGCTGGATCACCCGCTTCAACTGCGCCAGCGACATCGGCTCGGCGAACATCATCACGCCGGTGATCATCATCGGGTTGGTGGGCCGCTCCATCCGCAGCCAGGCGGTGTCCACCCGCGACATCGGCTCGCGCTTCGGGCGCCGGCGCGGCGCCTCCCCGGAACGCTTCGGACGCGGCTTGGACATCGGCATTGCGGCTCTCCCCGGGCTCCGGGCGAGTGAATCACGCCGGCTTGCGGGCGGTCAACGCGGGCGTCCGTCCCGCCATGCGGACTGCAGGCCCAGGCCGAGGCACAGCAGGAGCAGGACGCCGACTTCGGTCGCCCACACCGAATAAGGCACCCCCAGCGCCGCCGGCAGCACGACCCGCCCGTGGATCCAGTCGCCGTACACCGCGGCATCGATGGCGGGCACGCCCAGCAGCGGCAGCATCGGCAGCAGCAGCGCGGCCGGCAACATCCAGCCGCGGCGCCCCGGTGGCAGCGCACGCCAGCACGCCCACAGCGGCGGCAGCACCAATGCCAGCACCGTGGCGGTGGCCGGCCACGGCGCGGCGCGTGGTGCGACCAGCGACCACAGGCGCCCCTCGTCGCCACCGCCGGCCGCCGCCGTCAGCAGCCGCATCAGGGGCTTGTTGGCGATGACCAGGGCGAAGCCCCACCAAGGCGCACGGCCGGACAGCAGCAGCGCCATGCCGGCCCACATCAGCAGGTAACTCAGCGCCGGGCCGGCAGCGGTGGTCCAGGGCCAGCGCGCGTCGCAGCCGTCGGCGAGCGCGAACAGGCTCAGGCTCATCCGCCCGCCGGGCCCGCACAGCGCCAGGCCCATCAAATGGTGCGTGAACTCGTGGGCGAAGGACGCCAGCCAGCACAGCGCCACCAGCGCGAGCAGGCTGCGGGCATCGAAGGGGAACCGGTATCCGGGCATCGCGGCGCATCCGTGGGCAACGCCACAGGGATACGGCCGGCAGGCAAACGGTTTACTTGGGTTGGGACGCGTCCGGGTATTCGCGCGGCACGCGCTCGTTGAGCCGGGTGAGGATCTCGTAGGCGATCGTGCCGGCGCGCCGGGCCACGTCCTCGACGCGGATCGTCTCGCCGTCCTGGCGGCCGATCAGCACAACGTCGTCCTCGACGTAGGCGGTGCCGTCCGGCCCGAGGTCCACCATGAACTGGTCCATGCACAGGCGCCCGACGATGGGACGGCGCCGCCCGCGGATCAGCACCTCGCCGTTGTTGGACAGCGCACGCGGATAGCCGTCGCCGTAGCCGATGGGCACCGTGACCACGCGCGTGTCGGCCGGCGGCGCCCAGGTGGCGCCATAGCCCACCGGACGTCCGGCCAGCACAGACTTGAAGTAGACCACCTGCGAGATCAGCGACAGCGCGGGACGCAACGCCACGGTGCGGTGCGCGTCGGGATCCGGCAGCACGCCATACAGGATGATCCCGGGCCGCACCATGTCCAGCCAGGTGTCGGGGAAATGCAGCACGCCGCCCGAATTCGCCAGGTGGCGGATCGGCATCGGCGCGCCCAGCCGGTCGAAGTGCGCGCAGGCCTCGTGGAAGCGCTCCAGCTGCAACGCGGTCATCGGCGACGCGGGGTCGTCGGCGCAGGCGAGGTGCGAGTAGACGCCCTTCACCTCGCACCAGCGCGATGCCACCGCGGCCTCGATCAGCGGCCCGCACGAATAGCTGTGCACGCCGATCCGCTCCATGCCGGTATCGACCTTCAGGTGGATGACCGCCTTGCGGCCCACCGCCTCCGCTGCGGCCTCCACCTGCCGCAGCTTGTCCAGCGACGACACCGTGATCTCGAGGTCATGCTGGAGCAGCGACCCGACCTGGCGACCCAGGATGCCGCCCAGCACCAGGATGGGCGCGGTGATGCCGGCGCGCCGCAGCGCCTCGCCCTCTTCCACGAAGGCCACGCCCAGCTGTTCCGCACCCTGTGCCAGCAGGTGGCGGGCGACCGGCACCAGCCCGTGGCCGTACGCATTCGCCTTGACGATGGCCATGACCGGCACGCCGACGCGCTCGCGGATCGCACGCAGGTTGCCGCCCACGGCGTCCAGATCGACCACGATCCGGGTGGGGCGCTGGCACAGGGGTTCGCTCATGAGGGCTATTCGACCACGCACGCCCGGCACTGCCTAGCAGGCGGCCGGGCGGCATTCATGGCCTATTCGAAACTGCCCACGCTGTCGTGCGCGAGGTTGTCGAAGCGGGTGTACTCGCCGAAGAACTTCAGCTTGAAGCTGCCGGTCGGGCCGTTTCGGTGCTTGCCGATGATGATCTCGGCCAGGCCTTTGTCCGGCGAGTTTTCCTTGTTGTAGTACTCGTCGCGGTAGATGAAGACGATCATGTCGGCGTCCTGCTCGATCGCGCCCGATTCGCGCAGGTCGGCCATCACCGGTCGCTTGTCGGTACGCGATTCCAGCGAACGGTTGAGCTGCGACAGCGCGATCACCGGCACGTTCAGCTCCTTCGCCAGGCCCTTCAGCGAGCGGCTGATCTCGGAGATCTCGGTGGCGCGGTTCTCGCTGTTGCCGGGCACCTGCATCAGCTGCAGGTAGTCGATCACGATCAGGCCCAGGTCGTTCTCGCGCTTGAGCCGGCGCGCCTTGGCGCGCAGCACCTCGGGCGACAGGCCCGGGGTGTCGTCGATGAAGATCTTCACGCCGTTCATCTGCGCGATGGCGCCGGTGACGCGGCTCCAGTCCTCGTCCTCCAGGTCGCCGGTCTTCAGGCGCGTCGCGTTGACCCGGCCCAGCGAGGAAATCAGGCGCAGCGCCAGCTGCGCGGCCGACATTTCCATCGAGAACACCGCCACCGCCTTCTTCGACTTCAACGCGCCGTACTCGGCGATGTTGAGCGCGAAGGTGGTCTTGCCCATCGCCGGACGCGCCGCGAGGATCACCAGGTCGGTGGGCTGCAGGCCCGCCGTCATCTGGTCGAACTCGACGTAGCCGGTCGGCAGGCCGGTGACGCCGCTGCCGTTCTCGGCGCGCTTCTGCAGCACCTCGAACGCCTCGGCCAGCGCGCGCCGCACCGGCGTGAAATCCTGCTTGCCGCGCGAATGGCCTTCGGCGATGGCGAACACTTCCTGCTCGGCCTTGGCCAGCAGCTCGCCGGAATCGCGCCCCTCCGGCTGGAAGCCGTCGTTGACGATGGCGGTGCCGACATCGATCAGCTTCCGCTGGATCGCCTTGTCGCGCACGATCTCGGCGTAGGCCTTGATGTTGGCCGCGCTGGGGGTGCTGGCGGCGAGTTCCACCAGGTAGGCGCCACCGGCGACCTGCTCGCCGATGCCCTGCGAGTCGAACCATTCGCCCACGGTCACCGCGTCGCAGGGCCGGTTCTTCTCCACCAGCTCGCGGATGGCGCGGTAGATCAACTGGTGGTCGCGGCGGTAGAAGTCCTCGTCCACCAGCTGGTCGGCGACGCGGTCGAACGCGCTGGGGTCCAGCATCAAGCCGCCCAGCACCGCCTGTTCCGCCTCGATCGACTGCGGCGGGACGCGCAGCTGCTCCACCCGGTGGTCGTTGCGGGTCTGGAAGCTGGACTCCTGGCGTGCCCCTGGCCTGGCGCTCATCGGCTGCGTGACTCCCCCGGCGCCCCGTCGTCGCGGGCCGCTCGTTGTTGTTCAGTGGATACGGGCATCGTAGTCGGCTCCGGCGGGAAGCGTTGCAGATAACCCTGTGGATAACCGGTGTGCATCTCATTCGCTGCGACGCGGGCGCCGCTGAAAACGAAACGGGCGCCTTTCGGCGCCCGTCCCGGTGTGGCTGGCTGCGGCAGGATCAGGCCGCTTCCGGCACCACCACCACCTTGACGGTGGTGTCGACGTCGGCGTGCAGGTGCACGTGCACCTCGAACTCGCCGGTGTGGCGCAGCGGGCCTTCGCCCATCACGACTTCCGACTTGTTCACTTCGACGCCCAGCTGCTTGGTCAGGGCCTCGGCGATCTCGCGCGGGCCGACCGAGCCGTACAGCTTGCCTTCGGTCGAGGCGTTGGCGGCGACGGTCACGCTGGCATCGGCCAGCTTGGCCTGGCGCGCGGTGGCCGCGTCCAGGGTGGCGGCGGCCTTGGCTTCGTACTCGGCGCGCTTGGCCTCGAACTCGGCCAGGTTGGCTGCGGTGGCCGGCACGGCCTTGCCCTGCGGGACCAGGAAGTTGCGGCCGTAGCCCGGCTTCACGTCGACCTTGTCGCCGAGGTTGCCGAGGTTGGTGACCTTCTGCAGGAGGATCAGTTGCATGGTGGTGCTCCGTATTCGTTAGCAGGCGGCGCCTGCAACGGGTGCTGTCCGAATCGGACGGGGACGCCGCCAGCGGCGGGCCGGCGCGGGGCCGGCCGGCGCTGGCGAGGCATCAGACGTTGTGGTTGTCGGTGTACGGGATCAGGGCCAGGAAGCGGGCGCGCTTGACGGCGGCCTGCAGCTGGCGCTGGTACTTCGACTTGGTGCCGGTGATGCGGCTCGGGACGATCTTGCCGGTCTCGGTCAGGTACTGGCGCAGGGTGTTGAGATCCTTGTAGTCGATCTCGGTCACGCCTTCGGCGGTGAACTTGCAGAACTTGCGGCGGCGGAAGAACTTGGACATGGACGTGCTCCTCAGGCGGCTTCGGCGTTGTCGGATTCGCCAGTGCCCACGGCACTGTCGCTCTCGTCGTCGCGGCGGCGACGCTCGGGCTTGTCGCCCTTCTCGTCCTTGTTCTTCATGATCAGGGACTGCTCGGTCACGGCGTCGTCGCGACGCATGACCAGGTGGCGCAGGATCGCGTCGTTGAAGCGGAACGTGTTGACCAGCTCGTCCAGGACGGACTGCTCGGCCTCGATGTTCATCAGCACGTAGTGGGCCTTCACCAGGTTCTGGATCGGGTACGCCAGCTGGCGGCGGCCCCAGTCTTCCAGGCGGTGGATCTTGCCGTTGCCGGCCTCGATGGCGCCCTTGTAGCGCTCGATCATCGCCGGGACCTGCTCGCTCTGGTCCGGATGGACCAGGAACACGATTTCATAGTGACGCATGGTGGTTTCCTTGTGGATGGCGGCTGGCGCGATGCCGGCCGGACAGCCCTCGGCCACCTGCCGTTGGACGGACAGGCGCGTTCGGGCAAGAGCCTCCCGCGAGCGGGAGCCCGCCATTATGGCGAATCAAGGGGTTGCGCGCAAATTCAGGCGCGCGCGCCGGGCCCGGTGGTGAAACTGGACCCGCAACCGCAGCCGCCGGTCACGTTCGGGTTGTCGAAGGTGAACTGCTCGTTCAGGCCCTGCTTCACGAAGTCGATGCGGGTGCCGTCCACCTGCGGCAGGCTGGCGGCGTCCACGTAGATGCGCACGCCGCCGTCGTCAAAGACCACGTCATCGGCCTGCTGCTGGCGCGCCATGTCCACCTTGTAGCCCCAGCCCGAGCAGCCGCTGCGGGACACGCCGAAGCGCAGGCCCAGGGCCTGGGGGTCGGCGTCGAGGTAGCCCCGGATGCGGGCGCGGGCGGTATCGGTGAGCTGGATGGCCATGCGGGGATTGTAGCTCCGGTAAACTGCGCGCTCTATTTCAGGCTTGCAACGCAGGATTTCAAGATGACGACGATCTCCGTGGCCCAGGCGCTGGCCGGGCACGTGCCGGAAGGCGGCCAGGTGTCCGTGCGCGGCTGGGTGCGCACCCGGCGCGACTCCAAGGCGGGGCTGAGCTTCGTCAACGTCAGCGACGGCTCCTGCTTCGCGCCGATCCAGGTGGTGGCCCCCGACACGCTGGCCAACTACGAGTCCGAGGTGAAGCACCTGACCACCGGCTGCGCGGTCATCGCCACCGGCACGCTGGTGAAGTCGCAGGGCCAGGGCCAGAGCTTCGAGGTGCAGGCGTCCTCCCTCGAGGTGGTCGGCTGGGTGGAAGACCCGCTGACCTACCCGATGCAGCCCAAGCAGCACTCGCTGGAGTACCTCCGCGAATTCGCCCACCTGCGCCCGCGCACCAACCTGTTCGGCGCCGTGACCCGCATCCGCCACTGCCTGGCGCAGGCGGTGCACCGCTTCTTCCACGAGCGCCAGTTCTACTGGATCAGCACGCCCATCATCACCACCAGCGACGCCGAGGGCGCCGGCCAGATGTTCCGCGTCTCCACGCTGGACATGGCCAACCTGCCGCGCGACGGCAAGGGCAACGTGGACTTCAGCCGGGACTTCTTCGGCAAGGAAACCTTCCTCACCGTGTCCGGCCAGCTCAACGTCGAGGCCTACTGCCTCAGCCTGAGCAAGGTCTACACCTTCGGTCCCACCTTCCGCGCCGAGAACAGCAACACCACGCGCCACCTGGCCGAGTTCTGGATGATCGAGCCGGAGATCGCGTTCGCCGACCTCAACGACGACGCCAACCTGGCCGAGGACTTCCTGAAGTACCTGTTCAAGGCGGTGCTGGACGAGCGCGCCGACGACATGGCCTTCATCGCCGAGCGCGTGCAGCCCGATGCGATCACCCGCCTTGAAAAATTCATCAACGCGCCGTTCGAACGGATCGACTACACCGACGCGATCTCGCTGCTGCAGAAGTCGGGCAGGAAGTTCGAGTTCCCGGTCGAATGGGGTTTGGACCTGCAGACCGAGCACGAGCGCTGGCTGACCGAGGAACACGTCGGCCGCCCGGTGGTGGTGGTGAACTACCCCGAGCACATCAAGGCGTTCTACATGCGCCTGAACGACGACGGCAAGACCGTGGCGGCGATGGACGTGCTGGCGCCGGGCATCGGCGAGATCATCGGCGGCAGCCAGCGCGAGGAACGCCTGGACGTGCTGGACGCGCGCATGGCGCAGTTCGGCCTGGACCCGGCGCACTACGGCTGGTACCGCGACTTCCGCCGCTACGGCACGGTGCCGCACGCCGGCTTCGGGCTGGGCTTCGAGCGGCTGGTGGTCTACGTCTGCGGCCTGGCCAACATCCGCGACGCGATCGCCTACCCGCGCGCGCCCGGCAACGCGGAGTTCTGAGCCCGCCATGGATGCCGACATCGTCCTGTTCCTCGCCCTGTTCGCCTTCGCCATCGCGATCGCGGGCGCCACGGCGTTCGTGATCTTCTGGCCGCTGGCGCTGGTCCATGTGCGTGACCGCCACCCGCAGATCACCGACCAACTGGGCGAAGGTGCCTTCCTGAAGCCGCGCGCCCTGTGGTGGCTGCTCCGCGGCGACTACCGCGCCGCCGGCGACCGCAACCTGTCCGGCCTCGCCACGCCATCGCGCATTTCGCTGCTGGTGATCCTGGGCGGCGTGGCGCTGGGCGGCGTGCTCTGGCTCCTCGGGCAGGCGCTGTCGTGAGCACCTCGCACGACAGCTGGTGGCTGGCCACCCTCGGACGCACGCTGGTCTGGGCACGCCTGCGCGAACGCGACGCCGGCACCGCCGAGGTGTTCGACAGCGACGGCAACACCCTGCCCTACGACAGCGTGGACACCGCCCGCGCCGCGCTGATGGACGCGGAGTTCGTGGAATTCGACGGCCTGGACGAAGAGGACGCGCTGGCGCGAGGCTTCTCGTTGCAGGAAGTCCAGCCGCCCGGCGCCGGGGACGACGCATCCCTGCGCGAACGGATGGTGCAATCGCTGGGCGCACGCGCCTGACACTCCGCCTGGTCCCCGCTGGGAGACGCACGGCGCCGACGAGGCTTGCCGACGACCGCGGGCGAATCAGTGTTGACTAGGGCGAAGGTTTCGACGACGGCGGGACTTCCGCGGGTCGCACGCTCCCGTTGTCTTCCTGCAGCGCCGGCTTGAACGGGATGTCCGGGGCCGCGCGCCCGGTGGACGACTGCTCGTTGGCATCCGGATCGACCGGCATGCAGCCGCCGCCGAACTGCAGCAGCGACACCACGCATTTCAGCTTGAGTCCGGTGCCGGGAATCGGGATCGACAGCTCCTTGATCCCGCGCCGCACCCACTCCTGCAGCAGGTTGCCCTGCGGAATCCAGTATTTGTCGAAGCGGGTGCCGCGGTATTCCAGGCCCGGCCGCTGCAGCCAGGTGCCGGCGCGATCGAGGTCCAGGCCGTCCTGCTTCGACCATTCATCCGGCAGCCGCACGCTGCCGTCGCCGTTGAACAGTCCGGGTTTGCCGTTGCCATCGCGGGCGCCCTGGCCGGAGCCCGTACCGGCGACGTTGCGGGACGAGGCGCCCCAGTCATCGCTCTTGGCGGCGCCCGGCCACCCGCCCGGTGCAGGTTTCAGCGCAGGGCCGGCACCCTTGCCGGCCGCTGCCACGCCGCGCCCACCGGCGGGCGCGCTGCGGGCAGCACCCTGCCCGCTTCCCGTGGCGGCCTGTCCGCCGCCCGCTGCCACGGCTGCCTGCCCGGGTGTCGTGCCCTGGGCGACCTTGGCCGGCGCTCCGCCTCCCTCCTCGGGGCGCAGTGGCAATGCGCGCACTTCGCCACGCAGCTGCGGCACCTGCACTGCCGGCGTCCGCGGCGCGGGCGCGGCCCGCTCGCGCGCCACCAGGGCACTGTCGGGCTGGAAGACCTCCAGTTCGCGCACCTGCTCCTTCAGCTCGGGAGTCCGCAACGCCAGCTGCGGCGGGGCCTGCGACAGCGTGCGCACCCGTGGCGCATCGAGCTGCGGGACCGCCTCGACCTGCTGCGTTGGCTGGACCTCGCGCAGCGTCGCCTGCGGCAAGGCCACGCTGCGCTCGCGCGGGGGCGGCAGGCGGAACTCGCCGGGCTGCGGCCGGGGCACCTCGCTGACCTGCAGCACCTGCCGCGACAGGGTCGGCGCCTCCGCGAGCGCAGGCACCGGGCGGCTGGCGTCGATCGGCGTCGGTGGCGCCGACGCCGCCGGGGCGAGATCAGGTGCCGGAGGGGACACCTCGGCAGGGGGCGATGCCGCGGCGGGCGTCGCCTGCCGCGGAACGGTCGATCGCGTCGGTGCGGACGCCGGCGCCCCCACACTGGCCATCGCGCCGCCGCCGGTCTCGGCATTGCCACGGCCGATGAATTCGACCTGCACGACCTGGCCCGGATCATCCTGCTGCTGCGCCATCGCCATCAGGCGCAGGTACATCAGCCACAGCAGCAGCGCGACCAACATGACGTGCAGCAGGATGTCCACCGCCCCCACGCCGATGCGCAGCGCGCGCTCGTCGCGCGGGTCGTGCGGACGCGCCAGGCGCTGCAGGTGGAAGAACGGCAGGCCCAGCTGCGTGGCCCGTGCTTCCGCGGCGTAGGTCAGGCGCTGCGCCAGCGGCGCCACCCATGCCTCCACCCGCGCCCGCGCGGCGCCGGCATCGGCGGCGGGTTGTGACTCGAACCAGCGCTGCCACCCCTCCGGCATGCCCGCGGGCTCGTCCGCCCGGCCGCGCTTGAGCAGGCGGCGGCGCTCCAGCGCGGCGATCAGCTCCTGTGCCGTCGTCACGCGCGCCCGGATCCGTCAGGTCCGGCCGTGCGGCAGGTAGGGCGCGCTGCCGGTCGCATGGTCGGTGGCATCGCGCACCCCGGTCACGCCCGGCACCTTCTCCAGCAGGGTTTTCTCGACGCCCTGCTTGAGGGTGACGTCGACCATGCTGCAGCCGTGGCAGCCGCCGCCGAAGTTCAGCACGACGATGCCGTCCGCGGTGACTTCGGTCAGGGTGACGTGGCCCTTGTGCATGGCCAGTTGCGGGTTGATCTCGTTCTCGACCACCCAGCGCACGCGCTCCACCAGCGACGCCGACTCCGCCGGCGCCAGCCCCTTGATCCTCGGCGCGCGGATCTGCAGCTGCCCGCCGGTGGCCAGGGTGGCGTAGTCGATCTCGGCACCGTCGAGGAACGGCACGCTGGCGGCATCCAGCCACAGCGTGAAGCCCTCGCAGTCGATGGCCCACTCGTCGCCCGACAGCTCGTCGCCTTCGGCGAACTCCAGGCGCACGTCGGCACGCGGCGTGCCCGGGTGCTGCGCCGACAGGCGCACGCCCAGGCCCGGAATGGCCTCGCGCTGGAGGAGCTTGCGGAAATGCGCCTGCGCGGCTTCGGAAATCTGAATCATGGGGCTATTCTAACGAGGCGGCGTTGCCACTGTGCATCGCCTGCATCCCGGTTCAGCCCCCGCACGGAGAGCACGTCCATGGCCGACCTCATTCCCCTCGCGCAGGCCCGCTGCATCGTCCGCCGCGGCCACGAGCACCGGCTCGGCGACGCCCGCATCCGCGAACTGCTGCCGGAAGTTGCGGGCTGGGAACTGGTCGAGCAGGGCCATGCGTTGAGCAAGACCTTCACCTTCCCGGACTACTACCGGACGATGTCGTTCGTGAACGCGCTGGCGCACGTCGCCAACGCCGAGAACCACCACCCGGACCTGTCGGTGCACTACGACCGCTGCGTGGTGCGCTGGTCCACCCACGACGTGGGCGGCCTGAGCGAGAACGATTTCATCTGCGCGGCGAAGGCGGACCAGCTGGCCGGCTGACGCCGCACGGCCTTCGGGACCGGTTCAAGCCTAGGCCAGCCGATCCAGCACCTCGATCAGCTCCGGCACCAGCGGGGCATTGAGCGAATACGGCGCCTTGCCGCCCTCCAGTGCGAACTCCAGCGTGGACGCGTGCAGGAACAGCCGCTTCAGGCCCACCTGCTCGCGCAAGCGCTTGTTCGCGGCCGCATCGCCATACTTGTCGTCGCCGGCCACCGGGTGGCCGATGTGCTGGGCGTGCACGCGGATCTGGTGGGTCCGGCCGGTTTCGATGCGGACTTCGCAGTAACTCTGCCCGCCGCGCCGCTCCAGTACCCGGAAATGGCTCATCGAGGGCTTGCCGGCCGGATTGACCTGCACGTGGCGCTCGCCGCCATGGCGCAGGCCGACGTGCAGCGGCGCGTCCACGCTCATGATGCCATCGGGCATGCGGCCGACCAGTAGCGCCAGGTAGCGCTTTTCGATGCCGGATCCATGATCTTCGCGCAGCAATCGCTGAAGTTCCGTCAAGGCGGAGCGTTTCTTGGCCAGCACCATCAGGCCCGACGTGTCCCGGTCCAGCCGGTGGACCAGCTCCAGGCTGTCGCGCGGCCGCAGCGCGCGCAGGGTCTCGATGACCCCGAACGAGATGCCGCTGCCGCCGTGGCTGGCGATGCCCGACGGCTTGTTGATCGCCAGCAGGCGGGCATCCTCGAACACGATGGCCGCATCCAACGCCGCCAGCAGGCCTTTCGGCGGCGAACGGTCGCCATCCTGCGGCGATTCGATGCGAACAGGCGGGATCCTGACCTCATCCCCCGCTTCCAACTTGCGTTCGGCCTTGGCCCGACCACCGTTGATCCGCACCTGGCCGCTGCGCACCAGCTTGTAGACCAGACTGCGCGGCGCACCCTTCAGCTGGCCCAGCAGGAAGTTGTCCAGCCGCTGGCCGGCACGGTCCTCGGGGACGCGGACCGTGCGCGCGCCGCCGCTGGGGGAAGAATCCGGCTGTGTCATTGGGACCTGATCTGGTACACTCGGGGGGCGATGCAAGGGTTTGATTTCGCAGGAAGTGTCGGGCGACCCAATGCCCATCCGGCCGAAAGCCGGCCTGCCTGGCGACACCCGCCGCAGTGACGTTGCCACCACCCTCGGGGCGGACATGTTAACGGCTGCGCGGCAAACCCGCCCGTTGCCGGCTCCACGCCGTGACAGTGCCCGTTGAACAACGCCCCGTGCGACGCGCCCATCCCCGCAAGGCATGGCGCGGCGGTCGCCGGCCCCGCAACACCTAAACAAGGAACAAGCGCTCCCGCGGTTCGCCGTGGTGTGGCAGCGCTGGAAAACTCAAGAGCGGCACGGCCTGCGCCCCGCGCGGCCGCGCGCTTCGCGGTATCCAGAAGCGAAACGCCCATGGCGTTCCGCGCATCGCCCCTGAACGGGCGACGGGCGCAAAGGAACGCACAATGAAGCGAATGCTCATCAACGCCACGCAGGCGGAAGAACTGCGGGTTGCGATCGTCGACGGACAGAACCTGTACGACATCGACATCGAACAGCCCGCGCGGGACAACAAGAAGTCCAACATCTACAAGGGCCGCATCACCCGGATCGAGCCCTCCCTCGAAGCCGCCTTCGTCGAATACGGCGCCGAGCGCCACGGCTTCCTGCCGCTGAAGGAAATCTCCCGCGACTACTTCCAGGCCGGCGTCGACCCGAACAAGGCCGGCATCAAGGAGCTCCTGCGCGAAGGCCAGGAAGTCGTGGTGCAGGTGGACAAGGAAGAGCGCGGCAACAAGGGCGCCGCCCTGACCACGTTCATCTCGCTGGCCGGCCGCTACATGGTGCTGATGCCGAATTCGCCCACCGCCGGCGGCGTCTCGCGCCGGATCGAGGGCGACGACCGCGCCGAGCTGAAGAAGGCGATGGACGCGCTGGCCATCCCCGACGACATGGGCGTGATCATCCGCACCGCCGGCGTGGGCCGCGACGCGGAAGAGCTGCAGTGGGACCTGGACTACCTGCTCAGCATCTGGCGCGCGATCGCCGAGGCCGCGCTGACCAAGCCGGCGCCGTTCCTGATCTACCAGGAGTCGCGCCTGATCGTGCGCGCCCTGCGCGACTACATGCGCTCCGACATCGGCGAGATCCTGGTGGACACGCCGGAGATGTACGACGAGGCGCTGGAGTTCGTCGAGCAGGTGATGCCGCACAACAAGCGCAAGCTCAAGCACTACACGGACGACGTGCCGCTGTTCAACCGCTTCCAGATCGAGTCGCAGATCGAGAACGCCTACGAGCGCACCATCCGCCTGCCCTCCGGCGGCGCGCTGGTGATCGACCAGACCGAGGCGCTGACCGCGATCGACGTCAACTCGGCGCGCGCCACCAAGGGCGGCGACATCGAGGAAACCGCGTTCAACACCAACCTGGAGGCGGCCGAGGAAGTGGCCCGCCAGCTGCGCCTGCGCGACCTCGGCGGCCTGGTGGTGATCGACTTCATCGACATGTCGTCGAACAAGCACCAGCGCGACGTCGAGAACCGGCTGCAGAACGCACTGAAGTACGACCGCGCGCGCGTGCAGATCGGCCGCATCAGCCGCTTCGGCCTGCTGGAGATGAGCCGCCAGCGCCTGCGCCCGAGCCTGGGCGAGGCCAGCCAGATCGTCTGCCCGCGCTGCGAGGGCCACGGCCGCATGCGCAGCATCGAGTCGCTGAGCCTGTCCATCATCCGCGTCGCCGAGGAGCACGCGATGAAGGACAACACCGGCCAGGTGCTGGTGCAGGCGCCGGTGGAGATCGCCAACTTCCTGCTCAACGAGAAGCGCAGCGCGCTGCGCGAGATCGAGCGCCGCCACGACGCACCGATCGTGATCGTGGCCGACGAGCAGCTGCACACGCCGCACTACGAAGTCACACGCATCCGCGACAACGAGATGGGCGAGGAAACCAGCAAGCCCAGCTACCAGCGCGGCACCCCGCGCAAGCTGAACACCATCGCCCTCACCAAGGCCCAGCTGAACATCCCGCCGCCGGCCGTGACCAAGGTGAAGCCGCTCCAACCGGCCCCGCTGCGCGAACCCAAGCCGATGCCGCAGGAAGCCCAGCAGGCAACGGCCCCGGCGTTCGCGCAGGCGCCCCAGCCCGCGCCTGCCGCGCAGGGCGGCGGCGTGCTGGGCTGGCTGCGCGGCCTGTTCGGCGCCGCCCCGGCCGCACCGGCCCCGGCCCCCGTGCGCGGCGACGGCAACGGTCGCCGTGACGAGCGCGGCAACCGCCGCAACGAGCGCGATGGCCGCGGCAACCGCGACGGCCGCCGCGATGAAGGCCGTCGCGACGACAACCGCCAGCGCGACAACCGTGGCGAGGCGCAAAAGCAGAAGCAGAAGCAGCCGCAGGGGCAGCAGCCGAAGCAGGACAAGCCGCAGCAACAGCCGCAGGCACAGAAGCAGGACCGCCAGGCGCAGCCGCAGAGGCAGGAGCAGCCGCGGCAGGACAAGCAGGCCCAGCAGCAGAAGCCGCCGCGTCCGCCGCGCCAGGATCGTCCGGCCGACCCCGCCGCACCGATCACCGCCGAGACGGCGGCGGCAGGCGTGATCGCCGCGAGCATCGCAGCGCCGCAGGCCACCGCGCCGTCGCCGGCACCGGTGGACGCCGAGACGCCGATCGTCATGGCCGCAGATGCCACCGCGACCGGTGCGCCGGGCCAGGATGACAACACCACGGGCGAAGCCGGCGGCAAGCGCCGTCGCGGCCGTCGCGGTGGCCGTCGTCGTCGCCGGGGTGCCGGCGAAGCGACCGGCCTGCCGGATGACGCCGCGCTGGACCAGGACGATGCCCTGGACGAGGTGGTCGGGACGGACACCGCGCAGCCGGAGTTCGACTTCGACGACATCGAGGCACCGAAGGTGGCCGCCGCGCCGGCACCGACCACCGACGCCAGCCCGGCCGCGCCGGTGACGGCCGACGCCACTGCCGCGCCGCAGGACGCGGTGGCGGTGGTGCCGACGTCCACCGATGCCACCGCGCAGGCGATCCGCGAGGAAGCCGCACCCGCCGCCGCGGAGGCTTCGGCCGAGCCGCTGCCGCCGGTGGACGCCGCCACGGCGACGGCCTCGGTCGGCGCCGCCGCGGACACCGTGGCGCCGGTGGTGGAAACCGCCGCGGCGCATGCCCCGGCAGTGGCCGAGGCCATGGCTGCCCACGTGGCCAGCGTCGAGGCCGACGCGCAGGACGCCACGACGGACGTGGACGCTCCGGTGGAAGCCGTCGCTCTCGGCGCCAATCCGACGCCGGGCCTGTTCGAGTCGCTGCCCGAGGTCACCCCGCCGGCGGCCGCGGACGTGGCGCCCCCAGCAACGGACGATGAGACGACGCGCAGCGCCTGACCGGCACGCGCAGGCAGGAAAACGAAAACGGCGCCGGTGACCCCGGCGCCGTTTTTTCATGGGCGACGCAGCGGATGGATCGGTGCGCTCAGTGCACCGCGCGCGCGGGATCGACCAGCCCGTACTGGCTGACCAGCCGCGCCAGCGCGATGCTGTCGTGGATGCCCAGCTTCTCGAACAGGCGGGTCTTGTGGGTGTTCACGGTCTTGGCGCTCAGGCTGAGCTGGCGGGCGATCGCCTCCTGCCGCAGGCCCTGGTTGAGCAGCAGGGCGACTTCCAGCTCGCGCGGGGTCAATGTGTCGAACGGCGACGCCGACTCCCCCTGCAAGCCCGAGAGCGCCATGCCCTGCGCGATGCTGCTGGCGAGGAACTTGCGCCCGCGCGCCACGTCACGGACCGCGCGCAGCAGCTCGGACGCATCGCTGGCCTTGCCCACGTAGCCGAAGGCGCCCGCTTCCAGCAGCCGGCGCGGCATCGGGCCGTCCTCGAGCACCGACACCGCGATGACCCGCGTGCCGTAATCGCCGCGGACGACCCGCTCGGTCAGCTCCAGTCCGCTCAGCCCCGGCAGGTGCAGGTCGCACAGCACCACATCCGGCTTCAGCTTGCGGATCTGCGGCAGCGCCAGCTCCGCGCTGTCCGCCTCGCCCACGACCTCGATGTCGGCCTCGGCGCCCAGGATGAGGCGGAACCCGGCACGCACCAGCGCGTGGTCGTCGACGATATAAACCTTGATCCCCATGGCGGCTCCCCCCGCTCCGATGTGGGCACAAGGTAGCGCCCCACCCTGCTGAGGCCAAGCGGGATTCGCCGCGCGGCTGGCTAGGAAATTTCCGACCCGCGCGCCGCCAGCATCCGGTCCAGCATCGACTTGAGCGCCAGCGGGCGCAGCGGCTTCATCAGCAGCGGCAGGCCCGCCTCCTGCGCCGCCGCGCGGACCGCGCCGGTCTGGTCGGCGCTGAGCAGCATGCAGGGTGCCGGCGGCACGCGTGCGGCCAGGCGCGCGTGCAGGGCCACGCCGTCGTCGCCGGCGTCCAGGTGGTAGTCGAAGATCCACAGGTCGAAGCCGCCCTCGGCCAGCGCCGCCGACGCCCCGGCGCCATCGGCCACCGCCACCACGTCGCACCCCCAGCCTCGGAGGACGCCGCCGAGGGCCTCGCGCGCAGGGGCTTCGTTGTCCACCACCAGCACGCGGCGCCCCGCCAGGCCGCGCCGGGCGGCCGTGCCCGGCACCGGCGCGACGGGCGCCTGCGGCACGTCGATGGCGAAGGTGCTGCCGCGCCCGGGCGTGCTGTGCAGCAGGACATCCGAGCCCAGCAGTTGGGCGATCCGGCGGGCGATGGCCAGCCCCAACCCCAGGCCCTGCCCCGGCGCGTCGTCGCCGCGGCGGAACTCCTCGAAGATCGCCGCGCGACGCGACGCCTCGATGCCCGGGCCGGTGTCGTGCACTTCGATGCGCAGGCCGTCGCCGTGGCGACGCACGCCCAGCAGGACGCGGCCGCGGGCGGTGTAGCGCACCGCATTCGCCAGGAAGTTCTGCAGCACGCGGCGCAGCAGCTGCGGATCGGTGCGCACCCACGCGCGGGTCGGCACGAACGCCAGCTGCAGGCCGTGCTGCCCGGCCAGCACGCGGAACTGCGCGACCAACGGCTCCAGCACGTCGGCCAGCGGGAACGCCCGCGGCTGCGGCACCAGCCCGCCCGCCTCCAGCCGCGACATGTCCAGCAACGTGCCGAGCAGATCGGTGGTGGAATCCAGCGCCGCCCCGATCTGGCGCGCCAGTTCGCGCTGCTCGCCGTCGCCGCGCTGTTCGAGGGTATCGGTGAACAGGTGCGCGGCGTGGAGCGGCTGCAGCAAGTCATGACCGATCGCGGCGAGGAAGCGGCTCTTGGCGTCGTTGGCGTGCTCGGCCTCGCGCTTGGCGGTTTCCAGCAGCGCGGTGCGCTCGGCCACCCGCTGCTCCAGCGTTTCGTTCACCCGCATCAATCCGGCCTCGGCCTGGCGGAACGCCGTCACGTCGGTGAAGGTAGCGACGAAGCCGCCGCCGGGCATCGGATTGCCGCGGATCTCGACGATGCTGCCATCGGGGAAGACGCGCTCGGACAGGTGCGGCGTGCCGGCGCGCATGTGCGCCAGCCGGCGCTCCAGCGCGGCGGCGTCGCGGGCGGGATCGATGCTGGCGATCTCGCGCAGCGCCCAGCGTGCGGCCTCGGCGATGGGCATGCCCACCCGCAGCATGCCGGCCGGATAGCCGAACAGCTCCTCGTAGCGACGGTTCCACGCCACCAGCCGCAGCTCGCCGTCGACCACGCTGATGCCCTGGCTCATGTTCTCCAGCGCCGCTTCCAGCACGCGCTGGTTGAAGCGCAGGTCCTGCGAGGCTTCGCCGACGATGGCGGCGACGGTGTCGAGGTCGGCGCCGCGGCGTTCGGCGTCGTCGACCGGGTCGCGTCGCGCGGCGTCCAGCAGCAGGCGCGCGGAGGCGCTGCCCAGCACCGCCGCCAGTTCGTGTTCCAGCTTCGCCTCGATCCGGGCCGGTACCGGGCCGCTGGCCGGCGCATGTCGCAGCAGCTCGTCGACCCGTGCGGCGGGCAGGAAGCGCCGCCCGGCATCGCGCAGGCTGGCACGATCGGCGCCGCGCGCCTGCCGGCGGTGCGGCGCACCGCGCAGCGCCGCCACGAGCAGCGTCATCGCCGTGCCGACGAACAGGCTGACGCCGACCGCGCGACCCAAGCGGCTCCAGCCGGTCAGGCCGAACAGCGCGTCCGGCGCCAGCGCTTCGATACCGAACGGTCCGGCGCGCAGCCAGCCGAGGTCACCGCCGAGCGCCGCCGCCAGCGTCGGCACCAGCATCACCCAGAGCCACGCGGCGAACCCGGCCAGCACGCCCGCCGTGGCGGCGATGGCGGGCGTCTGCGGCCGCCAGACCGCGAAGCCCAGCGCCGGCACCAGCGTGGCCAGCGCCGAGAACGACACCGCGCCGACGTCCGCCAGCGCCTCGTTGCCGCTCACCAGCCGGCTGTACGCCCAGCCCAGCAGCATCAGCGCCACGATGCCGGCGCGGCGCAACAGCAGCAGGTCGCCGCGATGGTCGTCGCCCTGCCCCCGCGCCCACGCGCTGCGCAGCAGGCCCGGAGCGAACCAGTGGTTGCCGATCATCAGGCTCAGCGTGAGCGTGCTCACGATCACCATGCCGGTGGCGGCGCTGAGGCCGCCCAGGAATACCAGCAGCGCCAGCGCCGAGTTGTCCCGCGCCAACGGCAGCGCCAGCGCGTACATGTCGGTGGGCACCGCGTCGCCCAGCAGCGCCGCGCCGGCACGGGCCAGCGCCAGCGTGGGCAGCGCGATCAGCAGCAGGTACAGCGGGAACTGCCAGCGCGCGGTGCGCACGTCGGCTTCGTCGCGGCACTCCACCACCCCGACGTGGAACTGGTGCGGCATCACGAACATGGCGAGCGCGCCGAGGAACACCAGCGGCAGGAAGCCGCCCGCGGACGGCGCGACCGCGACGGCCGGCACCTCCGGCAGGCCGCGCAGGCCGAACCAGACGAAGGCGCCGAGCGCCAGCATGGCAACCAGCTTGAACAGCGACTCGAAGGCCAAGGCCAGCACCAGCCCCCGGTTGTGCTCGGCGGCGCTGACCCGGCGGGTACCGAACAGGATCGCGAACAGCGCCATCGCCAAGGCAACGTACAGCGCGCCGTCGCGCCACAAGGGCGGTGCGTCCCCACCCGCCGCCCCCGGCACGATCGTCACGGTGGCCAGGCTCATGGTGATCGCCTGCAACTGCAGCGCGATGTAGGGGATCAGCCCGATCACGGCCACCAGCGTGACCACCGCCGCCAGCCAAGCGTCCTTGCCCAGCCGGGTGGCGATCAGGTCGGCCAGCGACGTGGCGTTGCTCTCGCGGGCCAGCCGCACCAGCCGCGCCATGAAGGCGATCGCCAGCCCGTAGAACAGGATCGCGCCGACGAACGTGGGTGGCAGCGGCCAGCCGTAGCGCGCCGCCTGGGTCACGGTGCCGTAGAAGGTCCACGAGGTGCAGTGGACGGCCAGCGACAGTGCATAGACGTGGCGCCAGTGGCGGGCGAAGACGCCGGGATGGCGCTCGGCGTACAGGCCGGCGCCGAACAGCAGGCCCAGCCAGAGCAGCGCGGCGGCAACCACCGCGGCGATGCTCAGCATCGCGGCGCCGTCAGGCACGGGTGGAACGGGGGAGCGTCATGGCGGGACATGGCCGGCGAGCATAACGCGACGGCGGGCCGAAGCCCGCCGTCGCGCCTGATCCGCCAGGGGTTGCCGGATCAGAAGTTGTAGCGCACCGACACGTACATGTTGCGCGGCAGGCCGTAGTACGCGGTCTGGATGTTGCCGACGCTGGCGAATTCCTGGCCTTCGGTCATGTAGGTTTCGTCGGTCAGGTTGCGGACGCCGGCCCGGACCTGCCAGGTGTACTGCGGCGAGTCCCACACGCCGTAGACGCCGACCACGCTGTAGTAACCCTGCTTCAGCACGTCGCGGTTGTCGACCGACAGCCAGGTGGTGCCGCGGTAGGACAGGTCGCCGCCGACCGCCAGGCGCGAGCCGTTGGCCAGGTCGAAGCCGTGCTGCACCGCCACGCGCGCGGTCACCTTCGGCGAGAACGGCACGTGGTCGTGGTTCACGTTGAGGTCGTAGCCCGCATAGTCGGGGTCGAGGCGGAAGTCGTCGAAGCGCTTGTACTGGGCATCCAGCCAGCTGAGCTGCGCGGTGATCGTGGTGGCGTTGCCGACCAGCGTGCTGCCTTCCAGCTCGATGCCCTTGATGTCCAGTTCCGCCGCGTTGAGCACCGGGAAGGTGCCCACGTCCTGCGACACGCGCGCCTGGAAGTCCTTGTAGTCGCTCACGAACGCGGTGATGCCACCGCGCCGGCGGCCGTCGGCGGACTGTGCCTTCAGGCCGGCCTCGTAGGTCCACACGAACTCCGGATCGTACTTGGCGTTCAGCACGTCGTAAGCGGTGTTGGCGCGACCGTTGAAACCGCCGGACTTGTAGCCTCGGTTCGCAGAGACGTAACCCATCAGGCCGTCGCTGAACTTCTTCTGCAGGCTCACCGACGGCGTGACCGCGGTCCACGAGGCCGAGCGGCGCGGGAACGGTACCGTACCGTTGAGGCCACTGAACGGCGCCCCCCAGAAGGTGCTGGTGGAGCGCTCGTAGTCCTTGGTGTCCTTGGTCCAGCGCACGCCCGCGGCCAGCGTCCAGGTCGGGGCGAATTCCCAGTTCGCATGCGCGAAGGCAGCGGTGCTGGTGGTGGTCAGGTCGTCGTCGATGGTGCGCAGGAAATCCACGCCGCTGCCGAGATAGGAGAACAAGTCATCCGCGTAGGCCTCCTGGTAGGAGGTCACGTGCTCGCGCAACCAGTAGGCGCCGAAGGTGAGGTGCAGGGTGCTGCCGTTGTCGTAGTGCAGCTGGAATTCCTGGCTCTTCTGGTCCTGGTCCAGCGCCACCAGCACGTCGCCCAGCTCGTACTTGGAGGCGTCGATGTCGATGTAGGAGTGGGTCTTCAGCTTGCGGAACGCCGTGATGCTCTTGAGCCGCCACTGCGCGTTGATATCCCAGTCCATCGCCAGCGAGGCGCCATCGTGCTTCAGCGTCTGGCCCTTGTCCGGCGAGAACGAGGTCTCGGCCGAGTGGTTCCAGTCACCGGTCTCGCCCGGCTGCAGCACCGTCACGCCGGCCGGGTACAGGCTGGTCTGGATGAGCGGGGCCATCGGCCGGCCCATGGTCAGCGCGGCGTCCTGCTTGGTGTGGTCGATCGAGAGCGTGGCACTGAACGCATCGGAGGGCTTGAACGCCAGCTTGACGCGCAGCGCCTCGGTGTCGTCGTCGTTGAAGTTGTGGCCGCCGGCACGGTTCTCGACATAGCCGTCGTTGGTGATCTTGGTGCCGGCGATGCTGGCGGCGAAGGTCTCGCTGAGCTTGCCGCTGTAATAGAAGCTGCCCTCGCGGCGGCCGTAGTCGCCCAGCGTCAGCTCGGCGGCGCCGCCCTCGTGGTCGAACGGGTTCTTGGTGCTGACCTTGATCGCGCCGCCGGTCGAGTTCTTGCCGTACAGCGTGCCCTGCGGGCCGCGCAGCACTTCCACCTGCGACACGTCGAACAGCGAGAACAGCGCGCCGTTGATGCGCGAGTAGTAGACGTCGTCGACATACAGGCCGACGCCCGGGTCGAAGGTCTGCAGCGCGTCCGGCTGGCCGATGCCGCGGATGAAGGCGTTCACGCTGTTGGCCGAGCCGCGGCCCTGCACGATGTTCGCGTTCGGTACCGAACCCTGCAGGCCGTCGATGCCGGTGGCCTGCATGTCCTTGAGATCGCTCTCGCCGAACGCGGAGACCGCCACCGGCACGTCCTGGATGGATTCCGCGCGGCGGCGCGCGGTCACCGTGACGGCGTCCAGCGTCTTCGCCTCCTGCTCGCCCTTCGCGGCCTTGGGGGCCTCCTGCGCGGCGGCCTGGCCGGCGCCGACCAGCAGCGACACGGCCAGCGTGCCGTGGATCGCCATGCTCAATTGCTTGCGTTTCATCTGTCCCCCTCCGGGTGCTGCGGGCGGCACGATTACCACCAATGCCCGGCACGGTAATCGCCCGGGCGGCGCGGCGGCATTGGACGTTCGGACAATGGGCCGCCCCGCCCCGGGCCCGGACACTCGCAGCCCTGCATCCGTCGCCGGGAATGGGCATGTCGTTTCTGATCGTGTTGGCCGCGCTGTGCTTCCTGATGCTGGTGGCCTACCGCGGCTACAGCGTCATCCTGTTCGCACCGGTGGCCGCGCTGGGGGCGGTGCTGCTGACCGATCCCTCGCAGGTCGCGCCGATGTTCACCGGCCTGTTCATGGACAAGATGGTCGGCTTCCTGAAGCTGTACTTCCCCGTGTTCCTGCTGGGGGCGGTGTTCGGCAAGGTCATCGAACTCTCCGGCTTCTCAAAGGCGATCGTGCAGGCCGCGATCCGGGTGGTGGGCGCGCAGCGCGCCATGCTCTCCATCGTGCTGGTCTGCGCCCTGCTGACGTATGGCGGCGTCTCGCTGTTCGTGGTGGTGTTCGCGGTGTACCCGTTCGCCGCCGAACTGTTCCGCCAGAGCGACATCCCCAAGCGGCTGATCCCCGGCACGATTGCCCTCGGCGCGTTCACCTTCACCATGGACGCGCTGCCGGGCACGCCGCAGATCCAGAACATCATCCCCACCACCTTCTTCGGCACCGACACCTGGGCGGCACCGGTGCTGGGCACGCTGGGGGGCATGTTCATCCTGGCCGCCGGGCTGCTGTACCTCGACTGGCGCCGCCGGGTGGCCGCGCGCAACGGCGAGGGCTACGGCGACGCGGCCGCGCTGGTCAACGAGCCCGCGCCATTCGCCGGCGGCAAGCTCGCCAACCCCGCGATCGCCGTGCTGCCGCTGCTGGTGGTGGGCGTTGTGAACAAGCTGCTGACCCTGTGGATCCCGCTGCACTACGGCGAGAACGCCAGCTTCGTGCCGGCGGTGGTCGGCAACCCCGCGCCCGTAGTGCAGGAAGTGTCCAAGGTCGCGGCCATCTGGGCGGTCGAGGGCGCGCTGCTGGCCGGCATCGCCTGCGTGCTGCTGTTCGCATGGAAGCCGGTCAAGGCCAGCTTCGCGGAGGGCAGCAAGTTGGCCATTTCGGGCGCCCTGCTGGCCGGCATGAACACCGCGTCGGAATACGGCTTCGGCGCCGTCATCGCCGCCCTGCCCGGCTTCCTGGTGGTCGCCAACGCGCTGGGCGCGATCCCGAACCCGCTGGTCAACGAGGCCGTCACCGTCACCGCGCTGGCCGGCATCACCGGCAGCGCGTCCGGCGGCATGAGCATCGCGCTGGCAGCGATGGCAGACACGTTCATCGCGAACGCGAACGCCGCCGGCATCCCGATGGAGGTCCTGCACCGCGTCGCCGCGATGGCCTCGGGCGGCATGGACACCCTGCCCCACAACGGCGCGGTGATCACCCTGCTGGCGGTCACCGGCCTCACCCACCGGCAGGCCTACAAGGACATCTTCGCCGTCACCTGCGTCAAGACGCTGGCGGTGTTCATGGTGATCGGCCTGTACTACGCGTTCGGACTGGTCTGACCGGGCTTGCCAGCGCGGCGCGCCGCCCGCACCATCGGCGGCCATGAGCGAACCCATCGAAGACGCGCGCCAACTGTCGCGCCGCACCACGCCCACCTGGGAAGTCGAACTGCTGATCTCCGGCGTGGCGGTGTTCGCCATGTTGCAGCTGCCGGGTTGGCTGGACGACCGGATGTTCGCGTTGGAGCCGCGATTCGACGGCGACTGGCGGATTGTGCTGACGATCCTGTACTTCTACGCGAAGAGCGCGGCTGTGGTGTTGGCAACCACCTTCGCGGTGCATTTGTTGCTACGTGCACAGTGGATCGCGCTGGTCGGCGTGCATTCGGTCCATCCGCAAGGCATCCGGCTGGATCGGCTGAAAATGGGACCGATCCAGCGAAACCTTGAGGTGGCGCGGCTCGACACCACGGAGGCTGCGATCGATCGGGCCGACAATCGCTCCAGCGTGGTATTCGCCATCGGCGTCAGCGTGGCGCTGATCCTTGCTTTCCTCTGTGTTGCCTTCGGTACGGTACTAATCCTGGCCACGGCGGCCACCCAGGCATTGGCCTTGCAGACCAAACCGATCCTGGTGTTTTGCTGGGTGCTTGCGGCCTTGATGATTCCGTACGTGATCGCTGCCACGGTCGATCAATACCTGCCAAGCCGGATCCGCCCGGATACCCGGCTCCATCGGATCCTCACCCGCGTACTGCGCTTCTACACGCGCGTGGGCATGAGCCGCACCAACAACCGGATTATCGCCATCCTGGGGAGCAACGGGGACGAACGCAGGATGATGACCACCGTGTTCGGGGTCATGCTGGTCTCGATCATTGGTGTTTCCCTCACTTACCAGGCCATGCGCAGCGACGATGTGGTCGGCAGCTATTCGCGGTTCCCGCGTGCCGACGAACTTGCCGTCCTCGGGGCGCACTACGATGATCAGCGAGATCCTGCGCGGGACGGATTGCGGCCGTACGTGCAATCCGCCGTCATCGTAGGGCCTTATCTGAAGCTGGTCCTGCCCTATCGTCCAGATCGCGACGAACCTGCGATGCACGACAGCTGTGGGGAGGCCACCCGCGACCTGGAAGGTAAGGCGCTGGCGAAAGCCCAGCTGGCCTGCTTGCAACAACTTCGCGCCGTGACGCTGGACGGTAAACCGCTGCTCGACCTGCGCTATGAAATCGCCAGCGATCCGCGTACCGATCTTCCCGCCCTGCTGGCCATGATCGATGTCCGCGACCTGCCGCGCGGCCGGCACGAACTGCGCGTCGGCCGCCCGCCGCGCGCCGGGCGCAAGCCAGCCAAGGACGACCGCGATCCCGGCTACGACGCCATCCCCTTCTGGCGCTGAGGCGACGCCCGCCAAGCACTAAAATCGGCGGGTGAGCGCCCCGCAACGGAAGATCATCCACGTCGACATGGACGCGTTCTACGCGTCGGTGGAGCAGCGCGACGCCCCCGCGCTGCGGGGGCAGCCGGTGGTGGTGGCATGGAAGGGTGCGCGCTCGGTCGTGTGCGCCGCCAGCTACGAGGCGCGCCGGTTCGGGGTGCGCTCGGCGATGCCCGCGCTGCGCGCCGAGCGGCTGTGCCCGCAGGCGGTGTTCGTGCCGCCGGACTTCCCCCGCTACAAGGCGGTGTCGCGGCAGGTGCGCGCGATCTTCGAGCGCTACACCGACCGCATCGAACCGCTGTCGCTGGACGAGGCCTACCTGGACGTCACCGCGCCCCTGCGCGACCTCGGCAGCGCCACCGCCATCGCCACCGAGATCCGCGACGCGATCCGCGACGAGACGCAGCTCACCGCCTCCGCCGGCATCGCGCCCAACAAGTTCCTGGCCAAGATCGCCAGCGACTGGAACAAGCCGGACGGCCAGTTCGTGCTCAAGCCGGCGATGGTGGGAGCCTTCCTGGCGCCCCTGCCGGTGGGCCGGCTGCCGGGCGTGGGCAAGGTGATGGAATCCAAGCTGGCCGCGCTGGGCATCGCCACCTGCGCCGACCTGCGCACCTTCGGCGCCGCGCCGCTGGAAGCGCGCTTCGGCCGCTGGGGCCGGCGCCTGCACGAGCTGTCGCTGGGCATCGACGACCGCGAGGTGCAGACCGGGCGCCCGACCCTGCAGGTGTCCAGCGAGGACACCTTCGCCAGCGACCTGCCGCTGGACGCGCTGGAGCCGCACATCCGCCGGCTGGCGGCCAGCACCTGGGCCGGCTACCTGCGCGAGCGTGCGCAACACCCGGACCGGGTGGCCCGCACCGTGGTGCTCAAGCTCAAGACCGCCGACTTCCGCACCCTCACCCGCAGCCTGACCGCGGCGGAGCCGCCGACCTCGGAACAGGCACTGGCCGATACCGCCTGCGCGCTGCGGGCCCGCGTCCTCCTGCCGGCAGACACCCGCTACCGGCTGGCCGGCGTGGGCCTGTCCGGCTTCGCCGAACCCGACGGCAGCCGCGCCCAGGACGATCTGTTCGCCTGAGCGCGGCGGTGCGGCGTCAGGGCAGCGTGCCCGCCACCACCGGCAGGCTGATGTAGCTGGCCTGCTGCGGCGTCGCCCAGATCCGCTGGGTCGCCTTGCGGTAGTCGCCCGGCTGGGCGAAGAAGATGTTGTCGACGAACGTCTGCGGGTTGCGGTCGTACAGCGGGAACAGGCTGGACTGCACCTGCACCATCAGCCGGTGGCCGGGCTTGAGCACGTGGTTCACGTTGGGCAGGTCGAAGGTGTAGGCCAGCGGCGCATCGGCCTGCAGCGCCTGCGGCTTGTCGAACCCCTCGCGGTAGCGACCGCGGAAGATGGTCAGCGCGATCGGCAGCTGGTAGCCCGCCATCTTCGGATCGTCCGGGTACTGGTCGGGATAGACGTCGATCAGCTTCACCACCCAGTCGCTGTCGCTGCCCGAGGTGGACGCGAACAGATGGGCGACCGGGATGCCCGCCAGCGACAGCGGGGCGGCGAGCGGCGCGCTGGTGTAGGTCAGCACGTCGGTGCGGCCGTCGACGAACCGCTGGTCCTTCACCAGCCAGGTCGTCCAGGTCGCGCGGTCGCCCATGTCCACCGGGCGGGGGACGAACGGCACCGGCTTGGCCGGATCCGACACGTACTCGGCGTACTGCAGCCCGCCGGATGCAGGCGCGGCCCCCAGCGTCTCGTCGGCGCGCAGATACAACGGCACGGGTGCCTTCGCGCAGCCCTGCGCGCAGCTCTGCGGCCAGCGCTCGTAGCGGTCCCAACGGTTGCTGCCCGCGTCATACACCAGCACCGGCGGCGTCTTGGCCACCGGCGCACCCGGCTTGAGGTACTGGTCGAAGAACGGCTTGAGCACGTCGCGGCGCCACTGCAGGGCGGTGTCGCCGTCGAAGCGCAGGTCGCCCAGGCTGCTGCCGTCGTAATTGGCCTGGCTATGCCGCCACGGCCCCATCACCAGGAAGTTGCGGGTGTTGCCGGCATCCTTCGGCTCCAGCGCCGCCCAGGCGGTGTGGCCGCCGTACATGTCCTCCTGGTCCCACAGCCCCTGCTCCCACATCGTGGGCACCGTGATCGCCGGCAGCTTGGCCAGCAGCTTGTCCAGTGCCTGCGGCTGCCAGAACGCGTCGTAGGCCGGGTGCTGGCTGACCTTGTGCCAGGCCGGGATCTGCTCCAGGCCAGCCGCCTTCGCATACGCCCCCACGGAGCCGGCGCGCAGGAAGTTGGTGTAGTCGTCGTTGGTGGCGCGGGCGATCTCGCTGCCGGCGCCGCGCGCGGTCATCTGCCCGGTGAAGTAGCCGAGATTGACCTGCCGGTAGGCGCCGTTCTGGAACCAGTCGTCGCCGATCCAGCCGTCCACCATCGGGCTTTCCGGTGCCGCCACTTTCAGCGCCGGGTGCGGATCCAGCAGCGCCATCACCACGGTCAGGCCCTCGTACGAGGAGCCCAGCATGCCGACGCGGCCGTTGCTCTCCGGCAGGTGCTTCACCAGCCAGTCGATGGTGTCCCAGGCGTCGGTGGCGTGGTCGATGCCGGTCGCGTTCAGCGGCCCGCGCGGCGGCCGCGTCATCACGTAATCGCCCTCCGAGCCGTACTTGCCGCGGACGTCCTGGAACACGCGGATGTAGCCGTCCTGCGCGAACACGGTGTCGCCCTGCGGCAGCGCATCCACCATGCGGGTGGCGTTGGAAACCCGTTCGGCGCGCTTGGCGGCGTTGTACGGCGTGCGGGTCAGCAGGATCGGGGCGTCGTGGGCGCCCTTCGGGATCACGATCACGGTGTAGAGCTTCACGCCGTCGCGCATCGGGATCATCACCACGCGCTTGGTGAAGTCGCGCTGCGGCTCGGGCGCCTTGAATGCCTTGCCGGTGATGTCAGGCGTCATCGCCGTCACCGCCGGCGCCCGCTGCGCGGCGGCACTCCCCGCCATGCCCAGGGCCAGCACCACCGCCCCTGCCAATGCCGCCTTCCCCACCGTCGCCTGCCTGCGCATCGCGTGTCTCCCGTCGGACCAGCGCCGGAGTCTGGCACGGCGGCGAGCGGGGGTCTGCGTGCCCGTTCGCACTTCGCCGCCGGCCCGGCTTGGCATACTCTGGGCGGATGACCGTCCCCTCCCCGTCCGCGCCCGGCCTGTCCCGCCAGCAGGCCAAGACCCTGGCCCTGGCGTCGCTGGGCGGCGCGCTGGAGTTCTACGACTTCGTGGTGTTCGTGTTCTTCGCCGCCACGATGGGCGCGCTGTTCTTCCCCACCGACATGCCCGAGTGGATGCGGCTGGTGCAGACCTTCGGGATCTTCGCCGCCGGCTACCTGGCGCGCCCGCTGGGCGGCGTGCTGATGGCCCATTTCGGCGACCTGTCGGGGCGCAAGCGGATGTTCATGCTGAGCATCCTGCTGATGGCGGTGCCCACCCTGCTGATGGGCCTGTTGCCGACCTACGCCCAGATCGGCGTCGCGGCGCCGCTGCTGCTGTTGCTGCTGCGGATCCTGCAGGGTGCGGCGATCGGCGGCGAAGCGCCGGGCGCATGGGTGTTCGTCAGCGAACATGTCTCGCCGCGGCACCGCAATCTCGCCTGCGGCTCGCTGTCGCTGGGGTTGCTGGCCGGCATCCTACTGGGCTCGCTGGTGGCACGCGCGGTCAACGCCACGCTGGACGAAGCGCAGCTGATGGCCTGGGGCTGGCGCCTGCCGTTCCTGGTGGGCGGCGTGTTCGGCCTGCTGGCGATGCTGCTGCGCCGCCAGCTGCACGAAACCCCGGTGTTCGCCGAACTGCAGCAGCAACGCGCGCTGTCGGCCGAGCTGCCGCTGAAGGCCGTGGTGCGCGACCATCCCAGCGCGGTGGCGCTGGGCATGCTGCTGACCTGGCTGCTCACCGCCGCCGTGGTGGTTACGATCCTGATGATGCCCACCTTCCTGCAAGGGATGGGCGTCAGCCGCGACGCCGCGCTGGCCGGCAACGCGCTGGCCGTGCTGGCGGCGATGGCGGCGAACCTCATTGCCGGCGCGCTGGCGGACCGCTTCGGCGCCGGCCGGGTGCTGGCGCTGTGGAGCCTGCTGCTGGGCATCGCGTTCTGGTGGTTCTACCGCGAGGCGCAGGCCGGCGCGTATTCGCCGTGGCACTACGCCATCGCCGGCAGCGCGGTGGGCCTGACCGCCATGATCCCGGCGATCGCGCTGGGCGGCTTCCCGGCGCGGGTGCGCTTTTCCGGACTGTCGTTCTCCTACAACCTGGCCTACGCCATCGCCGGCGGCCTGACCCCGGTGCTGCTCAGCCTAGCGATGAAAGGCGACCCCGCCGCGCCCGCGCACTACATCGCCGGCGTCGCCGCACTGGGCGTGGCGCTGGGCGCCTGGGTGGAGTGGCGCGACCGGCGCATGCCCGCGCACTGAGGCCCCGCGCCGGCCCGCCGCCGCAGTGCCCCGCGGCGACCTTGTCAAGCTGTCGCCGGCGCGACGGCGCGGCGACAATGCGGCTTCCGTGATCGTGTGAAGCCGTTCGTCGATGACCCAGCTCTCCCCCGCCCTTGCCCGCAACCTTGCGCAGAAAATCGCCGCCACCATCGCCGAGGACATCGGCGCGCAGCCGCAGCAGGTGCAGGCGGCCGTCGGCCTGCTGGACGAAGGCGCCACCGTTCCGTTCATCGCGCGCTACCGCAAGGAAGTGACCGGCGGGCTGGACGACACCCAGCTGCGCACGCTGGAGACGCGCCTGACGTACCTGCGCGAGATGGAAGACCGCCGCGCGGCGATCCTGTCCAGCATCGAGGAACAGGGCAAGCTCACCGACGCACTGCGCGCCGAGATCGACGCCGCCGACAGCAAGTCGCGGCTCGAAGACCTCTACCTGCCGTACAAGCAGAAGCGCCGCACCCGCGCGCAGATCGCCCGCGAAGCCGGGCTGGAACCGCTGGCGGACGGCCTGCTGGCCGACCCGACGCGGGTGCCGGAGGAGTTCGCCGCCGGCTTCGTCGCTGCCGACAAGGGCGTCGCCGATGCCAAGGCCGCGCTGGAAGGCGCGCGCGCCATCCTGATCGAACGCTGGGGCGAGGACGCCGCGCTGCTGGGCGAATTGCGCGAGTGGCTGGCGCGCGAGGGCCTGATCCGCTCGAAGGTGGTGGAAGGCAAGGAGGCCGCGGGCGAGAAGTTCCGCGACTATTTCGACCATGCCGAGCCGCTGGCGAAGATCCCCTCGCACCGCATGCTGGCGCTGCTGCGCGGCCGGCGCGAGGAATTCCTGCAGCTGGACCTCGACCCCGGCGCGGATGCCGAGGCGGGCCACCAGTACGCCGAGGGGCGCATCGCCCTGCACGCCGGCATCGATGCGCGCGGCCGCGCGGCGGACACCTGGCTGCGCAACGCGGTGCGGTTGGCGTGGCGCGCCAAGATCCACATGCACCTGCTGCTGGACCTGTTCAACCAGGCGCGCGAGAAGGCCGAGGGCGAGGCCATCGCCGTGTTCGGCGACAACCTGAAGGACCTGCTGCTGGCCGCGCCGGCCGGCCCGAAGGCCGTGCTGGGCCTCGATCCCGGCCTGCGCACCGGCGTGAAGGTGGCAGTGGTGGACGCCACCGGCAAGCTGGTCGCCACCGACACCATCTACCCGCATGAACCGCGTCGCCAATGGGACCAGTCGCTGGCGACGCTGAAGAAGCTCTGCCTCGCCCACGGCGTGCAGCTGGTCGCCATCGGCAACGGCACCGCCTCGCGCGAGACCGACAAGCTGGCCGGCGACCTGCTGAAACTCGTGCCGGAGCTGAAGGCGCAGAAGATCGTCGTGAGCGAAGCCGGCGCGTCGGTGTACTCGGCCTCGGAACTGGCGGCGAAGGAGTTCCCGACCCTTGACGTGTCGCTGCGCGGCGCGGTCTCCATCGCCCGCCGCCTGCAGGACCCGCTGGCCGAGCTGGTGAAGATCGAACCCAAGGCGATTGGCGTGGGCCAGTACCAGCACGACGTGGACCAGTACCGCCTCGCGCGTGCGCTGGATGCGCGGGTGGAGGACTGCGTGAACGCCGTCGGCGTGGACGTGAACACCGCCTCCAGCGCCCTGCTGGCGCGGGTCTCCGGCCTGTCCGTCACGGTGGCGGAGAACATCGTGGCGCATCGCGATGCCAACGGCGCGTTCAAGTCGCGCAAGGCGCTGCTGAAGGTGCCGCGCCTCGGGGACAAGACCTTCGAGCAGTGCGCGGGCTTCCTGCGCATCATGGACGGCGAGCAGCCACTCGATGCCTCGTCGGTGCACCCCGAGGCGTATCCGGTGGTCGAGCGCATCCTCGCGGCCGGCGGCAAGTCGGTGAAGCAGATCATCGGCGACAGCGCGTTCCTGCGCGCGCTCAAGCCCGCCCAGTTCACCGACGAACGTTTCGGCGAACCGACCGTGCGCGACATCCTGAAGGAACTGGAAAAACCCGGCCGCGACCCGCGCCCGGAGTTCAAGGCCGCGCAGTTCGCCGATGGCGTGGAGGACATCAAGGACCTGCGCCCCGGCATGGTGCTGGAAGGCGTGGTGAGCAACGTCGCCGCATTCGGCGCGTTCGTGGACATCGGCGTGCACCAGGACGGCCTGGTCCACATCTCCGCCCTGTCCGACCGCTACGTGAAGGACCCGCGCGAGGTGGTGAAGGCCGGTGACATCGTCAAGGTGAAGGTGCTGGAGGTGGACGTGGCGCGCAAGCGCATCGCGCTGACCCGCCGCCTGGACGATCCGGTGGGCGAAGCGCGTGGCGAGGGCCGTCCCGAGGTCCGCCGGGACGACCGGCCGGTGCGCCGCGACGGCCAGGCCCCGCGCGGCTCGCGCCCGTCGGCACCGCAGGCGCAGCCGGCGAAGGCCCCCTTCAACAGCGCGATGGCCGACGCGCTGCGCGGCCTGAAGCGGTCCTGAGCAACGGTCGAAACGGAGGCCCCAGGGATTGCCATGAACGCACGACACCCGGATACCGACGCGGACCCGCGCCCCCAGCCACCCGAAGCACCGCTGCCCGGCGACTGCTGCGACAGCGGCTGCGACCCCTGCGTGAACGACACCTACGCCGAGGAGCTGGCCTACTACCGGCAGGCGCTGGCCGCCTGGCTGGCCCGCCATCCCGACGCGGCGCCCTGAACCACCGGGCGCCGCGCACCGGCCACGCTGCTCAGAACGCCATGTCGAAGGCCACCTCGCCCTGCACGCCGACCTGGTAGGCGGACACCCGCCGCTCGAAGAAGTTGGTCAGCTCCTGCACGTCCTGCAGCTCCATGAACGGCAGCGGGTTGCGGACGTGGTACTGGCGGGGCATGCCCAGCGTGTCGAAGTGGGCGTCCGCGCAGTGCTGCAGGTACTGCCGCATGTCGCGCGTCGAGATGCCGGCCACGCCGCCCGACAGCACGTCTTCGGCGAACTGCATCTCGCACTCGATCGCCTCGTCCAGCATCGCGCGCACCTGCTCCTGCAACCCGGCGTCGAACAACCCCGGCTCCTCGGCCAGGATCGTGCGCACGCATTCGAACGCGAACGCCATGTGGCAGCTCTCGTCGCGGAACACCCAGTTGGTGCCCGATGACAAGCCCGGCAGCAGGCCGCGGGAGCGGAAGTAGTACACATAGGCGAATGCCGCGAAGAAGAACAACCCCTCGATGCAGGTGGCGAAGCAGATCTGGTTGAGCAGGAACTGGCGGCGCTGCGCGCGTGTTTCGATGCGGCGCAGGTCCTGCAACGCATCGATCCACTTGAAGCAGAACGCCGCTTTCTTGCGGATGGCCGGGATGTTCTCCACCGCCGCGAACGCCTTGAAGCGCTCCTCAGGATCGGGCAGGTAGTTGTCCAGCAGGGTGAGGTAGAACTGCACGTGCAGCGCCTCCTCGTACAGCTGCCGCGACAGGTACATGCGCGCCTCCGGCGCGTTGAGGTGCTGGTACAGGTTCAGCACCAGGTTGTTGGCGACGATGGAGTCGCCGGTGGCGAAGAACGCCACCAGCCGGTGGATCAGGTGGCGGTCCGCCGGCGACATCTTCTGGTGGAGGTCGGTGATGTCGATCTGGAAGTTGATCTCGTCCACGGTCCAGGTGTTGCGGATGGCGTTCCGGTACATCTCGTAGAACTGCGGGTAGCGCATGGGCCGCAGGGTCAGCGCGAAGCCTGGATCAAGCAGCATGGCAGTGTGTCCGGTGGTCATTGGCAGGCCTCGCAGGCGGTGGGGTTTTCCAGCGAGCAGGCCACCGCCTCGGCCGGGCTGTAGCTGCCCACCGTGGTCTTGGCGATCCTCGTCGCCGGCCGCGAGCGCAGGTAGTAGGTGGTCTTGATGCCCCGCTTCCAGGCGTACATGTACATCGACGACAGCGCGCCGATGTTCGGGCTCTCCATGAACAGGTTGAGCGACGCGGACTGGTCGATGAAGGCCCCGCGGTCGGCGGCCATGTCGATCAGCGCACGCATCGGCAGCTCCCACGCCGTGCGGTAGATGTCGCGCAGCACCTCGGGGATGCGGTCGATGCCCTGGATCGAGCCATCGGCCAGCTTGATCGCATCGCGCATCTCCGGCGTCCACAGGCCCAGCTGCTTGAGCTCGGCGACCAGGTAGCGGTTGACCTGCAGGAAGTCCCCGGACAGCGTCTCGCGCTTGAACAGGTTGGACACCTGCGGCTCCACGCACTCGTAGCAACCCGCGATCGAGGCGATGGTGGCGGTGGGGGCGATGGCGACCAGCAGCGAATTGCGCAGGCCGTTCGCCCGGATGCGCGCACGCAACGCGTCCCAGCGCTCGGTGTCAGCCGGCGCCACGCCCCAGGCATCGAACTGCAGTTCGCCGTTCGCCGCACGGGTATCGGCGAACGCCGGATGCGGACCGCGCTCGATGGCCAGCTCGCAGGACGCGTCGAGGGCGTGGAAATAGATCTCTTCGGCGATCCGCGCCGACAGCGCGCGGGCCCCGTCTGAATCGAACGGCAGGCGCAGGCGGAAGAACACGTCCTGCAGGCCCATGCAGCCCAACCCGACAGGCCGCCAGCGCAGGTTGCCGCGGCGTGCCGGCTCGATGGGATAGAAATTGAGGTCGATCACGCGATCGAGCTGCCGCACTGCCAGCCGCACCGTCTCGGCGAGCTTGTCGAAGTCGAACCCGCCGTGCGCGTCCAGGTGGTTGGCAAGATTGATCGACCCGAGGTTGCAGACCGCCGTCTCCTCCGCGCTGGTCACTTCGAGGATCTCGGTGCACAGGTTGGACAGATGGATGACGTTGTGCGGGCGCAGGGTCTGGTTGCTGGCGCGGTTGCACTTGTCCTTGAACGCCATCCAGCCGTTGCCGGTCTCGGCCAGCGTGCGCATCATCCGCGCATACAGCTTGCGTGCGGGCAGCGTGCGCACCGCCTGGCCGCGCGCCTCGGCCTGCAGGTAGGCCTGGTCGAACGCCTCGCCGTGCAGGTCCACCAGCTCCGGTACCGCGGCCGGATCGAACAGCGACCATGCCTGGTCGGCCTCGACGCGACGCATGAACAGGTCCGGCACCCAGTTGGCGAGGTTGAGGTTGTGGGTGCGCCGCGCCTCGTCGCCGGTGTTGTCGCGCAGCTCCAGGAAGTCCTCCACGTCGGCGTGCCAGGGCTCCAGGTACACGCAGGCGGCACCCTTGCGCTTGCCGCCCTGGTTGACCGCCGCCACCGACGCATCCAGCGTTTTCAGCCACGGCACGATGCCGTTGGAATGGCCGTTCGTCGACCGGATCAGGGCGCCGCGCGCGCGTACCCGCGACCAGCTGACGCCGATCCCGCCGCTGAACTTCGACAGCTGGGCGATCTCGCCGTAGCGCTCGTAGATGGACTCCAGCGAATCGACCGGGGAATCCAGCAGGAAGCACGAGGACAGCTGCTCGTGGCGGGTGCCGGCATTGAACAGCGTCGGGCTGGACGGCAGGTAGTCCAGGCGCGCCAGCCGCTGGTACAGCGCCAGCGCCTCGGGCACGTCCTCCGACAGCGCGCTGGCGATGCGCAGGAAGAAGTGCTGCGGCGTCTCGATCACCTTGCGGGTGTGCGGATGCCGCAGCAGGTAGCGGTCGTACAGCGTGCGCAGGCCGAAGTAGTCGAACCCGAGGTCCAGCGCCGGGTCGATCGCATCGTTGAGCTTGCGTGCGTGCGCCTGCACGAAGCCGAGCAGGCGGTCGTTGACCAGGCCCACCTCGTGGCCGCGTGCCACCGATTGCGAAAAGGCGTGGATCTCCTGCCCCGCCACCTCCTTGGCGATGCAGCCGGCCAGCAGGCGCGCGGCCAGCCGTCCGTACTCGGGCTCTTCGCCGGTCAGCAGCGCGGCCGTGCGGATCGACAGCGCGTCGAGCTCCGCCGTGGTGGCGCCGTCGTACAGGCCGGAGATGGTGCGGGTGGCGACCCGCATCGGATCGATGGCGTGCAGGCCCTCGCTGCAGCGCTGGATGGCGCGGACGATCTTGTTGAGGTCGACGGGCTCGCGGGCGCCGTTGCGCTTGGTGACGGCCATCGCGGTCGCGGTGGGGGGCGGCGCGAGGTCGAACGGCGGCGCAACCGGCACGTCGGCCGGCAGGACGGTGGAAGGCGACATTGGTGGTCTCCATGCGTGATGCACGGGCCCGGGCCTGTCCCTCGCAGGCACGGATGGCATCGGAAACGCAGGATGGGAGCGCGGTGTCGCACGGCCTGCGACCCGCGCGGGAGGCGCGGGCAGGCCCTGCTGCACCAGCCATCTCCCCCCGGAGACTCCGCGGCCGGCACCGCGCGGCGTGCTTCGCGCGGCTGTCGGCAGGTCTTCGGACTCGTGGATGTGGCGGGCCAAGGGCCCGGCCGCCTCGGTCGCCGCTTCCCAGGGCCACCGCCCCAGTGCGAATCGCGACTTCGTCTCCACCTACCGCTGCGGGGCAGTGCCGGGATCCGTGCCTGCGCACGTGGACCGGCTTCCCTTTTCATCCGACAGGTTGTGCCCGACGGAACCGACAACCCCAAGATAAGGGGGATGATCGATGGGGTCAATCCGCCAAGGCCGGACGATCACCGCCGACGTAACGCCAGTGCGCGGGCTCGCCCAGGGCCGCGCCCTCGACCGTCAGGGCCACGCCCGGTGCCAGCGCCACGGCCAGGGCGCCGTCGCCGAATGGCCAGCTGATGGCCTCCGCATGGCCGAGTGCACAGGCCGTCGCCGTGACGGTGCGCGCCGCCTTCGGACGCAGGCCTTCGCCGCTGCGCTTGCCGCGCGCCTCCTTCAAGGTCCAGAAGGCGTGGAACAAGCGCGCCCGCGCGGCGGCATCGCCGTCACGCAGGCGGCGGAGTTCCTCGGGGGAAAACACGAACCGGGCCAGCGCCTCCCAGTCGCGATCCCGCCGCGGCAGTTCGATGTCCACGCCCACCGGCGCATCGGCCAGCGCGACCACCAACCAGCCGCCGCTGTGGCTCAGCGACAGCTGCAGCGCCGCATCCACGCCGTCCACGCACAGCCGCGGACGGCCGTCCGGATGGGTCTCCAACGCGACGCGGTGGGCGTCGAGCTGCAGCCAGGCCGCGGCTGCACGCCGCGCCTGCCAATGGCCCGCCAGGAATGCCTCCCGGCGCGCGTCCAGCGTGATCGCCCGCAGGCGTCGCTGCTCCGCCGCGGTCAGCCAATCGGCGCCCTGTGCGACGGCCTCGGCCGCTGCCGCCGCGACCGGCAGCACGTGCAGGCGGGCGGCGGCCATCGGGGCTTAGGCCAGCACCGCCGGCAGCAGCTTCTCCGGCTCGGCCTGCACGTCCAGCACCAGCTCGCCGTCGACGGCATCCAGCGAGACCCGGCCGCCGTCGACCAGCTTGCCGAACAGCAGCTCGTCGGCCAGCGGGCGCTTGACCTTGTCCTGGATCAGCCGCGCCATCGGGCGCGCGCCCATCAGCGGGTCGAAGCCCTGCTGGCCCAGCCATTCGCGCGCGGCCGGGGTGGCCGAGAGCGAGACCTTCTTCTCGTGCAGCAGGGTTTCCAGCTCGATCAGGAACTTGTCCACCACGCGCAGGATGTGTTCGAAGCCCAGCGCTTGGAACTGCACCACCGCGTCCAGCCGGTTGCGGAACTCGGGGGTGAAGCCGCGGCGGATCGCCTCCATCGCGTCCGGGCTGTGGTCCTGCTTGGTAAAGCCAATACTGCGCCGCGCCGCCTGGGTGGCACCGGCGTTGGTGGTCATCACCAGGATCACGTTGCGGAAATTGGCCTCGCGCCCGTTGGTGTCGGTCAGCGCACCGCGGTCCATGACCTGCAGCAGGATGTTGAAGATGTCCGGGTGGGCCTTCTCGATCTCGTCCAGCAGCAGCACGCAGTGCGGCGTCTTGACGATCTTCTCGGTCAGCAGGCCGCCCTGGTCGAAGCCGACGTAGCCCGGGGGCGCGCCGATCAGGCGGCTCACCGAATGCGGCTCCATGTATTCGCTCATGTCGAAGCGGATCAGCTCGATGCCGAGCTGCATGGCCAGCTGGCGGGTGACCTCGGTCTTGCCCACGCCGGTGGGGCCGGCGAACAGGAAGTTGCCGATCGGCTTGTCGGGGTTGCCCAGGCCGGAACGCGCCAGTTTGATCGCGCCGGCCAGCGTCTCGATGGCCGGGTCCTGCCCGAAGATCACCATCTTCAGGTTGCGCTCCAGGTGCTGCAGCACGTCCTTGTCGGAGGCGCTGACCTGCTTGGCCGGGATGCGCGCCATCTTGGCGACGATGG
This sequence comes from Thermomonas sp., assembly GCA_041913885.1. Classification (GTDB taxonomy): domain Bacteria; phylum Pseudomonadota; class Gammaproteobacteria; order Xanthomonadales; family Xanthomonadaceae; genus Thermomonas. The sequence goes on along the minus strand of JAYSEL010000001.1, from coordinate 252,229 downwards.
TCTCGATCTCCTTCACGTCGATCAGGTGCTTGCGCGCCTCCGGCGGCTGCAGGCGCTGGCGGGCGCCGGCCTCGTCGATCACGTCGATGGCCTTGTCCGGCAGCAGGCGGTCGCCGATGTGCTTCACCGACAGGTCCACCGCGGCGCGGATCGCCTCGTCGGCGTAGGCCACGTCGTGGTGCGCCTCGTACTTCGGCTTGAGGCCCTTGAGGATCTCCACCGCTTCGCCCACGGTGGGCTCCACCACGTCGATCTTCTGGAAGCGCCGCGCCAGCGCGCGGTCCTTCTCGAACACGCCGCGGTATTCCTGGAACGTGGTAGAGCCAATGCAGCGCAGCTCGCCGTTGGCCAGCACCGGCTTGATCAGGTTGGAGGCGTCCATGGTGCCGCCGCTGGCGGACCCTGCACCGATGATGGTGTGGATCTCGTCGATGAACAGGATCGCGTTGGGCTGCTTCTTCAGCGCCGCCAGCACGCCCTTCAGGCGCTTCTCGAAGTCGCCGCGGTACTTGGTGCCGGCCACCAGCGCACCGAGGTCCAGCGAATAGATCACCGCCTCCTGCAGCACCGCCGGCACGTCGCCGTCGACGATGCGCTTGGCCAGGCCCTCGGCCAGCGCGGTCTTGCCCACGCCGGCCTCGCCGACGTACAGCGGGTTGTTCTTGCGGCGGCGGCACAGCACCTGGATGGTGCGCTCGATCTCGTCGGCGCGGCCCACCAGCGGGTCGATCTTGCCGGCGGCGGCCAGTTCGTTGAGGTTCGCCGCGAACTCGGTGAGCGGATCGGCCTTGGACTCGCCTTCGCCGCCCTCGGCCTTGCCCTCGCCCTCCTGCGGCTGGGCGCCGGCCTCATCCTCATGGCGGGCGATGCCATGGCTCAGGTAATTCACCACGTCCAGCCGGTGCACGTCCTGCTGGTTGAGGAAGTAGACGGCGTGCGAGTCCTTTTCGCCGAAGATGGCCACCAGCACGTTGGCGCCGGTGACCTCCTTCTTGCCGGACGACTGCACGTGGTAGACCGCGCGCTGCAGCACCCGCTGGAAGCCCAGCGTGGGCTGGGTGTCGCGGCCGTCGTCGTCGGCGAAGCGGCTGACCGACACCTCGATGGCGTTCTCCAGCTCGTCGCGCAGGCGCGGCAGGTCCGCCCCCACGGCGCGGAGCACGGTTTCGGCCGAGGGGTTGTCCAGCAGCGCCAGCAGCAGGTGTTCGACCGTCATGAACTCGAAGCGCGCCTCGCGGGTGCGCTTGTAGCACTGGCCGATGGTTTGCTCGAGATCCTTGCTGAACATTGGGGCTGCGCCTTGCGGAAACGTCACCCCCTATGTAAGGGGCATTCCGGCCCGGGACAAGCCCCCACCGGCGATGAAGGCGGTAGGCCACGCCTATCGATCAGGCCCGCTCCATGGTGCACAGGAGGGGGTGCTGGTGCATGCGGGCGTATTCGTTCACCTGGGCCACCTTGGATTCGGCGATCTCGCGGGTGTAGACCCCGCAGACGCCGCGGCCGCGGGTATGCACGTGCAGCATGACCTGGGTGGCACGCTCCAGGCCCAGGGAGAAAAACCGCATCAGGACGTCCACCACGAAGTCCATCGGGGTGTAGTCGTCGTTCAGCAGCATCACCGTGTACATGGGCGGACGGGCCAGCTCCGGGCGGTCCGGGGCGACCACGGTGCCATGGTCGGGTTCACGCTGCGGCTTGTCGGGCTCGGTCGGCATGGGCAAATTATACGGGCGCCCTTCCCTGCCGGTGGCGCGGATCCCCCTCCTGGCAGACCTCGAAATACCACTTCCGGAGATCCCATGCGTCTGCCCTGCCTCCTCGTCGCCTGCCTGCTGCCCCTCGCCGCCCTTCCCGCCCACGCCAGCGATGCGTCGGTCAAAACCCGCCTGGATGCCCGCGGAGTCAAGTACGAGGTCGACGGGGATGGCGACTACAAGGTCACCTACAACTATTCGAAGGAGAACCGCACGCAACTCGTGTTCGTCTCCGGCACCACCGAATCCGTCGCGGGCTTCCAAGTTCGCGAGGTGTTTTCGCCGGCGGGCCGCGTCGACGACGACGGCATCCGCAACAAGGCGCTCGAACTGCTGGAGGAGAGTCGGACGAACAAGCTTGGCGCATGGGAGGTCGCAGGTGATGTCCTGTACTTCGTGATCAAGCTGCCGGACAACGTCGACGCAACCCAACTGGAAGCGGCCATGGATATCGCCGCGGAAACCGCGGACAACAAGGAAATCGAACTGTCCGGGGACAAGGACTCGCTCTGATGAGCTACCGCGAGGGGCGCTTCTGGCAGCCGGACGTGACCGTCGCCACGGTCGTGGTCCGGGACGGGCGCCTCCTGTGCGTCGAGGAGCGCGTGGGCGGCAGGCTGGTGCTCAACCAGCCTGCCGGCCACCTCGAACCGGACGAAAGCCTGGTCGATGCCGCGCTGCGGGAAACCCGCGAGGAAACCGGCTGGAACGTCCGCATCACCCATCTGGTCGGCACCTACCAGTGGAAGGCGCCGGAGACGCAGCGCCACTACCTGCGGTTCGCCTTCGCGGCCGAGCCGCTGGACGAGATCGCGGGCGCCACCCTCGACGAGGGCATCGTGCGCGCCCTGTGGCTGACCCCGGAGGCGCTGCAGGCCGAGGCCGCGCGCCACCGCAGCCCGCTGGTCTGGCGGGCGGTGGCCGACTATCTCGGCGGCAGCCGGCACCCGCTGTCGCTGGCCCGGCACATCGCATGAATCCTGCACCACGCATCGTCGTCGGCGTGTCCGGCGGCGTGGATTCGTCGGTCGCGGCCCTGCTGCTGCGCGATGCCGGCTGGGATGTCACCGGCCTGTTCATGCAGAACTGGGCCGACGACGGTTCCGGCGAGTGCCGCGCCGAGGACGACCGGCGCGACGCGGTGGCGGTGTGCGGCGCGCTGGGCCTCCCGATCCGCTTCCGCGACTTCTCGCGCGAGTACTGGGACGGCGTGTTCCGCCATTTCCTCGACGAATACGCGGCCGGCCGCACGCCCAACCCGGACGTGCTGTGCAACCGCGAGATCAAGTTCAAGCACTTCCTCGATGCCGCCCGCGAGCTGGGCGCCGAGGCGATCGCCACCGGCCACTACGCGCGCGTCGATGCGCACGGCGATGCGTTCCGGCTGCTGCGCGCCATCGATCGCGGCAAGGACCAGAGCTACTTCCTGCACCAGCTGAGCCAGGCCCAGCTGGCCGCCACCCGCTTCCCACTGGGCGACCTGCACAAGAGCGAGATCCGCCGCATCGCCGCCGAGCACGGCCTGCGTACGGCCGGAAAAAAGGATTCCACCGGCATCTGCTTCATCGGCGAGCGCGATTTCCGCAGCTTCCTCGCGCAGTACCTGCCGGCGAAGGAAGGCGACATGCGGACCCCGGACGGCACCCGCATCGGCACGCATCCGGGCGTGTTCTATTTCACCCTGGGGCAGCGCGAGGGACTGGCGATCGGTGGCGTGCGCGGGCGTCCACAGGCGCCGTGGTTCGTGGTGGCCAAGGACGTGCCGCGGAACATCCTGTACGTCGACCAGGGCCACGACAGCCCTTGGCTGCAGTCGCGCACGCTGCGCAGCGAAGCCGCGCACTGGATCGCCGGCAGTCCGCCCGCCGCACGCTTCGCCTGCACCGCGCAGACCCGCTACCGCCAGCCGGACGAAGCCTGCGAGGTCGAGGTCCGCGACGACGGCACGCTCGCCGTGCGGTTCGAGCGTCCGCAGCGGGCAGTCACGCCCGGTCAATCGGTGGTGCTCTACGATGGCGACCTCTGCCTCGGCGGCGCGGTGATCGCGACCACCGACGCCCCCGTTCCCGAGACGAATTCCGCATGAGCAATCCCATCGACGACCGCGTGCTGGCGCTGGCCGGGCTGGTGCAAGCGCTGGCGCAGGTGCGCCGCATCGCCGACACCGGCCAGGCCGAGTCGCATCCGGTGCAGGTCTCCCTGGACAGCGTGTTCCGCATCGACGCCGCCGATGCCGCGGCCGTGTACGGCAGCGCCGGCGACCTCCGCAGCGGCCTGCGCCTGCTGCGCGACTACCTCGCCAACGGCAACAAGGACGAGGCGCTGGGCCGATTGGCGCTGGCGGTCCTGCAGCTGGAGCGCCGGTTCGTCCGCGCCGACAGCATCATCTCGAAGGTCCAGGCCGGCCTGCGGCAGCTGTCCGGCGAAGCGCAGGCCCAGGGCAGCGCCCATCCCGACGTGATCGCCGCGCTGGCGCGGCTGTACGCGGACACCGTCAGCACGCTGCGGCCGCGGGTCATGGTGCAGGGCAATCCGCACTACCTCGGCCAGGCCGGCGTGGTGGCGGAAATCCGCGCCCTGCTGCTGGCCGCACTGCGGTCGGCCGTGCTCTGGCGCCAGCTGGGCGGCAGCTTGTGGGATTTCGTGCTGCGCCGCCGCGAGATGGCCGCCGCCATCGACGCCCGGCTGGCCTAGCACGCGGGGGAACCGCCGCGACGCCACAGGCGCGCGGCGGCCACCTCGTGTGGCTCAGAAGCGGTAACTCCCCCACAGCGAGGCCATGCCGCCGTGACCGGCGTCGCTGGCGCGATGGCTGAGGTCGAAGCGCAGCAGCACGCCCCGGCCGACACCGGCCGACAGCCCCAGCCCGACCAGCTGGCTGCGGCTGGCCAGACCGATGCCCTGCAGCGGCGCCCACTGCGACAGACCGGTGAAGCTGGCGTCGAACAGTTCGCCACGCGCCGCGAAGGCCTGCTGCCATTCCGCGCGCGCATCGGCACGCAGGTCGATCCCCGCCATCCGCCAGGCGCGATCCACGCGCAGGCCGGCGAAGCCCTGCCAGCGGCGGCTGTCCCAGGCCTTGGCCTGCAGGCCGAAGCCGGTATCGCCGCGCTCGGCGAAACCGTCGTTGGCGATCCGGACGAACTGCGCGCCGAGGTACGGCGTCAACGCCAATCCGCCCAGGTCGACGCGACGCCCCACTTCACCGAACGCCGAGACGTAATCGCCGGACAGCGGCGTCGCCACCGTGTCGCGCAGCCCGCCCAGCAGCAGGTGCCGCTGCATCTGCCGCTGGAATCCGCCGGCGGCCAGCTGGGCCTGCACCTGCCAAGGCCCGCGCCATGCCGCGACGTACAGCTGCACCTCGCGCTGGCGGCCGCGGCTGTGGTCGCCGGATGCGCCGAGCCAGCTGGACTGGTCGAGCCGGTTCATCGCCAGACCCACCACGGCGGACGGACCGACCTGCCAGTCGTTACCCACCATCTCGCCCACGGCATCGAGGCCCACGCTGTCATAGCCGGCCTGCGCCAGCTGGCCGCTGGCCGACAGGTCGCGGTACCAGCCGCCTGCCTGCGCGGGTGCGCGAGCCAAGGTATCCAGCCGTTGGACCAACGTGCGTCGTCCGGCGTCGATGGCATCCAGCGTCATCGCTGATGAGGCGGCGTGCAGCTCGCCGGCGAGACTGCGCAGGGAGGCGTCCGCGTTCGCGGCGCTGCCGGACTGCTGCAGCGCGCCGGCGGCATCGATGAACGTCGCGCCGATCCCGCCGGGCGAGCGCCCGCCCAGCTGTGCGTCGATCGCCTGCATCGCGGATTCCACCCGCACCGCCGACGCCAGGGTGATGCCCTCCAGCCCCAGACCGGCCACCGCCTTGGTGACGTCGATGCGGTTGATGTTGAGAAAAACATTGTTGGGGTCGTAGGCCAGCGAGGCATCCAGGAAGACGTTGGACGCCGCCTGGAGCGACGAGAAACTGCCGCTGACCCCGCCGCTGGCGTTGAGCAGCGTTTCCTTCGCCGAGGTGGTATAGCCGCTCTTCACGCCCAGGATCGAAATCGTGCCATTGAGCGCAGCCGAGCCCGACACCCGCAACGCGCTGCCCAGCCAGACGCCCAGGTTGCCGTTGGCGGCCTGGGTGAAGTTGCCCGCGATGGTGGCCGGCGAGGAGGCACCGGACAGGAACCGCCCGCTGTTGGCGACATTGCCGCCCAGCGCACCGCTGGCCCACACCGTGGCCCCGTTCGCGATGGCCAGGTCGGAGCGCAGCCCCTTGCGGATGTCGAGGCCGCCAGCGTCGACGCGGGTGGTGCCGGTGAACCTGCCAGCCTCGGCCAGCGTCAGGGTGCCGGTGCCACCCTTCACCAGGCCGCCGCTGCCGACGATCTGGTTGCGCCACACCGAACTGCCGGAGAACGACACGCTGAAGTCGCCCCAGGCGAAATTGCTCGGCCCCATCGCGGCCTTGGTGATGTCCAGCAGGCCCCAGCCGAACACGGGATCGACCCCCGCCGCGCCGAGATCCTTGGCGCCGCCGAGAATGGCCTGTCGCACCTGGTCGTTGCTGAAATACGGGAACGCCGCCCACACCACCGCGGCGGCGCCGGCCACCTGCGGCGCCGCGTACGAGGTACCACCGCCCGAATACAGCGAGTAGCTTGCATCGCCGACCTTGGCCTGGGGGTCGACGAAGACGACGTTCCCCGGCGCGGCCAGGCAGTAGTTCATGGCGCTGCCACACTGCTGCGAATAGCCGGTGAGCTGGGTCGGATTGGCGGGATCCAGCGCCGCCACCGTCAGCCAGCCCTTCTCCAGCTGTGCATCGGCCGCCAGCGTCGGCAGCCGCGCGTTGTCGGAGGGTTCGCCCGCGTAGCGCGGGTCGTCGCCGCTGTTGCCGTTGGCGAACACCACGATGCCGCCGCGGTTGACCACGAAATCCTTCCAGGCGTCGGCCAGCTCCGCCGTCAGCGCCGGATCGTTCCAGTACAGGCCGCCCCAGGAGTTGTTGATGATCTTGGCGCCCGCGTCGGCCAGCTCCGCGTTGATGGCCTTGAAGAAGTCGCCGTAGCCTTGGCCCGCCAGGATCTCGTTGCCGGCACCGGAGCCGTCGTCGACCGGCGGGGCATCGTTGATGATGCGCGATGCCACGATGCCGGCCGACTGCGCCACGCCGCCGCCCCAGCTGCCGATGGCCTTGCCGGCCGCCATCTGCGCGACCACCGTGCCGTGCCCGACCTTGTCATCGACGGTGGTGTCGTTGGTGGCCGGATCGACATGGACGAAGTTGCGCGCCACCCGGCCCGAGAGCGCCGGATGGTTGCTGTTGGCGCCGGTATCCACGAAACCGATCGTCACGCCCTGCCCGGTGAGCCCCGCGCCCAGCGCGCCCGCGGCATTGGTCAGCTGCAGGTGCTGGCTGTACTGCGGCAGCGCGCGGGGCCCCGGCAGGGTCGGCAACGAGGGCGGATTGACCACCAGCGACGCGTCATTGGCGACGTTGGGGGTGAAACCCAGGCCGGTGGGCGCCGGTGGCGGTGGTGTGGGTCGGACGTTGGCACCGCCGCCCCCGCCACCTCCGCACGCGGCGAGCGCGAGCGCGACGGCGCCAGGCAACAGGAGCGAAACCCGCGGCAGCGGGCGATGCGTCGGGAACGGCTTGTCCATGAGACCCCCAGGGCTGGTTGACGGGCATGCCGCCGGGGCACGCGCCAATGGCCATGTTGTAAGCGGTCGCGGCGACCATCGCAACGCTGCGTCCCGCGGCACCCGCTGAATGCGGCACTGCAACATCCCCGGTGTTTCAGGCGATAATCGGGGCTTGCCGGTCCTGCCGGCCCCACGCATCCGGAGCTTCCCATGAGCGACGTCGTCATCGTCGGTGCCAAGCGCACCGCCATCGGTTCCTTCCTCGGCCAGTTCACCGGCACGCCCACGCCCGTGCTGGGCAGCGCCGCCATCGCCGGCGCGCTGGCGCAATCGGGGCTGGCCGCCGACCAGGTGGACGAGGTGATCATGGGCTGCGTGCTGCCGGCCGGCCTGGGCCAGGCCCCCGCCCGCCAGGCCTCCCGCGCCGCCGGCATCCCCGATGCCGCGGGCTGCACCACCATCAACAAGGTCTGCGGCTCGGGCATGAAGGCGGTGATGCTGGCGCACGACCTCATCAAGGCCGGCTCCGCGAAGGCGGTCGTCGCCGGCGGCATGGAGTCGATGACCAATGCCCCGCACCTGCTGAACGGCTCGCGCACGGGCGTGCGCTACGGCAGCGCCGAGTTCCTCGACCACATGGCCTTCGACGGCCTGACCAACCCCTACGACGGCAAGGCGATGGGCGTGTTCGGCGACGCCGCCTGCGCCAAGTACGGCTACGACCGCGCTGCCATCGACGCGTTCTCCGCCGAAAGCGCGCGCCGCGCGCAGGCCGCGCAGGCCGCCGGCGCCTTCGACGCCGAGATCACCCCGGTGACCGTGAAGACCCGCAAGGGCGACGTCGTGGTGGCCAAGGACGAGGAACCGGGGAAGATCGATCCGGCCAAGATCCCGGAGCTGCGCCCGGCGTTCGGCAAGGAGGGCGTGCTGACCGCCGCGTCGTCCTCCAAGATCTCCGACGGCGCCGCGGCGCTGGTGGTGATGTCGGCCGATGCCGCGACCGCCGCCGGCGCCAAGCCGCTGGCCCGCATCGTCGCCCACGCCACCCATTCGCAGGCACCGGAATGGTTCACCACCGCGCCGGTGTCGGCGCTGAAGAACGTCCTCGACAAGGCGGGTTGGGCCGTGGCCGATGTCGACCTGTTCGAGGTCAACGAGGCCTTCGCCTGCGTGGCGATGGCGCCGATGACCGACCTGGGCATCCCGCACGACAAGCTGAACGTCAACGGCGGCGCGCTGGCGCTGGGCCACCCGATCGGCGCCTCGGGCGCGCGCCTGCTGGTGACCCTGGTGCATGCCCTGCAGGCCCGCGGCGGCAAGCGCGGGGTGGCCTCCCTGTGCATCGGCGGCGGCGAAGCGACCGCCGTGGCCATCGAGCTGTCGTGAGCCGGTCGAACGGCTGAATGAAAAAAATCCGGCCAACCGCTTGACACGCGTTACAGGCTTGTCATCATGTTGGAGCACGCATTGCCTGCGTTGCTCCAGAAATTCACGACGAGGAAACCGCATCATGTCGATCAACAAGATCCTGCTGGCGATGGCGCTGGGCCTGGCCCTGACCGCGTGCAGCAAGTCCGAGCCGGCCGCCGACGCCGCCGCCGCCAGCGCCGAGGCCACCCCGGCCGCCGACGCCCAGGCCGCTGCCGACAGCGCTGCTCAGGCTGCCGACGCCTCCGCCGAAGCCGCGCCGGCCGACGCCGCCGCTGCCCCGGCTGAAGCTGCTCCGGCCGACGCCGCTGCCGCTCCGGCCGAAGCCCAGCAGGCTGCCGACGCCGCCGAGCAGGCTGCGACCACGGCCGAAGAAGCCAAGAAGTAATCGGGTCGGCGGAGACCATTTCGCCAGATCCTGTCCCAAAAATCGGGAAAGCCGTCGGCATACCGGCGGCTTTTTCGTGTCCCGGCCATCCGGGGCTGTTTCGAGTCAGTGAACGACCCGCCGGCGCCTGCCGGATCGCTAAGCGCACTGGCGTTGTCTGATCAAAACCCGTTCCACCCTTCAGTCAACCCTCCCAGGAGATTTCCATGAACACCAAGCTTTTCGCGCTCCTCGCCGCTGGCGTCCTCGCTCTGTCGGCCTGCAAGAAGGAAGAAGCCCCGGCCGCCGACGCTGCTGCCCCGGCTGACGCCGCTGCCGCTCCGGCCGACGCCGCTGCTGCCGAGGCCCCGGCTGCCGACGCCGCCGCTGCTCCGGCCGCCGACGCCGCTGCCCCGGCTGCCGACGCCGCTGCTCCGGCCGCCGACGCCGCCGCTGCCCCGGCTGCCGACGCCGCCGCTGCTCCGGCTGCCGACGCCGCTGCCGCTCCGGCTGCCGAAGGCGAGAAGAAGTAATCGCCTGCCGGCGCAAGCCGGTCGAAAAGGCCCGCCTCACGGCGGGCCTTTTTTTTTGCACACCCGGCGAACCGGCATCGCCGCGTCCAGCCGCACGTAAAAAAAGACCCCGCCGAAGCGGGGTCCGGAATGGTGCGGGAATCCCGCGACTCAGGCCGGCTTGACGCCCGCGGCCTGGGCGCCCTTGGCGCCTTGTTGGACTTCGTAGCTGACGCGCTGCCCCTCCTGCAGGCTGCGGAAGCCCTTGGCGTCGATGGCCGAAAAATGCACGAACACGTCGGCGCTGCCGTCCTCCGGGGCGATGAAACCGAAGCCCTTGGCGTCGTTGAACCACTTCACGGTGCCGTACTGCATGGTGGCGAAGACCTCTCTTGCGGATGCGTTGGTGATGGAGCCGTTGGGTGGAACACGCCACTGCGAGGCAGCGGCGCTTCCTGAGTATGCAACAGCGCTCCGCCGGTGCAAGGCCTCCGCTCAGCGTGCCAACAACGCCTCCAGCAACGGCGGCACGCCGCCCATGGCCACCGCGACGTTGTCCAGCACGTCCTGCAACGTGATCACCTCATCCACGTCCGGTCCGGCGCCTGCCGCCCAGTTGGCGACGATGGCCAGGCAGGCGTAATCCAAGCCCAGCTCCCGAGCCAGCCCCGCTTCGGGCATGCCGGTCATGCCCACCAGGTCGCAGCCGTCGCGACGCATGCGGGCGATCTCAGCCTTGGTCTCGAGGCGCGGCCCCTGGGTGGTACCGTAGCAGCCGCCATCGACCAGCGCGACGCCGGCGCAGGCGGCGGCGGCCAGCACCTCGCGTCGTAGCGCCGGCGTGTAGGGATCGCCGAAGTCCACGTGCAGCACCTCGCTGCCCGGCTCTTCGCACAGCGTCGAGATGCGGCCCCAGGTGTAATCGACCAGCTGGTCCGGGCAGGCCAGCACGCGCGGCCCGAAGCGTTCGGTGATGCCACCGACGGTGTTCAGCGCCAGCACGCGGTCCGCCCCCAGCGCCTTCAGCGCGGCCAGGTTGGCGCGGTAGTTGATCTTGTGCGGCGGCAGCGAATGGCCTTCGCCGTGGCGCGCGAGGAAGGCCACGCGCTTGCCTGCGTAGGTGCCGACGCGCACCGGCCCCGACGGCGACCCGTAAGGGGTTTCCGGCTGGTGGGTTTCGACGTCGGCCAGGTCGCCCAGCGCGTAGACGCCGGTGCCGCCGATGACGGCGAGTTCGATGGTCATTGCTCTTGCTCCTCCCGCTCACCCCGCATGCGCGGCGTGCGTGTGCCGGCGGGGCGTTGACGGACTTCCGGCGACAGGGATGTGGCCGGGAAGCCTAGATGGACGTATGCATGGCGTGCCCGGCAACCTCTCGCCGGCTCGCGCATGACGGATCACTCCCCGAGCGCATAGATCGCCGGCAGGTTGCGCCCCTGCTCGTGGTAGTCCATGCCGTAGCCGAAGACATACGCATCCGGCACCTGCACGCCCACGTGGTCGGCGCTGATGCCTTCGACGCAGCGGTCGTGCACCTTTTCCGCCAGCACCGCGATGCGCACCTCGGCGGCGCCCTGGTCCTCGCACCACTGCTTGATCGCGAGCAGGGTATGGCCCTCGTCGAGGATGTCGTCCGCCAGCAGCACCTTGCGGCCGCGCATCGGCGTGGCCGGCCGGTGCAGCCAGGCCAGGCCGGAGCCGCTGGTCTGGCCCCGGTAGCGGGTGGCGTGGAGGTAGTCGAACTGCAGGTCCAGCCCCTGCTCGCCCAGCGCAAACGCCAGCTGGGCGGCGAACGGCAGCCCGCCGTTCATGACCGTGAGGTACAGCGGCACGTCGTCCGCGGCGTAGGCCGCACGGATGTCGCCGGCCATTCGGACGATCGCCGCCTCCAGCGCCTCGCGCCCGAACAGCACCCGCGAGGATGCCAGCGCATCGGCCAGTCTTGGTGCAGTCATGCCACGTCTCCCATGTGGGTGGCGCCCGAGAGGACGCCGGTTGCCAGTTCGGGCGCCCGCACGGCGTCCAGCCGCGCCTGCACGCCGGCGCGGCGGTCGTCGGCCAGCAGGCCGTCCCAGCCCAGGGCGCCGCGACCGATCAGGCCCACCAGCGCCATCGTGTTGAGCGGCCGGCCGTCGATCGCCGCCAGCGCGTCCTCGACCTGTTCGACATGGCTGACCAGCACCACGTCGCAGCCGGCGTCGAGGTGCGCGTCGATGCGCGCCCTGGTTCCGCCGACCGCGCCGGCGGCGGCCATGCCGATGTCGTCCGAGAACACCACGCCGCGGAAGCCCAAGCCCCCCTCGGACGGATCGCCGCGCAGGATGCCGTCGATCCAGCGCCGCGAGCAGCCCGCCGGCTCCGGCGCGACCTGCGGATAGGTCACGTGCGCCGCCATGACCGCGTCCGCGCCGGCCGCGATCCCGGCCGCGAACGGCACGAGGTCGTGGGCGCGGATGTCCTCCAGCGGGCGCGGGTCGATGGCCGCGTCGTGGTGGGTGTCTTCCAGTACCGAGCCGTGGCCCGGGAAATGCTTGAGGGTGGCGGCCATGCCGGCCTCGTGCATGCCCGCCACGTAGACGCTGGCGAACGCGGCCACCACCGCCGGATCGGCCGCGAACGCGCGGTCGCCGATCGCGCGGTTGCCGCGCGCCAGGTCCAGCACCGGGGCGAAGCTGAGGTCCACGCCGCTGGCCCGCATCTCGCTGGCCATCAGCCATGCGTGCTCGCGGGCCAGCGCCAGCGCGGCGTCGGCATCGCGCTGGTACAGCGCCTCGAAGCCGTGCAGGGCCGGCAGCTTCGTGTAGCCCTCGCGGAAGCGCTGCACGCGGCCGCCTTCCTGGTCCACGCAGATCAACTGCGGGCGCGGAGCCGCCTCGCGGATCGCCTGCGAAAGCTCGGCCACCTGCGTGCGCGAGGCGAAATTGCGCGCGAACAGGGTGACGCCGGCGCAGGCGGGATGCTGCAGCCAGCCCCGCTCGCGCGCGGTGAGTTCGTGTCCGGCAACGCCGATCAGCAGCATCCGTGTCCGTCCTTCAGGTCCAGGGCCTGCCGCTCGTCCTCGCGCCACTGCGAGAACGGACGCGAGGCCAGGGCGAGATTGTAGTAGCGCTGCGCATGGGTGGCCTCCGGGCCGGCCCAGTCGGGCTTGTCGAAGGCTGCGTCCGCCGCGTCCAGCTCGATCTCGGCCACCACCAGCCCGGCGTTCTCGCCGAGGAATTCATCGACCTCCCACAGGTGGCCGGCGTGCTCGACGTAGTGGCGGTGCTTCTCGACCAGGCCGCCGACGCACAGCTTCAGCAATGCGCGCGCCTCCGCGACCGGCACGGGGTATTCGAATTCCTGCCGACGCGCGCCCAGCTCGCGCGACTTGATGTTGAGGAAGGCCGCGTCGCCCTCGATGCGCACCCGCACCGAGGCCTGCATCGCGCCGGAATCGACCAGTGCCAGGTCGTTGAGGTAGCCCTGCGCCATCGGCACCACCTTGTGGGCGGCGGCACGCCAACCGTCATTGACCGGCAGGAACTTGCGTTCGATCTCGATGCCCACGGCTCAGCCCTTCTTCGGCGGATCGAACACGGCGATCGACTCGACGTGCGCGGTGTGCGGGAACATGTCCATCACGCCCGCCTCGCGCAGCGTCCAGCCGGCCTCGTTGACCAGCCAGCCGGCGTCGCGCGCCAGCGAACCCGGGTGGCAGCTGACGTACACGATGCGCTTCAGGCCCTTCAGCGGCAGCTGCTTGAGCACTTCGATGGCACCCGAGCGCGCCGGGTCCAGCAGCAGCTTGTCGAAGCCGGCCTTCAGCCAGGGCTGACCGGCCAGGTCCTGCGCGAGGTCGGCGGCGAAGAAACGCACGTGGCCCATGCCGTTGCGTTCAGCGTTGGCACGCGCACGCGCCACCAGGCCGGCATCGCCCTCCACGCCCACCACCGCACCGTCGCCGGAGGCGCGGGCCAGCGGCAGCGTGAAATTGCCCAGGCCGCAGAACAGATCCAGCACGCGCTCGCCGGGCTGCACGTCCAGCAGGTCCAGCGCGCGGGCGATCATCGCCTCGTTGAGCCGCGCGTTGACCTGGATGAAGTCCAGCGGGCGGAACTGCAGCTCGACGTCCCACTGCGGCAGGCGGAACGACAGCGCCACGTCGTCGCCGAGCGGATGCACGGAATCCAAGCCGCCCGGCTGCAGGAACATGGCGAAGCCGTGCGCCTCGCCGAATGCGGCGAACTTGGCCTTGTCGGCCTCCGACAGCGGCTGCAGGTGTCGGACCACCAGCGCGGTGGCGGCGTCGCCGGCGATGAACTCGATCTGCGGGATGTCGCGGCGCGCGTCCAGGCCATCGACCAGCGCGCCCAGCGCGGCGACCTTCGTCCCGAGCTGCGGCACCACCACGTGGCATTCCGAAATGTCGGCGACGAAGCGCGGGTCCTGCTCGCGGAAGCCGACCAGGGTCTTGTCCTTCTTCTCTACCCGGCGCACCGAGAAGCGGCCCTTGCGCCGGTAACCCCAGGCCTCCCCGCGCAGCGGCGGCAGTACGGCGGCCGGCGCCACGTGGCCGATGCGCTGCAGATTGTCCAGCAGGACCTGCTGCTTGTAGGTGATCTGGCGGTCCTCGGCGAGGTGCTGCAGCACGCAGCCGCCGCAGGTGCCGAAATGCGGACAGCGCGGTTCCACGCGGTCCGGGGACGGCACCAGCACCTCCAGCGTCCTGGCTTCGTCGAACTGCTTCGAGCGGGCGGTCTGCTGGACGCTCACCGTCTCACCCGGCAGCGCGCCGGCCACGAACACGGCCTTGCCGGCCTGCGGGTGCCCCTCCGGCCAGCGGGCGACGCCGCGACCGTCGTGGGTCAGGTGGAGGATGTCGAGGGTCTTGGGGGTCTGGTCGAGGCGGGCCACGAGGCGGGACACGGCGGGGTGGCCGGCCATTGTCGCAGACTGGCGGCCCGCGCCGCGGTGGCCCGGGGCGCAGGCGGTATCCTTGGCGTTTTGCCGCCCGGACCGGACGCCCCATGCCCGCGCTGACCTCGCAACTCGATCCCCGCTCGCAGGACTTCCTCGACAACGCCGCCTTCCACCGCGAACTGGTGGCCGAGCTCGACCGCCGGCTCGCGCGCGCGGCCGACGGCGGCGGCGAGAAGGCCCGTGCGAAGCACACGGAGCGCGGCAAGCTGCTGCCGCGGGAGCGGATCGACGCCCTGCTCGATCCGGGCTCGCCGTTCCTCGAGATCGCGCCGCTGGCCGCCGAGGGCATGTACGACGATGCCGCGCCCGCCGCCGGCATGGTCTGCGGCATCGGCCGGGTGATGGGCCAGGAAGTCGTGATCGTCGCCAACGACGCCACCGTCAAGGGCGGCACCTACTTCCCGATGACGGTGAAAAAGCACCTGCGCGCGCAGGAGGTGGCCCGCGAGAACCGCCTGCCCTGCGTCTATCTGGTCGATTCCGGCGGCGCCTTCCTGCCGCTGCAGGACGAGGTGTTCCCGGACAAGGAACACTTCGGCCGGATCTTCTACAACCAGGCGCGGCTCTCCGCCGAGAACATCCCGCAGATCGCGGTGGTGATGGGCAGCTGCACCGCCGGCGGCGCCTACGTGCCGGCGATGTGCGACGAGTCGGTGATCGTGAAGGAACAGGGCACGATCTTCCTCGGCGGCCCGCCGCTGGTGAAGGCCGCCACCGGCGAGGTGGTGGATGCCGAGACGCTGGGCGGCGCCGACGTGCACACCAGCATCTCGGGTGTGGCCGACCATTTCGCCGAGGACGACCGCCACGCGCTGGAGATCGCGCGCGGCATCGTCGGTTCGCTCAACCGCAAGAAGGTCGTGCCGGTGGCGACGCAGCCCGCGCGCGAGCCGCTGTACCCGGCCGAGGAGCTGTACGGCATCGTCCCGAAGGACGCACGCCGCCCGTTCGACATCCGCGAGGTGATCGCGCGCATCGTCGACGGCAGCGAGTTCCAGGAGTTCAAGGCCCGCTACGGCAAGACCCTGGTGACCGGCTTCGCCCACCTGCACGGCTACCCGGTCGGCATCGTCGCCAACAACGGCATCCTGTTCGCGGAGAGCGCGCTCAAGGGCGCGCACTTCATCGAGCTGTGCAACCAGCGCGGCATCCCGCTGGTGTTCCTGCAGAACATCACCGGCTTCATGGTCGGCAAGAAGTACGAGCAGGCCGGGATCGCGAAGGACGGCGCGAAGATGGTGACGGCGGTGGCGTGCAGCCATGTGCCCAAGTTCACCGTGGTCATCGGCGGCAGCTTCGGCGCCGGCAACTACGCGATGTGCGGCCGCGCCTACGGCGCCCGCTTCCTGTGGATGTGGCCGAACGCACGCATCAGCGTGATGGGCGGCGAGCAGGCGGCCAGCGTGCTGGCGACGGTGAAGCGCGACGGCATCGAGGCCCGTGGCGGGGTGTGGACGCCCGACGAGGAAGAGGCGTTCAAGGCGCCCATCCGCCAGCAGTACGAGGACCAGGGCAACCCCTACTACGCCACCGCGCGGCTGTGGGACGACGGCATCATCGACCCGGCCGACACCCGCCGCGTACTGGGGCTGGGCTTGTCGGCGGCGCTCAACGCGCCGATCGAGGACCGCACCCGGTTCGGCGTGTTCCGCATGTGACGGGGGATGTGACCCCCATCGCATTCAATGGGTTGCGGCTGTAACCTTGCGTATTCAGCAAGAAAGTTGTCGCAAATCGGTGGTAGCCTCGGCCGTTCTTCCCGAGGAGATCCGCGCATGGCCATCTGGAAAGACCCCGTCCCGGCCGGCAAGGCCAGCGAGCCCGCCCGCTTCGACCTGGCCTCGCCCGAACCCCCCGCCGCCGAACCCACGCCGGTGGCAACCACCCCGTCGCCGATCCGCGCCGTGGAGCCGCAGGCCCGCGAATCGGTGATCGCCGCCGACCTCCAGATCGAAGGCAAGATCGAAGGCGCCGGCCACGTCCGCATCGCCGGCAAGTTCAAGGGCGACATCAAGGTGCAGGGCAACCTGACCATCGACCAGGGCGCCAAGGTGTCCGGCGGCGTGTCGGCCAACAAGGTGGCGCTGGCCGGCGAACTGGACGGCAACATCACCAGCGCGCAGCAGGTGGACATCCTGCCCAGCGGTGCCATCAACGGCGATCTGAAGGCCGGCAGCCTCACCGTCGCCGCCGGCAGCCGCATCCGCGGCCACGTCGAATGCGGCTGGGGCAAGGACGAGAAGCCCGCGAAACCGGAGGGCGGCAGCGCCGCATGAGCGCCGTCCGCCCCGGCGTGGCGGGTGCCACCCGCACCTGCCCGCACTGCAAGGCCACCATCCTGGAGAGCTCGGCGGTCTGCCCGGCCTGTCGCGGCCACCTGCGCTTCGACGCGCCGGCCAGCGACGCGGCACAGCGCTTCGTGCCGCTCAAGGTGGAAGGCACCCTCAACGCGCCGGACGACGGCGCGTTCGAATACACGATGGTGGTGGTGATCCGCAACGAACGCGGCGAGGAAGTGGGCCGCCACGTGGCCGGCGTGGGCGCCGTGTTCCCCGGCGAATCGCGCAGCTTCAGCGTGGCCGTGGAGGCCGTGCCGGCGTCGCCCGGCAAGCGCCGCAAGCATTGAGCCGCGCCGGATATGCAATCTCTTCACACGGGATGCCCTAGGATCCAACGTGCCGCCATCGCGGCCTTGCGTGGCAGTCCCCTGCGCCCCGTGCGTTGGCCGGCCCCACGACCGTTTCCCAACACAGGAGTCCATCGATGAACGCCAAGCTCTACGTTGCCCTGGTGGCTGCCGCCCTGGCGCTGACCGCCTGCAAGAACGAAACCGCCACCGCCCAGAACGAAGCCGCCGAAGCCAGCGCTGCCGCCACCGACGCGGCGGATGCCACCGCCAACGCCGCGGACGCGGCCGCCAACGCCGCCACCCAGGCCACCGAAGCCGCCGCTGCGGCGACCGGCGAGGCCGCGGGCGAAGCGGGCGCTGCGATGGAAAACGCCGCGGACGCCACCAAGGCCGCTGGGGCCGAGGCCACGGCCGCCGCGGCCGACGCCACCGCGGACGCGGCGCAGGCCACCGCGGATGCGGCCCAGAAGATGGCCGACAAGGCCAAGGCCGCGGCCGACGAAGCCAAGAAGTAATCGCGTCCACACGCTGGCTGGACACGACAAGGCCCGCATTCGCGGGCCTTGTTTTTTGCTGGTTCGGCGGGCGTGGCTGCCGAGGTCAGCCGCAGCCGTTGCAGCCGCCGCAGTCCTTGCCGCTGCCCTGCCCCGGCGGCGCGACCCTGCGCGCCCATGCGCGCAGCCACGCCGGACGGCCCTCGCGCAGCAGCGGCAGCGCGATCGCGATACGCAGCCGGCGCGTCGCGTTCGGGAACTGCTTGTGCATCACCATCGCGGCGCTGGCCAGCACGGCGATCGCGACGATCAGGTATTGCAGCAGCAGCGACCCGTCCATCAGCCCGCCCCGAACGCCAGCGCAATGCGGTAGGTCAGCAGCGAGGCCAGGTAGGCCAGCGCGAACAGGTAGCCCGCGGCGAACGCCGTCTGCTTCCAGGAATGGGTCTCGCGGCGGATCGTCGCCAGCGTGGAGATGCACTGCGGCGCATAGATGAACCACACCAGCAGCGACAGCGCGGTCGCCAGCGACCACTGGCCCTGGATGATCGGGGACAGCGCCTGCGCCGCGGCATCGTCGTTGGCGGCGGACAGCGCGTAGACGGTCGCCAGCGACGACACCACCACCTCGCGCGCGGCCAGGCCGGGGATCAGGGCGATGCAGATCTGCCAGTTGAAGCCGATCGGCGCGAACAGCGCGGTCATCGCGTGGCCGATCCGGCCGGCGAAGCTGTAGTCGATCGCCGGCGCGGTGGCGCCCTCGGGTGCGCCCGGGAAACTGAGCAGGAACCACAGCAGGATGGTCAGGGCGAGGATGATGCCGCCCACGCGCTTGAGGAAGATCATCGCGCGCTCCCACAGCCCGATGGCCAGGTCGCGCAGGTGCGGGACGCGGTACGACGGCAGTTCCAGCAGCAGCGGATGTTCGCTCTTGTCGCGCCGCCACAGCTTCATGGTCCACGCCACCGCCAGTGCACTGAGGATGCCGGCGGCGTAGAGGCCGAACAGCACCAGCCCCTGCTGGTTGAACCCGCCGACCGTCTTCTGCGGCACGAATGCGCCGATCAGCAGCGCATACACCGGCAGGCGTGCGGAGCAGGTCATCAGCGGCGCCACCAGGATCGTCGCCAGGCGGTCGCGCGGATCCTGGATCGAGCGGGTGGACATGATCCCCGGCACCGCGCAGGCGAAGCTGGACAGTAGCGGGATGAAGCTGCGTCCGGACAGGCCGGCCGCCGCCATCATGCGGTCCAGCAGGAAGGCGGCGCGCGGCAGGTAGCCGGACTCCTCCAACGCCAGGATGAAGGCGAACAGCACCAGGATCTGCGGCAGGAAGACCACCACGCCGCCGAGGCCGGCGATCACGCCCTCCACCACCAGACTGCGCAGCGGACCGTCCGGCATCCAGCCGCCCACCACGCCACCCAGCCAGGCCGTGACGGCCTCGATGCCGTCCATCATCGGCGTGGCCCAGGCATAGACCGCCTGGAAGATCAGGAACATCACCACGCCCAGCGCCAGCAGGCCGAACACGGGATGCAGCAGCCAGCGGTCCAGTGCGTCGTCCACCGCGGCGGTGCGCCGGGGCATCGTGACCGCCACTGCCAGCAGGCGGCGCACCTCGTCGTGGAGGGCTTCGTCGTCGGCCAGGGGCGGCGCCTCGGGCTGCGCCTGCAGCGGCCGCTCCAGGCGCTCCAGCAGGGCGCGCGCACCGTCGCGCCGCACCGCCACGGTTTCCACCACCGGCACGCCCAGCTCGCGCTGCAGGGCGTCGATGTCGATGGCGATGCCGCGGCGGCGGGCCGCGTCCATCATGTTGAGGGCGACGATCGTCGGCCGGCCCAGCGCGCGCAGCTCCAGGACGAAGCGCAGGTGCAGGCGCAGGTTGGTGGCGTCCACCACGCAGACCAGCAGGTCGGGCGCGGGCTCGCCGGGATAGAAGCCGCGGATCAGGTCGCGCGTCACCGCCTCGTCCAGGCTGGCGGCATTCAAGCTGTAGGCACCCGGCAAGTCCAGCACGGCGTAGCTGCGGCCCGAGGGCGCGACCAGCCGCCCCTCCTTGCGCTCGACGGTCACGCCGGCGTAGTTGGCGACCTTCTGCCGGCTGCCGGTCAGCAGGTTGAACAGCGCGGTCTTGCCGCAATTGGGGTTGCCCACCAGGGCGATGCGGCCGGCGGTGGTAGCGGGACTCATGCGGCGCTCCCGGCCCCGGCGCGCAGGCGCACCCGGTCGGCCTCGGCGCGGCGCAGGGCGAAGCGGGTGAAGCCCACCTGCACCAGCAGCGGCTCGGCGCCCAGCGGGCCGGCGGCCACGATCTCGACATCCTCGCCCGCCACGAATCCCAGCTCGCGCAGGCGGCGCGCCACCGGATCATTGGGGACGCGCTCCTCCACCGCATCCACGACGGCCGGCCTGCGCCTGGGAAGTTCGGTCAATCGCATCGCGGCGGCTCTCGCCATTAAATAGGAATTGTTCTCAATTGTAGCACTCCTCCCTGCCGGTATCATGGGGATCTCGCAATCGAGACTGTCGCCGGCCCCCGCATGAGCCCCGCCCTGCACCTGCACCTCAACGGCCCGGTGGCGCGCCTGCGCCTGGCCCGCCCCGAGGTCCACAACGCCTTCGATGCCGGCCTGATCGCCGGCCTGACCGACGCCCTGCATTCGCTTGCCGCCGACGCGGCGATCCGCGTGCTGGTGCTGGAGGCCGACGGCGCGTCGTTCTCCGCCGGCGCCGACCTGAACTGGATGCGCGGTATGGCCGCCGCCAGCGAGGCAGAGAACCGCGAGGACAGCCTCGCCCTCGCCCGCCTGATGCGCACGCTGGACGAGCTGCCGAAGCCCACCATCGCCCGCGTC
The DNA here is from genome assembly GCA_041913885.1 of Thermomonas sp. Classification (GTDB taxonomy): domain Bacteria; phylum Pseudomonadota; class Gammaproteobacteria; order Xanthomonadales; family Xanthomonadaceae; genus Thermomonas. Next base: position 231,582 of record JAYSEL010000001.1, on the reverse strand, counting down.
CAGGGCGCGGCGTTCGGCGGCGGCGTCGGGCTGGTGGCCTGCTGCGACATCGCCATCGGCGTGCCCACGGCCAGGTTCGGCCTGACCGAAAGCAAGCTGGGCCTGCTGCCGGCGGTGATCTCGCCCTACGTCATCGCGGCCATCGGCAGCCGCAACGCACGCCGCTATTTCGCGACCGCCGAACTCTTCGACGCCGCCGAAGCACTCCGCATCGGCCTGCTGCATCAGGTGGTGCCCGCCGATGCACTGGATGCTGCGGTAGAGCGCCAGGTCGACTTGCTGCTGAAGGCAGGCCCCGTCGCCGCGGCCTGCGCCAAGCAGCTGGTGCGTGATGTCTGCGCGCACAGCGACGGCGCGAAGCACGACACCGACAACGCCGCCCTGATCGCCCGCCTGCGCGTGTCCCCGGAAGGCCAGGAAGGCCTGTCCGCCTTCCTCGACAAGCGCAAGCCCCACTGGATCGACACCTGATGTTCGACACCCTGCTCATCGCCAACCGCGGCGAAATCGCCTGCCGCGTGATCCGCACCGCGCGCAAGCTCGGCATCCGCACCGTCGCGGTGTTTTCCGAGGCCGACGCCGACGCCCAGCACGTGCGGCTGGCCGACGAGGCGCACTGCATCGGCGGGCCGCGCCCGCAGGACAGCTACCTGCGCGGCGACGCCATCCTTGAAGTGGCGAAGAGGACCGGCGCACAGGCGATCCACCCGGGCTACGGCTTCCTGTCCGAGAACGCCGACTTCGCCGACGCAGTGCAGGCCGCCGGGCTGGTGTTCGTCGGCCCGTCCGGCACCTCGATGCGCAAGATGGGCAGCAAGGCCGGCGCCAAGGACCTGATGGCCGCCGCCGGCGTGCCGGTGGTGCCGGGCTACACCGGCGAAGACCAGTCGCCCGACCTGCTGCAGCGCGAGGCCGACCGCATCGGCTACCCGCTGATGATCAAGGCCGCGCACGGCGGCGGCGGCAAGGGCATGCGCATCGTGCGCGCGGCCGGCGAATTCCGCGCCCTCCTCGAAAGCTGCCAGCGCGAGGCGAAGAACGCCTTTGGCCGCGACCGCGTGCTGCTGGAGCGCTACATCGAGCATCCGCGCCACATCGAGATCCAGGTGTTCGGCGATGCCCATGGCGGCGCGATCCACCTGGGCGAGCGCGAGTGCTCCGCGCAGCGCCGCTACCAGAAGGTGCTGGAGGAATCGCCCTCGCCCTTCCTCACCCCCGACCTGCGCGCGCGCATGGGCGCGGCGGCGGTGCTGGCCGCGCGCGCGATCGATTACGCCAACGCCGGCACGGTGGAATTCATCGTGGCGCCGTCGGGCGAGTTCTTCTTCATGGAGATCAACACCCGCCTGCAGGTGGAGCATCCCGTCACCGAGGAGGTCACCGGCCTCGACCTGGTGGAATGGCAGCTGCGCATCGCCGCCGGGCAGCCGCTACCGCTGGCGCAGGAGGCCATCGTCCAGCGCGGCCATGCCATCGAAGTGCGGCTGTACGCGGAAGACCCCGACGCCGGCTTCCTGCCCGGCTCGGGCACGTTGAAGACGCTGCGCCTGCCGGCGCCGTCGCGCCACGTGCGCATCGACGCGGGCGTGGTCGAAGGCGACACCGTCACCATCTTCTACGACCCGATGATCGCCAAGCTGATCGTCTGGGACCAAGACCGCCCGCGCGCGCTGGCGCGCCTGCGCGAAGCGCTGGCGCAGGCCCGCATTGCCGGGCCGAAGTCGAACATCGCCTTCCTCGAGCGCCTGGTGCGGCACCCGGCCGTGGTGGAGGGCCGCATCGACACCGGTTATCTGGACCGCCACCTCGATGAGTTCCTCGCACCGGCTGCGGCCGATCGCGGCCTGCTGCTGGCGGCCGCCACCACCTGCCTGCTGCAACAGGAGGCCGCGGCCCGCGAAGCGGCGGCGCGCGGCAGTGATCCCACATCGCCGTGGGCGGATGCCGACGGCTGGCGCCTGGGCCACGCCGGCGGCCGCCGGCTGGCGTTCCTGCTGGGTGGGCAGCCGCTCACCCTGCTGGCGCACGGCCACGACGGCGACTACCGCATCGCACTGGACGGCGACTGCCACGCGATCGCCGGCGCACGCCTCGACGGCACCGCGCTCAGCGCGCGCCTCGACGGCGCGATGCGCCGCTTCCACGCGCTGCGCGACGGTGACGAGGTGCTGGTGCACGACGGCCAGCAACGCCTGCTGCTGCAGGTGGACGCGGCCTACCGCAGCCAGGCCGGCGGCGATGCCGCGGCCGAGCACCGCATCCGCGCGCCCATGCCGGGCCGCGTGGTGCTGGTGCAAGCCAGCGCCGGCACCGAGGTCCGCGCCGGCGAGGTGGTGCTGGTGCTGGAAGCCATGAAGATGGAGCTGGCGCTGAAGGCACCGCGCGACGGCATCCTGGCCGAGGTGCGCACGCAGGCCGGCGACTTCGTCGAAGCCGACGCCATCCTCGCCCTGCTGGAGGCCTGAGCCATGGCCCTGCCCAACGCCGTGCGCATCGTCGAGGTCGGCCCGCGCGACGGGCTGCAGAACGAGAAGGTCGATATCGGCACCGCCGCCAAGATCGAACTGATCGACCGGCTGTCGAAGACCGGCTTGCGCAGCATCGAAGCCACCGCCTTCGTCAGCCCGAAATGGGTGCCGCAGATGGCCGACGCCGCCGAGGTGCTGGCCGGCATCGCCCGCGCGCCGGGCATCGCCTACCCCGTGCTGGTCCCCAACGAGGCCGGCTACGAGCGCGCGCGCGCGGCCGGCGCGACCGAGGTCGCGGTGTTCACCGCCGCCTCCGAAGCCTTCAACCTGAAGAACACCAACGCCACCATCGAGCAGTCGCTGGCGCGTTTCGCCCCGGTGCTGGCGCGTGCCCGGGCCGACGGCGTGAAGGTGCGCGGCTATGTCTCCACCGTGCTGGGCTGCCCGTACCAGGGCGCCGTGCCGCTGGCCGACGTGGTGCGGGTTTCCCGTTCGCTGCACGACATGGGCTGCTACGAAATCTCCCTCGGCGACACCATCGGCATCGGCACGCCGGCCAAGGCGCGCGCGATGCTGCAGGCGGTCGCCGCCGAGGTGCCGATGGCCGCCCTGGCCGTGCACTTCCACGACACCTACGGGCAGGCGCTGGCCAACGTGCTGGCCTGCCTGGAGGAAGGCGTGGCGGTGGTCGACAGCGCCGTCTCCGGCGCCGGCGGCTGCCCGTACGCCAAGGGCGCCAGCGGCAACGTGGCCAGCGAGGACGTGGTCTACATGCTGCATGGCCTGGGCATCCACACCGGCATCGACCTGCCGCTGCTGGCGGAGACGGGCCGCTGGCTGGCCGGCCTGCTGGGCCGCGAGACCGGCAGCAAGGCCGGCAAGGCGCTGGCGGCGGGATGAGCGCACGGCCTCCGCCGGCAGGGACAGGCGCCGCGACGCCCGATGCGTCCGCGGCCCGACCCGCGCTGGCGGACCGCCTCGCCGAGGTGCTGGCCGACCCCACGCTCCCCGCGCACCTGAAGACGCTGCTGCACGCGCTGGGCGACGAGCTGGACGCCACCCGGGCCGCCGTGGATGCCGAGCGCATGCGCTACCGCGCGCTGTTCGACGCGGTGCCCGATCCGGTCAGCGTGATCGCCCGGGACGGCACCGTGCTCGACCTCAACAAAGCCGGCGAAGCCGCCTACAAGCGGCCGCGCGATGCCATCGTCGGCAAGCACATCGACGTCCTCAACCCCGACCTGCCGCGCGACCACATGGCACCGGTGCTGGACGCGCTGGACCGCGGCGACACCTACGTCGTCGAAGTGACCAACATGCGCGCGGACGGCACCCGTTTCCCGGTGGAGGTGCACTCGGCCAGCCTGCACTTCGAGGGCCGGGACGCGCTGGTGGCGGTCGCCCGCGACCTGAGCAAGCGGCAGGAAGCGGAAATCCGCTACCGCGAGCTGATGGAGGTCATCGACAAGGGCATCACCCTGCAGGACGCCCACGGCCGCTTCGTGTACGCGAATTCCGCGGCGATGCGCATCCTCGGCATCGAAGGCGGCGCGTCCCTGGTCGAGGCGATGCAGCCGGAACGCTGGACGTTCCTGCACGAAAGCGGACGCATACTGACCGGCGACGAGCTGCCCGCCGCACGCGCGCGCGACACCGGCCGCATCGTCGAGAGCACGGTGCTGGGCCTGCACCAGCGCGAGCAGGGCCGGCTGACCTGGATCGCCGTCACGGTCGTCCCGCAGTACGCGGCCGGCGCCGACCGGCCGACCCAGCTGCTCTCGCTGTTCAGCGACATCACCGAACTGAAGCAGGCCGAGGAGCACCTGCGCATCCGCGCGCAGACCGATGCCCTCACCGGGCTGCTGAACCGCGACGCCATCCTCAAGCAGCTGGACGCCCGCCTGGCGTCGCCCGACCACGGGCACGTGGCCCTGCTCTACATCGACCTCGACCGCTTCAAGATCGTCAACGATGTGCTGGGCCACGATGCCGGCGACCTGCTACTGGTGGAAGCCGCGCAGCGCATCCGCGGCGTGGTCGGCCGCGACGGCCTGATCGCCCGGTTCGGCGGCGACGAGTTCCTGGTGGCCTGCAGCAGCGCGGAGGCCGGCCTGCCCGAGCGCCTCGCGCAGGGCATCCAGCAGGCCTTCCTGCCGCCGTTCCGGCTGGGCAGCGACGAATTCAACGTGACGACCAGCATCGGCATCTCGCACGCACCCGGCGACGGCCTGACCCCGCGGCAGCTGATCCAGAACGCCGACGTCGCGATGTACGACAGCAAGCGCCGCCACCGCAACGGCTTCCAGGCGTTCTCGCCCGCGCTGGCCCGGCAGCAGCAGGAACGCCTGCAGACGGAAACCCGGCTGCGCCGCGCCCTCGACAACGGCGAATTCCACCTCGTCTACCAGCCGCAGGTGGACCTGCGCAGCGGGCGCATCCTGCACGCCGAGGCACTGGTGCGCTGGCACAACCCGCAGCTGGGCGAGATGCGTCCCGACCATTTCATCGGCCTGGCCGAGAGCACCGGCGAGATCGTCCGCATCGGCCACTGGGTGCTGGGCGAGGCCTGCGCGCAGATGCGCCGCTGGCAGGAGCAGGACCTGCCGATCGAGCGGGTCGCGGTGAACGTGTCCTACCGCCAGTTCAAGGGCGAGGACCTGGTCGGCAGCGTGCGGCGCATGCTGGACGCCGCCGGGCTGCCCGGCCACGCGCTGGAGCTGGAGCTGACCGAGCGCGTGCTGGTGGAGGACGTGGCCGACATCAGCCGGATCTTCGACGAACTGCGCGCGCTGGGCGTGCGCCTGTCCATCGACGATTTCGGCGAGGGCTACAGCGCGCTCAACTACCTGCGCCGGCTGCCGATCCACGGGCTCAAGCTCAGCCACAGCTTCATGAAGAGCGTGCCCGGCGCGGCCTCCGACGAGGCGATCTGCCAGACCGTCGCCGGCATCGCCCGCAGCCTCGGCCTGGAGCTGGTGGCCGAGGGCATCGAGACCGAGGCGCAGCGCGACTTCCTGCTGCGGCTCGGGGTCAACGTCGGCCAAGGCTTCCTGTTCGCACCCGGCCTGCTGCCCGGCGAATTCGCCCGGCGGCTGGCCGCGCAATCCACCTGACGGAATTCCCCATGCACGATTTCACGATCCGCCCCATCCGGGCCGAGGACGACGCGGCGATGGCCGCCATCATCCGCACGGTCATGCCGGAATTCGGCGCCACCGGCAGCGGCTTCGCCATCGCCGACCCCGAAGTGGACTGGATGAGCCGGGCCTACGCCGCGCCGCGCCATGCCTACTTCGTGGTCGAACGCGACGGCCGCGTGGTCGGCGGCGGTGGCGTGGCGCCGCTGGTCGGCGGGGACGACGATACCTGCGAGCTGCGCAAGATGTACTTCCTGCGCGAAGCCCGCGGCCTCGGCGCCGGCGCAGCGCTGATGACGCGCTGCCTCGAGGCGGCCCGCGCCGCCGGCTTCGCACGCTGCTACCTGGAAACCCTCACCGGCATGGACGCGGCCATGCGCCTGTACGAGCGCAGCGGCTTCCGCCGCATCGACGCCCCGATGGGGGCCACCGGCCACGGGGGGTGCAACACGTTCTACCTGCTGGACCTTGGCGCCGCCTGAAGATCCATAGCGAGGCGGCCGGCCCGCGCCGGCCGCCCCCCGTGATCCGCTAAAATCGCGGTTTTCCGCCCGCAGGACTCCCCATGCAACTCGCTTCCGTTCGCGCCGTGGTCACCGGCGGCGTTTCCGGCCTCGGCTTCGCCGTGGCCAAGCACCTGGTCGCCCACGGCGGCAAGGTCGCCCTGTTCGACGTCAACGACGAGAAGGGCGCGGCGGCCGTCGCCGAGCTGGGCGAGGCCAACGCCCGCTTCTACAAGACCGACGTCAGCAACGAGGCGCAGGTGGTGGCCAACGTCGCCGATGCGAAGGCCTTCCTCGGCGGCCTGAACGCCGCCATCAACTGCGCCGGCATCCTGGGCGCCGGCCGCGTGCTGGGCAAGACCGGCCCGATGGCGCTGTCGCACTTCCAGACCACGGTGATGGTGAACCTGGTCGGCAGCTTCAACGTCGCCAAGGCCTGCGCCGACCTGATGCAGCACAACGAGGCCGGCACCGACGGCGAGCGCGGCGTGATCGTCAACACCGCCTCGGTCGCCGCCTACGAGGGCCAGATCGGCCAGGCCGCCTACTCGGCGTCGAAGGGTGGCGTGGTCGGCATGACCCTGCCGATGGCACGCGAGCTGGCCCGCTTCGGCATCCGCGTGATGACCGTGGCGCCGGGCGTGTTCTGGACGCCGATGGTCGACGGCATGCCGGACGACGTGCAGAAGTCGCTGGCCGCGACGATCCCGTTCCCCTCGCGGCTGGGCCAACCGGAGGAGTTCGCGGACCTGGTGGCCTACATCCTCGGCAACACCTACCTGAACGGCGAAACCATCCGCCTGGACGGCGCGACCCGACTGGCGCCGAAGTGACCGACCACGGCTCGCGCGCGGAACGCTGGGTGGCCACGCGCTGGCCGGCCATCCGCGCCCGCGGCATGTGGCGCTTCGTGCTGGTCAAGGGCGTGGCGTTCTGGGGCGGGCTGATGCTGGCGTTCATGGCCATCGCCATGACCCTGCAGCTGGGCCCGTCGCATCCGCGCCTGCCGCTGGTGCTGGCCGTCGCGGTGCCGCTGTGCGCGGTCGGCGGCTGCATCTGGGGTCTGCTCACCTGGCTTTTCAACGAGCGCATCTTCCACGCGCTCCAACAACAGAAGAAAAACGTCCCATGAAGGCTTACGACATCAAGAAGGGCAACGTCGTCGAACACAACGGCGGCGTGTACCAGATCCGCGACATCGAGCGCAGCAGCCCGCAGGGCCGCGGCGGCAACGTGCGCTACCGCTTCACCATGTATGCCATCCCGGGCGGCAGCAAGCTGGACGCCAGCTTCGACGGCGACGACGACCTGCGCGAAGTGGACATGAGCCGCCGCCAGTGCACCTATTCCTACAAGGACGGCGATGCGTTCGTGTTCCTCGACGACGAGGATTACACCCCGTACACGCTGGATGCGGACGCGATAGGCGACGCCGCGGGCTATATCGTCGACGACCTCACCGGCATCTACGTGCAGCTGATCGAGGACGCCCCGGTGGCGATCCAGCTGCCGCAGTCGGTGGCGATCGAAGTGGTGGAAACCCCGCCGGAGCTGAAGGGCGGTACCGCCACCAAGCGCCCGAAGCCGGCCAAGCTGTCCACCGGCATCGAGATCATGGTGCCGGAGTACATCGGCAACGGCGAGAAGGTGTGGGTCAACACCACCACCGGCGAGTTCGCCGGCCGGGCGGACTGACGCTCGCAGCGAGGTCGGCGGGCGATTGTGACCAGCGGCATCGAGCGCCACGCCGCAAGCATCCACCGACCTTGCCATCGGCCATGCCCATGACGGATCGCCTCGCCGACATCGTGCTCGAAGGCCACGGCATCCGCCTGGAGCCGCTGGCGCGCGGCCACGTCGCCGCGCTGCAAGACGCGGTGGACGACGGCGACATCGGCGCGATCACGTACGTCAACGTGCCGGGACGCGACGGCATCCCGGCCTGGGTCGAGCACGCGCTGGCGATGCGCGACGCGGGCCGCGAACTGCCGTTCGCCATCGTCGCCGGCGGCCGCGTGGTCGGCAGCACGCGCTTCTACGACATCGACCTGTCGGTGCCGACGCTGGCGATCGGCTACACCTTCCACGCCGGCTCGGTCTGGCGCACCCACGTCAACACCGCCAACAAGCGCCTGATGCTGGGGCACGCCTTCGACACGTTGGGCGCACAGTCCGTGTTCTTCCACACCAGCCACCTCAACCTGCGTTCGCAGGCGGCGATCGAGCGGCTGGGCGCGACAAGGGACGGGATCCTGCGGGCCCACCGGCGGCACAAGGACGGCAGCCTGCGCGACACCCACACCTATTCGATCCTCACCGCGGAATGGCCGGCGATCCGCGCCCGGCTGGACGCCCGGCTCGCCGCCGGTTGACCGGGCTCAGCGCAGCTCCAGCCCGCCCTGCGCGTGGTTGAGCGCGCGCAACCGCGCGCCCAGCGCGGCCAGGTTGGCGTCCGTTCCCTGCAGGGCCGCCTGGTCCCCGGCCGGCAGCACGGCGCGGGCCGCCGCCTGCAGCCGCGTCCATTCGCCGCCCACCTCGGCCGACAGCGCCGCGGCACGGGCTTCCAACCCTGCGCGTTCCTGCTGCGGCAGGCCGTAGCCCGGACCACCCAGCGCCGCCGGGCGCAGCAGCGACGCCTCGCGGGCCAGCAATGCCCGCACCTGTGCACGGTCGTCGCTGCCGGCTGCCGGGTCCAGCAGGCGGCGCTTGATCGCATCGCGCGCCCGCAGCTCCAGCCGCCGCTGGGCCGCCTGTTCCAGCAGCAGCAGCGCGGCGCTGTCGCGCAGGTCGCCGCGCGCCAGCCACGGCGCGCGGCGCGCCGGCGGCAACGCGAGCCACGCATCCAGCGTCCCCACCGGCAGGTCCAGGTGCGCGCTGGCCAGCGCGAACATCTGCGCGTAGCGGGACTGCATCGATTCGAAGTAATAGCCGCGGCGCAGCGCGTCCGCACGGTCCGCCAACACCGACGCGTCGGCAACGCCCGTGCGTTCGAGGCGGCGCAGCAGGCCGGTGGGCGTGATGCTGCGCAGGGGCAGGCCGGCCAGCCGGGGCACGCCATCGCGCAGCAGGCGCCAGGTCTCCACCGCGCAGTTGTTGTCGAGGAAGTAGTAGCGCCCGTCGTAGCTCCAGTGCAGCTGCGCGGCGCGCTCGAGCAGGGTCGCGATGTCCCCGGGCCGCAGCGACAGCGGAACGGAACGCAGGCCACGGAGTTCGACGCGCGTGTACTCGTCCACCACCTGCTCCAGCGGCAGCAGGAACAGGCGCGCGGGATAGCGGCCGGTCAGCCCGCGCCAGCTGGACAGCTGCACGTCGTCGACGAAGGCGCGGAAACTGAGCACGCGGTGGTACTGCAGGTCCAGCCGGCAGTCGGGACCGGGCGCGCGGCCCGGCGCACAGACCACCAGCCGCAGCATGCTGTGTCCCCAGCGGCTCATCGGCGCGGCGTTGCCTTCCGCCAGCAGGTAGTCCACGGCGTAGACGCGGGAAGGATCGAGGTGCTCGACGCCGCCCGCCCCCGCCTCGCCCGTCACGAACAGCAGGTCCGGTGCGCAGACCGCCGCGGGCGGTGAATAGCGCAGGCGCGCCGCGAAATAGCGCGCCAGCGCGGGCCGGCGGCAGGCGTATTCGGGATCGAGCAGGAACCATTCGAGATTGACCGCGACGTACTCGCCGGGGTCCTTCAGTTCGTAGCGATCGAGACTGCGATCGGTGAAGGAGTTGCGCCGCGAGCGCAGGCCGAAATGCAGCGGCCGCAGCGACCAGCCCGCGAGATCCAGCAGCCGCGGATCACGCGACAACCCAACCGCGGGCCCGCGATCCAGCAGGTGCGCCCACTCGTGGACCAGCGCCGCCACCGCGGCGCGGGCGCCGGGATCGGCCAGGCCAGCTTCAGGCGAGCGTGCCTGCCAGCCCGCCAGCAATGCGCGGCGCAGCCCGACCTCCAGGCCGCGGGTGCGGCCGACGACGCCGGCCGGCAGGTCGTCCCGCCAGCGCAGCCGCCACCCGGCAGGCATCGCGGCACGCCAAACCGGCGGCAGCCGCTGCCACGCGGCAGCCTGCAGGGACTGGCTGGCGGCCTGCGCCGCGGGATCGGAACGCGGGATGCCGTCGGCGGGCGCGACGGCCGCCAGCACCGGCGTCGCCGCGGCCAGCCACAGCGCGCACAGCAGCCGCAGGCCGCGGCGGCGCAGGTTCACCGCGCCAGGATGGCCTGCGCCAGCTGCAGGTCGCTGGCCGCGCGGGCATCGGCGCGACGCTCGCGCAGCAGCCGCAGCGCTGCTTCCAATCGGACACCGCGAACCTGCCCGTCGGTGGCGACGAAGCTGGCGGCGTCCTCGCGCGCGGCCAGGATCACCTTGTCGTCACCGGAGGTGCTGGCCGAGGTGGCGGAGCCCGCGGACGTGGCGCTGGAGCCGAAGCTGCCGGCGAGCGCAGGGCTGGACAGGACCAGCGACAGGAACAGGACGGACAGGCGCGGCTGGGACATGGCGGGACTCACGGACGGGACGGCAGGACGAAACCGAAGACTACCGCCATTCGCCTGCGCGGGTCGCGCTCACGGATCGAACAGCTTGCCCGGATTCATGATCCCGTTCGGGTCCAGCGCCGCCTTGATGCCGCGCATCGCCGCGATCTCCGCCGGGCTGCGCGTGCACCACAGGTAGGGCTTCTTGACCAGGCCGATGCCGTGCTCGGCGGAGATGCTGCCGCCGTGCCGCTGCAGCACTTCCGCCAGCAGCTTGGTGACGCGCTCGCAGTCGGCCACGAAGTCCGCCTGCGTCGCAGCCTCGGGCTTGAGGATGTTGATGTGCAGGTTGCCGTCGCCGATATGGCCGAACCAGACCACCTCGAACTGCGGGTATTCCCGCGCCAGCAGCGCCTGCGTCTCGGCCAGGAAGGCCGGCATCGCCGCGATCCGCACCGATACGTCGTTCTTGTAGGGCAGGTGCTTCGCCAGGCTCTCGGTGATGCCCTCGCGCAGGCGCCACAGCTGGGCCGCCTGCGCCTCGCTGGCCGCGATCACGCCGTCGCTGGCGAGCCCTTGTTCCACGCAGTGTTCGAACGCCGCCAGCGCCGCGGCCTCGCTGGCCTCGTCCGCGGCGAACTCGGTCACGACATAGAAGGGATGGACGTCGTCAAACGGCGCCTGCGCGCCGTGGGCCAGCACGTGCCGCAGCGCGACATCGGTGGAGAACTCGAACGCCTGCAGCCGGAGGCGGCCGCGGAACGCGGCGAACACCTGCAGCACGGCCTCGAAGCTGGGCAGCGCCAGCAGCATCACCCGGGTCGGCGGTGGCGGGTCGGTGAGCCGCAGCGTCGCCTCCACCACGATGCCCAGCGTGCCCTCCGACGCCACCGCGAGGTGGCGCAGGTCGTAGCCGCTGGAGTCCTTCACCAGCCCGCGCCCCAGCCGCATCACCTCGCCGCTGCCGGTCACGAGCGTGACCCCGGCGACCCAGTCGCGGGTGTTGCCGTAGCGCACCACGCGGATGCCGCCGGCGTTGGTGGCGATGGAGCCGCCGATGGTCGCCGAGCCGCGGGCGGCGAAATCCACCGGGTACTGCAGGCCCTGCGCGCGCGCCGCCTCCTGCGCCAGCTGCAGCGGCAGGCCGGCCTGCACGGTGAGCGTGCGGTCCACCGGGTCGAAGCCCAGCACCTTGTTCATCCGCTCCAGGCTGACCACCAGTTCGCCGTTCGCGGCGACCGCCCCGCCCGACAGGCCGGTGCGCCCGCCGGAGGGCACCACAGCCACGCCAGCGTTGTTGGCCCAGCGCACCACGGCCTGCACCTCGTCGACGCTGGCCGGCAGGGCGATGGCCAGCGGGGCCGGCGTCCAGCGCCGGGTCCAGTCGCGGCCATAGTGTTCGAGATCGGCGGAGTCGGCGAGCAGGCGCAGGCCCGGCAGGGCGGCACGGAGGGCATCAAGACGGGCGTCGGGCATGGCGGGACCGGGCGGCGGGCGGCGGGAACGACGCGCCGGCAAGCGCGGCGGGGCGCCGCGCGAAAATACCATGACGCAGCGCAACAACGGGCCCAAGTTTCTGGCTATAGTCGCCGCTCCCCTCCCATCCCGCCGGATGCCGCCGCGATGTCCGCCAAGAAGACCTCCTTCCCGAAACAGGACATCCGCGTGCTGCTGCTGGAAGGCGTCAGCGACACCGCGGTGGAGGCGTTCCGCGCCGCCGGCTACAGCCAGATCGAGCTGCACGCCAAGGCGCTGCCGGAGGACGAACTGAAGGCCCGGATCGCCGATGCCCACATCGTCGGCATCCGTTCGCGCACGCAGCTCACCGCCGAGGTGCTGGCCGAAGCCAAGCGGCTGGTCGCCATCGGCTGCTTCTGCATCGGCACCAACCAGGTCGACCTGGAGGCCGCCGAACTGGCCGGTATCCCTGTCTTCAACGCGCCCTACTCCAACACCCGCAGCGTGGCCGAGCTGGTGGTGGCGCAGGCGGTGATGCTGATGCGCGGCATCCCGCAGAAGAGCGCCGAATGCCATCGCGGTGGCTGGTCGAAGGCCGCCACCGGCAGCCACGAAGTGCGCGGCAAGACGCTGGGCATCATCGGCTACGGCCACATCGGCACCCAGGTGGGCGTGCTGGCCGAAGGGCTGGGCATGCAGGTGCTCTTCCACGACATCGAGACCAAGCTCGCGCTGGGCAACGCGCGCGCCGCTGCCGGGCTGGACGACCTGCTGGCGCGCGCCGACATCGTGACCCTGCACGTGCCGGAAACGCCGTCCACGCAGTGGATGATCGGCGCGCCGCAGCTGGCGCGGATGAAGCGCGGCGCGCACCTCATCAACGCCGCGCGCGGCACCGTGGTGGTGATCGAGGCGCTGGCCGAGTCGCTGGCCAGCGGCCACCTGGGCGGCGCGGCGGTGGACGTGTTCCCGGTGGAACCCAAGGCCAACGGCGACGTCTTCGAATCCCCGCTGCGCGGGCTGGACAACGTGATCCTGACCCCGCACATCGGCGGCAGCACGCTGGAGGCGCAGGACAACATCGGGCTGGAAGTGGCCGCCAAGCTGGTGCGCTACAGCGACAACGGCAGCACCCTGTCGGCGGTGAACTTCCCCGAGGTCACGCTGCCGGAGCACGAAGGCAGCCTGCGCCTGCTGCACATCCACCGCAACGTGCCGGGCGTGCTGTCGAAGGTCAACGAGATCTTCAGCCGCCACGCGGTCAACATCGACGGCCAGTTCCTGCGCACCGACCCGAAGGTGGGCTACGTGGTGATCGACGTGGCCGCCGACGAGGCGCAGGCGGCCGCGCTGCGCGAGGAGCTGGCGACGATCCCCGGCACGCTGCGCACGCGCGTGCTGTACTGATCCCTGCGGCGCGGCGTCAGGCCCGCGCCAGCCACTTGCGCGCCATCCGGCCCACCGACCCGTCGGTGGCGGGATCGGCGGCCAGCGCCGCGATCGGCCGCCAGGCGAGGTCCAGCGACTCCTCGCTGACCACGTAGGCTTCGTGTTCGCCGGCGGTCACCACGTAGCGCACGTCGTAGTGCCAGTGCGCGGGCACGCCCTTGTGCTCGGGGATCCAGTGACGGTCGAGGTCGAAGATGCCCGGCGCCACCTGCAAGCCCGGCAACCCGGACTCCTCCTCCGCCTCGCGCAGCGCGGCCAGATGCAGCGCGCGCTCGCCGTCGGCATGGCCGCCCAGCTGCAGCCACAGGCCCAGCTTGCGGTGGTGGGTCAGCAGCACGCGCTGGCCGGTGCGGTCCACCAGCCAGCACGAGGCGGTGAAATGGCCCGCCCGCCGCTCGCGGCGGAACGGATCCTCGGCGTCCGCCAGCAGCGCCCGGAACAGCGCGACGGTATCGGCCTCCGCGGGCCAGCACGCGGCGTAATCGGCAAGCGCCCCGGCCAGTGCGCGGTCTTGGTCGGCGTCCATGCAGCCTCTCCCGTCGGAATCTGAATACGCGCCATTATCGCGCGGCATGACCCGCGGCGCTTGTGCCGCGGGGGGCGCTCCGTTTAAGGTCGGCGACTTGTGGCTGCCCGCAGGGTGGCCGCCCACGCACCAGATCCATGGGGGAATCACCTGATGCTGTTCCAGCGAGTCAAGCCACTCGACAAGATCCTCGAGACCGCCGAGAAGAAGGCGCTCACCCGCCAGCTCGGCGCGTTCCAGCTCACCCTGCTCGGCATCGGCGCCATCATCGGCACCGGCATCTTCGTGCTGACCGCCGAAGCCGGCCAGAAAGCCGGCCCGGCCATGATGCTGGCCTTCGTCATCGCGGCCGTGGTGTGCGCGCTGGCGGCTCTGGCCTACTCCGAGCTGGCCTCGATGGTCCCGGTCGCGGGTTCGGCCTACACCTACACCTACGCGGTGATGGGCGAAGCGATCGCCTGGACGGTGGGCTGGGCGCTGGTGCTGGAATACGCGGTCGCCGCCGGCGCGGTGGCGGTCGGCTGGTCCGGCTACATGAACGGGTTGCTGGCAAGCGCAGGCATCGAATTGCCGATGGCGCTGAAGACCGGCCCGATGGACGGCGGCGCCTTCAACCTGCTGGCCTTCATGATCGCGCTGGTGATCACCGGCCTGCTGGTGATCGGCACCTCCAAGTCGGCCAAGGTCAATGCGGTGCTAGTGCTGATCAAGGTGGTCGCGCTGACCGCCTTCATCATCATCGCGGTGCCGGCGGCCAAGGACACCAACTTCCAGCCGTTCTTCCCCACCGGCTGGGGCAGCCCGCTGGGCGGCATCGGCGTGCTGGGCGCGGCGGCGTCGATCTTCTTCGCCTACGTCGGCTTCGACGCGGTCTCGACCGCGGCCGAGGAAACCAAGAACCCGAACCGCAACATCCCGATCGGCCTGATCGGCTCGCTGCTGGTCTGCACCGTGTTCTACATGCTGGTGGGCTACGGCGCGGTCGGCGCGATCGGCTCCCAGCCGATGCTGGACGCGAACGGCGTGGCCTTCCACCCGGGCACCCCGGAGATGGCGGCCGCCTGCGCCGGCTCCGACGCGCTGGTGTGCAGCAAGGAGCCGCTGGCCCACGTGCTGAAGATGATGGGCTTCGCCGGCTGGGGCAACGCCATCGGCCTGGCCGCGGCGCTGGCGCTGCCGTCGGTGGTGCTGATGATGATCTACGGCCAGACCCGCATCTTCTTCACGATGTCCCGCGACGGCTTGCTGCCGGAATCGCTGTCGAAGGTGCACCCGAAGTTCCAGACCCCGCACGTGGTCACCATGATCACCGGCGTGTTCGTGGCGCTGTTCGCCGCGATGTTCCCGGTGGGCATCCTGGCCGACATCTCCAACTCGGGCACACTGTTCGCCTTCATGGCGGTGTCGCTGGGCGTGCTGATCCTGCGCAAGCGCGACCCGCAGCGGCATCGTCCGTTCCGCACTCCGATGGTCTGGGTCGTCTGCCCGCTGGCCATCCTGGGCTGCCTGCTGCTGTTCCTGAACCTGTCGACGTACACCCTGGCCATGTTCGTCGGCTGGGCGGTGCTGGGCCTGGTCGTCTACGCCGCCTACGGCTACCGCCACAGCGAACTGGCGCGCGACCGGGCCGGCGCGGCCGCCGGTCCGAAGATGGACGCGGAGCCACCGTTCCACGAAGGCCCGCAGGCCTGACCCCCGCGCCACGGCGCAGGCGAAACACCCGGCTCCGGCCGGGTGTTTCGTTTCCGGATGCCGTGCCGGCGCGTATCCTTGCCGCTTTCCAACGCCCTGCCCGCCCATGCACGACCACGAGCGATCCGCCCGGCAATCGCTGATCGACCACTGCCGCGCGATGAACGCCAGCGGCCTGTCGCTGAACAAGTCCGGCAACGCCAGCCTGCGCTGGGGCGACGGCCTGCTGATCACCCCCACCGGCCGCGCCTACGACCGGCTGCTGCCCGAGGACATCGTCTACCTCGAAGCCGACGGCACTTGCCCGCCCGGGCAGCTGCTGCCGTCCAGCGAGTGGCGGTTCCACTGCGACATCCTGCGCGCGTTCCCCGAAATGAACGCTGTGGTGCACGTGCACTCCACCCACGCCACGGCGCTGGCCTGCCTGGGCCAGGGCATCCCGGCGTTCCACTACATGGTGGCGGTGGCCGGCGGCGACCGCATCCCCTGCGCCGACTACGCCACCTTCGGCACCCCGGAGCTGTCCGCCAACGTCCTGCAAGCGCTGGACGGCGGCCTGCGCGCCTGCCTGATGGCCAACCACGGCCAGGTCACCACCGGCAGGACGCTGGCGGAGGCCTACGCGCTGGCCGAGGAAATCGAAAACCTGGCGCGGCAGTACCTGCTGGCCCGCACCCTGGGGCCCACCCGCGACCTGCCCGCGGACGAGATGGCGCGGGTGCTGGAGAAGTTCAAGCACTACGGCCAGCAGCGCAAGCCGGACGCCGGGTGATCCGGACCGGCCGAATCGTCATTTAGCGCCGCCGCCGGCAGTCGCTACACTGCGCGGATGGACACCTCCCCCGCCTTCGACCACACCCTCTACGCCGGCTGCGCCGCCCAGATCATCCAGCACACCCGCGAACTTGCGGCGAAAGGCTGGACGCCGGCCACGGCCGGCAATTTCTCGATCCGGATGAGCCCGGAGCACGCCGCCATCACCATTTCGGGCAAGGATAAGGGCCGCCTGACCGAGGCCGACATCATGGTGGTGGACATGGCCAACCGCCCGGTCGCCACCCACCACCGGCCGTCCGCCGAGGCCGCGCTGCACACCCACCTGTACCGCAAGTTCCCCGACGTGGGTGCGGTGCTGCACACCCACTCGCCCACCCAGACCATCGCTGGCCTGCTCTACGCCGACGAGGGCCGCGTGCGCCTGCGCGGCTACGAGCTGTTCAAGGCCCTGCGCGGCCACACCACCCACGAGGCCGAACTGGACCTGCCGGTGGTGCCGAACTCGCAGGACATGGACGCGTTGATCGCCAGCGTCGATGCGGCGCTGGATGCGCCCAACACCTGGGGCTACCTGATCGCCGGCCACGGCCTGTACGCCTGGGGCCGCGACATCAGCGAGGCCCGCCGGCACCTGGACGCCTTCGAATTCATGCTCGGCTGCGAGCTGGAAATGCGCCGCCTGCGCGCCTGAGGACGCCGACCATGAGCCGACTCCGCATCTTCGACCACGACGCCCCGCAGGCCCCGCTGCTGGCCACCGACGACCACGCCGCCATCGCCGCCGAGCTGGCGCGCATCGGGGTGGCCTTCGAGCAGTGGGAGGCCGCGCAGCCGGTCACGCCGGGGGATCCGCCGGAGGCCATCCTGGCCGCCTACCGCGCCGACATCGACCGGCTGGTCGAAGCGCGCGGCTTCCGCAGCGTGGACGTGGTCAGCATCGCGCCGGACCATCCCGACCGCGAGGCCATGCGCGCCAAGTTCCTGGACGAGCACGCGCACAAGGAGGACGAAGTGCGCTTCTTCGTCGCCGGCGCCGGGCTGTTCTCGCTGCACGTGGGCGACAAGGTCTACGAGGTGCTGTGCGAGGCCGGCGACCTGATCGCCGTGCCCGACGGCACGACGCACTGGTTCGACATGGGCCCGGCGCCCAGCTTCGTCGCCATCCGCTTCTTCACCGCGCCGGACGGCTGGGTGGGCCACTTCACCGGCAGCGACATCGCACGGCGCTTCCCGCGCTTCGAGGCGGGGCAAACGCGTTGAGCACGATCCTCACCGACATCGAGGGCACCACCAGCAGCATCTCGTTCGTGAAGGACGTGCTGTTCCCGTACGCGCGCGCGCAGCTGCCGGCGTTCGTCCGCACCCACGGGCAGCGGCCCGAGGTGCGCCGCTGGCTGG
Organism: Thermomonas sp.; assembly: GCA_041913885.1. Taxonomy (GTDB): domain Bacteria; phylum Pseudomonadota; class Gammaproteobacteria; order Xanthomonadales; family Xanthomonadaceae; genus Thermomonas. Next base: position 213,709 of record JAYSEL010000001.1, on the reverse strand, counting down.
ACGCGGTGGCCATCGAGATCGCCGCCGGCGCCTGCCAGGACGCGGTGATCGTGGAGGCGCTGCAGGGCTGGATCGACGAGGACCGCAAGCACACCGCGCTGAAGGCGCTGCAGGGGATGGTCTGGGAGGCCGGCTACCGAGACGGGGATTTCACCGCGCCGCTGTATCCCGACGTCGCCCCGGCGCTGCGCGCCTGGCATGCGGCCGGCCACCGGCTGGCGGTGTATTCGTCCGGCTCGGTGCCGGCGCAGAAGCTGCTGTTCGCGCACACCGACGCGGGCGACCTGACCCCGCTGTTCGCCGGCTTCTTCGACACTGAAGTGGGCGGCAAGCGCGACGCCGCCAGCTACCGCGCCATCGCGCGGCAGCTGGAGCAGCCCCCCGGCGACCTCCTGTTCCTGTCCGACGTGGTGGCCGAACTCGACGCCGCCCGCGAGGCCGGGCTGCGCACGGTGCTGCTGGACCGTCGGGAGGACTACCCGCAGCCGCGTCTGGGCGAGGCCGCCCATGGCCACGTGCGCGCGGAATCCTTCGCCGACATCGCGCCCGACGCCTGAATGCCAACTTCGCCGGCGTGCCGCAGGCCCCGGCAGGCCGCCCTACCGACGGACCTTGCCTGCACTGCAGGCTGCCTCAGGGTGCGTATTCCAGCAGCGAATAGGTGGTGGTGGCGGTGACTTCACCGCGCCAGCGATCGAACGCGCGCACTTCGATGCGGTGCTCGCCGGCGGCCAGTTTGGTCGGCAGCGCGGCGCGCCAGAGGTGCTGCGACACCTCCGCTTCCGGCGAGCGGTCGTAGCCGCGCAGCGCGGTGGCCTCGTCGTCGCGCCGGTTCTCCGCCATCAGGTTCGGATCCGGCTGCAGCACCTTCTTCATCGGCATCCAGTCCCCGCCGTCCACGCGGAACTCCACGCGGGTGTCGTCGTCGCCCATGTACACGTTGGCGAACACGCCCCACGCCGGATAGGCGCCGCGGCGCAGCACCTTCGGGGCGTGCAGGCCGATCTGCGCGTCCTGCGGATCGCGCGCGGCGTGCCAGGCCAGCGCGTAGTCGCCGCCGGCTTTCAGGGTCAGCACCGCGTAGCCGTTGGGCGTGCCATCGGACATCGTCGCATCGGGAATGCCCTCGGCATCCTTCGCCCCCGACCAGTACGAACCGCAGGCGGCGCCGAGGTTGAATTCATGCAGCGGCGTCGAGCCCTGCCAACCATCCCGCGCGTCGTGGAAGTAATGCCGCTGGCTGTGGCTGTGCGCGCTCAGCACGAGGACGTGCGGGAACCCGGCCAGCAGCGCGAACAGACGCGCGCGGTCGGCGTCGCGGAAACTGTCCTTGCCGGCATCCTCGAACAGCGGGATGTGCATCGCCAGCACCAGCAGCCGGTCCTTAGGCAGGGTCGGCAACCAGCGCGCGAGGAAGGCCAGCTGGTCCTCCCGGAAGCCGCCGATGTAGGCCGGCTTGCGGCCCGGCAGGTAGATCACGTCGTCCAGCGCCACCACGTTGGCCAGCGGAGTCTCGCGGGCGAAGGTGTCCGGGCCGACGGCGCGATGGAACAGGCCCAGCGACGCCTCGTCGCTGGCGGTGCCCGGATCGACGTCGTGGTTGCCGGGCGCATGCATCCACGGCACGCCCAGCGACGCGGTGGCCTGCTTCACCGCCGGCAGCAGCGCGGGGACGTCATCGACCAGGTCCCCCAGGGTCAGGCCCAGCCGCGCCTGATGGCGACCGCGCAGCGGGTCGATGATGTCGCGGTGGAAATAGTCCACGTCGGCATCCGATTTCACCTGCGGGTCGCCGAACACCAGCACGTCCGCGGTAGCACCCGCCAGGTTCCGCGGCGCGCGCCGGTAGACGATGCAGCCCTCCGCCGCCGGCTCCCGCGCATTGCGCGGCAGCGGGAGGGGCGCCTCCACGTCCACGGGCACGCAGGCGGGCGTTGCCGCCAGGGCAGTCCGGGCCAGCGGCAGGGACAGAAGCAGAAGGACGGCGGGCAGGAGGTGTCGGCGCATCCGCCGATTATGCGCGGTCGGCGCGGGCCTGCACTAGAATCCGGCCATGGGGCTTTTGGGGAACACCACGCGCACCGCGAAGGGCTGGCAGTTGCTGGCCGGCTGGTTGCTGGCTGCCACCGCCTTCCTGTGCCTTGCCCTGCCGGCCGCGGCCACGCCGCTGCGGTTGGCCGCAGGCGAATCCAGCTTCCCGCTGTCGAACGCGCTGGGCTATTGGCATGACGCGGACGCGCAGGCCACGCCGGACCAGGCCTTCGCCCGCGCGCAGGCGGGGGGCTTCGCGCCGCTGCCGGGCGGCAACCCCGCGTTCGGCTTCCAGCCCGGTGCCTACTGGTTCCACGTGTCGCTGGAAAACCTGCAGCGTGACGAGCCGCTGTGGATCCTGGTGCAGGAATACGCGCTGAGCGATCGTCTGGACCTGTACCTGCGCTACCCCGACGGCCACGTCGAGCACGACGCCGGCGGCGACCACGTGCCGTTCGCGGACCGGTTCATCCGCTACCGGCACCCGAACTTCCGCCTGGACCTGCCCGCCGGCCAGCGGGTGGAGCTGCTGCTGCGCGTACAGAGCGAAAGCTCGATGCAGGTGCCGCTGTCGCTGTACACGCCCAAGGCCTTCGCCGAGCTGCTGCGCGACGCCCAGTTCTCCAACGGCCTGTACTACGGGATCGTGCTGGCGCTGCTCTGCTACAACCTCGTGCTGTGGCTGATGCTGCGTGACGCCAGCTATTTCTGGTACCTGCTGCACACGGGCGCGTTCGGGCTGGTGCTGTTCGCGCTCAACGGCTACGGCTTCGAGTACCTGTGGCCGACCTCGGCCTGGCTGGCCGACGCGTCGATCCCGCTGTCGATCTGCTTCGCCCTGATCGGTATGCAGCTGTTCGCCCGCAGCTTCCTCGACCTGCGCACCCGCTGGCCCACCGGCGACAAGGTGTGCCTGGCCGTGGTGGCGTTCTTCGCGCTGCTGGGCGCGGCCTCCACGTGGCTGCCCTACAGCGTCGCCACGCCGATCGCCTCGCGCGCGGTGCTGCTGGGCGTGCTGTGGATCATCATCGCCACGGTGGTGATGCTCCGCCGTGGCTACCAGCCGGCGCGGCTGTTCCTGCTGGCCTGGTCGCTGTTCCTCAGCGGCACCGCGGCGTTCACCCTGCTCGCCTTCGGCGCGCTGCCGCAGAACTTCTGGACCCAGAACGGCGTGCAGGTCGGTTCCGCGCTGGAACTGCTGCTGCTCTCGCTGGCGCTGGGCAAGCGCTACGCCAGCCTGCGCGAGGAGAACGTCCGCATCGTGCAAGAAACCAACGAGAAGCTGGAGCGCGGCCTGATCGACCGCACCCGCGAGCTGCGCACCGCGATGGCGCAGCTGGGCGAAGCTAACGTCAAACTGCTGGAGTACAGCCAGCGCGACCCGCTGACCGGCGCCTACAACCGCCGCTACTTCCACGAGGCGTTCACCCGCCTGCTGGAGGAATGCCGCGCCGACGGCCGCGCGCTGGCGATGCTGCTGCTGGACCTGGACCACTTCAAGCGCATCAACGACCGCTACGGCCACCAGGCCGGCGACGCCTGCCTGGTACAGGCCGCGCGCAGCATCGAGGCCGTCGCCCACCCGCACGATGCCCTGGTGGCCCGCTTCGGCGGCGAGGAATTCGTGGTGCTGCTGCCCTGCAATGCCGCGCAGGACGCCCTGCAGGTCGCGGAGGCGATCCGCCTGCGCATCCAGCAGCAGCCCGTCACGCATGACGGCACCAGCATCCATCTCAGCGCCAGCATCGGCCTGCACACGGTGGCGGCCGGGCGCGGGATGGGCCAGGAAGACATCATCCGCATCGCGGATGCGGCGCTCTACCGCGCCAAGGACGATGGCCGCAACTGCGTGCGGCATTCCCTCGCCTCGGCCTGAGAGCTTGGTGCGCTAACCGCGCCGCGCCGCCAGCACGCGCCGCACGTCGTCCAGCGCGAGGCCGCGCGCGCGCAGCGCCACCACCAGGTGGTACAGCAGGTCCGCCGCCTCGCCCAGCAGTGCCTCGTCGTCCTGCGCCACGGCCGCCAGCGCGGTTTCCACGCCCTCCTCGCCCACCTTCTGGGCGATGCGGCGGATGCCACCCTCGAACAGGCGCGTCGTGTAGCTGCCCTGCGGGCGCTCGCGCTCGCGCTGGGCGATGAGGGCATCGAGCTCCGCCAGGCCGTCGCCCGGTGCGCCCGGGAAGCAGCTGGCGCGGTCGAGGTGGCAGGTCGGGCCGTGCGGCCGGGCCTGCACCAGCAGCGTGTCGGCATCGCAATCGACGTCCACCGACACCAGCGCCAGCACGTGGCCGGAGGACTCGCCCTTGGTCCACAGCCGCTGCTTGCTGCGGCTGTAGAACGTCACGTGGCCGCTGGCCAGCGTCGCCGCCAGCGCCGCGCGGTCCATGTAGCCCAGCATCAGCACGCGCAGCGTGGCCGCGTCCTGCACGATGGCCGGCAGCAGGCCGTCCTGCTTGTCCCAGGCCAGCGCCTCGATGTCGAACGTCGTCGTACTCACAGCCGCACCTCGATGCCCTGCCCGCGCAGGAACCGTTTGAGCGCGGGGATTTCCACCGCGCCGGAATGGAACACGCTGGCCGCCAGCGCCGCGTCGACGTCCGCCTCGAGGAACGCCTGCGCGAAGTGCGCCGGCTCGCCGGCCCCGCCGGACGCCACCAGCGGCACGAGGCACAGGGCGCGCGCCGCGCGCAGCTGGGCGATGTCGTAGCCACCGCGCACGCCATCGCTGCCCATGCAGTTGAGCACGATCTCGCCGGCGCCCAGCCGCTGCGCCTCCTCGATCCAGTCCAGCGTGCGCCGACCGGGCGCGCGCATCGCGTCCGGGCTGCCTGTGTGGCTGCGCACGCGCCACTCGCCGTCGGCCTCGCGCACGGAGTCGATGCCCACCACCACGCACTGCACGCCGAAGGCGTCGGCCAGTTCGGCGATCAGGGCCGGTCGCTCCAGCGCCGGGGTGTTGATGGAAATCTTGTCGGCGCCGGCACGCAGCACCGCGCGCGCATCCTCCACGCAACGGATGCCGCCGGCGACGCAGAACGGGATGTCGATGAGGCGGGCCACCCGCTCCACCCAGCCGCGATCCACGCTGCGGCCTTCGGGGCTGGCGGCGATGTCGTAGAACACCAGTTCGTCGGCGCCGGCGTCGCGGTAGCGCAGCGCCAGCTCGACGATGTCACCCATGTCGACGTGGTCGCGGAAGCGCACGCCCTTGACCACGCGGCCGTCGCGCACGTCCAGGCAGGGAATGAGGCGGCGGCTCAGCATGCCAGCGCCTCCACCAGCGACAGGCGTCCGTCCAGCAGCGCCTTGCCCAGCACCGCGCCGGCGCAACCTGCGGCGCGCGCCGCGGCCACGTCGGCGGCATCGCGCACCCCGCCACTGGCCTGCACGCGCACGCCGGGGTGGCGTTCGCACAGGCGGCGGTAGAGGTCGATGTTCGGCCCGGCCAGCATGCCGTCGCGGGCGATGTCGGTGCACAGCAGGTGCACCAGGCCGGCGTCCGCATAGCGTCCCAACAGCGCGTCCAGCGTCTCGGCCGCGACCTGCGTCCAGCCGTGCACCGGCAGGCGCCACGCGCCCGTCTCGTCCTGCCGCGCGTCCAGCGCAACGGTGATCCGCTCGCTGCCGAACGTGGCCAGCCAGCCCATCACGGTGTCGGGCGCGGTCACCGCCAGCGAGCCCACCACCACCCGCGCCGCGCCGGCGTCCAGCAGGGCCGCCACGTCGGCCTCGCTGCGCACGCCGCCGCCGGTCTGCACCTGCAGGCCCGTGCGTGCGCGGAGGTCGCGCAGCAGCGGCTGCAGGGTGTAACCGCCGGCCTTGGCGGCGTCCAGGTCGACCAGGTGCAGCCACGCCGCGCCGGCCCCGGCATAGCGCCGCGCGAATGCCAGCGGGTCGTCGCCGTAGCGGGTTTCGTCGGCGTAGTCGCCCTGGCGCAGGCGCACCACCTTGCCGGCGCGGACATCGATGGCGGGATAGACGGTGAAGCTCATGCGGGGGTCCAGCGCAGGAAGTTGTCGAGCAGGCGCGCGCCGCTGGCCGCGGAACGCTCGGGGTGGAACTGGGCGCCGGCGACGGCGCCGCGCGCGACCATGGCGGCGAAGCGCTCGCCGTGCGTGCACGCGGCGATGCAGTCGCCGGTCACCGGCGCCGCGTAGCCGTGCACGAAATAGGCCGTGGCGCCGTGCTCGATCCCGGCCAGCAGCGGCGACGCGACGAACGGCTCCAGCGTGTTCCAGCCCATGTGCGGCACCCGCAGGCCGGGCCCGCCGTGGAGCTTGCGCACGCGGCCGGGCAACAGCCCGAGGCAGGCGACGTCGCCCTCCTCGGAACCTTCGAACAGCAGCTGCATGCCGAGGCAGATGCCCAGCAGCGGCACCTCCAGGTGCGGCAGTACCTCGACGAAACCACGCTCGCGCAGCAGCGCCATCGCGGGCGCCGCGGCGCCGACGCCCGGCAACAGCACGCGCGGCATGCCGCGCAGGCCGTCGGCATCGCGCACGATGCGCGGGCGCGCGTCCAGCCGCTCGAGCGCGTAGCAGACCGAGCCGAAGTTGGCCCCGCCGGCATCGATGACGGCGATCTCGGTCACAGCGCACCCTTGGTGGACGGCAGCTCCACGCCGTCGCGGCGGATCGCCTGGCGCAGCGCGCGCGCCACCGCCTTGAAGCAGGCCTCCACCTGGTGGTGGTCGTTCTCGCCCTGCACCTTCAGGTTGAGGTTCAGGCCCGCCGCATCGCACAGCGACCGGAAGAAGTGCGGCACCAGCTCGGTGGGCAGGTCGCCCACGCGCTCGCGCCGGAACGCCGCCTCGAACACGAGGTAGGGTCGGCCGCTGAAATCCAGCGCCGCGCTGGCCAGCGCCTCGTCCATCGGCAGGGTGAACCCGTAGCGGCCGATGCCGCGCTTGTCGCCCAGCGCCTCGCGCAGCGCCTGGCCCAGCGCCAGCGCGGTGTCCTCGACGGTGTGGTGCTCGTCGATGTGCAGGTCGCCCTCGGCGCGGATCGCCAGCGCGAACCCGCCATGCTTGCCGATCTGCTCCAGCATGTGGTCGAAGAAGGCCAGCCCGGTGGCGACCTGCGGCTCGGCCACGCGATCCAGGTCCACCTCGACGCGGATCTTCGTTTCCTTCGTGTTGCGCACGACCGTCGCCTGGCGCGGCGCGTCGGCCAGCGCGTGCGCGATGCCCGCCCAGTCCCAGCGGCCGCCGAACTGCCCGGTGGCGAGCTGGAAGCCGCGGATACGTAGGTTCTCGGCGAACTGCAGGTCGGTCGGGCGGTCGCCCACCATCGCGCTGCGCGCCCAGTCGATGCCGCGGTCCTGCAGGTAGGCCGTCATCATGCCGATGCCGGGCTTGCGGTTGGGGCTGTTGTCGGCCGGGAAACTGCAGTCGATCAGCTCGTCGCGGAACGTGATCCCCTGGCTCTCGAACACCTGGCGCATCAGCGCGTGCGGTCCATCGAACGTCGCCTGCGGATAGGCCTCGGTGCCGAGGCCGTCCTGGTTGCTGACGATGACGAAGTCGTAGCCGGCATCGCGCAGCTTCAGCAGCGCGGGGATGACGCCGCGCACGAAGCGCAGCTTCTCGTAGGCGTCGATCTGGAAGTCGGCCGGCTCCTCGATCAGGGTGCCGTCGCGATCCACGAACAGGATCGGGCGCAAGCTCATGCCGCGGCCTCCATGCGCAGGCCGTCCAGCGCGGCCAGCACCCGGCGGCATTCCTCCGCGGTGCCCACGGTGATGCGCAGGGCATCGCCCAGCTGCGGCATCGCCCGCATGTCACGCACCACCACCCCGGCGGCCAGCAGCGCGGCGAACGCGGCGCCGGCATCCGCGAAACGCACCAGCAGGAAATTGCCCGCCGACGGATAGACGCGGCGCACGCCCGCCAGCCCGCGCAGGCCGTCGGCCAGGCGCGCGCGCGCTTCGCGCACCGCCTCCATGCGGCTGCGGGTCAACGCCAGGGCCGCCGGCGCCAGCGCGACCAGCGCCGCCTCGACCACCGGTTGCGGCACCGGATACGGCGCCTGGCAGCGGCGCAACGCCTCGATCAGCGCCGGCGCGCCCAGCACACAGCCCACCCGCGCCGCGGCCAGCGCGTGCGCCTTGGACAGCGTGCGCAGCACCGCGATGTTGTCGTGGTCGGCCAGCAGCGTGGTGGCGGACGGCGCGTCGGCATATTCGCCGTAGGCCTCATCCACCACCACCAGGCAGCGGCCGCGCAGCCGCCGCGCCAGCGTGGCGATGGCGTCCAACGGCAACAGTTCGCCGGACGGATTCCCCGGCGAGCACAGGAACAGCAGGCTCGCCCCGCTTTCCAGCGCGGCATCGCCCATCGCGGCCAAATCCGCCTGCAGTCCGTCCGCGCTGTCCACCAGCGGCACCTCGATCAGACCGGCGCCGTGCAGGCGCGCGCAGACCGCGTACATGCCGAACACGGGCGGCGCAATGACGATGCGACCGCGGCCCGGCGCGCAGAACGCACGCACCAGCAGGTCGATGCCTTCATCGCTGCCGCGGCCGACCAGCAGTTGCGCCGGCGCGACGTCATAGAGCCGCGCCAGGCGCTCGCGCAGCGCGTCCGGCTGCGGCTGCGGGTAGCGGCGCAGGGTCGCACCGGGGTCGGATGGATTCGCCCACGCGGATTCGTTGGCGTTGAGCCAGACCGAACCGGCCAGCGCCTCGCTGCGCGCCGACTTGTAGCCGCCGAAGTCGCGCAGGTCCTCGCGCAACAGCGCGTTCACCGTGGTGCTCATGCCGCTTGCTCCAATCGCAGTTCGACCGCGCGCGCGTGGGCCTGCAGGCCCTCGGCGTGCGCCAGGATGGCCGCGCAGGGCCCGGCATTGGCAATCCCGGCGCGGCTGGCTTCCTGCACGGTGATGGCTTTCTGGAAGCTGGCCACGGACAGCCCGCTCCATGCGCGCGCCGCGCCACCGGTGGGCAGGACGTGGTTGCTGCCGCTGCAGTAGTCGCCCAGCGCTTCCGGCGTCCAGTCGCCGAGGAAGATGCTGCCGGCGCTGGTGATGCGATCCAGCCACGCGCGCGGCTCGCGCACCGACAGGATCAGGTGTTCCGGCGCGTAGGCGTCGCTGATGGCGATGGCCTGCGCGATGTCGCGCACCAGCACCAGCCGCGACGCCTCCAGCGCGCGCCGGGCGATGGCCGCCCGCGTCAGCGTGGCCAGCTGGGCATCGACCTCCGCCGCCACCGCGTCCAGCAGCGCCGCGCTGTCGGTCAGCAGCAGCACCTGCGAATCGGGCCCGTGCTCGGCCTGCGACAGCAGGTCGGCGGCGACGAACGCGGCGCTGGCGCCGGCATCGGCGATCACCAGCACTTCCGACGGGCCGGCCGGCATGTCGATGGCGAGCCCGCCCGGCCGCTGCGCGGCCTGCCGCTTGGCTTCGTCCACCCACGCGTTGCCGGGGCCGAACAGCTTGTCGCAGCGCGGCACGCTGGCGGTGCCCAGCGCCATCGCCGCGATCGCCTGGGCGCCGCCGAGCTTGAACACCCGCACGCCCGGCGCCTGCCGCGCCGCCAGCAGCACGGCCGGATCGGCGCTGCCGTCGGCGCGCGGCGGCGTGCACAGCACCACCTCGGCACAGCCGGCCAGCCGCGCCGGCACGCAGAGCATCAAGGCGGTCGAAGGCAGCGGCGCGCTGCCGGCCGGTACGTACAACCCAACCCGGCGGATGGGCCGCTGCACGCGCTGGCAGGTCAGCCCGGGCGCGGTTTCCACTTCGTACGGGGACGCGATGCCCGCGCGGTGGAAGGCCTCGATCCGCGATGCCGCCTCGGCGATCGCCGCCTGCACGTCGGCAGGCACCGCCTCGGCGGCGCGGGCGAATTCGTCCGCGTCCACTTCGAAATTTTCCAGCGCCACGCCATCGAACCGCGCGGTGAAGTCGCGCAGGGCGGCGTCGCCGCAGGCGGCGACGTCATCGAAGACCGCCTGCACGCCGGTGCGCACGGCGTCGGACACCGCCTGCACCGGCCGCTGCAGCACCGCCTCGCGGGCGGCATCGTCCAGCTGGTTCCAATCGATGCGCTTCATGCCAGCATCCGCTCCACCGGCAGCACCATCAGCCCGCGCGCACCGGCGCGCTTGAGGTCCTCCAGCCGCTGCCAGGTCATCGCGCCGTGGCACAGCGCCTGCAGCGCCAGCGTGTCGGCGCCGTCCACCGGGCACATCGTCGGCGGCTCGGCGTCCGGCAGCAGCTGCATCAGCTGCGGCAGCGCCTCGCGCGGGGCCTGGAACAGCAGCAGCTTGCTGTCGCGGATGCGCAGCACGCCGTCCATGCGCCGCAGCAGCAGGTCCGCCAGCTCGGCGCGCACGTCGCCGAACGGCTGCACCGGTCCGGCCAGCACCGCCTCGCTCTGCAGGATGTCCAGCACCGGCTTGAGCTGGTTGGCGGCCAGGGTGGCGCCGCTGGACACCAAATCGCAGATGGCGTCGGCCTGGCCCAGCCGCGGCGCGATCTCCACCGAGCCGTTCAGCATGACGATGTCGGCGTCGACCTGCTGCTGGCGCAGCCACGCCCGCAGCTGGTTGGGATAGGTGGTGGCGATGCGCTTGCCGGCCAACTGCGCCGGGCCCTGCCAGTCCCAGCCGTCGGGCACGGCCACCGACAGCCGGCAGCCGCCGAAGCCGAGCGCGCGCCACTCGCGGAACACCGGCGCCAGGCCGGCCTCGCTGCGCTCGCCCGCCTGTTCCAGCAGGACGTTGCGGCCGACCACGCCGAGGTCGCAGACGCCGTCGGCGATCAGGCCGGGGATGTCGTCGTCGCGGACCAGCAGCAGGTCGACCGGCAGCGACTCGCCGTAGCAGAACAGGCGGTCGCGGCTTTCGCGCCAGCTCAGGCCGGCGGACGCCAGCAGGGCGCGGGCCGGCTCGCTGAGGCGACCGGATTTCTGGATGGCGATGCGCAAACGGTCGCGCACCGCCGGATTGGCGGCAGGGCTCATGGGGGAGTCTTCAGTGGGAGTCGTTGGAAAGCCCGAGCCGCCGTGCGGCGGCCCGGTAACCGCCAGCGCCACGCTCGAGGCTGCGTGCGACGCGGCCGATGGTGGTGACGCTGACCTGGGTGCGGTCGTGGATCTCGCGATACGGCAGGCCCTGCAGCAGCTCGGGCACCACCCGCCAGCGGTCGCCCATGGCTTCCAGCTCGGCGGGCGTGCACAGGTCCTCGAGGAAGGCGCGGATGTCTGCCGGATCCCCCAGCGCCGCCAGCGCGCGCGCCAAGCCGTCCAGGGCACTGGCGGCATCGGACGGCGGCAGGGGGGCGGGACGTTGCTTCATGGCGGGGCGGTGGGCTTTGGTTGGTTTAATGTAATAGCGCGTTAGTACATTAGGGCAAAAAAAGAGGCGCGTCAATGGCGCGCCTCTTCATGCCAAGGGCGATACCCCCGCCGGTCCCACGCGTCCGCCGGCGGGCGGGCGACGGGACGACGGCGGCTCAGCCGGCCCGCACGGCCGCCAGCAGGCTGCCGTCGGCCACCATCGCCACCGCGGCCGCGACCTCGCCGTCAAGCGCGCGGTCGCGGTCCAGGTAGGGAATGCGGGCCCGGAGCGCCGCGTGCGCGGTCGCCACCGCCCTGCCCGGCCGGAACGCCTCCGCCTCGGCCAACTGGGCGCGCAGGGCGTCCACTTCGGCCAGGAAGCCGGCACGTTCGGGCGCATCCGGCAGCGGCCCCCCCGCCACCTTGGCGGCGAAGGCCTCGGCATCCACCCGGCCGGCCAGCGCGCGGGCCGCGTTGATCATGTCGCGGCGCAGGTCCAGCGCCTGCGCGGCGGTGAACAGTTCCAGCCCCAGCACCTTGCCCAGGTCGTTCGCCATCGCCAGCACGTGGCGCGCCTCGTTGGCACCCATCGAGACGTGGTCCTCGGCATTGGCCGAGGTCGGGATGGAATACACCGACGCCGGCATGGCCCGGCTGGCGAGGTCGTTGACGATGGCCGCCGCGGTGTACTGCACGATCATGTGGCCCGACTCGGTGCCGTCCTCGTTGCCGATCAGGAACGGCGGCAGGCCGTCGTTGGTCGCGGGGTCCACCAGCTTGTTGAGGCGGCGCTCGCTGATCGAGGCCAGCACCGGGATGGCCGCCTTCAGGTAGCTCATCGCCAGCGCCAGCGGCATGCCATGGAAGTGGCCGGCGGAAATCACCTGCTCCTCCACGTGCGCGGCGTCCACCTTGTCCGGGAACACCAGCGGGTTGTCGGTGACCGCGTTCAGCTCGACGTCCAGCACGCGCTTGGCCTGTTCCAGCGCATCGCGCACCGCGCCGTGCACCTGCGGGATGCAGCGCAGCGAGTAGCTGTCCTGCGGCTGGTGCTTCTTGCCGCCGCGGAACGGCAGGAAGCGCCGGTAGAACTTCTCGCGGCCGTGGCGCTGGGAGAACGGTACCCAGTCCCAGCCGATGTCGAAGCCCAGCGCCTGCGCCGCCGGCGTGTCCCAGCTGCCGGGCTGCCATTGGCGGAACTTCGGCACCAGGTGGTAGGCGATGTCGGCCAGCGTGGAGCCGTCCAGCAGGCGCAGCAGGTTCGCCGCGGTCGCCACCTGGCCCGGATGCGGGCGCAGCGCGTGGACCTCGGGCGCGAACGCGCCGAGGCGCCCGGCGAAGGCATCGATCGTCATCGCCGCGGCGAGGTCGGCGGTCTCCAGCAGGTCGTCCAGCTGCTGCACCGCCAGCACGCCGGTGGCCAGCATCTGCGCGGTGCCGTTGTTCAGCGCCAGGCCTTCCTTGTAGGACAGCGCGACCGGCGCCAGGCCCTTGCGCGCCAGCGCGTCCGCGCCGGGCATGCGCTGGCCATCGACGAAGGCTTCGCCGCCGCCCAGCAGGACGATGGCCAGGTGCGACAGCGGCGCCAGGTCGCCGGAGGCGCCCACCGAGCCCAGCTGCGGCACCACCGGCACGATGCCGGCGTTGAGCATCGCCGCCAGCGCTTCCAGCGTCTGCACGCGGATGCCGGAATGGCCGCGCAGCAGCGTGTTGATGCGGATGCACAGCATCGCCCGCACCACCTCCGGCGCGAACGGCTCGCCCACGCAGACCGCGTGGGTGACGATCAGGTTGCGCTGCAGCTCGATATGCGGCGACTCGCCTGATGGCGCGGCGCCCGGCAGCTCGTCGCGCAGGCGGTGCGCGCCCAGCAGCTTGTCGGCGTTGCTGCCGAAGCCGGTGGAGACGCCGTAGATCGGCTCCTGCTTCTCCACCTGCGCGGCCAGGAAATCGGCGGCGCGCGCCACCCGCACCAGCGCCTCCGCATCCAGCGCCACGGTGGCGCCACGCGCCACCGCCACCAGCTGCGCACGGGTCAGCGACAGGCCGTCCAGGCGGACCGTCGTGGTCATCGCGCGCTCCCCGCGCCGCTGCGCAACTGCTCGCGTTCCACCAGCAGCGCGGACGCCAACTCGGATTCGGCCACCTCGAACTGCTCGCCGCGGCGCAGATCCTTGACCGCCACCACGCCGCGCGCGGCCTCGTCCTCGCCGCGCAGCACGACGAAGCGGATGCCCGCCTTGTCGGCGTACTGCAGCTGCTTGGCCAGCTTGCGCGGCTCCAGCTGGGTCTCCACGTTCAGCCCGCCCGCGCGCAGCCGCTGCGAGAGCGCCAGCGCGTGGTCCAACCCGGCGTCGTCCATCAGCGCCACCAGCACGTCGACCGAGCTGTCCGCGGTCTGCACCAGCCCGGCGTCCTTCAGCTGGAAGAACAGGCGCGTGAGGCCGATGGAGATGCCCACGCCCGGCAGCTTCGACTTGGTGTAGTGGCCGGCCAGGTTCTCGTAGCGGCCGCCCGAGCAGATCGAGCCGATCTGCGGGTAGGCATCCAGCGTGGTCTCGTAGACCACGCCGGTGTAGTAGTCCAGGCCGCGCGCGATGGACAGGTTCAACGCATAGCGGGAGTCCGCCACGCCCAGCGCCTTCAGCTGCGACAGGATGGCGCGCAGCTCGGTGCGGCCCTCTTCGAACAGCGGCGAGCCGGCGCCCAGCGCGTCGAGCTTGGCGAGCGCGTCGGCATGGCCGGTCGAGCGCACCTGCGAGAACGCCATCAGCCGGTCGATGACCTCGCCGGCCAGGCCGAAGCCCTCGCCCGCCAGCGTCTCGCGCACGGCATCGACGCCGCGCTTGTCCAGCTTGTCGAGCTCGCGCAGCACCAGCATCTGCGCCTCGCCTTCGATGCCCAGGCCCTCGAAGTAGCCGCGCAGCAGCTTGCGGTGGTTGAGCTGGATGGTGAACTCGCCGATCGCCATGCGCTCGAAGACCGCCGCGATCACCGCCGGCAGCTCGGCATCGAAGCGCGGCGACAGCGCGTCCTTGCCGATCACGTCGATGTCGCACTGGTAGAACTCGCGGAAGCGCCCGCGCTGGGCGCGCTCGCCGCGGTACACGCGCTGCATCTGGTAGCGACGGAACGGGAATGCCAGCTCGTGTTCGTGCTCGGCCACGTAGCGCGCCAGCGGCACGGTCAGGTCGAAGCGCAGCGCCAGTTCGGGCAGGCCCTCGCCCGCCTTCTCCAGTGCCCCGGTCGACTGCACGAAGTAGACCTGCCGCTCGGTCTCGCCGCCCGATTTGGTCAGCAGGACCTCGGACAGTTCCATGACCGGCGTTTCCACCGGCAGGAAGCCGAAGCGCTCGAAGGTCTGGCGGATGGTGTCCAGCATGCGCTGGAACGCGATCTGGTCGCGAGGCAGCAGTTCCATCACACCGGCGGGGGTACGCGGCTTGATCAAGGCGGGGCTCCGGGAGCGCGGAAAACCGCTAGTTTAGCGGGCAGGCCGGCCCCGCCGCCGCGTCCGTCGGCGCGATGGCGACGAAAACCCGCAGGGGGGACTTGCCGACGCCGCGACATGCCCCTAAAATGCGCGGCTCTGCTGTCGGGGTGTAGCTCAGCCTGGTAGAGCGCTACGTTCGGGACGTAGAAGTCGCAGGTTCAAATCCTGTCTCCCCGACCATCCAGCAGACCCACGAAGAACCGCCGCAAGGCGGTTTTTTCGTTTCCGCCCCCCGCACTGCCCCGCGGGCGGGCGGCGGGATGCACCGGCCAATGGTCGAATACAGATATCGTCGCCTGCCGCCGATAATGTAATGTGAACTGGCCCACTCCCTCCGCACGCGCTCATGCTCATCATCGTCGGCTTCGTTGTCGTCATCCTCAGCGTGCTTGGCGGCTACGTCGCCTCGCACGGCAAGATCGGTGCCCTGTGGCAGCCCTTTGAACTGGTGATCATCGGCGGCGCCGCGTTCGGCGCTTTCCTCGCGGGCAACCCCATCAAGACCGTCAAGCAGACGTTCGGCGCCGTGATCGGCGTCCTGAAGGGGCCGCGCTACAAGGCGAAGGACTATCTGGATGCCCTCAGCCTGCTCTACGAGGTGCTGAACCGCGCCCGCAAGGAAGGGTTCATGTCGCTGGAAAGCCACATCGACAACCCGGCGGAAAGCACCCTGTTCGCGAACTATCCGTCCATCCGCGACGACCACCATCTGATGGACTTCATCACCGACTGCCTGCGGCTGATGGTCGGCTCGAACATCGAACCCCACGAGCTGGAGCCGCTGCTGGAACTGGAACTGGAGAAGCACCACCACGAGGAGCTGGCCCCCGCGCACGCCCTGACCAAGGTGGCCGACGGCCTGCCCGGCTTCGGCATCGTGGCGGCCGTGCTGGGCATCGTCATCACCATGGGCTCGATCGGCGGCGACATCGCCGCGGTCGGCGGCCACGTCGCCGCCGCCCTGGTGGGCACCTTCCTCGGCATCCTGCTGGCCTACGGCTTCGTGGCGCCGCTGGCCGCCGCGGTGGAGGCGCGCGCCGAGCAGGATTCGCGCATCTACGAGTCGGTCAAGACCGCGCTGCTGGCGAGCCTGCGCGGCTACCCGCCGAAGATCGCGCTGGAATTCGCCCGCAAGACCGTACCCTCGGCGCTGCGGCCGGGCTTCAGCGAATTCGAACAGCACATCAAGACGCTGAAGTAAGCCATGGCCGGCAAGGACGAGAAGCCGACGATCTTCGTCAGGCGGGTCAAGAAGGTCCAGGGTGGCGGCCACCACGGCGGTTCCTGGAAGGTGGCCTATGCCGACTTCGTGACCGCGATGATGGCGTTCTTCATGGTCATGTGGCTGGTCGGCGCGCTGACGACCAAGCAGCGCGAAGCGGTGTCCGACTACTTCAAGAACCCCAGTCCGATCGCGGGCAACAGCCCGGCGCCCTCGCCTGGCATGAACGGCCCGGGCGGCGCCAGCAACTCCATGATCAAGCTGGGCGGCACCATGGAGCTGCCGAAGGGCCCCGGCGTGGAGTTCACCCGCGACCCGGCCGACCAGAAAAGCGAGGCCGACAAGAAACGCCAGGAGCGCGAGCGCCTCGAACAGCTGATGCAGGACCTGCAGGAAGCCATCGCCAAAAGCCAGGCGTTGGAACCGTTCAAGGACCAGCTGCTGCTGGACATCACCCCGGAAGGCCTGCGCATCCAGATCGTGGACAAGCAGAACCGGATGATGTTCGACCTCGGCAGCGCCAAGCTGATGCCGTACACCTCCGACATCCTCCACGAGATCGCCGGCTTCGTGAACAGGGTGCCCAACCGGGTCAGCATCGCCGGACACACCGACACCGCCAACTACGCCACACGCATCGGTTACAGCAACTGGGAGCTGAGCGCCGACCGCGCGAACGCCGCGCGCCGCGCGTTGCTGGAGGGCGGCATGGAACCCTCGAAGATCGCCCGGGTGGTCGGCTTCGGCGCCGCGGTGCTGTTCGACAAGAAGGATCCGCTGAACCCGGTCAACCGCCGCATCAGCATCGTGGTCATGACCAAGGCCGCCGAGGATGCTGCGCTCGGCTCGACGGAAAGCCTGCCGGTGGCGGTACCCGGGGCCACGCCTCCCGCGGCCCCGGCTGCGGCCATGGCCGCGCCTGCCAAATAAACGCCGCGCCGGCGCCGGCGCACCGATCGTTCAGTGCGCCCGCCACCCGCGGACGTGGGCCGTCGAGGCGCCGCCCACTACCAGCGGGTCCGCGGCGGCGATCGCCTCCGCGGCCGCGAGATCCGCGACGCCGCGGAGCAGATAGGCGCCGCCACTGCGGTCATCGAACCCCCCGGCCAGTTCCAGCAGGCCTTGCGTCCGCAAGCCCGCCAGGAAGGCAGCGTGTTGCGGCAACAGCACGGGATCGAAGCCCGGCCGGCGCATCACCAGCACCAGGTAACGCACCGCATCGTCGCTCACAGCGCGTCCCAGCGGGCCCGCAGTGCGTCCAGCCGCAGGTCCGCGGGCGCCCCCGGCGAGGTACGGGCCGCCAGCGAGCCTTCCGGCGTACGCCCCTGCCCGGCTTCGTCGGCAGCCGCGGCCGCGGCCCTGTAGGCGTCGCGGAACGGGACGCCGGCGATCGCCGCCTCCACCGCCACGTCGGTGGCGTACATGCCCGAGTCGATGGCCGCCCGCAGGCGGTCTTCGCGCCAGTCCAGGTTGGCCAGCAGCGCAGGCAGCAGTTCCAGCGCGGCCAGGCCGCGACCGAAGCCGTGGACGATCGCGCCCTTGGACGCCTGCAGGTCGCGGTGGTAGCCCGACGGCAGCGACAGCAGTTGCTCGATTTCGGTCCGCGCCGCGGCCACGCTGGCGTGGGTGGCGCGCATCAGCTCGATCACGTCCGGGTTGCGCTTGTTCGGCATGATCGAGCTGCCGGTGGTGTACTGCGGCGGCAACGCGACGAAGCCGAACTCCGCGCTGGTGAACAGCGAGAGGTCCCACGCGATCCGGCGCAGGTCGAGGGTGGCGCTGCCCAGGGCCTCCAGCGCGGCCAGCTCGAACTTGCCACGCGAGAGCTGGGCGTAGACCGGCGAGACCTGCATCCGGGCGAAGCCCAGCGCGCGGGTGGTGTGCTCACGATCCAGCCGCAGGTTGACGCCGTAGCCGGCCGCCGTGCCCAGCGGGTTGCCGTCCACCAGCGCCAGCGTGTCGGCGGCGCGCACCGCATCGTCGATGAAGGCCTCGGCCCAGCCCGCCCACCACAGCCCGGCCGATGACACCACGGCGCGCTGGATGTGGGTGTAGCCCGGCATGGGCAGGTGCTTTTCCGCTTCGGCGCGGTCCAGCGCGACCCTGGCCACCTCGCGCGACAGCACCGCCAAGCGCGCCAGCTTTTCCTTCAGCCACAGCCGCGTGGCCACCAGCACCTGGTCGTTGCGGCTGCGCCCCGTGTGGATCTTGCGGCCGGCATCGCCCAGGCGCTCGGTCAGGCGGGCCTCGATCGCGGAGTGACCGTCCTCGTAGCGCCCGTCCAGCACGAACGCGCCGCTGCGGAAATCGTCGGCCAGCGTCGCCAGCTCGCGCTTGAGGCCACCCACGTCGTCGAGCGTGAGGATGCCGATGCGCTGCAGGCCTTCGGCGTGCGCGGCGCTCGCGGCGATATCGTGCAGGAAGAACTCACGGTCCAGCAGCACGTCGTCGCCGGCCAGGAAGGCCTGGATGCCGGCATCGACGGTGACGCCGGGTTTCTGCCACAGCAAGTCGCTCATGCCGCCTCCGGCGCCGCGGATGCCAAGGGAATGCCGTCCAGCTCGTCGAAGCCGAAGGCCAGGTTGAGGTTCTGCAGCGCCTGCGTCGCCGCGCCCTTCAGCAGGTTGTCCTCGGTCGCCACCACCACCAGACGACGGCCGTCGTCGGCGAGCGCGAACCCGCCCAGCTCGACGTGGTGGGCATGGGCGATCCGGCTGACCCACGGCGCCGCATCGCCCACCCGCACCAGCGGCTCGGCGGCGTAGCGGTCGCGGTAGCGCGCCAGCACGTCCTCGCGCGTGAACGGGCGGGACAGGTGCAGGTTGGCGGTGATGGTCAGGCCGCGGAAATGCGGCGCCACGTGCGGCATGAATTCGACCGGATGCCCAAGGTGGCGCGTCACCTCGCGTTCGTGCACGTGCCCGGTCAACGCATACGGCATCAGGTTGTCACGCAGCAGCGCGACGTCGTTCTTGTCGGACGGCGTGGTGCCGGCGCCGGAATACCCGCTCACGCCGAAGCACTGCGCCGGGCCCGCCAGCACGTCCACCATCGGTGCCAGCGCCAGCTGCATAGCGGTCGCATAGCAACCGGGATTGCTGATGCGGCGCTGGCCGGCATAGCGGGCGCGGGTCAATTCCGGCAGGCCGTAGTACCAGCCATCGTCGAAGCGGAAATCCGCGGACAGGTCCAGCAGCACCGCGTCGGTGCCGACATCATCGAACTGCTGGACGATATGGCCGGCCTTGCCGTTGGGCAGGGCCAGCACCACCGCGTCGGCGCCCAGCTCCGGCAGGGTCTCGTAGGCCGGCGAGGTGTAGGCCAGGTCGCCCGCATAGCCGGGGATGTGGTCGGCGAGCGCGCGCCCCGCCAGCTCGCGCGAGGTCACGAAGGCGAGCTCGAAGGTGGGATGGCCGGCGACGAGCCGCACCAGCTCCGCGCCGACGTGGCCACGCGCGCCCACGATGCCGATGCGCAACGTCTTCATGCTTTATCCTCCCGGGCGACATCCTCCAGGGTGGCCGGCCGCTCCGCGCACAGCGCCACGTAGCGCGCGATGCGGTCGAAGCCGGCCTCGCCGTACCAGTAGACCTTCCACTTCGCCTGCTTGATGCAGCCGTCG
The DNA here is from genome assembly GCA_041913885.1 of Thermomonas sp. GTDB lineage: Bacteria > Pseudomonadota > Gammaproteobacteria > Xanthomonadales > Xanthomonadaceae > Thermomonas. The sequence continues at coordinate 194,065 of JAYSEL010000001.1, read as the reverse complement.
GATTCGGCATCGTAGAACGCATTGACGGGGTTGCCATGGCGCGAACGCCAGAACAGCGCCGGGTTCTGCTCGCGCATCACCAGCCACACCGCACGCCCGAGCCCCTCACCCTGCGCGTCGTCCAGCACCGCGAACTTGTCGAGGTACACGCCCGCCTCTTCCCGCGTCAGGATCACCGCCGCGCGGTAGTTTTCGCTGACGTAGGCACGATGCAGCCGGGTGGTTTCGAAATAATCCGGCAGCAGCTTGCGACCGAACGCCGACTCGATCAGCGCGCGCAGGCGCGGCAGGTCGAAATCCGACCATGCGTCGCCCTGCAGCACGCGCTCGCCGCGGCGCACCAGCGTGCCGGACCCCTTGTGGGTGAACAGCTCCTTGGCCAGTTCGGACGGCCGGGTGATGGACACCGAGGAGGCCTGCGGCAGGCCGTCCAGCAGGTCCTTGATCTGCTCGATCTTCACCCGCATGCCGCCTTCGATCCAAGGCTGCTGCATCAGGTGGTCGTACTCGGTGGACAGGTTGATCGAGTCGATGATGTGGCCGTCGGCATCCAGCAGCCCGCCGGTGCCGGTCAGGAACACGATCTTGTAGGGCTGCAGTTCCTGCACCAGTTCGTTGGCGGCGAAATCGGCGTTGACGTTGAGGATCTGCCCGCCGATGGTCTCGCCCAGCGACGCGATCACCGGGATCGAACCGGCCTGCAGGCTGGCCTGGATCGGCGCCAGGTCGACGCGCTTCACTTCGCCCACCAGCCCGTAGCGCTCGCGGTCGAGGTAATCGGCTTCGAACACGCCCGAAACAATACTGGTAGCGCGCGCGTCGGCGGCCTGCAGCGCCTCCACCAGCTTCAGGTTCTGCGCGTGGAAGACGCGGCGGACGATGGCCAGCGCTTCCGGCGAGGTCACGCGCAGGCCGTCGATGGTCTGCTTGACGATGCCGGCGGCGGACAGCTCCACGTCCAGCTGCGGGCCGGCGCCGTGGATGACGATGGGCGTCAGGCCGACGTCCTGCAGGAAGGCCAGCGAGGAGACCAGCGCATCGAGGTCGTCGCGCAGCACCGCGCCGCCCACCTTGACCACGGCGAAGCGCGCCGCGTCCAGCTGCGAGAAGCGCTTCAGGTACTGGCTGATTTCCTTCGCGCTGCCCATGCTGGAGAGCAGCCGCACGATGGTCTGGCGCGTCTGCGGATCGTGCACGGCGTGCGGGGAGAGGATCGGGGTCACGGCAGGTCAGGTTCCAAGGATGCGGGTGATGGATTCGGCATAGCGCTGCAGCTCGTCCAGGGCCACCCATTCGCCGGCGGTATGCGCCTGGGCGATGTCGCCCGGGCCATAGACAAAGGCGGTCAGGCCGGCCTGCGAGAACAGCGAGGCCTCGGTCCAGAAATCGACGGCGTTGCCGATCGGCAGGCCCAGCGCGTCGGCGAGGTCGCGCGCGGCCAGCCGGCGTTCCTCCGCGGTGGCGATGTCGCCGGCCGGCAGCGACGGCCCACGGAAAGTCTCCTCGTAACGCTCCAGCGCGCCCGGCGCGGCGCAGGCGCCGAACCGGGCGTGCAGCCCGTCGAGGTCGTGCGATGGCAGCGGCCGGAAGCCGAAGCGCACCTCCGCGCTGGGCGCGATCACGTTGGCCTTGATGCCGCCCTCGACCTTGCCGATGTTGAAGCGCAGGCCGGTCAGGCCGCCGAAGCGCGCGTGCGCCTCGCCTTCGACCAGCGCCAGTGCATCCGCGCCCCAGCGCATCGCCTGGTGCAGGGCGTTGGCCTGCAGCGCGTTGGCGCCGGAGGCGTGGCCCGCCTCGCCCTTGAAGCGCAGCAGCACCGAGCTGATCCCGCGGTGGGCCAGCACCGCCTCGCAGCGGGTGGGCTCGGCGATGATCGCCTCGGTGAAGCCGCGGTCCTCGGCAAGGAAGGCCGCGATGCAGCGCGGGTCGTTGGCTTCCTCGTCGCTGGAAAACAGGAACGCGGCATCGCCCGACGTGGCATTGGCCGCGGCCACCAGCCCGGCCGCCGCGCCCTTGATGTCGCAGGCGCCCAGGCCGATGGCGCGGTCGTGCGTCATACGCAGCCGCAGCGGATCCGCATCCCACGCCTCGGACGACGGCACCGTGTCGAGGTGCACGTTGAACACGCGCCGCGGGGCGCCGCGTACGGCCAGCAGCGACACCGCACCGTCGCCGTGGTCGACGACCTCGCAGCGGAACCCCGGCAGTTGGGCGCGCAGGTAGTCGAAGATCCCGCCGGTGCCGATCCGGCGCGGCGGGTTGCGGGTGTCGAAGGCCACCAGCGCTTCGAGGTGCCGCAGGACAGCCTCGAGCATGTCAGCCACCGCCCTGCCCGCCGTTGACCTCGGCCCACAGCGTGGTGCTCATGCCGAACAGCTTGATGAAGCCCTCGGCTTCCTCCACGCCCCAGTCGGCCGACTGCGCGTAGGTCGCGCCCTTGGCGTTCAGCAGGTGCGGCGAGCGCACCGCGATGGCATCCACCCGGCCACCACTGGTGCGCAGCACCACCTCGCCGTTGACCATGCGCTGGCTGGAGGCGAGGAACGCTTCCAGGTCCGCCTTCAGCGGATCGTGGAAGAAGCCCTCGTAGACCAGTTCCACCCACTTGCGGGCGACGTCCGGCTTGAAGCGGTTCTGCTGCTTGGTCAGCACCGCCTCTTCCAGCGCGCGGTGCGCGGCCAGCAATGCGGCCAGGCCCGGCGCCTCGAACACGATGCGGCCCTTCAGGCCGATGGTGGTGTCGCCGGTGTACATGCCGCGGCCGACGCCGTACTGGGCGAACATGGTGTTGAGCTTGGCGAGGATCTTCTCGCCCGGCAGGTCGTGGCCGTCCAGCGCCACCGCCTCGCCGTGCTCGAAGCGCAGCGTGGCTTCCAGCGCCTCCGCCGGCCAGTGCTCGCGGCGCGCACACCAGCCGCGCGCACCCTCGCCCGGCGCTTCCCAGGCGTCGATCTCGCCGCCGGACATCGTGACGCCCAGCAGGTTCTCGTTGATCGTGTACGCCTTCTGCTTGGCGCGCACGCCGAAGCCGCGCTCCTCCAGGTAGGCCTGCTCGTAGGCGCGGGTCTGGGTGTGCTGCTTCTGGATCTCGCGGATCGGCGCCACGATGCGGTAGTCGCCCTGCGCCTTCACGGCGAGGTCGAACCGCACCTGGTCGTTGCCCATGCCGGTGCAGCCGTGGGCGATGGCATTGGTGCCCAGCTCGCGCGCCCGCGCCAGGCTGGCGTCCACGATCAGGTAGCGGTCGGAGACCAGCAGCGGGTACTGGCCCTGGTAGCCCTCGCCCGCCCACACGAAGGGCTTCACGAAACCGGACCAGATGGCCGGGCCGCCGTCGACGGTGACGTGCGAGGCCACCCCCAGCTCGGCGGCGCGCGCCTCGATGGTGGCGCGCTCCTCCGCATCCACGCCACCGGTGTCGGCGAACACGGTGTGCACGTTCCAGCCCTGCTCCTTCAGGTAGGGCACGCAGAAGCTGGTGTCGAGGCCGCCGGAGAAGGCGAGGACGATGTCGCGGGAGTCGTTGGGGGTAGTCATGGGGGTGTCCGAGGGGGAGACGGGGGGAGAGGAATCGCGGCTCAGCGCAGCAGCGCGGCCATCACGGCCTTCTGCACGTGCAGGCGGTTTTCGGCTTCGTCGATCGCGATGCAGCGCGGGGAGTCCATCACCGCATCGGTCGCCTTGACGTTGCGGCGCAGCGGCAGGCAATGCGAGAACACGCCGTCGTTGGTCAGCGCCATCTTCGCCTCGTCGACGATGAAGTGCTTGTACTGATCGCGGATCGGCTTTTCGGGTTCCCAGTTGCCGAAGAACGGCAGCGCGCCCCAGCTCTTGGCATAGACGACGTCGGCGCCGGCATAGGCGCTCTCGATGTCGTGGCTGACCTGGAGCGAGCCGCCGCTTTCCGCCACGTTCTGCGCGGCCCAGCCCATGTAGCGCTCGTCCAGCACATAGTCCGGGGTCGGGCACAGCAGCGTCACGTCCATGCCCAGGCGGGTGGCGATGGTCAGCGCCGAGTTGGCCACGGCGGTGTTCAGCGGCTTCGGGTGGTAGGTCCAGGTCAGCACGTACTTCCTGCCGCGCAGGTCGGTGGTGCCGAAGTGCTCCTGCAGCGCCAGCGCGTGGGCGAGCTCCTGGCAGGGATGGGTGATGGTCTCCATGTTGATGACCGGCACCGTCGAGTACTTCGCGAAGGCCTGGAGCACCCGATCCTCTCGGTCCACCGACCAGTCGACGAACTTCGGGAAGGCGCGCACGCCGATCAGGTCCACGTAGCGCGCCAGCACCCGCGCCACCTCGGCGATGTGCTCCTCGGTGTCGCCGCCCATCACGGTGCCCAGGTCGAACTCGATCGGCCACGCGTCCTTGCCCGGCTGCAGCACCACCGCATGGCCGCCCAGCTGGAACGCGCCCAGCTCGAAGCTGGTGCGGGTGCGCATGGACGGGTTGAAGAAGACCAGCGCGATCGAGCGGCCCTTCATGGCGTCGCCCAGCTTGCTGCGCTTGAACACGGCGGCCTGCGCCAGCAGGGCGTCCAGGTCGGGGCGGCTCCAGTCCTGGGTGTTGAGGAAGTGCTTCATGGGGATCGGCTCGAGGGAAAGGGAAGTTGTCGTGGGCCCAGAACGCAAAAACCCAGCCTGGGGGCTGGGTTCGGAGGTGAAGCACGAGGACGCGTCCGGTTTACCCAGCAGGATGTGAGGGTTCCGGTCGGCGCGCGCGCGACGTCATGCCGGAGGCCATCCGGGCGGTGTCAGCGTGGCGCGTGGCGAGGTGGGCGTGCATCGGGACGGCATGCTCGCACGCCGGTGAGGCCGGCGCAAGCGATTCGATCAGAAGGGCTGGGGGGCGATGGCGATGCGGATCCGCAGGCGGTAGCCCGGGTCCCGGTCCATCCGGGTGCGGAACTTGGCACCGCGGTACATGTAGTCCACGTCGTAGGCGATGGTCCGGCGATGCTCCTTGACCACCGGCTCCATCCGGCAGTTCTGCGTCTTGCCGGCGTCGTCCCCGGCGGCCGCGCGATTGCGCACCGCGTTCATCACCCGCGCCAGCGTGGCGCTGATCGCCGGTTCGCGTGGATCGCAGACCCGCTCCATGCTGGTGGTGCGCAGGGTCTGGTAGACCGGACGCACCGACAGCACCTGGGCGTAGTCGTAGCGCACGTTCTCGGCGGGCAGGACCACCTCGCGCGGCGGCTCCTGCGCACGGGCGAGGCCACCGGCGAGCAGCCCGGCGGGCAGGCAGAGTGCGGCAAGGTGGCGGAGCATCGGCATCGCGGGAGTGTATCGGGCCGTGGACGCGAACGGCTGAATCGCCGCTGTCGCCGCGATGCCGCGGGCCGTGGCCGCTACAATGGCGTCCCCCACGCGCCCGCCGCCATGAGCCTGTCCCTCTACAACACCCTGACCCGCCGGGTCGAAACGTTCAAGCCGCAGGATCCGGACGGCCCCACGATGTATCTGTGCGGGCCCACCGTCTACAACTACGTGCACATCGGCAACGCCCGCGGGCCGGTGGTGTTCGGCGTGCTGGCCGCGCTGCTGCGGCGCCGCTTCGGCGGCCTGCGCTACGCCCGCAACATCACCGACGTGGACGACAAGATCAACGCGGCGGCGAAGGAACTGGGCACGCCCATCGCCACGATCACCGACAAGTACGCCGCCGCCTACCGCGAGGACATGGCGGCGCTGGGCGTGAGCGGTGCGTTCGCCCCGGACATCGAGCCGGCGGCGACCGCGCACATGCCGCAGATGATCGCGATGATCGAGCGCCTGATCGCCGACGGCCACGCCTACGCGGCGGAGGGCCACGTGCTGTTCTCGGTGGCCAGCTTCCCGGCCTACGGCAAGCTGTCGCGCCGCGATACCGACGAGATGCTGGCCGGCGCGCGCGTCGAGGTGGCGCCCTACAAGCGCGATCCCGGCGACTTCGTGCTGTGGAAGCCCTCCACCGACGACCTGCCGGGCTGGGATTCGCCCTGGGGCCGCGGCCGCCCGGGCTGGCACATCGAATGCTCGGCGATGGCCGAGGCCCACCTGGGTGAGACCATCGACATCCACGCCGGCGGCGTGGACCTGCAGTTCCCGCACCACGAGAACGAAGTGGCGCAGAGCGAGTGCGCGCACGGCGGCAAGCCGTTCGCGCGGTTCTGGCTGCACAACGGCATGCTGAACTTCGGCGGCGCCAAGATGGCGAAGTCGGTCGGCAACATCCAGCGCGTGCATGAACTGGTGCAGGCGCATCCGCCGGAGGCACTGCGCTACGCCCTGCTGTCCGCGCACTACCGGCAGCCTCTGGAATGGTCGGATGGGCTGATCGAGCAGTGCGTGCGCACGCTGGATCGGCTGTACGGCACCCTGCGCGACCTCGCCGACATCGGCGCCGAGCCCAGCACCCCAGCCAGCATCGAGGCCGCGCTGGACGACGACCTCAACACCCCGGCGGCGCTGGCGGAGATCGCCCGCATCGCCGGCGAGGCCCGCAAGGCCACGGCGCCGGAAGACAAGGCGGCCCTGAAGGCGCAGTTGCTCGGCGCCGGCCAGGTGCTGGGCCTGCTGCAGCAGTCGCCGGCCGACTGGTTCGCCCGCGGCGCCTCCGGCGACGACGACGCTCGCATCCAGGCATTGGTGGATGAACGCGGCGAAGCGAAGAAGTCGCGCGATTTCGCGCGCGCCGATGCGATCCGCCAGCAGCTGGCCGACGAAGGCATCCTGCTGGAGGACACACCGCAAGGCGTGCGCTGGAAGCGTGCCTAGTGTTGCCGTCATTCCCGCGAAGGCGGGAATCGCCCTTCGGTCGACGCGCAATCGTCCATCCGAAGAAGCAGGCGCGATGCCCGCCTTCGCGGGCATGACGAACCCCGGAGAATCCCTGCCGTGACCGAAACCCCCTTCCCCCTCGAACCCACCGCCGCCGATGCGCAGGCCGCCATCGCCGACGAGTTCGGCTTCTTCGGCGACTGGTCGGAGCGCTACCAGTACCTGATCGACCTGGGCCGCAAGCTGCCGCCGTTCCCCGATGCGTGGAAGACCGACGAGCATCGCCTGCACGGCTGCCAGTCGCTGGTGTGGATCGTGGCCGAGGGCGACGCCGACCGGCTGGTGTTCCATGCCGCCAGCGACTCGGCCATCGTCTCCGGGCTCGTCTACCTGGCGCTGCGGGTCTACTCCGGCCGCGGTGCCAGGGAGATCCTGGCCACCGAGCCGGACTACATCGCCCATATCGGCCTCGCCAAGCACCTGTCCCCCACCCGCAGCAACGGCCTTGCCGCCCTGCTGGCCTTCATCCGCGACCGCGCCCGCACCGCCCTGCCGGCATGACCGACGCGCCGGCCCCGCCCCTGCAGAGCGCCGGCTTCCGCTGGCTGCTGCTCTACCGGATCTGCACGCTGTTGTCGTACCAGATCGTCGCGGTGGCGGTGGGCTGGCACATCTACGAGCTGACCCGCGACCCGCTGGCGCTGGGCCTGGTCGGGCTGGCCGAGGTGGTGCCGTATTTCTGCATCGCGCCGTTCTCGGGCTACCTGGTGGACCACCTGCCGCGGCGCAAGCTGGGCGCCGCCGCCTGCGTCCTGCTGGCCGTCAATGCCGGCGTGCTGGCATTGCTGGCGGCGGGCGTGATCCCGTCCCACGGCACTTGGGCGATCTACCTGGCGGTGGCGGTGGGCGGCATCGGCCGCTCCTTCCTCGGCCCCGTCTACAACGCCCTGTTCGCCCGGGTGCTGAAGCGCGAGCAGTTCAGCCGCGGCGCCGGCATGGGCAGCGTGGTGTTCCAGGCGGGGCTGGTACTGGGCCCGGCCACGGGCGGCGTGCTGGTCGGCGCGCTGGGCAATCCGCTCACCTTTGCCGTGGGCACCGGCTTCGCCCTGCTGGCGGCCGCCACCCTGCTGGCCATGCCGGTCAGCGAGCCGGCGCTGGTGCAGCAGCGCGGCCCGATCTTCGCCAGCATCGCCGAGGGCGCGCGGTTCGTGGCCGGCAACCAGATCATGCTGGGCGCGATGGCGCTGGACATGTTCTCGGTGCTGCTGGGCGGCGCGGTATCGATGCTGCCGGCCTTCATCAAGGACATCCTGCACGCCGGGCCGGAGGCGCTGGGCATCCTGCGCGCCGCGCCGGCGATCGGCTCCATCGCGGTGGCCCTGTGGCTGACCCGCCACCCGCTGCAGCGCCATGCCGGCCGCGTGCTGCTGCTGGCCGTCGCCTGCTTCGGCCTGTGCACGATCGCGTTCGCCCTCTCCCGCCACCTGTGGCTGTCGGCGGTGCTGCTGGTGGCCTACGGCGCCTGCGACGGCGTCTCGGTGGTGCTGCGCTCCACCATCATGCAGCTGGTGACGCCGGACGCCATGCGCGGCCGCGTGTCCTCGATCAACGGCATCTTCATCAGCTCCTCGAACGAGCTGGGTGCGTTCTACGACGGCGTGATGGCGCGCCTGCTGGGCCTCGTGCCGGCGATGATCGTGGGCGGCTTCGTGACCCTCGGCGTGGTGGCCACCACTGCGCGGCTGGCCCCGCGCCTGCGCCGGCTGGACCTGCGCGAACTGCAGTAACCGGCGGCCGGCCGCGCTAAACTACGCACTTCGCGCCAACGCTCCACGGATCCCCGACCATGCCCTTCGTCGTCACCGAAAACTGCATCAAGTGCAAGCACACCGACTGCGTCGAGGTGTGCCCGGTGGACTGCTTCCACGAAGGCCCGAACTTCCTGGTGATCGACCCGGACGAGTGCATCGACTGCACCCTGTGCGAACCGGAATGCCCGGTCGGCGCGATCTTCCCGGAAGAGGACGTCCCCGCCGGCCAGGAAGTGTTCGTGGGCCTCAACGCGGAACTCGCGAAGGAATGGCCGGTGCTGACCGTGCGCAAGGACCCACCCGCCGACCACGCCGAGTGGGACGGCAAGCCGAACAAGCTGCCGCTGCTGGAGCGCTGATCCGGCCGGAGGCGGCGAGCCTTTCCCGCTGCCGCCCTACTGTGCGCCAGTCCGGCGCCACGCAACGGACACGCATCAAGCCCCCTGCTCCTCCGCAGGTTGCGGCCCTCGCCGGCGCGGATCGAGAACTCGACTCGACGGCCGGGATCGCACAGGGCGCGGCCCTTGGATGGATCGCCACGTCCCCGCCAAAACAAACGGCGCCTCGCGCCGGGAACGCGAAGCGCCGTGATAGGGCGCGGCATCCGCACCCAAGGCTTGCCTCGCAAGCCCCGGGCGGGTGGAGGGCAATGCCCTCGATTACGGTGCGATCGCGGCCTTGAGCACGCCGATCAGCTTGCCCGCGGCTTCGCCGCTGGGCGGCAGGCCGCGCGGGTCGACGGCCGACACGTAGGTGCCGTCGCCGGCCTTGGTCACGCGGACCAGGAACTTGGCGCCCATGTAGTCCACGTCGTAGGTGCCGAGGATCTCGGCCTTGCTGGCGATCTGCACGCCGGACGTGGCGCCCAGCACATCGCCGACCTTGGCGAATACCGCGTCGCGGTCACCGGCGGCGTTGAAGCCCACCGGGGCGACCGCGGCCGGGGCGGCGGCGGACGCCGTGACGCTGGAGGTCGCCACGGACGGCAGCGCCATCGCCTTGTCGGCGGCCGGACGATCGAGGTCCGGCGGCACTTCCAGCGGACGCGCTTCGGCGCTCATGGTGTACAGCTCGTTCTTCTTCTTGAACCAGTGGCAGCCGGACAGGCCGCCCACCAGCAGGACGGCGGCGAGGGGGGCGGCCAGGGTCACGCGGACGGTGCGGTGCATCGGGTTCTCCAGTCAGGCCGCGTCGGCGCGGCTGCGTTCTTCGAGGTGGCGGATGGCGGCGTGCAGGCGCTGGGCCTGGTCGGCATGCGCCGATGATAGCGGTTGCAGGGGCAGGCGCAGGCCGTGTCCGATGCCGTCCAGCGCCAGCAGCGCCTTGACCGGGATCGGATTGGGCTCCACGCCGAGGAAGTGGTAGAGCGCGGCCAGCGCGTCGTCCAGCGCCTGCGCCCCGGCCGCATCGCCCGCACGGGCGCGGTCGCACAGCCGGCGGAAGGTGGCCGGGACCACGTTGGAGGCCACCGAAATGACGCCGTCGGCGCCGGCCAGCATCGCGCGCACGGCGGTCGGGTCGTCCCCGCTGAGCACGGCGAAGTCCTCGCGGCGCAGCGGCAGCAGGGCTTCCATCCGGTCTTCCTCGGCCCGGGCTTCCTTGATGCCGATGATGTTGGCGTGGACGGAGAGCTCGCCGACGGTCTCCGGGACCATGTCGCAGCCGGTGCGTCCGGGGACGTTGTAGAGCACCACCGGCAGCCCGCCATCGTCGGCCACCGCACGGTAATGCGCCAGCAACCCGGCCTGGGTGGGCCGCACGTAGGGCGGCGTCACCACCAGCGCGGCGTCGGCCCCGAGCGCGGCGGCGCGCCGGTTGCAGCGGACGGTCTTGGCGGTGTTGGACTGCCCGGTGCCGGCCAGGACCGGCATCCGGCCGCCGACCAGCTCCACCGCGGTGCGCAGCAGCTGGTCGTATTCATCGTCGAACAGCGCCGCGGCCTCGCCGGTGGACCCGGCCACGACCACCGCCTGGGTGCCGGCCGCCAGCTGGGTCCGGAGGAGCCGTTCCCATGCGGGGAAATCGATGTCGCCGGCGGCCGTCAAGGGCGTCGCCAGGGCGGTGATGCTGCCGGAGAGATGCAAGGCGGGAGGCTCGTGCAGGGCGCGGCGCCGGGGCGCGGCGCGTGTTCAGGGGAAGCGCGCGGATGCCGCGATCTTACTTGCGGCTCGAAAGCGCCGGCAAGTATGCTGGCGCCGATGCAGCCATGCGCTGGCGGCATTTCCCCACCGCCCTGGATGTCCCGCATTGAGCAAGACCGCCGCTCCCCGGCCCGCCGCGCCGAACGAGAACCACCTGCTGATCAACGCCTACACCACCCATCCGCAGTCCCCGCTGCTGGCGGTGACCCGGCGGATCGCGGACTCCGGCTGCAACCTGGTGGACACGCGGCTGGCCACGGTGGGCCGCGACGTGTCGGTCACGGCGCTGGTCACCGGCTCCTGGGACGCCGTGGCGAAGCTCGAGACCATGCTGACCAAGCTGGAGCGCGAGGAAGGCCTGAAGCTGGTCTGGTACCGCACCGGCCCCAAGCCACTGCAGTCCAGCCTGCTGCCCTACGTGGTCGAGGTGATCGCGTCCGACAAGCCGGGCATCCTGTTCCAGCTGGCCGACTTCTTCGACCACCAGGGCATCACCATCGAAAGCCTGCACTGCTCGCGCTATCGCGCGATGCAGACCGGTGCCGACATGTTCTCCGCGCAGCTGACCATCGGCGTCCCGGCGGACATGCACATCGCCGCCCTGCGCGATGATTTCCTCGAGTTCTGCGACCACCTGAACCTCGACGCGATCATGGACCCGATGAAGTACTGAGCGGAGTTCGCATCCCGATGATCGACACCGGCGACCGCATCCCCGACCTGCCCCTCGCGCTGTCCAGCGGCACCACCGCCTCGCTCGGCGATTACGCCGGCCAGTGGCTGGTGCTGTACTTCTACCCGAAGGACTCGACGCCCGGCTGCACCACCGAGGGACTGGACTTCAACGCCCTGCTGCCCAAGTTCCAGCGGGCGGGCGCCGTGGTGCTCGGCGTGTCCAAGGATTCGATCAAGTCCCACCAGAACTTCTGCGCCAAGCAGGGCTTCCGGTTCGACCTGGCCAGCGATGCCGACGGTGCCATTTGCGACGCCTTCGGCGTGGTGCAGCCCAAGAAGCTGTACGGCCGCGAGTACCTCGGCATCGTCCGCAGCACGTTCCTGGTCGACCCCGCCGGCGTGGTGCGCGAAAAGTGGCAGCCGGTGAAGGTGCCGGGCCACGCGCAGGCCGTGCTCGACGCGCTGCAGGCCGCCCAGGCCAAGTGACCGCCCCCGCCGCCCTCTTCCTCCACTGCCCCGCCCTGCGGGACGCGGTGGCCCGCTGCTGTCCGACCGAAGGGAATACCGCATGACCCGGAGCAAGCGCATCTACGTCCTCGACACCAACGTGCTGATGCACGACCCCACCGCGCTGTTCAAGTTCGAGGAACACGATGTGTACCTGCCGATGCAGGTGATGGAGGAGCTGGACAACGGCAAGAAGGGCACGTCCGAGGCCAGCCGCAACGCCCGCCAGGTCAGCCGCTTCCTCAACGAGCTGATCGAAGCCCACGGCAGCGCGGACGTCCACCACGGCATTCCCCTGGTCCGCCCGCAGGGCTTGCAGCTGCGCGGGGCCGAAAGCGCCGGCAAGCTGCGCTTCCAGACCGGCGATTTCGACGCCGGCAAGCGCTTCGGCACGGTCATCCCGGACAACAACATCCTCGGCGCGATCCTGGTGTTGAAGCAGTCCGAGCCCGAGACGCCGGTGGTGTTCGTGTCGAAGGACATCAACCTGCGCATCAAGGCGTCGATCGCCGGCATCGCCAGCGAGGACTACGAAAACGACCGCGCGCTGGACGACTTCAGCCTGCTCTACACGGGCGCCACGCCGCTGGCCGAGGACTTCTGGCAGCGCCACGGCAAGGACCTTAAGTCCTGGACCGACAAGGGCCGCACCTACTACGAGATCGCCCGCGCCGACGGCGAGGACTGGTACCCGAACCAGTTCGCCTTCCTGCCCGGCGACGAACAGTCCGAGCTGAAGGTGGCCAAGGTCGACGGCGACCGCATCACCCTGCGCATCGTCGACGACTTCCGCCACAACCAGCACGCGGTGTGGGGCATCGCCGCGCGCAACCGCGAACAGAACTTCGCGCTCAACGCGCTGATGGACCCGGACATCGACTTCGTCAGCCTCCTGGGCACCGCCGGTACCGGCAAGACCCTGCTGGCACTGGCCGCCGGGCTGGCGCAGACGATGGACCAGCAGCGCTACCGCGAGATCATCATGACCCGCGCGACCGTCAGCGTGGGCGAGGACATCGGCTTCCTGCCCGGCACCGAGGAGGAGAAGATGACGCCGTGGATGGGCGCGCTGACCGACAACCTGGAAGTGCTGACCCACAACCAGGACGGCGGCAGCTGGGGGCGTGCGGCCACCAATGACCTGCTCGCGTCGCGGATCAAGATCCGGTCGCTGAACTTCATGCGCGGCCGCACCTTCCTGTCGCGCTACCTGATCCTCGACGAGGCGCAGAACCTCACGCCCAAGCAGATGAAGACGCTGGTGACCCGCGCCGGCCCGGGCACCAAGATCGTGTGCCTGGGCAACGTCGAGCAGATCGACACGCCCTACCTCACCGAGACCACGTCCGGCCTGACCTACGCGGTGGACCGCTTCAAGTCCTGGATGCACAGCGCCCACGTCACGCTGCGCCGCGGCGAGCGCTCGCGCCTGGCGGACTACGCCTCGGAAGCGCTCTGACGCGATGGGCCTGCAGCTGCCTCGCTGGGTGTGGATCGGCGCCGGCCTGCTGGCCTGCACCTCGGGCATGGTCAACGTGGTGGGCTACCTCGGCTTCGAGCACCAGGCGGTCACCCACCTGACCGGCACCACCACGCTGCTGGGCAGCGCGGTGGCCCACGGCGACCTGCGCGCGGCCGGCCACCTGGCCGGCGTGGCGCTGGCCTTCATGCTGGGCGCGGCGGTCAGCGGGATGGTGATCCAGGACAGCACGCTGCGGCTGGGCCGCCGCTACGGGGTGGCGCTGGTGCTCGAGTCGCTGCTGCTGTTCGCCGCGATCCCGCTGTTCCTGCGCCACCAGATCGCGGGAGCGCTGCTGGCGGCGATGGCCTGCGGCCTGCAAAACGCGATGGCCACCACGTTCAGCGGCGCGGCGATCCGCACCAGCCACCTGTCCGGCATGTTCACCGATCTCGGCATCGGCGTCGGCCATGCGCTGCGCGGCATGCCACTGCAGACGCGGCGGCTGCTGCTGAGCGCGCTGATCATCGCCGGGTTCTTCTGCGGCGCGGTGCTGGGCGCGCTGCTGTTCGCGCACCTGGGCTACCTGGCTTTGGCGGTACCGGCCACCGCCACCGGACTGACCGGCCTCGGCTACGCCGCCTGGCGCCATCGCCAGCTGCGCCAGGCACCCGGGATGGGCGACTGAACGCCGCGAGGGCGCGGGCTCAGGCCCGCGCGAACACCAGCGCGGCGTTGGTGCCGCCGAAACCGAAGCTGTTCGACATCACCACGTCCAGCCGCGCGTCGCGGCTCTCCCGCACGATCGGGAAGCCCGCGGCCTCGGGATCCAGCGTGTCGATGTTGGCGGAGCCGGCGATGAAGCCGTCGCGCAGCATCAGCAGGCTGTAGATCGCCTCGTGCACGCTGGCGGCGCCCAGCGAATGGCCGCTCAGCGCCTTGGTGGACGACAGCGGCGGCACCGCGTCGCCGAATGCCTCGCGCACCGCGCGCAGCTCCACGATGTCGCCCAGCGGCGTCGATGTGCCGTGGGTGTTGAGGTAGTCCACCGGGCGGTCCACGCCGTCCAGCGCCATCTTCATGCAGCGCACCGCGCCCTCGCCGCTCGGCGCGACCATGTCGGCGCCGTCGCTGGTGACGCCGTAGCCCACCAGTTCGGCGTGGATGCGCGCGCCGCGCGCGACCGCATGGTCCCAGTCCTCCAGCACCAGCATGCCGCCGCCGCTGCCGATGACGAAGCCGTCGCGGCCGGCGTCGTACGGACGCGAGGCGCGTTCCGGCGTCGCGTTGTAGCCGGTGGACAGCGCGCCCATCGCGTCGAACATCACCGTCATCGTCCAGTCCAGGTCCTCGCCGCCGCCGGCGAACACGATGTCCTGCGCGCCGTGGCGGATCAGGTCCGCGCCGGCGCCGATGCAGTGCGCGGAGGTCGCGCAGGCGGCGCTGATGGAGTAGCTCAGGCCCTTGATGTGGAAGGCGGTGGCCAGGTTGGCGGACACCGTGGAGCACATCGTGCGCGGCACCATGTACGGCCCCACCTTGCGCACGCCCCGCTCGCGCAGGATGTCCGCGGTCTCCACCTGCCAGCGGCTGGAGCCGCCGCCGGAACCGGCGATCAGGCCGGTGCGCGGATGGCTGACCTGGGCCTCGTCCAGGCCGGCATCGGCGATGGCGTCGCGCAGCGCCACGTAGCTGTAGGCGGCGGCATCGCTCATGAAGCGCTTCAGCTTGCGGTCGATCGCGGCATCGAGGTCCAGCTCGACCGCACCGCCCACCTGGCTGCGCAGGCCGCGCTCGACCGAATCGGGCAGCGTGCGGATGCCGGAGCGGCCCTCGCGCAGGGCGCGCGAGACAGTATCGAGGTCGTTGCCGAGGCAGGACGTGATGCCCATGCCGGTGATGGCGACGCGACGCATGTCAGAAGCTCTCCGTCGAAGTGAACAGACCCACCCGCAGGTCCTTGGCGGTGTAGATCTCGCGGCCATCGACCAGGGTGCGGGCATCGGCCTGCGCCACCACCAGCTTGCGGTTGATCACGCGGGTGACATCGATCTCGTAGGTCACCACCTTCGCGGTGGGCAGCACCTGGCCGGTGAATTTCACCTCGCCGCAGCCCAGCGCGCGGCCGCGGCCCGGGGCGCCCAGCCAGGTCAGGTAGAAGCCGACCAGCTGCCACATCGCGTCCAGGCCCAGGCAGCCCGGCATCACCGGGTCGCCGAGGAAGTGGCACTGGAAGAACCAGAGGTCCGGGTGGATGTCCAGCTCGGCACGGACGAAGCCCTTGCCGTGGGCACCGCCGTCGTCGTTGATCTCGACGATGCGGTCGAACATCAGCATCGGATCGGCCGGCAGGCGGGCGACGCTGTTGGGGAACAACTCGCCGCGGGCGCTGGCCAACAGCTGCTCGCGGGTGAACGATGAAGCGCGGGTCATGGACTGGCCCAAGGGGAAAACACCGAGTTTACCCCCGGCCCCACGACATACCTAGGCGTATTGCCTCCGGTGCCGCGCGCCGCGACGCGCGCGCACGGCGGCAATTGAAAACGTGTGCACCCCGACCTGAACGACAAAGCGTATTAAGCTCGGATCGCCCCCGTTTTCCGGACCGATTCCGTGACGCACGCCACGCCCGCTTCGCTGTTGACCGTGTTTGGCGCCACCGGCGACCTGGCCCGGCGCATGCTGCTGCCGTCGCTGTACAGCCTGCAGGCCGAGCAGCTGCTGCCGGACGGCATGCGCATCCTCGGCACCGCGCGCAGCGAGCTGGACCGGGACGGCTTCGCCGCGCTGGTCGCGGCCAGCATCGAGGAACGGATCCCCGCCGCGGAACGCAGCGACGCCGCGCTGCGCGGCCTGCTGGACCGGCTGGACTACTGCGCCGCCAGCGCCGACGACGATGCATCGATGGCCGCGCTCGCAGGCCGCGTCGCCGCCCTGCGCGGCGGCGACGTGCTGTACCACATGAGCACCGCCCCGCGGTTCTACGGCCCGGCCTGCCAGGCGCTGGCCGCGCACGGCGTCGCCGGCCCCGGCACGCGGGTGATGCTGGAGAAGCCCATCGGCAAGGACCTCGCCAGCGCCGTGGCGATCAACGACGCGGTCGCCCGCGCCTTCGACGAGGAACGGATCTTCCGCACCGACCACTACCTCGGCAAGGAAGGCGTGCAGAACCTCATCGCGCTGCGCTTCGGCAACGCGCTGTTCGAGCCGCTGTGGAGTGCGCGCCACATCGAGCAGGTGCAGATCACCGTCGGCGAGACGGTGGGCGTGGAGGGCCGCGGCGACTACTACGACGACTCCGGCGCCCTGCGCGACATGCTGCAGAACCACCTGCTGCAGCTGCTCTGCCTGGTCGCGATGGAGCCGCCGGCACGGTTCGACCCCACCGCGGTGCGCAACGAGAAGATCAAGGTGCTGCGCTCGCTGCGCGCCATCGATCGCGGCAACGTGGCCACCGAGTCGGTGGCCGGCCAGTACACCGCCGGCGCCATCGACGGCCGGGCGGTGCCGGGCTACGCGGAGGAGCTGGGCCGCGCCAGCCGCACCGAGACCTTCGTGGCGCTGCGCGCGCACGTAGACAACTGGCGCTGGTCGGGCGTGCCCTTCTACCTGCGCACCGGCAAGCGCCTGCCGTCGCGCAGCACCGAGATCTACATCCAGTTCCGCAAGGTGCCGTACTCGATCTTCGGCGGCCCCGCGGCGGCGGACATGCAGCCCAACGGGCTGCTGATCAAGCTGCAGCCCGAGGAACGCATCGAGCTGGACCTGATGAGCAAGACGCCCGGCCTGGACCGCCACGGCCTGCGCCTGTCGCAGGTGGCGCTGGACCTGGACTTCCACCAGGAATTCCACAACGCGCGCCGCCGCATCGCCTACGAGCGCCTCTACCTGGATGCGATCGAAGGCAACGGCACGCTGTTCGTCCGCCGCGACGAGACCGAGGCCGCCTGGCAATGGGTGGACGCGATCGCCGACGGCTGGCACGCCACCGGCATGCAGCCCCGCCCCTACCCCGCCGGCACCTGGGGACCGTCCACCTCGGTGTCGCTGGTGGACCGCCTCGGCCACGGCTGGCGCGAATGAGCGGCTGCCCGGCGATGGCTCGCGTCGAACAGTTGTACGAAGACACCGCCGCGCTGGTCGTCGGCGTGGCTGCGGCGATGGAAGCGACCTGCCGCGACGCCATCGCCCAGCGCGGGGCCGCCTGGCTGGCCCTCGCCGGCGGACGCACGCCGCTGCCCGTCTACGCGCACCTCGCGCGGGCTGGTCTGGGCGGTCGCATCGATGCCGTGCCCACCGACGACCGCTGCGTGCCGCACGACCATCCGGCCTGCAACCTGCGCAACCTGCGTGATGCGTTCGCCGCGGATCCCGCCATTCGCGTGCATGCGCTGACGGCCCCGGATGGCGAAGAGGCGCCCTCGCTGGCGCAGGCCCGGGCGCTGCTCGCCGCCCGTCTCGACCCGTTCGACGTCGTGCTGCTGGGCATGGGCGCGGACGGCCACATCGCATCGCTGTTCCCCGGCGCGGCCAACCTGCGGGAGGGATTGGCGATGGATAGCGGCGTCGACGCCATCGGCACCCTGCCCGACCCGCTGCCGCCCGAGGCGCCGTTCGCGCGGATCAGCCTGACCCTGCCGCGGCTGCTGCGCGCCCGCGCCGTGCACCTGGTGGTGACCGGCGACGACAAACGCGCGGTCCTGCGCGACGTGCTGCAGGCACCGTCGTCCCCGCTTCCGGTCGCCGCGCTGCTGCGCGCCGGCGCCCCGGTCCACGTCCACTGGAGTCCCTGATGGCCACCGTTGCGCTGCACCCCGTCGTCGAACGCGTCACCGCCCGCATCGCCGGGCGCAGCCGCGACACCCGCGCCGCCTACCTGGCGCGGATGGACGCGGCCCGCGGCGAGGGTCCGTACCGCCACAAACTGTCCTGCGGCAACCTCGCCCACGCCTTTGCGGCCGCTGGTCCGGACAAGCCGGCGCTGCGCGGCGGCCGCGGCGGCAACATCGGGATCGTCACCGCCTACAACGACATGCTGAGCGCCCACCAGCCGATGGAGCACTATCCGTCGCTGATCCGGATGGCGGCGCGCAACGCCGGCGGCAGCGCGCAGGTGGCCGGCGGCGTGCCGGCGATGTGCGACGGCGTGACCCAGGGCCGCGCCGGCATGGAGCTGTCGCTGTTCTCGCGCGACGTCATCGCCATGGCCACCGCGGTATCGCTGTCGCACGACAGCTTTGATGCGGTGCTGTGCCTCGGCGTCTGCGACAAGATCGTGCCGGGCCTGCTGATGGGCGCGCTGAGCTTCGGCCACCTGCCGGTGCTGTTCGTGCCCGCCGGGCCCATGCCCTCGGGCATCCCCAACAAGCAGAAGGCCGAGGTCCGCCAGCGCTACGCGCTGGGCCAGGCCAGTCGCGAGGAGCTGATGGACGCCGAGGCCGCGTCCTACCACGCGCCCGGCACCTGCACGTTCTACGGCACCGCCAACTCCAACCAGATGCTGATGGAGGTGATGGGCCTGCACCTGCCGGGCAGCGCCTTCGTGCCGCCGAACACCCCGCTGCGCGACGCGCTGACCGTGGCCGCCGCCGAGCAGGCGCTGCGCATCACCGCGCTGGGCGACGACTACCGCCCGCTGGCGCGCACGATCGACGAGAAGGCGATCGTCAACGCGATGGTCGGGCTGGCCGCCACCGGCGGCTCCACCAACCACACGCTGCACCTGGTCGCCATCGCCCGCGCCGCGGGCCTGGTGATCGACTGGGACGACTTCGACGCGCTCTCCAAGGCGACGCCGCTGCTGGCGCGCGTGTATCCGAACGGCGCCGCCGACGTGAACCACTTCGAGGCCGCCGGCGGCATGGGCTTCGTCATCGCCCAGCTGCTGGACGCCGGCCTGCTGCACGAGGACATCGCCTGCGTGCACGGCGGCACGCTGCGCCAGCAGGCGACGCAGCCCTGGCTGGACGACCTGGCGCTGCGCTGGCGCGACCCGCCGGCGACCTCGGGCGATACCGACATCGTGCGGCCGGTGTCGGCCCCGTTCGACGCCGAGGGCGGCCTGCGCCGGCTGCAGGGCAACCTGGGCCGCGCGGTGGTGAAGGTGTCCGCGGTGGCGCCCGAGTTCCGCCGCCACCAGGCGCCCGCCCGCGTCTTCGACTCGCAGGACGCCCTGCTGGCGGCCTTCCAGGCCGGCACGCTGGAAGGCGACTTCATCGCCGTCGTCCGCGGCCAGGGGCCGCGCGCCAACGGCATGCCCGAGCTGCACAAGCTGACGCCCACGCTGGCGGCGCTGCAGGACCGCGGCCAGCGCGTCGCGCTGCTCACCGACGGCCGCATGTCCGGCGCGTCGGGCAAGGTGCTGGCGGCGATCCACGTCACCCCCGAGGCCGCCGACGGCGGGCCGCTGGCGAAGCTGCGCGACGGCGATCCGGTCCGCATCGACGCCGAGGCGGGCACGCTGGACGTACTGGTGGAGGCCGCCGCCTGGGCCGCCCGCGACGTCGCGATGCCAGACCTGTCGGGCAACCAGGCCGGGATGGGCCGCGAATTGTTCGGCCTGATGCGTAGCAACGTCGGCTCCGCGGAAGAAGGCGCGAGCCCGCTGTTCGGGGCCGGCGCATGAGCCGGTCCGGGCTGGCGCTGGTCGGCGACATCGGCGGCACCAACGCGCGCTTCGCGCTGGTGGACCTGGCGTCACCGACCGTCGAACTACAGGCCTCGAAGTCGCTGCCGAACGCCCAGTTCGCCAGCCTGCAGCACGCCATCGAGCACTACCTGTCGGGCGTGGACGCCACCCCGACCCGCGCCGCGCTGGCCGTCGCTTGCCCGGTCGGCAGCGACGAGATCCGGCTGACCAACCGCGCGTGGTCGTTCAGCCGCAGCGAACTGCAGCGCACGCTGGGCCTGGCCGAGCTGCGCATGCTCAACGATTTCGGCGCGGTGGCCTGGGCCATCCCCGCCCTCGACGACAGCCACCTGGTCACCCTGCACGGCACCCTGCAGACGCCGCTGCGCGGGCCGGTCAGCGTGCTCGGCCCGGGCACCGGGCTCGGCGTCGCGCTGCTGGTCGGCGATACCGACCGTGGCTGGCAGGTGGTGGAGACCGAGGGCGGGCACGTCGGCTTCGCGCCCATCGGCGACGAGGAGCGCGCGATCGCCGCATGGCTGACCGCCCAGCACGGCCGCACGTCCACCGAGCGCCTGCTGTGCGGGAAGGGCCTGTCCGAGATCGACGCGGTGCTGCGCGGCGTCGGCGCCGTGCTGCCCGGCGCGCTGCCGCAACCCGGCGAAACCACCCTGCGCAGCCCGGCGCTGCGCGACCCGGCCGCGGTGGTGGCCGCCGCGCTGGACGGCCACGACCAGGCCGCGCGCCGCGCGCTGGCCCGATTCTGCGCGGTGCTGGGCAGCGTCGCCGGCGACTGCGCGCTGATCCACGGCGCACGCAGCGTGGTGATCGCCGGCGGCATCGTGCCGCGCTTCCTGCCGTTCCTGCGCAGCAGCGCCTTCCGCGAACGCTTCCTCGCCAAGGGCCGCATGGCCGCGCTGCTGGAATCGGTGCCGATCCACGTCATCACCCATCCCCACCCCGGCCTGCTCGGCGCCGCCTGCGCGCTGCGCGCCTCGGAGTCCTGACCATGTTCGATCCCGACCGCCTGCGCGACCGCGTCGACGCCGTGTTCACCCGCGCGCCGGTCATCCCGGTGCTCACCATCGAACGGCTGGAGGATGCCCTGCCGCTGTGCCGCGCTCTGGTCGACAACGGCCTGCCGGTGCTGGAAGTCACCCTGCGCACGGCCTGCGCGCTGGAGGCCATCGCCCTGCTGGCGCGCGAACTGCCCGACGCCTGCGTGGGCGCCGGCACGGTGCTGTCCGCCGCGGATCTGGCGCGCGTGGCAGCCGCCGGCGCGGCGTTCGCCATCTCGCCGGGCGCCACCGACGCGCTGTACGCGGCCGCGAAGGCCGGCGACACGCCGCTGATCCCGGGCATCGCCACGGCCAGCGAGCTGATGCGCGGGCTGGAACACGGCTGGCGCCGCTTCAAGTTCTTCCCGGCCGAGGCCAGCGGCGGCACCGCCGCGCTCAAGGGCTTCGCCGGCCCGCTGCCGATGGCGCGCTTCTGCCCCACCGGCGGCATCGACGCCGTCAAGGCGCCCGCCTACCTCGCGCTGCCCAACGTCGCCTGCGTCGGCGGCTCCTGGATGCTGCCGGGCGACGCCCTGCAGGCCCGCGACTGGGACCGGATCGGCCGGCTGGCGCGCAAGGCGGCCGCGCTGGCGCCACACGCCTGAGCCACTGCCGGCGTTCCGCCGGCGTCCTGCATACCCCCTATCGCACCGGCCCCAGGGGGGCGGGTGTTTCGCGCATTCGTGCAGCGCGGTGGCAGAGTTTGAGCTGCCTCCGTGGTGGCCGTTCCGAAGCCGTCACGGCCTCGCCCGCCCAAAGAAAAACCCCGCCGGCTTGCACCGGCGGGGCGTCCATCACAGGGGTGTTGCAGTAACTCGGTCGAACGTGGATCAGAACTTGTAGCTGGCGCCCAGCAGCAGGGTGCGGCCCCACTTGATGGTTTCCAGCGGACGGTCCTTGGTGCCGGCGTAGGTGCGATAGGACTCGTCGCCCAGGTTGCTGGCCTGCAGCAGCAGGCTCAGGCCCTTGAAGCCGCTGTCATCGCTGAAGCTGTAACTGACCTGGGCGTCGGTGATGTTCTCGCCGACCACGTAGCGCAGCGAACGGGCACCGTCGAAGTTGCCGATCTCGCCGATGAAGTCCGAGCGACGGCGGTTGTTGACGCGGAACTCGAAGCCGTTGCGCTCGTAGTACGCCGTGAAGTTGTAGACGCGCTTGGACAGGCCCGGCAGGGTGATCGGGTCGTTGCCGATGCTGCTGGCATTCTCCGGCGCCAGGATCTTGATGCTGCTGTCGGTGAAGCTGGCGCTGGCGACGACGCCAAAGCCGTTGAACGCATCGCCGAACACCAGGTCGAGCGGCATGGATGCCGTCAGCTCCAGGCCCTGCAGCTTGCCCCCCTTGCCGTTGAACGGCGCGCTGTACTTACCGGTATTCGCGATCGTCACACCCGGCGGCAGGGTGCTGCCGTTGACTTCCAGCCACGACGCCACCTGGTCCGTGAAGTCGTAGCCGTCACGGGTCTGGGTGAAGATGTAGCTGGTCAGATCCTTGTAGAAGTAGGCGGCGGCGATGTATGCCTTGGAGCCGAAGTACTTCTCCCACGACAGGTCGAACGCATTGGCGCGCCACGGTGCCAGCTCCGGGTTACCGCCGCTGCCGCCCGGCTTGCCGGTGGTGGTGTCGACGCCGAAGTCGAGGGACGCGCGCATCTGGTCGACGCGGGCACGCGCCACCTGGCGGGCCAGCGCCACGCGCACCGTCTGGTCGTTGGGCAGTGAGAACGCCAGGTTCATGCTGGGCAGAACGTCGGTGTACTTGGTGCCCTTGTGGATGGGCAGGTCACGGCTACCCACCGGCTGCGTGGCATCCCAGTAACGGGAATCGGAGGACTGATCGGTGTACTGGACCTGCACGCCGACGTTGCCGCGCACCGGCACCGACCCCCAAGTGGTGTCGATGTTGGCCTTGAAGTAGCCGGTGGAGATCCGCTCGGTCACAGTCCAGGCCTTCGGAATCAGGTAGTCGAGGTCATCGACCGGATTGAAGGTCATGTAGCGGGCAACCGCGCCCGGGACGTTCCAGGACGGGATCATGCCCACGCCCGCGAAGCCCAGGTCGACCAGGCCATACTGCAGGTCGGAGGCAATGGTGGTGTCGCCCTGGGCGCCGACGTTGATGCTGCCCTCGGGCTGCCACTTCTGCTTCTGCCTGTCAGCGTAGTTGAAGCCAGCGTCGAAGCCGGAGAAGACGTCAGCCATCGACGCCGGCACCGGGAACTCGCCGCCGAGCCGGAAGCTGCTCAGCTCGTCCTCGACGCGCGGGGTCTTGCCGTAGCCGGAGCCATAGATGGTGCCGCGCAGGTACAACGCATCGGGATTCGAGTAATCACGCCCCGGGTTCAGCTGCGGGAAATCACCGCCGGTGTAGTCCAGCACCACCGAGTCCAGCTGCGGGGCCGGCACCAGCTGGGTGTTGTTCTCGAGGTTGATCTCGTTGCGCTTCGCCTTCGACCAGCTGACGTCGGCAGTCAGCTTCACCTGGCCGAAGAACAGCTCGTTCTTCCAGCCGACCGCATTGATCTCGTCCTTGCGCTTGTTGTACATGCCGCGCACCAGCGGATAGACGTTCTCCGCGGTGCCACCGGTGAAAGTGCCGTTACCGTTGACTTCGACACCAACCACATTAAGTGCGCCGTAACCGCCATTGTAGTTACCGAGATTCACCTCGAACTGATTGGCGGTATCTTCCTGCTTGGCCTGCGAGTGGAAGGCATCGAAGGTGCTGATCCAGGCATCGGACGGACGGAACTCGAGGGTCGCCATCACGCCGTCGCGCTTGGTATAGCCGGTGCGGCGCAGCGCCTTGATGCCGTCAGAGTAGAAAGTTCCAGCCGGTACGCCCGGACGATAACCCCCATCAGTGTTCGCCGTGGTCCACGGCTCATACAGACCGACCTGGTTCTCCTGGATCGGCGTGTCGGAGTGCGAGTAGCCGATCGAGTAGCCAACGGTGCGGTCGGCGGACTGGCCGATGTAGCTGGCGTTGAAGCGGTTGCCGGTCGCGCCCTGGTTGGCGGCGGAGCCCAGCGAGTTGCGCTGCCAGCGGCCGCTGATCGCGATCACCGGCTTGTCGTAATCCAGCGGGCGCACGGTGCGCATGTCCATCGTGCCGGACAGGCCCTGGCCCACCAACGCTGCGTCGGGCGTCTTGTAGATGGTGACGCCGGCCATCAGCTCGGACGGGTACTGGTCGAACTCGACGCTGCGGTTGTCGCCGGTGCTGACCAGCTCGCGGCCGTTGAGCAGCGTGGTGGAGAAATCAGGCGACAGGCCGCGCACGCTGAGCACCTGCGCACGGCCGGCCACGCGCTGCGCGGCCACGCCCGGCAGGCGGGCGATCGATTCGGCGATGCTGACGTCGGGCAGCTTGCCGATGTCCTCGGCGGAGATCGCCTCGACGATCGAGGTGGCGTCCTTCTTGATGTCGATGGCGCGCTCGATGCCGCCGCGGATGCCGGTCACCACCACGGTATCCAGGTTCTTGGCGTCGGCCTTCTTCTTCGCGGCCGGCGCGTCCTGCGCGGCGGGCTGTGCCTCCTGCGCAAACGCTTGGGCGGCCATCATCATCGCGGCCGAGGCCAGCGCCACGCTCAACAGATTTCGCTTCAACTGCACCATCTTCCCCTCCAGGAATGGTTCTCGATATAGGCGGGCTGTGTCGCCCGCTCCTTCATGCCCGCGCCGGGCGCATCACATGAACGTTGCGATGGTAGTCCTGCCACGGGCCAACAGACGGTCCTGCATACGTATTCATCCCGGGCACCCCAGGAAATCACGCAGCCCGCACCAGCACTGGCTTTCAGCCCGACGGGCACGAACGCCCGCCACCCTGCGCGCAGGGCGACAGACGAAGGGAACCGGCAGGCGGGAGCGCGCCGTCGCGTCTCAGGATTCCGGCACGAACCGGACGGCCGCGCCGCCGCCGCCGGCCAGCCACAAGGACAGGCGGTCGCCGCGGGCCACGGCCCTGGTCTCGCGCACAAAGCGGAAGCGCGCCTCGCCGTGCCAGTCGGCGCCGTCACCGTCGCGGTAGATCTCCGCGCGGTAGCGTTTGCCCGCGTCGAGGAAGTCGAGCGGCAGCTCCAGCGTGCGCGGATGGCGGTCGTTCATCGCGCCGAGGAACCAGGTCGGCGCCCCGCGCTGCTTGCGCGCGATGGCCACGTACTCGCCGACCTCGCCGGCCAGCACGCGGCTCTCGTCCCAGTCCACCGCCACGTCCTTGATGAACTGGAAGGCATCGGGATGCTGCGCGTAGTGCTCGGGCAGGTCGGCCGCCATCTGGATCGGGCTGTAGATGCCGACGTAGAGCGCCAGCTGCCGCGCCAGCGTGCTCTGGATCTCCTGCCCGTTGCGCCCGGTCAGGCTGAGCACGCCAGGGGTGTAATCCATCGGCCCGGCCAGCAGGCGGGTGAAGACCAGCGTGACTTCGTGCTCCGGCGGGTTCGGCGGGTTGCCCCACGCGTTGTATTCCATGCCGCGGGCACCTTCGCGGGACACCCAGTTGGGGTAGGTGCGGCGCAGGCCGGTGTCCTTGATCGGCTCGTGGGCGTCGATGGCGACATGGTGGCGCGCCGCATCCTGCACCACGCGCAGGTGGTGGTTGCTCATCCACTGGCCTTCGTGCCATTCGCGCAGGACGGGACCGTCCATGGCGTCCTGGCGCTCGATCTGGCCGGCATCGCAGACATAGCCAGTCTTGACCGCGTCGATCCCCAGCTTCGAGAACAGCGTGAACGCCGCATCCATGCCACGCTCGTAGTGGCTGACCGCGCAGCCGGTTTCGTGGTGGCCGATCAGGTGCACGCCCTTCGCCTTGGCGTAGGCGGCCAGGCCGGCGAGATCGTAGTCCGGCGTCGGCTTGCTGAAGTCGAAGTTCCAGCCATTGGCGAACCAGTCGCCGTCCCAGCCCACGTTCCAGCCTTCCACCAGCACGCCGCGGAAGCCGTTGGCGGCGGCGAAGTCGATCATGCGCCGGGTGTTCTCGGTGGTCGCGCCGTGCTTCGGCCCGGTGGCCCAGCTCTGCTGGTCCAGGTGCAGTGACCACCACACGCCCACGTACTTGGCGGGCGTGAACCAGCTGACATCGCCGAGGGTGTTCGGCTCGTTGAGGTTGAGGATGAGGTTGGATTCCACCAGGCCGCCGGCGCGGTCGCTGAGGGTGATCGTTCGCCACGGCGTGGCGAACGGCGTCGCGCGGACCACCGGCACCGGACTGCCGGGCGTCAGGAGCGCACGCAGTTCGCCGTCACCGCCGCGCATCAGGCTCATGCCCGCGTAATCGACCAGCGCAGCCTCGTGGATGCTCAGGTGCAGCCCGTCGTCCGTGCGCAGGGTCAGCGGCGTCTGCGCGACGGCCACCTGCTCCAGCGGCGTTCGGTGGTAGAGGTATTCCTCGCGGTTCCATTCCAGCGCCGGGATCCACCACGCCGTGGCGGGCCGCGCGACGGCGAACTCGGTCAGTTCCTGGACGATCTGCGCTTCCTGCAGCGCGGGCTGCCGGGGGACGTCATAGCGGAAGCCGATGCCGTCGTCGAACACGCGGAAGACCATGTCGAAGCGGCGGTGGTCACCGTCCTTCTCGACGAAGGTGGCGCGCAGTTCGTTGTAGTGGTCGCGGACGTAGCGGCGCTCGCCCCAGGGCTGTTCCCAGGTGGTATCGACGCTGCGGGCCGCCTGGGCGTCCAGGCGCAGGTTGCGCATCAGCTGGCGGCCGTTGCGGAAGATGAACCCCAGCCGCGAATCGCGGATCACCGGCTTGCCGTCGCGCGACACCCGGTAGGCCAGCCGCCCTTCGCCATTGAGGTCCAGCTGGACCTCGATGCGGCCGTCGGGCGACGCCACCGTCGCCACCTGCTCCGCCCGGGCTGGGCCGACCCAGGCCAACACCGCCAGCAGCACACCGGCCACCCGCATCGCAATCGTTCCCCGCATGTCCCGCTCCCTTCGTTCAATGCGCCAAGGCGAGGCACGCCACGCCGCGCGGCGGCAGCCGGAGGACATCGCCGTCCAGCGTCGCGGCCACCGGGCCGGGCACGGCCAGCGGCGCACCCGTGACGGGCAGCGTCCAGTCGCAGGGTTCAGCCGACAGGTTGAACGCCAGCAGCAGGCGCTGCCCCTCGTGACTGCGCTCGAAGGCCAGCACCTGCGCCGGCGCGTCGAGGAAGCGGATCGCCCCCTGCACCAGCGCCGGCTGCGCCTTGCGCCAGTGCAGGAACGCGCGCACGGCGTGCAGCACGGAGTCGGCGGCCTGTTCCTGCACCTCCACGCTGCGCGCGCGGTGGGCGTCGGGCACCGGCAGCCACGGCGCGTCGCTGCCGAAACCGGCGTCGCCGGTGGCGCGCCACGGCATCGGCGTGCGGCAGCCGTCACGGCCCTTGAAGTTCGGCCAGAACGCCTTGCCGTAGGGATCCTGCAGCGCCTCGAACGGCACCTCGGCCTCCGGCAGGCCCAGCTCCTCGCCCTGGTAGAGGCAGACGCTGCCGCGCAGCGCGCACACCAGCGCGACCAGCTGCTTGGCGAGGGCATCGTCCGCGTCCGCGCCGCCCCAGCGCGTCACCGCGCGCTGCACGTCGTGGTTGGAGATGGCCCAGCACGGCCAGCCTTCGGTCATCTTCGCTTCCAGCGCCTCGACCGTGCCGCGGATGTACGCGGGGCTGCAGTCCGGGGTCAGCAGCTCGAAGCTGTAACCCATGTGCAGGCGGCGGTGGGTGCAGTACTCGGCGGTCGTCGCCAGCGAATCCTCCGAGGAGATCTCGCCCAGCGCACCCGCGTCCGGGTAGCGGTCCAGCAGCGCGCGCACGTCCTCCAGCAGGCCCAGGTTCTCGGGCTGGGTGTTGTTGTAGTAGTGGTACTGGAACGCGTAGGGGTTGTCGGCGCTGAAGCCGCGGCCGGTGCGCAGCTCCGGCGGCTTGGCCGGGTTGTCGCGCAGCCGTGCGTCGTGGAACGGGAAGTTGATCGAATCGAGGCGGAAGCCGTCGACGCCGCGGTCCAGCCAGAACTTCAGGTTGTCCAGCTGCGCCGCGCGCACGTCGGGATGGTGGAAGTTGAGCTGCGGCTGCGACGACAGGAAGTTGTGCAGGTAGTACTGGCAGCGGCGCGGCTCCCACGTCCACGCTACCCCGCCGAAGATCGACAGCCAGTTGTTGGGGGGCGTGCCGTCCGGCTTCGCATCCGCCCAGACGAACCAGTCGGCCTTGGGGTTGTCGCGGCTCTGCCGGCTTTCCTGGAACCACGGGTGGTCCACGGAGCAGTGGCTGAGCACCTGGTCGATCATCACCTTCAGGCCCAGCGCGTGCGCTTTCGCCAGCACGCGGTCGAAATCGTCCAGCGTGCCGAACAGCGGGTCCACGCCGCGGAAGTCGGCGATGTCGTAGCCGAAGTCGGCCATCGGCGAGGTGAAGAACGGCGAGATCCAGATCGCGTCCACGCCCAGCGAGGCGATGTGGTCGAGGCCCGCGAGGATGCCCGGCAGGTCGCCGACGCCGTCGCCGTTGGTGTCGAGGTAGCTGCGCGGGTAGATCTGGTAGATCACCGCGCCGCGCCACCAGTTCTGACCTGCCATTCCCGCTCCGTGCGCCTGCGACAACGCCGGACTATGCCGCGTCCGCACCGGCCTTGCGCCGCCGCCGGCGCGTGAATACGTTTACATGCAGGGCGCCGCGGAAGCGGTGCGGTATATGTACCCGGCCGCCCGCACCGGCCGGTTTTCGCACACGGGACAACGCATGCACGCCACCGGTTCGACGTCCAAGCCGCCGCTTTCGTTCTGGCAGATCTGGAACATGTGCTTCGGCTTCCTCGGCATCCAGTTCGGCTTCGCCCTGCAGAACGCCAACGTCAGCCGCATTTTCCAGACGCTGGGCGCGGAGATGGATTCGCTGCCGGGCCTGTGGATCGCCGCGCCGCTGACCGGGCTGCTGGTGCAGCCGGTGATCGGCTACCTGTCCGACCGCACCTGGACCGGACTGGGCCGCCGCCGCCCCTACTTCCTCGCCGGCGCCCTGCTCGCCTCGCTGGCCCTGCTGTTCATGCCCGACTCGCCCACGCTGTGGATCGCCGCCGGCCTGCTGTGGGTGCTGGATGCCTCCATCAACGTGTCGATGGAGCCGTTCCGCGCCTTCGTCGGCGACCAGCTCCCGGTGTCGCAGCGCGCCAAGGGCTATGCGATGCAGAGCTTCTTCATCGGCATCGGCTCGGTGGTGGCCAGCCTGCTGCCGTGGCTGCTGGAGAAGGCGGGCGTGGCCAACACCGCCGGCCCCGGCCAGGTGCCCGACACCGTGCGCTACGCGTTCTACGCCGGTGCCGCGGTGCTGGTGGGCGCGATCGCCTGGACCGTGCTGCGCACCCGCGAGTACCCGCCGGAGACGCTGGAGGCCTTCGACGAGGCGGCGCCGCTGGACCGCGCGCCGCTGGACCGGGCGCGCGCCACCCGCTTCGGCCTGCTGTGGCTGGCGATCGGTGCGCTGGGTCTGGCAGGCGTGGCGTGGCAGGGCCTGCCGCGCGAGCTGTACCTGCTGGGCGCCCTGCTGGCGACCTACGGCGTGGCGCTGCTGGCGCTCACCGTGGTGGGCCGTGAAAACGGCTTCGCGCAGGTGATGACCGACATCTACGCCATGCCGCTGGCGATGCGCCGGCTGGCGGTGGTGCAGTTCTTCTCGTGGTTCGCGCTGTTCGCGATGTGGATCTACACCACCGCCACGGTGACCACCGTGTACTACGGCACCGGCGATACCGCCTCCGCCGCGTACAACACCGGCGCCAACTGGGTGGGCGTGCTGTTCGCCGCGTACAACGGCTTCGCCGCGCTGGCCGCGATCGCGATCCCGTGGATGGCGCGCCGCTTCGGCCTGCGCGGCAGCCACCTGGTCAACGTGTCGCTGGGGGGGCTCGGCCTGGCCTCGATCCCGTTCCTGCCCGACGAGAACTGGCTGGTGCTGTCGATGGTCGGCGTCGGCATCGCCTGGGCATCGATCCTCTCGCTGCCCTACGCGCTGCTCTCCGACAGCGTGCCCGCCCGCAAGATGGGCGTGTACATGGGCATCTTCAATTTCTTCATCGTCATCCCGCAGCTGGTGGCGGTGGCCACGCTGGGCTACATCCTCAAGCACGTGTTCGCCGACGATCCGTCGAAGATCCTCGTGCTGGGCGGCGCCAGCATGCTCGTCGCCGGGCTCTGCGTGCTGCGCGTGCCCGAACCCGCCGCCCACGCCTGAGGCCCGTCCCCACCATGCATCCGATCCGTACCATCCTTGCCACCGCCCTGCTCGCCGCCACGGCCACCGCATGCGCGGGCACCACGCCGAAGCAGGCGCCGCCGGCGCCGGACTACTACGGCACGCTGGAACCGTTCGCGCGCGAAGCCGTGTACTTCGTGATGACCGACCGCTTCGTCAACGGCGACCCCGCCAACGACCACCGCGACCAGGGCGGCGCGCACCGCACCTTCGACATCCCGCTCGCGCCGTGCAACGGCGTGGCCGGCAACATCGGCTACCTGGGCGGCGACTTCAAGGGGCTGGCGGACCACCTGGATTACATCCGCGAGATGGGCTTCACCTCGGTGTGGATCACCCCGATCGTGGACAACCCGGACGAAGCCTTCACCGGAGGCACCGCGCCCAGCTGCAAGGGCTTCCTCTCCGACAAGGGCAAGACCGGCTACCACGGCTACTGGGGCGTGAATTTCTACAAGGTGGACGAACACCTGCCCAGCCCGGGCCTGGACTTCAAGGACCTGGCCGACGCCGTGCACGGCAAGGGCATGAAGCTGGTGCTGGACATCGTCGGCAACCACGGCTCACCGGCGTGGGACATGGCCTACGACCAGCCCAAGTTCGGCAAGCTCTACGACAAGGACGGCACGCTGGTCGCGGACCACCAGAACCTGCCGCCGCAACGTCTGGACCCGGCGCACAACCCGCTGCACCGGTTCTACAACACCGTCGGCCCGGTGGACGGCGCCAAGGGGTCGATCTTCGACGGCAACCTGGCCCAGCTGTCCGACCTCAACGAACGCAACCCCGCGGTGCTGGACTACCTGGCCGGCGCCTACGAGCAGTGGATCGACCAGGGCGCGGATGCGTTCCGCATCGACACCATCGCGTGGATGCCGGACAGCTTCTGGCAGGCCTTCACCACCCGCATCCGCGCCCGCCACCCGGGCTTCTTCATGTTCGGCGAGGCCTTCGAGTACGACGCCATGAAGATCGCCACCCACACCCTGCCCGGCCACGGCGAGACCAGCGTGCTGGACTTCCCGATGAAGCAGGCGATGGAGGACGTCTTCGGCCGCCAGCAGGCGGGCTTCGAACGGATGGCGCCGGCGCTGCACCTGACCGGCGGGCCGTACGCGAATCCCTACGACCTCGCCACGTTCTACGACAACCACGACATGCCGCGCCTGGACGCCAGCGACGCCGGCTTCATCGACGCGCACAACTGGCTGTTCACCGCGCGCGGCATCCCGGTGGTCTATTACGGCTCCGAGATGGGCTTCATGCGCGGCCGGCCCGAGCACGGCGGCAACCGCAACTACTTCGGCGTCGAGGGCATCGCGGCGGCCAAGGCCAGCCCGATCCGCGCGGCGCTGGCCCGCATCGCGCAGGTGCGCGCCACCTCGCCCGCGCTGCAGCGCGGCCTGCAGGTCAACCTGGAACTGGCCGGGAACCGCGCCGCGTTCTACCGGGTGGTGCAGCACGCCGGCACCCGGCAGATCGCGCTGGTGCTGCTGAACAAGGGCGACGCCGCGGAGCGCTTCGCCGTGCGCGCGATGCTGCAGGCCGGCGACTGGCGGGACGCGCTGGACGGCGGCACCCTCCCGGTGCGGGCGGGCGACGCGCTCGAGGCCGAAGTGCCTGCGCACGGCGTGCGCGTGTTCCTGCTGGACGCCCCGGCGACCGAGCCGTCGCTGGTCGCCGCGCTGGACGCGGCGATGGCCGGCGCGCGGCGGCCGCGCTGACGGTCAGCGCCCGCTGGAGGCGCGGACGTCGAGGGTCGGCTCCAGCATCACGCTGCGGGCCGGCTGGTCGCGGACCTGCTTGAGCAGGGTGTCCACCAGGAGCTCGCCGGCGCGCGAGGTGTCCTGCACCACGGTGGTCAGCGGCGGATCGGCGAAGCGCGCCATCGGCGTGCCGTCGAAGCCCACCACCGCCACGTCGTCCGGCACCCGCAGTCCCGCTTCCTTGAGCGCGTGGATCGCGCCGATCGCGATCAGGTCGCTGGCCGCGAAGATCGCGTCGAACGGCTCGCCGCGCGCCACCAGGGCGCGCGCCGCGGCGTAACCCGCTTCCTCGGTGCTGTCCGCATCCACCTGCAGCGCGGGCGACATCGCCAGTCCCGCCTCGCGCAAGGCCGCATCGCAGCCCTGGTAGCGGGCGAAGAATTCCGGGAACCGCGTGGATGCATCGCCGAGGAAGGCGATCCGCCGGCACCCGCGCTCAAGCAGGTGGCGGCCCGCCAACGCGCCGCCGGCATGGTTGTCGCAGCCGATCGAAATCCCCGGCTGGCCGGGCTGCACCTGGCCCCAGCGCACGAAGTGCGTGCCCTGCTCCACCAGCCGCGCCAGCTTGCTCTCGTAGGCGAGGTAGTCGCCGTAGCCCAGCAGGATCAGGCCATCGGCCTTCATGCTGTCCTCGTAGTCGGCGTGCCAGTCGTCGGACAGCTGCTGGAACGACACCAGCAGGTCATGGCCCTGGCGGGCGCAGGCGCGGGTGATCGACCCCAGCATCGCCAGGAAGAACGGATTGATGTGCGACTCGTCCGGCGTCGGGTCCTCGAACAGCAGCAGCGCCAGCGTGCCGGCGCGCTGGGTGCGCAGGCTGGACGCATGGCGGTCGACCTTGTAGTTCAGCTCGCGCACCGCCTGTTCCACCCGGCGGCGCGTGTCGGCGTTGACAAGCGGGCTGCCCGCCAGAACGCGGGAGACGGTGGCCTGCGAGACCCCCGCCCGGTGGGCGATGTCCAGCGACGTGACCCGGGTTTTCTTGCGGACGCGGCGTTGATCCTGCATGGCGGGAGTGTAGCAACGCCGGTGCCCGCCGGCCCCGGGGCGGGCACCGGCAGGCCGCGGTGGGCCTCAGGCGAGCGCCTGTTCGCGGGCGATGCGCTCGGTTTCCGCTGCCAGCAGCTCCGGGTGCAGGTCGAACTGGTCCGACAGCAGCAGGGTGCGGGCGGCCTCGGTCACCTCGATCCGCTCGGCCTGCAGCAGGTCGCCGTCGCGGAACAGTTCGATGTAGCTGTCCAGCACGCCGGACAGCGTGCCCTGCGCGGTGTCCGGCGCAGCCAGCACCAGCTGCAGCCCCAGCGAGCGCAGGTAGCCGGTGATGGCGCGCGCGTTCTGGGCGTCGATCTTGTCGCCGAATTCGTCGAGCAGGATCAGCCCCAGCCCACCCGGCTGCCCCTCGCCCTTGCCGTAGGCCGCCGCCAGCGCAGCGCCGGCGATCACGTACAGCGGCGCGCGGTGCTCGCCGCCGGAGCCGGAGCGCATGCGCTCGCTCAGGCTGCCGACCACGCGGTCGTCCTGGCGGATCTGCACCTCGAAGCGGAAGAAGCGGCGGTAGTCGTCCAGCGGCGAGTTGGCGACGTGGGCGGCGGCCTTGTCCTCCACCAGCACGCGGAACGCCTCCGGCACCTGGCCGGCGCTTTCGAACAGCGTGTCCTCGCCGCCGATGTCGGCGGCGCGCTGGATGAAGCGGTGCAGGTCGCGGAACTCCGGCAGCACCTCGTAGTGGAACTGGTAGCGCTCGTTGTTGGAGAACGCCGGGCTGGCGCGCAGGGTGCGGTTGAGGGTGGCGATCTGCGCCTTGAGCCGGCTGAAGTTGTCGTACAGCGTGGACGCGACGCCGGCGCGGAAGGTGTCCACGGCGGTGGCGTAGGCCTGCCGCGCGTCCTCCTCGTAGCGCACCAGTTCGGTGTCGCGCAGCTGCGCCAGTTCGCGCTGCAACAGGCCGCGCGCGGGCCGCCAGGCGTTGGCGTCGAAGTCGAGTTCGAGACCGTGGTCGCGGGCGTACTGCGCCAGCCCGCTCCAGGCATCGGGCAACAGGCGCGCCAGCTGCGCGTCGCTGTCCTTCGCGCGCTCCTCGCAGCGGCGGGCGCGCTCTTCCAGCGACGGGTACTTTTCGTCCAGCTCCTCGCGCTGCCGCTCGACCCGGTTGGGATCGACGTCGGGATCGGCGAAGGCGTCCACGGCGCGGCGGGCGACCAGCGCTTCCTGCTGGCGCAGGCCGTCGAGCAGGCCGTGGCTGCGTTCGAGGTTGGCGGTCGCCACGGCTTCCTGCCCCACCAACGCATCCGCGCGGCGTTCGCAGTCGTCCAGCTGCCGCTTCAGCTCGCGCGCCTGCTCCGAAAGCCGCAGCAGGTCCGGATCGAGCGAGGCGCGGCGGCTTTCCTGCGCGGCGCGATAACGCTCGGCCACCTGGCGATGCTCCAGCACGCGCTCGTGCAGGGCCTGCGCCACCGCATCGGCATCCGCCAGTCGCGCCAGCCCACGCTGGCTGTCGTCGGCACGGCGCAGGCGCGGCTCGAGTTCGCGCACCACGCGCTCGGCCTGTTCGATTTCCTCGTGCAGCACGCGCAGGCGCGCGCGGTTGTCGGATGCACCGATGCGCAGATCGCTGGCCGCCGGCAGGCGCAGGCGCTCGATGCCGCCGCCGCGCGCCAGCAGGCCGTCGCGGGTCAGGCCCTGGCGGCTGCGCACGAGCTCGGCCTCGGTCTCCACGCAGCGCAGCTCGCCGAGCTGGCGGCGCAGGAACGCCAGCGCATCCTCGTTCACCCCGTCCAGCAGCGCGGCCACGCTGCCGGCGGCCGGCGTTTCCGCGCCGCGTGCGTTGCGCGCCTGGCTGGACAGTGCCAGCTTCACGCCATAGACCGACCGACCACCCGACAGGCTGCGGTACAGCTTCACCGCGCGCTCCTCGTCCTTGCCGGGCACCAGCAGCGCCTCGACGTTGCTGCGCAGGTAGGCTTCGATGGCCGGCTGCCACGCGGTGTCGGTCACGCGCACCAGGTCGCAGACCGGGCGGGCGTCGATGCCGGCGTCGCGCAGGTAGCTCATCAACCGCACCGTGTCCGGGTGCAGTTCGGCCTGGCCAGCGGCGAGGCGCTTCTGGTTCTGGCGCGCGGCGTCCAGCGCATCGCGGGCCTTGTCATGGGCGGCGTGCAACTGGCGGGCGTGGCGATCGACCCGTTCGCGCAGGGGCGCGGCCGCGCGCAAGGCCTGCCGCGCGCGGGCGAACAGGTCTTCGGGCGTCCACGGCAGCGCGTCCTCGGCGGCCAGCGCCGCCAGTTCGGCCTGCCAACCGTCCCACTCGGCACGCGCGGCGGCCAACGCGGCGGCATCCAGGCCATCGACGTCAAGCTCGTCGAGCTGGCGGTATTGCTCGCCGATGAAGCGCACCTCGCGCAGCAGGTCCTTCTTCAGCTGTGCGAGGCGGTCGCGGTCGCGGCCCGCCAGTTCGTCGAGCTGCGCCTGTTCACCGTAACCGGCGCTGCCCTGCAGGCGGGCATTCGCGCGCGCCTGTTCCTCGCGCAGGGTGTCGCGCTCGACGCGGGTGTCGGCGAGGCGGCGGCGGGTGTCGGCCAGCACGTTCGCGGCGTCATCGACGGCGGCCTCGGCCTGGTCGAGCTGCTCGCCGTAGAGGTCGCGCGCGTATTCGGCGGCCAGCGCGCGCGCGGACGCGGCACGGATCGCCTGCCCGGCGATCTTTTCGTACTGGCGCTCCACGTTTTCGGCGGCGTCGATGCGCTGCCGGACCTGCTCGATCTTCTCCTTGATCTGGCGGAAGCTCTCCAGCAACGCGCGGAAGCGGGCGATGTCGGTGGGCCGGTCTTCGGCCACCAGCGTGCGCACGAACAGGTCCACGTCCTCGACGCGCTGCAGGTTCAGCGCATTGAGGAAGGCCTTGCGGTAGGCGTTGAGGTCGGGGTTGGCGGCGGGCCCGGCGCGCAGGCGCAGCAGCAGGTCGCGCAGGAACCGCTCAGCATTGGGGTGCAGCTGCGGCGCTTCGCCCGCGTCCTTGCAGCGGCGGGTGGCGTGTTCGCGGAACGTCGCCCACGCCAGCGGCAGTTCCTTGCCATTGCTGCGTTCCAGGTGCTCGTCCAACTCCAGCGCCACGCCGGGCAGCAGGTACAGGCCGTGGACGCGATGCTCGGGCTCGTCGGCAGATGCGCCCAAGGCGATGCCGGCGGTCAGTGGCGTGCCGGTCTCGGTGTCGCGGAACACCAGCGAGATGTAGGTGGTGGCGGTGCGGCGCTTGCGGCCTTCGTCGCCGCTGCGGAACACGCCCAGGCAGTAGTCGCGGATGGTACGCGCGCGGTGGCTGCCGCCAGCCTGCGCGTTGAAGCGGATGCGGCTGCGGTCGCCGCCCAGCAGCACGATCTGCAAGGCGTCCAGCAGCGCGCTCTTGCCGGCGCCGTTGGGGGCGATGATCGCGCTGGTGGCGTCCAGCCGCAGGCTCTGCGCCTCGAACAGGAAGAACTGGACGAGGTGGACGCATTCAAGCTGCTGCATCGTCGTCCTCCGCGTCGGCATCGCCCGCGTCATCGCGGTTGTGCTGGTCCAGCCGCTGCAGCCACTGCTCGCCGACGATCTCGACGATGGCGGGCCGCACCCGCAGGTGGAACGGCTGCGGATCGTCGCCTTCCAAATCGACCAAGCGGCACACGCCCCAGCGCTTGAGCGTGCGCGCGAGCGCGCGCAGCGTGCCCAC
Organism: Thermomonas sp.; assembly: GCA_041913885.1. Classification (GTDB taxonomy): domain Bacteria; phylum Pseudomonadota; class Gammaproteobacteria; order Xanthomonadales; family Xanthomonadaceae; genus Thermomonas. Next base: position 157,322 of record JAYSEL010000001.1, on the reverse strand, counting down.
GTCGGGCATCGCGCGGCCGGTCAGCGCCTGCCAGCTTTCCTGCAGGTCGGGCAGTTCCACCACCACCTCGCCGTGGTCCTCGATCAGGCCTTGGCGCATCGCATCGTCGTAGCGCTGGCGCAGCACCAGCAGGGCCAGGGTTTCGTCCAGCGTCACCGGCACGCCCTCGCCGTGCGCAGGCAACGCGACCACGTAGCGGTAGTGCGGGTTGCGTTCCAGCCGGATGCCCAGCGGCTCCAGTGCCGATACGAAATCGCCGTAATGGTCTTCGACCAGGTGGTAGGCGATGCGCGAACGCGGGTCGGCGGCGTACAGCACCTGCTCGGTGGCAAGGCGGTAGGCGGCGCGCTCGAAGTCCTGCACCGCGTAGGTGCCGTTGGACAGTTGACTGAGGGTGTTCCAGCTGCGTTTCATGCGGATTCCGGAGGGTGCGCGGCGCCGACCCGCAGGATGCGGAAGCGCGGGCCGCGCAGGTAGTCGTTGTCGTCACCATCGCCGGCATCGAGCAGCTCCACGCGGAAGCCGCGCAGCAGCCGCCCCAGCGGGTCCTCGCGGCGCAGGCCGCCGATGCGGTTGCCGCGCAGCGCCAGCGTGAGCAGGGTCTGGTAGGCACGCAGGTCTTCGATGCCGTCGATGCCGAGCTGCGCCGATTCGATCGCCGCGCCGCGCTGCAGGTGGCGGCCGACGTAACGCGCCATGTCCTCGGCAGTGACCAGGCGCGCGCGCTTCATCCTGCGCAGCAGCGACAGGCGCGAGAGCTGCTCCGGCGTGGGTGGCGCGGTGGCGTTGGCGCTGCGCGGGATGGGCGCGGGTTTGCGCTGCGGCGGGCGCAGGCGGGCCTCGTCCATCAACGGGCCGGGCGCCACCGGCAAGCGCAGCGCTTCCTCGGGCGCGGACAGCACGCCGCGGCAGGCGCGACGCAGCAGCACGTCGAGCTTGTCGGGCGCGCGCAGGCGATAGTCGAGGAAGGCCAGCGCGCGGCGATTGGCCTGGCGGATGTCCTCGTCCAGCCGGGCCAGATAGTCGTCGATGCGTTCCAGCTCGCGCAGCCGGCCCAGACTGCGCGACAGGCGCTGCTGCGCGCGCGCCTCGTCGCCGCCCGTGACGTGCTCGCGGTACCAGGCCATCAGCGCTTCGCGCGCCGCGCCGGATTCCAGCTGCTGCACCATCGCCAGGATCGAACTGCGCCGCGCCATCGGATGGTCGGCGCGGTGCAGTTCCGCGTAGTCGCCGATGAACAGCTGGCCGACGTAGCGCTCGAACCATTGCCGGGCGAACTGCGCGGTGGTCTCGGCCTTGCTGAGCTCCGGCATGAGGTCGCGCACCTGCAGGCCCATCGACGCCAGCGACACCAGCAGGCGGCGCGCCTGGTCGGCGGCTTCGTCGAGGATGCCGCCGTCCATGCGGCCCTCGGTCACCTTTTTCACTTGGGACTCAATCGACCCCATTTTCGCGCTGACGAAAGTAGGGCCTTGCTCACTGAACTCCACCAACGCCGAGAGCAATTCGGCCACCATCCGCGGCATGGTCACCATTTCGCGCGCGCCGATGCGTTCCTGGCGCAGCCAGCCGGCGGCGCGGAAGCGGTCGTGGATGGCGCCGGCACGCACGTTCAGCGGTGCGTCGGGCGCCTGGCCGTCCTCGTCCTCCCAGGGATCGTCCGCGAGCAGGTAGCGCTCGATCGCGGCGGTGATCTCGCGTCGCGGGAAGCCATGGCTGGGCGGCACCGGCGCGTCCGGGCCGAAGAATTCGTCGAACAGGCGGCACAGCAGCGACCAGTAATGCTGGCGGTTGGCCGATGCCAGCGGCCCGAAGATGCCCGCCGGCACCACGGTGAACAAGGACACGCTTCCCTGCATCGAATCTCCCGGCCGAAGCCGTGCTGGCCGCCCGCGCGGACCGCCTCCCCGCACGCGGGAACACGCCGGCTTGGCGAGGTGGAAGGCCCGCCCGCCGGAGAGCGGGCACGGGCGGCGCCCGGGAAGGATCCGGCCCCGGCCGGGATGTCCGGAGCACGCACACCGCGGGACATGGCGCCAGTCCGGATGGTCGCAACTTTCCCCGACCGGTTCAAGGAAAGGACGCGCACGAACAGCACAGCGGATCGCCGGGCGAACCGGTCACGCCGCGCGGCGGCGGCCGGCAGGACACCAATGCCGGCACGCGGCGATGGCCAGCGCCGCCCCCAGTGCGGCCAGGGCCATGTCTTTCTGGGCATCCCATTCGTCGCCCTGGGTCCCGAGGTAGGCCTTGCCCAGCTCGCCGCCGAACACCTCCGCGGCACCCCACTCCACCAGCTCGTAGACCACGGAATGGGACAGCATGAACGCGAACGGCAGCAACCAGCGCCACAAGCCACGCTGGGGCACGTGTGCGTCCAGCAGCGCCACCATCGCCGGCGTCACCCACAGGCCGTAGGCGAAATGCACCAGACGGTCGTACTGGTTGCGGCGGAAGCCCAGCGCGGCATCGATGGAGCCCATGCCCCACGCCTGCGCCCAGCGATCGTAGGGGACCTCCGAATAGGTGTAATGGGCGCCGACCGCATGCAGGGCGAGGAAGGCGAGCAGCAGCGTGTAGGCCACGCCATCGAGGCTGGCCCCGACCCGGGGATGCAAGAGCAGGGGCACGGCGGCGAACACCAGCAGGTTCTCGAGCCACCAGTCCGGGCGGCTCGTGGGCGCGATCGCCAGGACCAGCCAGAACACCGCGTATGCGCACAGCAACGTGCGCCGATAGGTGTGCGGGTCGAGGCGGCCTGGACGGGCGGAAGCCATGCGCGGAGTATCGCACCCGCTGCCGAGGGCAGGGCCGCGTCCCTGCGGCGGCCGCACGCCGGATGTTTGACCCGGATCAACATCGCGCCGCCGCGGGCGCCCTGCAATGGCCACTCCCCATCCGAGGAGTGCGGCCATGCGCAGGAAGACGCTGCGGCAGCTCGTGATCGACGCACTGGACGCCGAATCCGGCATCGCTGCCGCCGGCAGCGGCAGCGCGATGGGAGGCGGCGTGACCACGCGGCAAGGGCACGTGCCCGACCACGCGCGGGAAGCCGCCGCGGAACGGGTTGCATGGCCGGGAACGCGGCGTGACGCAGCGCATCCCCGCCGCACTCGAACGGCACGCCGCACGGTCCGCCCCGGCGGCCCGCAATCTCCATGACCGCCCGACGATCGACTGACGGACATCCACCGGAGCACGCCATGCCTGCCGGCCCCCTCCCCCTGCCACGGAGATCCGCAATGCCCGCCATCTGGATCCTGGTCGCGGACGGCGCACGGGCGCGCCTGTTCGCCCTCCACGAGGAGCACCCGCCCGAGGAGGTGCAATCCTTCGTGAACGCCGAGGGGCGCCTGCCCGGGCGCGCGCTGCGGCACGATCGTGCCCCCACGACCCACGACCGCCACGGCCATGGGCGGCACGCGATCGAGCCGCACACCTCGCCGCGCGACAAGGCGCTGGCACGCTTCGCGGGGCAACTGCGCGACGCGCTGGAGCGCGGGCGGGTCGAGCACCGCTACGACAGCCTGGTGCTGATTGCACCCCCGCGCTTCCTGGGGATGCTCCATGCCACCCTGGACAAGCACCTCCGGGCATGCGTGGTGCTGGAGATCGGCAAGGACATGACCCGCGACGGGCTCGACACCATCGGGGCCGCGCTGATCGCGACGCTCGCCAGGACAGCGCCCCGGGCGCACGCGGCCGCCTGAGCAGGCGGGGTGCGCCACGCGGCCGATCAGAGAGGCGGACGACGCCCGCGTCCGTCATCCGGCCCACTCGTGTGCCGGAGCCCCGCGCCACTGTGCGCCCGCACCGCAGCATGCCGGGGCGCTTGGCCGCCATCGCCGCAGCCTGCGACCAGCGACGACGGGGTGGTTCCCGGCTCCGCGGCCAACCGGGAACGGCTGCCGATCGCGCGAAGCATTGACGGGGATCAACGCCGCGATGGCGCCACGCACGTCCACTGTCGTCGCGGTCACCCCGCGCCTTCCCCACACCCGAGAGGCACCCCCATGGACAACATCGCCAAGATCATCGAAGTCAGCGCTGCATCGGAGAACGGACTGGAAGACGCCGTGCAGAGCGGCCTTGACCGCGTGGCGGAAACGATCTCCGGCATCCAGGGCGCGTGGATCAGCGACATCAAGGCCTTGACCACCCCGGACGGCAGGATCACCGAATGGCGGGTCCTGATGCGCGTGAGCTTCATCGTCGCCTAGGCCACCGCGGCAGGGGCGAGGCCGCGGAACTTCCGGGCAAGCCAGTCCGCCGCCAACCGCGCCACCTGCTCGAGGGCGCCGGGCTCCTCGAACAAGTGGGTGGCGCCCGGGACCACCCGGAGCTCCGCCCAGGCGCCGATCAAGGCCTTGGCGCGCCGATTGAGTTCCAGCACCTGCCGGTCCGCGCCGCCGACGATCAACAGGGTCGGCGTCCTGACACGCGCCAGTTGCGCCGGCGCCACCAGGTCCGGCCGCCCGCCGCGTGCGACGACCGCGGCCACCAAGCCGGGCCTGCCGGCCGCAACCGCCAAGGCCGCGGCCGCGCCGGTGCTGGCACCGAACAGGCCACACGGCAGGCGGTGCAGCACGGGATCGCGGGAGAGGTACGCCAACGCTGCCTCCAACCGCCGGACCAGGCGGTCGATGTCGAACCGGGCGGAAGCCTCGCGGTCCTCCTCCGGTGCCAGCAGGTCCAGCAACAACGTGGCGATTCCCCGCTGCTGGAGCACGTGCGCGACGGCCCGGTTGCGGGCACTGAGCCGGCTGCTCCCGCTGCCGTGCGCGAACACCACGACGCCGCAGGGCGATGCCGGAATAATGAGATCGGCGTCCAGCACGATGCCGTCCACCTCGATGCGCGGGGAGCGCACCACCGCGGGCATGCCCTTGGGCAGCGCGTCCAGCGCGGCGCACACCGCAGCGTCGTCGACGGATGAAAAATCGCGGTAATGCACCCCGACCGCATGGAACGGCGTGGGCGTGGCCAGGCACACCACCTCGTCGGCCTGCCGCCGCACGTCCGCCAGGCCCTCCGCCGATGCCACCGGCAGTGCACAGACCAGGCGTGCGGGCCGTTGCATGCGCAGCGCCCGCAGCGCGGCGGCCATGGTGGCGCCCGTCGCCAGTCCGTCGTCCACCACGATCACGGTTCGCCCCGCCACGGCAGGCGTCCCCTGTCCCTCGCCATAGCGACGGCGGCGCTCGCGCATCAGCAGGAGCTGCCTGGCCGCCTCCCGGTTGATGTACCCGGGGTCCGCGCCAACCTCGTTCGCGTTCTCGTTGAGCAGGATCGTGCCCTGCTCGTCCACGGCACCGATCGCCAATTCCGGATTGGAGGGGGCCCCCAGCTTGCGTACCAGCACCACCCCGAACTCGCCTCCCAACGCATCGGCAACGACGCGGCCGACGGGCACCCCACCGCGCGGGATCGCCAGCACCAGCGGCTGCATGCCGCGATAGCGTGCCAGTGCACCGGCGAGCTGCCGACCGGCATCGGCACGATCCAGGAATGGCAGGGGCATGTGGGCATCTTCCGGTGGTGATGGACGATCCACGCTAGGGCGGCGGCGCGCGCCGGCATTGACCGGCATCAACATCCCGGCGCCTGCCTGCGACACCCCGGGCCAACGATGGCCCCGGGGATCACCCTGATCGCCCGCGCCGCGTCGCTCCGCGGCTCCTCCAGCCGCCCCGGCCAGCGACTGGACGCATGGCCGCGCGACTGCGGCGGCATGCGGGCGGACATCGCCCGGCGCGGGGCGGCAGTCACCACCGGGCCCTGACCGCCACATCGAGACCACTACCCAGGCCTTGCCGCGACGGCGTCCATCGACGGCATCCAGCCAAGGCCGCGGGATCCGGGTAGGCTGGGCGGGCGATGACCACGCCCACCGCTCCGGCGCCGCTCCCGCCGACCGGCGATGCCGGGACGGTCCGGCTTGGCCCCGGGCTATCGGCGGCAGAGGCCGCCCGCCGGCTCCTGCGGGATGGCGAGAACCTGCTCCCGCAACCGGAGCGACGCAACGCACGGGCCATCCTGCTTGGCGTCCTGCGCGAACCCATGCTGCTCCTGCTGGCCGCGGCCAGCGGGATCTACATGCTGCTGGGCGACCCCATGGAGGCCGCCGCGCTCGGCGCATCGTGCGGCCTGGTGATGGCCCTGGCCGCCTTCCAGGAATACCGGTCGGAACGCGCCCTGCAAGCATTGCGCGACCTCAGCAGCCCGCAGGCCCAGGTGCTGCGCGATGGCATCCTGCAGCGGCTCCCCGCCCGGACACTGGTGACCGGCGACATCGTGCGCATCGCGGAAGGCGACCGCGTGCCTGCCGATGCCCGGCTGCTGCAGGCGACCGACCTGGAACTGGACGAGTCGCTGCTCACGGGCGAATCCGTCCCGGTGGCGCGCGCACCGGCCGCGGATGCCGCCACGGACGCCGGCCAAGTCCGGGCCGGCACGCTGGTGGTGCGCGGGCATGGCCTGGCGGAGGTCACCGCGACCGGCGCGGCCACCGCGATCGGGCGGATCGGCGCCGCGCTGCACGCCGTGCGCAGTCCGCCCACGGCCCTGCAGATGGACATCCGCCATGCCGTGGTCGCCTTCGCGACCCTCGGGCTGGGCATCAGCGTGCTGTTCGCATTGGCGTACGCGGCATCACGGGGGGACTGGCTGCAGGGCGTCCTGGCAGGCGTCACGCTGGCGATGGCCAACATCCCCGAGGAATTCCCGGTGGTGCTGGCGGTGTTCCTCGCCCTCGGGGCATGGCGCATGGCGCGTCACCGCGCGCTGGTGCGCCGGCCGCATGCGATCGAGGCCCTGGGCACCGTGACCGTGCTGTGCACGGACAAGACGGGCACGCTCACCGAGAACCGCATGTCCGTGGCCGAACTGGCGGAGGACGGCATGCAGGCCGTGCTCCCGCAGCCGCTTCCACCGTCGCTCGAAATCCTGCTGGTCCACGCCGAGGCCGCCTGCGGCGAACACGCGTTCGACCCCATGGAAGCCGCCATCCGCAGTGCAGTGCCGGCATCGCTGGCATTGGCGCGGCAGGGCTGGCGGCACGTCCGCGAATATCCGCTGGCGACCGGACTGCTGGCGGTGTCGCATGTCTGGCGCGATCCCGTCTCCGGGCAACTCCGGGTCTTCTGCAAGGGCGCGCCCGAGGCGGTGGCCGGGCTCTGCCGCCTGCCGGAGGCAACCGCGGCCGAGGTGCTGGGCCAGGCGGCCGCGATGGCCGGTCGCGGTCTGCGCGTGATCGCCACCGCCACCGCGGACTGGCAGGACGACGGCACGCCGCTGCCGGACGATCCCCGGTCGTTCGCTTTCACCTGGACGGGGCTGCTGGGCCTGGCGGATCCACTGCGCGCCGGCGTGCGCGAGGCGGTCGCCGACGCGCAAGCCGCGGGGATCCGCGTCGTCATGCTGACCGGCGACCACGTGGACACCGCGCGCGCCATCGCCTCGCAGGCGGGCCTGCGGCACGCACGGGACGTGCTGCGCGGCAGCGACCTGGCCGGGATGGACGATGCGACGCTCGCCACCCGGGCGCTGGCCTGCGACGTCTTCGCGCGGACGACTCCCGACCACAAGCTTCGCCTGGTGCAGGGACTGGCCGGGCGCGGCGAAGTGGTGGCGATGACCGGCGACGGCGTGAACGATGCGCCTGCGCTGGCAGCGGCGCACGTGGGCATCGCCATGGGCGGCCGCGGGACGGAGGTGGCGCGCGAGGCCGCGGCGATCGTCCTGCTGGACGACAACTTCGTCACCCTGCTGGCCGCGATCCGCCAGGGGCGCGTCATCTACGACAACATCGCCCGCGCCGTGCGCTACATCCTGGCCGTGCACGTGCCGATCACCGGCCTTGCACTGCTGCCGCTCCTCTGGGGACATCCGCTGGTGCTGCTCCCCCTGCACGTGGTGTTCCTGGAACTGATCATCGATCCGGCCTCCACCCTGGTGTTCGAACGGGAGCCGCCGGACCCCGACGTCATGCGGCGCCCCCCGCGCCCGGCCTCGCAGCACCTGCTCGACGCGCGCATCCTGGCCGCGAGCCTGGCGCAGGGGCTGGCCGTCTTCGTCGCCGTCGCGGCGGTCTACGCCGGCGCACGCATGGCGGCCCTGCCCCAGGCGCAGCTGGCGGCGGTCAGCTTCATCGCGCTGGTCACCGGCAACCTGGGCCTGGTCGCCCTGAACCGCAGCCGCGGCAGGCCGGCCGATGGCGGACGGGTGCACAACCCGGCATTCCGGGCCATCGTGGCCGGCGCGCTGTCCCTGCTGGGGGTGGTCATCGGTATCGCGCCGGTGGGCCGCTGGTTCGGCTTCGCGCCGCCGCCGCTGCTGGCGGCCATGGCGGCGGCCGCGGCGCCGCTGGTGGTGATCGCCCTGGTCCGGGCCGGGCAGCGCCTGCGCCGTCCGGCAGCGCACGCACCCCGCTGAGCCGCGGCCGGCGGAAGGCAGCCCCCCTCCCGCCGCCTCGCCTACAGGTCCAGCGTGTGCACCACGCGGGTGGCGTCCTCGGGGTCCATCTCGGTCTCGAACCCCAGGCGACCGGCGAAGTCGTGCATGCGGGCGTTCTCCGCGGCGTCGACCGACACCATGCGGGCCACGCCCTGCCGGCGGGCATGCTCGATGAGGTGGCGCATCAGCACCGTGCCCAGGCCGCACCCCTGCCAGTCGTCGCTCACCACGGCCGCGCATTCGCATTGCCGCCCGTCGTCCGCCAGGCTGTAGCGGCTTACCCCCACGATGCGCTGGTGGCTGTCTTCCGGCACCACCGCGGCGAAGGCCACGTCATGGACCTGGTCGATCCGGGTCAGGCGCTGCAGCAGGGCCGTGCCGGGCGATCGCATCTGGCCGTGGAAGCGGTCGCGACGCGTCTGCGCGGACAGCCCCTCGATGAACGCGCGCTCGGCCTCCGCATCCTCCGGGACGAGCGGGCGGATCCAGACCCGCCGCCGATCGCGAAGTGTCTCGGACCAGCGCGGGGACTCCCGCGTCAAGCCGGGTTGCGGCAGGGGAAGTTGATCGGCCATGGGGCATCTCCGGAGGTGCGGAACGCCAGCGTGCGCGCCCGCGACGCCGGGGCATTGATCGCGATCAACACTTGCCGCGAGCCTCCACTTCCCCGGGTTGCGCGCCGACCGCGCGTTCCATTGACCCAGGTCAATGGTCCCGCCTGCAGCAGGCGCAGCGTGGGCACTCCTTCCACGGGAGTGCTGCCATGTACCACGACCTCATGCTGGCGATCACGGGGACCCGGGGCGATGCCGACGCCGTGACCGCCGCCGCCGCCCTGGCCACCCAACTGGGCGCCCATCTCACCGCCGTCCAGACCCTCCACCTGCCGGTCACCATGACCGAGCCCTGGGGCATGATGGGCGGAAGCATCGTCGGCGAGCTGCACGACGAACTGCGGACGAAGGGCGACCACGACGCGGCGAAGCTGCGGCAGCGGCTGGAACGCGAAGGCATCAGCTTCGAAGTCCGGACCATCGAGACCTACCTCCAGGACCCCTCGCGCCCGGTCGCGCTGCATGCGCGCCATGCGGACATCGCGCTGGTGGCATCGCCGCTGCAGGAGGAAGGCCATGCGCCCATTGCGGAGGACTTCCTGGTGTCGCTGCTGTTCGAATCCGGACGCCCGGTGCTGGTGCTGCCGGCGCGGCGGCTGATGGCGCACCTCCCCCAGCACGTGGTGCTGGCCTGGCAACCGACGCGGGAGGCCACCCGTGCGCTCCACGACGCCCTGCCGCTGCTGAAGGCGGCCCGCTCGATCGACGTCGTCATGGTCGACCCCGTGCCCGGCCCGGACCGGCATGGCGACGATCCCGGCGTCGACATCGCCACCCACCTGGCACGCTACGGCTTCAACGCGAACGTCGTGGCCTTGGCCAGCAATGGCCGCAGCACGGCCGAGGCCCTGCTGCGGCGCGCGGCGGAATCGGGGGCCGACCTGGTGGTGGCGGGAGGCTTCGGGCATTCGCGCCTGCGCGAATGGGTGCTGGGAGGCACCACCCGCGAACTCCTGCGCAATGCCCGCCTGCCGCTCTTGTTGTCGCACTGAAGCGAGCGGCCGGCCGGCGTGCCGACCGTTTCATTGACCTCGATCAATGGCCGCCGCCGTCCGGCCTCCACCCTTTCCCCCGGCACCGCATGCACCGGCGCCGTTCCCTTGTCCCAGGAGTCCGCCATGGCCAACCTCACCCGCTGGAATCCGTTCCAGTCCTTCCCCCGAACCGCCCCCTTCGCCGATGTCGAGGACTTGTTCCGTGGCATGTCGCGCCGCGCCGGCTATCCCCGCGACATCGAGAACGCGATGGAAATGCGCATGGACGTGGCCGAGCGCGGCGACGCGTACGTGGTCACCGTCGAGATCCCCGGCGTGCGCAAGGAGAACATCGACGTTGCGATCGAGGGCAACCAGGTCACCCTGCAGGCCGAGATGCAGCGCGAGCAGACCCATGACACCGCCAAGTCGCTCTACAGCGAACGCTCCAGCGGCCAGGGCTACCGGAGCTTCAGCCTGCCGGGAGAGCTGGATGCCGAGAAGGCTTCCGCCCACTACGACGGCGGCGTGCTGACCCTGACCCTGCCCAAGAAGCCGAACGGGGAAAGCCGGCGCCTGCCGGTGCGCTGATCCGCCCCCTGCCCCCGGAGACCCGCCATGAACCCGGCATCCATCCCGACGCAACAGCTCCGCGACACCCTGCGCAAGGACCTCGGCAGCGTGGCGCGCGACATCGAGACGCTCCTGGAACACCTCGGTGAGACGGCCACCGAACAGGCCGATGCGCTCAAGGCCCGCGCCCGCGACGCCCTGGACGGCGCGCACGCCATCGAACGCCAGGCCCAATCCCGGCTTGATCACCTCGGCGTGCAAGCGCAGGACTACGTCCACCGCAACCCCTGGCGCGTGGTCGGCATCGCTGCCGCCACCGCCTATGCCCTCGGCCTGCTCACCCGCGCCCGGCACTGATCGCCACGCGCAGGCGCAATCGCCCGCGCTGGCACCGGCCGGGCCAACGCAGGCAGGCCGACGGCGTGCCTTGTCTTCCGTTGCACGCCGTTACCGGCCGTTACCAGCGAGCCATGCTGGGGTGACACAGCCCGGGTAGCGTCCTGCGGGCCGTCCTGCTGCGAGCCGCCCGCATGATGTCGCCGACCCACGCGATGCCACTTCCGCGGCAGGATGCCCGTGCCCTGTCGGGCCCCGTGCCGGCCCGACCGCCGTGGGTGGATCTGGACAGGATCGCGAAGCGGCATTTCCTGCAGCGACGCGGGGTGCGGCGCAAGCAGCCCCTGTTCCACGCCGGGCAGCCGTGCCGCACCCTCTACCTCGTCCAGGCGGGCTGCTTCAAGACGATCATCCTGAGCGAGGACGGCCGCGAGAAGATCACCGGATTCCACTTGCGCGGCGACCTGCTGGGCGTGGACTCCCTGGATTTGCCGGTCTATGCCTGCGATGCGGTGGCCCTGGACACCTCCGATGTCTGGGAACTGCCGGTCTCGATCCTGATGGACCAATACACGGGCATGCTCCCGCAGGTCACCGCCACCCTGGCCGCCGAGGTGCGCCGCGAATGGCACTGGATGCTGGCGCTCGGGACACTGGGCGCCGAGCAGCGCGTCGCGGCATTCCTGCTGGATTTCGCCGCGCGGCTGGCCGCGATGGGCTATTCCGACCATCACCTGTTGCTGCGAATGACCCGGGCCGACCTGGGCAACTACCTGGCCCTCCAGCTGGAGACGGTCACCCGGGCACTGACGCGGCTGTCGGTGCAGGGGCTGATCGTGGTGGCTGGCCGCGAGATCCACATCGTGGACATGGCGGGCCTGCGGCACCTGCTGTACCGATGACCCGAGACCGCGGCCGGCGCACCTACGTCGCCGGCCGCACGGACAACCGGGCTCGCACGGCCCGGGCAAGCTGCTCGCGGCGGTACGGCTTGCGCAGGATGCCGGATGCCGTCCCGGGGGACGCGGCATCTCCCGCCCCCTCGTCGCCGCAGCCGGAGGCCAGCAGCACCGGCAGTCCAGGGCGCAGGTGCCGCGCAGCCCGCGCGAGCTCGATACCGCTCATGCCCTCGCCCAACATCACGTCGCTGAAGAGCAGGGCGATGCCTTCGTGGCGCCGCAGGCGCTCCAGCGCCGACGCCGCGTTGGCGGCCAGCAGCACCCGGTAGCCCAGCGAGCGCAGCATGTTCGCCGCCACCTTCCGCACCTCGCGCTCGTCCTCCACCACCAGCAGGGTTTCGCGGCCGCGCGTGTCGTCAGCCGGCTGCAGCCTGGCCGGCCCGCGGGCCGGCGCGACCGGCAGCAGCAGTTCAACCCGGGTGCCATGGCCGGGACGGCTCCGGATCTTCACCTGGCCACCGCTTTCTTGCGCGAAGCCCTGCACCATGCTCAATCTCAGGCCGCTGCCGCGCCCGGCGGGCTTGGTGGTGAAGAACGGCTCGAATGCGCGGGCCAGCACCTCCGCCGACATCCCTTGGCCGTCATCGGACACACGGAACGCGACGAATCCCGCCGCGCCCGGCAAGGCCGCAGACCCGGCTCGCCCGCGCCGCAGGCTCGCATCGATGCGGATCTCCCCGCCCCGCGGCATGGCATCGCGCGCGTTCAGCGCCAGGTTCACCAAGGCGCTGTCGAGCTGGGCAGGATCCGCGAACACCCACGGCAGGCCGGCCGGGCACGCCATCCGCAGCCGCACCGCGCCGCCGAGGGTCCGGCGCAGCAGCACGCCGAGGTCGTGCAGCACCACCGCCGGGTCGATCGCCCGCGGCTCCAGTTGCTGACGCCGTGCGAACGCCAGCAGCTTCGCGGTGAGCTCGCTCCCCCGCTCCACCGAGCGCAAGGCGCTTTGCAGGAGTTCGCGCGACGCCTGCGGATCGTCGGCGGTGAATTCGAGCAGCTGCAGGTTCCCGGACATCACCGTCAGCAGGTTGTTGAAGTCGTGGGCGATGCCACCCACCAGCTGCCCCACCGCGTCCAGCCGCTGGGCGTGGGCCAGCTGCGCCTCGGCCCGCCTGCGCCGCAGCGCCGCGGCCACCAGGTTCGCCGCGGTCTGCAACAGCTGCACCGCATCATGGTCGAAGCGCCCCGCGGAGGGCGCCATCGCCACCAGGGCAACCATCCTGTCGCCGGGATCCGGCAACGGCACGATGGCCCCGCTCGCCGCCGCCGCGGGCCAGCCCGCGGGTGCATGCGCGCGGTCCGTCACGACCTGCACCATGTGGGCGTGCAACATCCGCCGCAGCGATGTCGCCGCAAACGTCGACCACGCCCGCTTGCCCGGCAGCCCCACCGAGGCCCGAACCACCGGACGCACGCGGTCGGCAAGCACCACCACCACCGTCGGGACTGCCAGGGCCTCGGCGAGCAGGTGCGGCAAGGCATCGAGCATCGCGTCGCCGGCGCCAGTGGCCAAGGCGACCTGGCTGATCCGATCCACCGCGATGTCGTGGCGGGCGCGCGCGACCGCCTGCCGTGCCGGGCGCGTCTCCGAGATATCGCGGATCGATGCCAGGTAGCGCGGCCCCGCCTCATCGGTGAACGGGCTCAGGGCCACGTCCAACGGAAACTGGCTGCCGTCCTTGCGCAAGCCGACAAGGCTCATTTCCGACTGTCCCATCGCACGGACGCGCGGGGCGTCGGCATAGCGCGCAAGGTGGTGTCGGTGCCGCGCGCGGACATTCGCAGGCATCAACGCTTCCACCGGCATGCCGATCAATTCCCCGACGGCATACCCGAACAGGCGGCCGGCATTCCCGTTCGCCCACACGATGCGGCCGCGCGGGTCGACGACCAGCAGCGCATCGGGCACGGCCTCGAAAAGCGGCGACCGCATCGACGGCCTATGTGGCCGATGCCCGTACCGCGGACGAAAGCACGTATCCCGCGCCCCGCACCGCCTGGATCAGCCGCGGCGCCCCGGCATCCCGCTCGACCTTGCGGCGCAACCTGCCCACCTGCATGTCGATGGAGCGGTCGAAGGGCCCCGCCACGTGGCCATGGACGAGGCTCATCAACCGGTCGCGGCTCATCACCTGGTGCGGCTGCGCCAAGAACGCAAGCAACAGGTTGAACTCGCCGGTGGTCAGCGCTATGTCCTCGCCGGCACGCCCGGTCAGGCGGCGTCCCAGCACGTCCAGTTCGAGGTCATCGAAGAAGTAGCGGCGGCCGGTGGCGGCTGTCGGCAACGGCACCGAGCGCCGCAGGACCGAACGGATCCTGGCGAGAAGCTCGCGCAGGTCGAAGGGCTTGCTCACGTAATCGTCCGCGCCCAGTTCCAGGCCCACGATCCGTTCCACGGGTTCGCCCCGGCCGCTGACGATGATGACGGGCCCCTGCCAGCGCGCGCGCAGTTCGCGCATCAGCACCAAGCCGTCCTCCCCCGGCAGGCCCAGGTCCAGCAGGACGACGTCGAAGGCTCCGGTGCCGAGCGCCTCGCGGAGCTGGCCGCCATCCCCAACGACCCGAACGTCCAATCCTTGCCCGCCCAGATAGCGATGCAACAGCTCGCCAAGCTGTGGGTCATCGTCCACCACCAGCACCCTCGGCGGCTCATGCGTGGGACGCGGGACCGCGGATTCCGTGGTCGCCATGGGGAGCTCACTCCGCTGGGCTTCGGGCATTATCCGATGGCGCACTCACCCTGCAAGCGGGAAGCGACGAACGGTGCGGGGCCAGAGCGCGGGCGACGCAAGCCGCGATAGGGCGGACGCAAGCACGGGCTGAGTGCCGTTGGAACCGGACCGGCGGGGCGCAACCTCGTGGCAGCCGCCGTGCAGGCGGCGCACGCCCGACGCCGGACAGGGGGCGGGCAAAAAGAAAAAGCCGGCCAGAGGCCGGCTTTTCAAAGGTGGCGCGCCCGGAAGGATTCGAACCTCCGACCCCCAAGTTCGTAGCCTGGTGCTCTATCCAACTGAGCTACGGGCGCAGAAGCGGAATTATGCAGAACCGCTGGTTGCGCGTCAACGGAAATTTTCCATCGCCACGCCGTGTTTCGGGTTTCGCCGCAAGTGGCGGAGACTGAGGGATTCGAACCCTCGATGGAGCTTTTGACCCCATACTCCCTTAGCAGGGGAGCCCCTTCGGCCTCTCGGGCAAGTCTCCGTGAGGCGAAACCGCGAGCCGGGAAGGATACAGGCAATGCGGCGTTCCGGCAAACCTCAGGACGATTTTTCTTCGTCCCCGCCGGCGTCGCCGCCCTGGATGCGCTGGTAGATCTCCTCGCGGTGGACCGCGACGTCCTTCGGGGCGGTGATGCCGATCCGCACCTGGTTGCCCTTCACGCCGAGCACGGTGACGGTAATCGCATCGCCGATCATCAAGGTCTCGCCGACCCGCCTGGTCAAGATCAACATCGCGCAACTCCCCTGTCGCTGGCTTTCGTGGGCGCCCGACGATACGGGCGCGCAGACGTCCAGTCCGTCCGATCATACTGGCGGGCCTTCGCCCGCGACAACCCAACCAACGGCGGGGTGCGACTCAAGCCTGCAGCTTCGCGCGCACCCAGTCCGGCACGCCGGCCAGCGCGGCGACCAGGGCCGGACCGTCCTCGCCACCGCCCTGCGCCATGTCGGGACGACCGCCGCCCTTGCCGTTGGTCTGGCGGGCGACGTCGGCCAGCACGTCGCCGGCCTTGACCTTGCCCATCGCGGCGCCGGCCACGCCAGCCACCAGCGCGGCCTTGCCGCCGTCGGTGCCGGCCAGCACCACCACGGCGTCGCCGAGCTGCTGCTTGAGCCGGTCGATCGCATCGCGCAGGGCCTTGGCATCGAAGCCTTCCAGGCGGGCAGCCAGCACCTTGATGCCGTCGACGTCCCGCGCCTGACCGGCCAGGTCGCCGGTGGCGCTGGACGCGGCCTTGGCCTTGAGCTGCTCCAGTTCGCGCTCCAGCTTCTTCTGGCGATCCAGCAGCGCGCGCAGCCTGTCGGCCACGTCACCCGCGTTGCCACCCAGCAGCTGCGCGGCCTCGTGCAGGCGGTGCTCTTCCGACGCCACGTGGTCCAGCGCGCCCTGCCCGGTCACCGCCTCGATGCGGCGCACGCCGGCGGACACGCCGCCTTCGGACACGATCTTGAACAGGCCGATGTCGCCCGTGCGGCCGACATGGGTGCCGCCGCACAGCTCGGTGGAGGTGGGGCCGAAGCGCAGCACGCGCACCTCCTCGCCGTACTTCTCGCCGAACAAGGCCATGGCGCCGAAATCCAGCGCCTCCTGCATGCCCATGTGGCGGACTTCGCCCTCGTGGTTGGCGCGCACCTCGGCATTCACCCGGCGCTCGATCTCGGCCAGCTCCGCCGCCGTGACCGGCTGGAAGTGGGAGAAGTCGAAGCGCAGGCGGTCCGGCGCGACCAGCGAGCCCTTCTGCTGGACATGAGTGCCCAGCACCTGGCGCAGCGCGGCGTGCAGCAGGTGGGTGGCGCTGTGGTTGAGGATGGTGGCGCCGCGGCGCGCGGCGTCAACCGCGCCGTGCAGGTGGTCGCCCACGCGCAGGCGGCCGAACCGCACTTGCCCGACATGGCCGTGGAACTGGCCGGCCAGCTTGAGCGTGTCGCTCACACCGAAGCGGCTCTCGACGCCGTCCAGCTCGCCGGTGTCGCCGACTTGGCCACCCGACTCGGCGTAGAACGGCGTGGCGTCGAGGATCACGATGGCATCCTCGCCCGCCTCCACCACGTCCACCGGCTTGCCGTCCTTCAGCAGGGCGAGCACCGCCAGGCTGCCCGCCTCGAGGTGGTCGTAGCCCAGGAAGCGGGTGGGCGCGAGCCGCGTCACCAGCTCGGCCGGCAGCTGCACGCCGCCGCCGAATTTGCCGGCCGCGCGCGCGGTTTCCTTCTGCTGCGCCATGGCGGCATCGAAGCCGGCCACGTCCACCGACATGCCGCGCTCGCGGGCCATGTCCTGGGTGAGGTCGAGCGGGAAACCGTAGGTGTCGTACAGGCGGAACGCATCGCCGCCCGGGATGACGCCGTCGGCCACCTTGGCCGCCACGTCGTCGAAGATGCGCATGCCGGCGTCCAGCGTCTCGGCGAAGCGTTCCTCCTCGGCCTTGAGCGCACGCTCGGCGGTGGCGCGGCCTTCGCGCAGCACCGGATAGGCTTCGCCCATCAGCGCGTCGAGGGTGGCGACGAGCTTGTGGAAGAACGGCTCGCGCACGCCCAGCATCCAGCCGTGGCGCAGCGCGCGGCGGATGATCCGACGCAGCACGTAGCCGCGGCCCTCGTTGGACGGCAGCACGCCATCGACGATCAGGAAGGCACAGGCGCGGATGTGGTCGGCGATCACGCGCAGCGACTTGTTCTCCAGATCCGCCGTCCCGGTCAGCTCGGCGGCGTGCTTGATCAGCGCCTGGAACAGGTCGATCTCGTAGTTGGAATGCACGCCCTGCAGGATCGCGGTGATGCGCTCCAGACCCATGCCGGTGTCCACGCAGGGTGCGGGCAGCGGCGTCAGAGTGCCGTCCGCGGCGCGGTCGAACTGCATGAAGACGTTGTTCCAGATCTCGATGTAACGATCGCCGTCCTCGTCGGGCGAGCCCGGGGGACCCCCGAAGTGGCTCGGGCCGTGGTCGTAGAAGATCTCGGTGCAGGGGCCGCAGGGACCGGTGTCGGCCATCTGCCAGAAGTTGTCGGAGGCGAACGGGGCACCCTTGTTGTCGCCGATGCGGATGATCCGGTCTTCCGGCAGCCCGATATCGTCGCGCCAGATCGCGTAGGCCTCGTCGTCGGTGTGGTAGACGGTGGCCAGCAGGCGTTCCTTCGGCAGCTTCCAGACCTCGGTCAGCAGCTCCCAGGCCCAGGCGATGGCGTCCTTCTTGAAGTAGTCACCGAACGACCAGTTGCCCAGCATCTCGAAGAAGGTGTGGTGGCGGGCGGTGTAGCCCACCGAATCCAGGTCGTTGTGCTTGCCGCCCGCGCGCAGGCAGCGCTGGACGTCGGCCGCGCGCACATAGCTGCGCTTCTCTGCACCCAGGAACACGTCCTTGAACTGCACCATGCCGGAGTTGGTGAACAGCAGGGTCGGGTCGTTGCCCGGCACCAGCGGCGCCGACGGCACGATGGTGTGGCCCTTGGAGGCGAAGAAGTCGAGGAAGTCGCGGCGGATGTCGGAGGTGGTTTTCATGCGGGCATCGGAAGGTGGCGGGCAGCAACGCGCCCGCGAGCCGACCAAGATGCGGCCGCGGAACCGAGTTGGCAACCCAATGCCGCCAGTTTACAGGCCGCGCCGGCTCCGTTCCGGATTTATCGATGCCAGCCCGGGCGGCCGGCTTCGCCCATGCGCCCCGATGCCGCTGCTCCGGAGGCCGGCAGGGTCAATCGAGGTCGGCAGCCAGCGCCGCCCGGACCTGGGCCATGCTGAAGCCCCGCCGCAGCAGGAAATCCGCGGCCTTGCGGCAGGCATCCCGGTCCCCTTCCAGCGCCTGCGGGTGGCGTCGCTGCAGCAGCTGGCGGGCATTGTCGAGCCAGTCGCCTTCGTACCCGGCCATCGCGGCCTCGACCAGTTCGCCGGGCAAGCCGTGGGTACCCAGCTCGGCACGGATGTAGGCAGGCCCGTAGCCGCTGCCGGCACGACTGCGGACCAGGGACTCCGCGAAGCGGGCGTCGTCCTGCCAGCCGGCCTCGGCCAGACGGTCGATCGCGGCAGCGGCGTCATCGGCCTCCACGCCGCGCTGCTTGAGCTTGCGGGCGAGTTCGCTGCGGGAATGCTCGCGGCGGGTCAACAGGCCGAGCGCCCGCTGGACGGGCGTCGGTTCCGGGCGGCGGCGACGCTTCGGCGCTGACGAGGACACCGCATCGTCGCCGCCGCCGGATGCGGTCACTCGTCGGCGCCGGCGTCGCCTTCCTCGCGCGCGGCGTCCTCGGGCACGAACTTCTCGCGCAGCGCGGCTTCCAGCTTCTGCGCAGCGGCCGGGTTTTCCTTGAGGTACTGACGGGCGTTCTCCTTGCCCTGCCCGATGCGCTCGCCGTCGTAGCTGTACCAGGCGCCGGCCTTCTCGACCAGCTTGGCCTCCACGCCCATGTCGATCAGCTCACCCTCGCGGCTGATGCCCTCGCCGTACAGGATCTCGGTCACGACCTGCTTGAACGGGGGCGCCAGCTTGTTCTTCACGACCTTGATGCGGGTCTGGTTGCCGATGATCTCGTCGCCCTTCTTGATGCTGCCGATGCGGCGGATGTCCAGGCGGACCGAGGCATAGAACTTCAGCGCATTGCCGCCGGTGGTGGTCTCCGGGCTCTGGCCCGGCATCATCACGCCGATCTTCATGCGCAGCTGGTTGATGAAGATCACCAGGCAGTTGCTGCGCTTGATGTTGCCGGTCAGCTTGCGCAGGGCCTGGCTCATCAGGCGGGCCTGCAGGCCGGGGAGCTGGTCGCCCATCTCGCCCTCGATCTCGGCCTTCGGGGTCAGCGCCGCCACCGAGTCCACCACCACCATGTCCACGGCGTTGGAGCGCACCAGCATGTCGGCGATTTCCAGTGCCTGCTCGCCGGTGTCGGGCTGCGACAGCAGCAGGTCATCGAGGTTCACGCCCAGCTTCTGCGCGTAGATCGGATCCAGCGCGTGCTCGGCGTCGATGAAGGCGCAGGTGCCGCCCGCCTTCTGGCACTGGGCGATCGCCTGCAGGGTCAGCGTGGTCTTGCCCGAGGACTCCGGCCCGTAGATCTCCACCACGCGGCCCTTCGGCAGGCCGCCGATGCCCAGCGCGATGTCCAGCATCAGCGAGCCGGTGCCGATGGTTTCCACCGCCTCTACCGTGCGGTCGCCCATGCGCATCACGGAGCCCTTGCCGAACTGGCGCTCGATCTGGCCCAGGGCCGCCGCAAGCGCGCGCTTCTTGTTCTCGTCCATCGTGGTGCTCCTCAAGTCGGTGATCTCTGGAATGGGGTCAGCTTAGGCGGGGCGCGTCGCACGGACTGCGACGCGGGAACGCGAAGGGGAACGTCGCATGGCGAACCGGGCGCGGGGCATCGGAAAACGCCGGCCGGCGGCTCGGAGTTCCCCGTGCGTACGCGGCAGAAGCTCGGCCGGATCACGCATTGGGACGCACCAGACCGCAATAGAGCCCCTCGATGGCGAATTCCTGCCCGGGCTTCACTTCGATGGGGGCGTAGTCCGGGTTGCGCGGCAGCAGGCGGATCCGACCCTGCCCGATCTTCAGCAGCTTGACGGTGATCTCGTCGTCGATGCGGGCGATGACCACCTGGCCGTTGCGGGCCTCGGAGGTGCGGTGCACGCCGATCAGGTCGCCGTCGAAGATGCCCTCGTCGCGCATCGAGTCGCCCTTCACCTTGAGCAGGTAGTCGGGCGTGGGCGAGAACAGGGCGCGGTCCATCAGCACCATCTGGTCGCTGCCGATGTCGGCGCCGATCGGCACGCCGGCCGCCACCTGCCCCAGCACCGGCAGCTGCAGGGTGCCGTCGTTCGCGGCCGGCAGGTCCAAGGCCTGCTGGGGCGATGCCGGAACCTGCAGCAGGCGGATGCCGCGGGCGCGCCCGGAGACGCGCTCGATGACGCCGGCGGCCTCCAGCGCTTCCAGGTGGTACTGGGCGCCGCGAAGGCTGAAGGCGAACGCCTTGGCGATCTCGGTCTGCGACGGGGGCATGCCTTCCGCCTCGAGGCGGTCGGCGATGAAGGCGTGGATGGCGCGCTGGGTGTCGGTCAGGCTCATGGGTAGTAGTAATACTACTACCAACGAACCGCGTCAACCGCCGGGCGCACCCATCTGGGCATCCAGCCCGCGCAGGGCCGCCGCCACGGTCTGCCGGCGCACCGCGTCGCGGTCGCCTGCGAAATGGAAGACCTCGGCATGGGCGTAGCCGCCGCGCCGCTTCCAGCCGATCCACACGGTGCCCACGGGCTTGTCGTCGCTGCCGCCGCCCGGACCGGCGATGCCGGTGACCGCGACCGCGATGGTCGCGCCCGAGTGCACCAGCGCGCCCGAGACCATCTCCACCACGCATTCGCGGCTGACCGCACCGTGGGTCTCAAGGGTCTGCGGGCGCACGCCCAGCAGCGCCTGCTTCGCCTCGTAGCTGTAGGCGGCCATGCCGCAGTCGAACCAGGCCGATGAGCCGGGCACGTCGGTCATGCACTTGGCGATCCAGCCGCCAGTGCAGCTCTCGGCCGTCACCAGCATGTGCCGCGTGGCCAGCAGGCGCTCCCCGGTGGCGCGGGACAGCGCGTCGAGTTCGGCGTCGGTGGGAGCGTGCATGGCCGGGA
Source organism: Thermomonas sp. (assembly GCA_041913885.1). Classification (GTDB taxonomy): domain Bacteria; phylum Pseudomonadota; class Gammaproteobacteria; order Xanthomonadales; family Xanthomonadaceae; genus Thermomonas. The sequence continues at coordinate 136,097 of JAYSEL010000001.1, read as the reverse complement.
TCCGCGGGAGGTGCACGCGTTGTAACGCATGTGGGCCGGAAACAAAACCGGCCCGCTTGCGCGGGCCGGTGGGAGGCCACGGGGCGCCGGGCGCGCCCGGCAAGCCTCAATACCGCCAGCGCAGGGTCACCCCGTAGGTGCGCGGCTGGCCGAGGAACGCGTTCCACGAGCCGGTCTGCAGCGGCGCGTCGAAGGCGACCTGCATGTACTCGGCATTGGTCAGGTTCTGCGCCCACAGCTCGACCGCCCAGTCGCCCTTGCGGCCGCCGAGGCTGGCCCGCGCGTTGACGGTGGTGTAGCCCGCCTGCAGCTTCTGCGGGTCGAGGTCGGAGCCGGTGTTGTACTCGCTCATGTACTTGGCGCCGACGTGCAGCCGCGCGACCAGGTTGCGGCCCACGTCGAACTCGTAGCCGACCGACGTGGTGGCCGACCACTTGGGCGCGAAGCTGGCGGTGCTGCCCGGCAGCAGCACCAGGTCCGTGTCCGGCAGCAGGTCGTCGCCGTACTTGGTGGTGGCGTAGGTCAGGCCGCCCTGCAGGAACAGCCCGCCGCGCTGGTACAGCACCTCGGCATCGACGCCGCGCGATGTGACCTTGGGAATCGAGCGCACCACGAAGCTGGTGCCCAGGAAGCTGTTGAGCTGGAAGTCGCTGTAGGTCTGGTGGAACAGGGCCGCGTTGAGCAGCAGGTTGCCGCCCAGCCAGGTGGTCTTGGCGCCCAGCTCGTAGCTGTCCACGAACTCCGCCGGGAACGAGGTGTCGTCCACCGGCACGATGCCGCTGGTGCCGCTGGACAGGCCGGTGTTCGACTGCACGCGATCGAGGTTGAAGCCGCCGCCCTTGTAGCCGCGCGCCGCGGAGACATAAGTCATCACGTGCGGGTTCCAACGGTAGGCCGCCTTCACGGTGCCGGACCACTCCCCTTCCGACGTGTCCTGCTCGGTGTGCCGGCCGTTATGGCGGACATTGGTCCAGGGCAGGCAGGAGAAGCCGACCACCTGCGGTGCCGCCGCCGAGGCCTGGGCCACCGTCAGCCCGCGCGCCACCAGCGCGGCCACCACCTGGGCCGGGTTGGCCAGCATCGAGGCACAGCCCAGGCCGCCGTTCGGATTGCTGTAGGACGATGACAGCGACTTGTCCTCGCGGGTGTAACGCAGGCCCACGGTCAGGTCGAAAGCCTCGGTGGCATGCCAAGTGTTGTTGGTGAACAGCGCCAGGCTCTTGGCGTTCTGCGCGTAGCGATCCTTCGCGCCCTGGCCCAGGAAGACCGTGCCGAACGGCCGCCCGGACGCCTGCGACAGGAACAGCGGCGCGGTCGGGCTGGTCGCCAGCAGCGGGTTGATGCGGCTCAGCAGCGCGATCGAAAGATACGGCTCGTACGCAGCGCCGATGCGGTAAGCCTCGTTGCGGTCCAGGTCCTCGTTCGAATAGAACGCGCCCACCATCCAGTCGACGCTGTCGGTGGCGCCGGTCAGGCGGAGCTCCTGGCTGAACGTGTCGAAGGCGCTGTAGTTGTCGTCCTTCGTGGGCTCGCGGTAGAGCAGATCGGCGGTGCTGAAGTCGAAGTCGAGGCCGTTGGCCGAGCTCCATTGGCGCTTGGCGGTGACCGAGGTCAGGGTGGCGCCGTCGAACCACGGCGTGATCCAGTCGGCCTGCAGCGACACGCCGCGGTCCTTGATGTGCTGGCCGGTGCTGCGGTTGCTCCACGCCTGGCGGGCATAGGGATCGGCGACCGGGGCGACGCCGGAATCCGGGGCCAGCGCATCGAGGATGGCGGCGGTCGGCCCGCGGATGATGGTCACGCCGGTGCAGCAGTCCTCGGTGCGGTTGGTGACGTCCGCGGCGAAGTTGAGCGTCAGGTTGTCGGTGGGATCCCAGCGGAACTGCGCCCGCACGGTGCCGAAGTCCTGGTTGAAGTCGTCAGTTTCGGTACGCGGGCCGGCGCCGGTGTGCACGTCGATGTAGCCGTCGCGGGCGCGCTGGGCGGCGTAGATGCGGAACGCGGAGCGGTCGCCGATCGGCAGGTTCAGGCTGCCGGCCAAGCCGATCGCCCCGTAGTTGCCCATGGTGAACTCGACGTCGGCGGCGGGCTCGAAGCCCGGGCGCTTGGTGACCACGTTGATCACGCCAGCCGAGGTGTTCTTGCCGAACAGGGTGCCCTGCGGCCCCTTCAGCACCTCGATCCGCTCCAGCTCGCCGAGGTCGCCGAACCCCACGCCGTTGCGCGGGCGGTACACGCCGTCGATCACCACGCCCACCGACGACTCCAGGCCGGCGTTGTCGCCCACCGTGCCGATGCCGCGGATGCGCGCGGTGGTCAGGGCCTCGCTCTGGGTGCTGGTCACGGTCAGCCCGGGCACCAGCACCTGCAGGTCCTTGACGTCGCGCACGCCGGCGTCCTGCAGGGTCTGCTCGGACAGCGCGGTCACCACCACCGGCACGTCCTGCATGACCTCCTCGCGCTTCTGCGCGGTCACCACCAGAGTGTCGAGGGTCTTCGCCTCCTGCGACTGCGGCGCGTCCTGCGCCATCGCCGGCAAGGCGAACATGGAAACCAGTCCGACGACCACGGCGGCGGGCAGTGCACAACGTTGCGGCTGCTTGCGAAGCATAGGATCCCCCACGAGAGATGGTGTTGCGATGCGATGGCGACGACGCGCCCGGCCCCGGAACCGGGGCGGGTGGCCAGTGGGGGTTGGCCGGATGCGATGACGCTAGCACAGCCGAAACGGGCCGGATAGCGGGGGTTCGCGGGATGCCGGAACCCGCGCGACCGACCCTTCGGGCAAACTACCCGGCCCTCCCCGGATCGACCCACGGATGGCCGCCGAGCACACCCCCCTGATGAAGCAGTACTTCGCCGCCAAGGCGGAGCATCCGGACGTGCTGCTGTTCTTCCGCATGGGAGACTTCTACGAGCTGTTCTACGACGACGCCCGCAAGGCGGCGCGGCTGCTGGACATCACCCTGACCCAGCGCGGGCAGTCGGCCGGCCAGCCGATCCCGATGGCGGGCGTGCCCTACCACGCCGCCGAGGGCTACCTGGCGCGGCTGGTGGCGCTGGGCGAATCGGTGGCGATCTGCGAGCAGATCGGCGACCCGGCGGCGGCCAAGGGCCTGGTGGAGCGCAAGGTGGTGCGCATCGTCACCCCGGGCACGGTCACCGACGAGGCCCTGCTGGACGAACGCCGCGACACCCTGTTGCTGGCGGTGACCCGTGGTAGGCACGGCTACGGCCTGGCCTGGGCGGATCTCGCCAGCGGCCGCCTGCGCGCCAACGAGGTGGCCGGCGAGGACGCGCTGGAGGCCGAGCTGGCCCGCCTGCAGCCCGCCGAGACGCTGGTGCCCGACGAGGACGGCTGGCCGCCCTGCGTGCTCGAAGCGCGCGGCCTGCGCCGCCGGCCGCCGTGGCTGTTCGACGCCGACAGCGGGCGCCGCCAGCTGCTGCAGTTCTTCGGCGTGCACGACCTCACCGCCTTCGGCCTGGACGACCGGCCGCTGGCCGTCGCCGCGGCCGCCGCGGTGCTGGGCTACGTGGAGGAAACCCAGAAGCAGCGGCTGCCGCACCTGCGTGGCATCGCCCTGGAGACCAGCGACGAGGCGATCGCGATGAACGCCGCCACGCGTCGCCACCTGGAACTGGATTCGCGCGTCGACGGCGACGTGAAAGCCACCCTGCTGGGCGTGCTGGACAGCACCGTCACGCCGATGGGCGGGCGCCTGCTCCGCCGCTGGCTGCACCGGCCGCTGCGCGACCGCCGCACGGTGGGCGAGCGCCACCACGCCGTGCAGGCGCTGCTGGACGGGCGCGCCGACGACGCCCTGCGCGATGCCTTCCGCGGCCTCGGCGACATGGAGCGCATCCTGTCGCGCGTGGCCCTGCGCAGCGCCCGCCCGCGCGACCTGTCCACCTTGCGCGACGGCTTGGCGCTGCTGCCGGCGGTGCGCGCGATCCTGGCGCCGCTGGATTCGCCGCGGCTGCAGGCGCTGCACGCCGAGCTGGGCGAACACGCCGACACCGCGGCGCTGCTCCAGCGCGCGATCATCGAACAGCCGCCCCTGCTCGCCCGCGACGGCGGCGTGATCGCCGACGGGTTCGATGCCGACCTGGACGAACTGCGCCGGCTGTCCACCCACGCCGACCAGTTCCTCGTCGATCTGGAGGCGCGCGAGCGCGCGGCCACCGGCATCGCCACCCTCAAGGTCGGCTACAACCGCGTGCACGGCTACTTCATCGAGATCAGCAAGGGCCAGAGCGACAAGGCACCGGTGCACTACACCCGCCGCCAGACCCTGACCGGCGCGGAGCGCTACATCACCGAGGAATTGAAGGCCTTCGAGGACAAGGTGCTGTCCGCGCGCGAGCGTTCGCTGGCGCGCGAGAAGCTGCTCTACGACGGCGTGCTGGACGCGCTCAACGCCGTGCTGGAACCGCTGCGCCGCTGCGCGCTGGCGCTGAGCGAACTGGACGTGCTGGCCGGCTTCGCCGAGCGCGCGCAGGCGCTGGACTGGAACCGACCGATGCTGCGCGAGGCGCCGGGCATCCGCATCGAGCGCGGCCGCCATCCGGTGGTGGAGGCGCTGCGCGACGCGCCGTTCGAGCCGAACGATCTGGTGTTCGATGACGCCACGCGCATGTACGTCATCACCGGCCCGAACATGGGCGGCAAGTCCACCTTCATGCGACAGAACGCGCTGATCGTGCTGCTGGCCTGCATCGGCAGCTTCGTGCCCGCCGCGAGGGCGGAGATCGGGCCGATCGACCGCATCCTCACCCGCATCGGCGCCGGCGACGACCTCGCCCGCGGCCAGTCCACCTTCATGGTGGAGATGAGCGAAACCGCCTACATCCTCCACCACGCCACCGAACAGTCGCTGGTGCTGATGGACGAGATCGGCCGCGGCACCTCCACCTACGACGGCCTGGCCCTGGCCGACGCGGTGGCGCGCCAGCTGGCCTCCGCCAACCGCAGCTACACGCTGTTCGCCACGCACTACTTCGAACTGACCGCGCTGGCGGAACCGGGCAGCGGCATCGCCAACCTGCACCTGGACGCGGTGGAGCACGGCGACGCGCTGGTGTTCATGCACGCGGTCCGTCCCGGCCCGGCCAACCGCAGCTTCGGCCTGCAGGTGGCGGCACTGGCCGGCCTGCCGAAGCCCGCGCTGCAGCAGGCCCGCGCGCGGCTGGCCGAACTGGAATCGCAGAACCGCGACGCCCCGCCGGTGTCGATGGCCGCCCCCGCGCTGGACCAGCCGCAGCAGTTCGGGCTGTTCTCGCCGTCCTCGGCCGCGCTGGACGCCCTGGCGGCGCTGGACCCGGACGACCTGACGCCGAAGCAGGCGCTGGAGGCGCTGTACCGGCTGAAGGCCCTGGCCTGACGGAAGAGCGGCGCGATCGGCGCCGCCCTCCGGATAGGAAGAAGCTATCGAAGGATTCGGATCATTCGATTTTCCTTCCCTGCTGGATCGGAGGACAGTGGACGGCACATCCCCGCCGCCCGGAGTCCACCATGTCCACCCCGTCGAAGTGTCCGTTCCATGCCGCCACCACCGGCACCACCAACAAGGACTGGTGGCCCAAACAGCTGCGCCTGGAGCTGTTGAGCCAGCACTCGGAGAAGTCCAACCCGCTGGGCAAGGACTTCGACTACCGCGAGGCGTTCCGCACGCTGGACTACGCGGCGCTGAAGCGCGACCTGCACGCGCTAATGACCGACTCGCAGGACTGGTGGCCGGCGGACTTCGGCAACTACGCGGGCCTGATGATCCGCATGGCCTGGCACAGCGCGGGCACCTACCGCGTGGGCGACGGCCGCGGTGGCGCCGGCCGCGGCCAGCAGCGCTTCGCGCCGCTGAACTCGTGGCCGGACAACGTGAGCCTCGACAAAGCACGCCGCCTGCTGTGGCCGATCAAGCAGAAGTACGGCCAGCGCATCTCCTGGGCCGACCTGATGGTGTTGGCCGGCAACGTCGCGCTGGAATCCGCCGGCTTCCAGCCGTTCGGCTTCGCGGGCGGTCGCGAGGACGTGTGGGAGCCGGACCTCGACGTGTCCTGGGGCAACGAGACCGAATGGCTGGCCGGCAGCCAGACGCCCGGCAGCCGTTACGCCGCCAGCAAGCCGGGCGAGCGCACGCTCGACAACCCGCTGGCCGCCGTGCAGATGGGCCTGATCTACGTGAACCCGGAAGGCCCGGACGGCAACCCCGATCCGGTCGCCGCCGCGCACGACATCCGCGAGACCTTCGCCCGCATGGCGATGGACGACGAGGAGACCGTCGCCCTGATCGCCGGTGGCCACACCATCGGCAAGACCCACGGCGCCGCCCCGGCCTCGCACGTCGGCATCGAGCCGGAAGGTGCGGCGCTGGAGCAGCAGGGCTTCGGCTGGACCAGCAGCTATGGCACCGGCAAGGGCAAGGACACCATCACCTCCGGCCTCGAAGTGACCTGGACCCGCACGCCGGTGCGGTGGAGCAACGATTACTTCCAGTTCCTGTTCGACTACGAATGGGAGCTGGAGAAGAGCCCGGCCGGTGCGCACCAGTGGGTGGCCAAGGGCGCCGACGCGATCATCCCCGGCCCGACGCCGGACGCGCCGCCGCGCAAGCCCACGATGCTGACCACCGACCTCTCGCTGCGCTTCGATCCGGCCTACGAGAAGATCTCGCGCCGCTTCCGCGACGACCCGCAGGCTTTCGCCGATGCGTACGCCCGCGCGTGGTTCAAGCTGACCCACCGCGACATGGGCCCGAAGGCGCGCTACCTGGGCCCGGAAGTGCCGGCCGAGGACCTGCTGTGGCAGGACCCGCTGCCGGCACCGACCCACGCTCCCAGCCCGTCCGACATCGCCGCGATGAAGGTGAAGATCGCCGCCTCCGGCCTGAGCGTCGGCCAGCTGGTATCGGTGGCCTGGGCCTCGGCGTCCACCTTCCGCGGCGGTGACAAGCGCGGCGGTGCCAATGGCGCGCGCCTGCGGCTGGCGCCGCAGAGGGATTGGGCGGTCAACGCCACCGCGCGCGCCGCGCTGCCGGTACTGGAAGCGATCCAGCAGGAGGCCGGCACGCTGTCGCTGGCGGACGTGATCGTGCTGGCCGGCGGCGTGGGCATCGAGCTGGCCGCCAAGGCGGCGGGGCTGGACGTCACCGTGCCGTTCACGCCGGGCCGGGTGGACGCCAGCGCCGAGCAGACCGACGTCGAGTCCTTCCAGCACCTGGAACCGTTCGCCGATGGCTTCCGCAACTACGCCCGCCCGGGCTCGGAAGCGACCGCCGAACACCTGCTGGTGGACAAGGCGCAGCTGCTCACCCTCACCGCGCCGGAGATGACGGCGCTGGTCGGCGGCCTGCGCGTGCTGGGCGCGAATTTCGACGGCGGCCGCCATGGCGTCTTCACCGACCGCCCGGGCGTGCTCAGCAACGACTTCTTCGTGCACCTGCTGGACATGGCCACCGAATGGAAGCAGGTCGGCGACCACTACGAAGGCCGCGACCGCAAGACCGGCGCGCTGAAGTTCACCGGCACCCGGGTCGACCTGGTGTTCGGCGCCCACTCGGTGCTGCGCGCACTGGCCGAGGTCTATGCCAGCGCCGATGGCGCGCGCAAGTTCGTGGACGACTTCATCGCCGCGTGGACCAAGGTGATGGAATTGGACCGCTTCGACCTGCGTTGAACCGGACATCGCCGGCGCGGCACCCGCCGCGCCGGCGGCTTCCGATCCCCTACACTGCGCCGCGGCATGTGCCGTCGCGCGGAAATCGCACCATGCAGTCAAGCCCGGAGTTCTTCGTCGGCTGGGGCACCTTGTCCCTCATCAACGCCGGTCTGGCCCAGTCCAAGGGGCGCAGCGGCCTCGGCTGGTGGTTCGCGTCGCTGTTCGTGGGCCCGCTGGCCACGCTGCTGATCGTCGCCCTGCCCGCCCCCGCCGCGCGGCGCTGACCCCAACGCGGCGCCCTGCCGCCGCTCAGGCAGTACTCGCCGCCAGTGCCTGGGCGAGGTCCTCCCACAGGTCCTCGACGTCCTCGATGCCCACCGACAGCCGCAGCAGGCCCGGGGTGATGCCGGTGGCGGCCTTCACCGCATCGTCCACCACGCGGTGGGTCAGGCCCGCAGGATGCTGGATCAGCGTGTCCACCGAACCCAGGCTCACCGCCGGCGTCATCACCCGCACCGCCGCCATCACCGCCGCCGCGGCCGCATGGCCGCCGCGCAGTTCGAACGCCATCAGGCTGCCCGGCCCGCGCATCTGCGTGCCCACGAGGTGCCTATTGTTGGCCCCGGCCAGGCCCGGATAGAACACCCGCGCCACCGCCGGATGGTCCTGCAGCCGGCGCGCCAGCACCTGCGCGTTGGCCTGCGCCGCCTCCACCCGCAGCTTGAGCGTCGGCAGGCCGCGGTGCAGCAGGTAGGCGCCCAGCGGATGCAGCAGGCCGCCGGTCGCGGCGCGCACGGTGCGCAGTGGCGCCGCGTGCGCGTCATCGCAGCAGACCACTCCGGCGATCACGTCGCCGTGGCCGCCGAGGAACTTGGTGGCGCTGTGCAGCACGTAGGTCGCGCCCAGCGCGGCGGGCTGCTGCAACACCGGGGTCGCGAAGGTGGAATCCACCAGCACCGGCACGTCGCCGGCGGCCTCGACCACGGCGCGGATGTCGACCAGGTCCAGGGTGGGATTGGCCGGGGTTTCGATCACCACCAGCGCGGTGTCGGGCCGCCGCCGCGCGGCGATCTCCTCTGCCTTCACGAACTCCGCCTCCAGCCCGCACAGGCCGCTGGCCAGCAGGTGGTCGGAGGTGCCGTACAGCGGACGCACCACCAGCACATGCTTGCCGTGCTGCGCGCGCGCCAGCAGCACCGCGGTCATCGCCGCCATGCCGGAGCCGTAGGCCACGCAGGCCTCGGTGCCTTCCAGCGCCGCGACCGCCTGCTCGGCGCGGGCGACGGTGGGGTTGTGCAGGCGCGCGTAGATCGGGTTGGCCGCGCTGGCGCTGCCGCCGACCAGGGCGTCGAAGCTGGCGCTGCCCACCGCGAGGTCGGCCACCGGGTAGGTGGTGGACAGGTCCAGCGGCGGGGCGTGCACGCACAGCGCGCCGAAGTCGTCACGGCCGGCATGGACGGCGGTGGTCTGGAAACGGTGCATGGCGGCCTCGGATGCGCTGGGATGGCGCTATCCTAGAAGCCTGTTCGACACCGAAACTCCTCGCCGAACGATATTTCGGATTACCGGCAAACGACCATGCTTGACCGAATCGACTACGCCCTGCTCCGCCTGCTGCGGAAGAATGCACGCCTGCCCAACAAGGACCTGGCGGACAAAACCGGCATCGCGCCGTCCACCGCACTGGAACGGGTGCGGCGGATGCGCGAGGCGAAGATCCTGCTGGGCTACCACGCCGAGATCGCACCGGAGGCGCTCGGCATCGGCCTGCAGGCGATGGTCTCGGTGCGGCTGGCCCGGCATTCGCGGGCGCTGGTGGACGGCTTCCACCGCCACCTGCTGGGTCTGCCGGAGGTGCTGGCCTGCTACCACGTGGCCGGCGCCGACGATTTCCTCGCCCACGTCGGCGTGCGCGACAGCGAGCACCTGCGCCAGTTCACCCTGAGCGCGCTGACCGAGCGTGAGGAAGTAGCGCACATCGAGACGCGGCTGATCTTCGAATTCCAGCGCAACGTGGAGCTGCCGCCGGGGCCCTGAGCACCGGCCCGGCAGGTGCCGCGCTCACAGCATGTCGATGTCGCCCAGCGCGCGGATCAACCGGCGCGCCCGCTTGTCGGGCTTGGTCTCGGGCGGCTGGAAGCCTGCGCGCTCGGCCGCGCGCTGCGCGCGAGCCTGCTCGCGGGCCAGCCGCGAGGCGTCCGATTCGCGGTACAGGGCCTGCGCGACGCTGGCCGGCCCGCGCACGCAGCTGAGCGCCAGCACGTCCACCTCGAAGCGCTCCTCCAGCCGCTGCACCACTAGCGCATCGCCAATCCGGACACCTCGCGAGGGCTTTGCCCGCTGCCCGCCCACCTCGACCTTGCCGGTCTCGATGGCGTGCTTGGCCAACGCGCGGGTCTTGAAGAAACGCGCGGCCCACAGCCACAGGTCGAGGCGGACGCTGGCGGTGTCGTCTGGAGTCGGCATGCGCAGATTTCTCCTGCTCCGGAAACGCAAACGGCCACCCGGAGGTGGCCGTCATGCGGATCGCGGAAGCGCCTTACTCGGCAGCAGCGGCAGCCGCGGCGGCCTTGGCCTTGGCGTTGCCGGCCAGGTCTTCCTTGATGCGCGCCTTCTTGCCTTCCAGGCCGCGCAGGTAGTACAGCTTGCTGGCGCGCACGGCGCCGCGGCGCTTCACTTCCACCGAGTCGATGGCGGCGCTGTGGGTCTGGAACACGCGCTCGACGCCGAAGCCGTGGGAGATCTTGCGCACGGTGAAGGCGGAGTTCAGGCCGGCGTTCTTCTTGCCGATCACCACGCCCTCGTAGGCCTGCACGCGCTCGCGGTTGCCTTCCTTCACCTTGACGTTGACGATGACGGTGTCGCCGGGACCGAAGTCAGGCAGCTGGCGCGAGGCCTGCGCGGTTTCGAAGTCCTGGACGAGGGTGTGGATCGAGGGCTTGTTCATTGGGATCAACCTGTGGATTCGTGTTGCGTGCGTTGGCACGCGCCTGTTGGAGTCGTTGTTGCGCGAGTGCACGTGGACCCGCGTCATGGCACTGGTGTTGCACTGGGTCTTGGCCCAGCCGCGCATTATAGCGGGAAATTCCGTTGCGTGCCGATGGGTTAGGCATCGCCGTCCGGGGGCTCGCCGGCCGCGGCCAGCCACTGCGCCCGGAACGCGGCCAGCAGCGCGCGGTCGGCCTTGGACAGGGCGGCCTCGTCCAGCAGGTCCGGGCGGCGCAGCCAGGTGCGGCCCAGCGACTGCTGCCGGCGCCAGCGCGCGATCTCGGCGTGGTTGCCCGACAGCAGCACCTCCGGCACCGTGCCCAGGGCGTGCTGCACCGGCCGGGTGTAATGCGGGCAATCCAGCAGGCCGTCGCCCTCGAAGCTGTCCTGGGCCGCGGACTCCGCATCGTTGAGCGCCCCGTCCAGCAGCCGGGCCACCGCGTCCACCAGCACCGCCGCGGCCAGTTCGCCGCCGGACAGCACGTAATCGCCGATCGACAGCTCCTCATCGACTTCGGCCTGCAGCAGGCGCTCGTCGACGCCCTCGTAGCGCCCGCACAGCAGCACCAGCCGCGGCAGCGCCGCCAGCTCGCGCACCTTGCGCTGGTCGAGCCGGCGCCCCTGCGGGCTCAGGTAGACCACCCGCGCCGGGGCGGGATCGGCCGCGCGGGCCGCGCCGATCGCCGCACGCAGGGGATCGACCAGCATCACCATGCCGGGACCGCCTCCGAAGGGGCGGTCGTCGACGCGGCGGTAGTTGCCCTCCGCATGGTCGCGCGGATTCCAGCCGTGGATCGACAGCAGGCCGCGCTCGCCCGCACGCCCCACCACGCCGTGGGAGGCCAGCTGGGCGACGAATTCGGGGAACAGGCTGACGATGTCGAAGCGCATGGCCTCTCCGGTGGGGGATCGCCACGGTCGCGCAGGGGCGCGCCGCGACGGCGCGGGTCAGAACTCCGCGTCCCAGTCGACGGTGACGACGCCGGCGGCGAGGTCCACCGCGCGGACGTAATCGGGTTGCACGAACGGAATCATCCGCTCGCGGTCGCCCTGCGCCACCAGCACCTGGTTGGCGCCGTTGTCGAACAGGTAGGCGACGCGACCGAAGTCCACGCCTTCGACGTTGACCACGCGCAGGCCTTCGAGGTCCACCCAGTAGTACTCGCCGGGCGCCGTCGGCGGCAGCGCGTCACGCGGCACCAGCACCTCGGTGCCGCGTAGCGCGTCCGCGGCATCGCGATCAGCGATCCCGGGCAAGGTGGCGATGAGGCCTTTCGCCCCTTCGCGCACCTTGGCCCCCTCGCAGGCACGCTCGACGCCGCGGGCGTCGCGCAAGGTCCAAGGCTGGTAGCCGGCGATGGCGCGGGCGGGGTCGGTGTAGCTTTCCAGCTTCACTTCGCCGCGCACGCCGAACGCACCGTGCAGCCGGCCCACGGGGATCATCCGCTGGCTGTTGTCCGGTGCGTCCATGGAAGCGAGACGTGGGGCTGCGCGATGGCGGCCCGACGGACTCAGGCGGCCTTGGCGGCCTGCTTGTACAGGTCGGCAACCTTCTCGGTCAGCTGGGCGCCGTTGTCGACCCAAAACTTCATGCGCTCGAGGTTCAGCTCGACGCGCTTTTCCTGACCCTGCGCCACCGGGTTGTAGAAGCCGACGCGCTCGATGTTGCGGCCGTCGCGGGCGCTGCGGCTGTCGGTGACGATGATGTGGTAGAACGGGCGCTTCTTGGCGCCGCCACGGGTAAGGCGAATCTTGACCATTGCGGTTTCTCGGTGTTGCCCAGCGGCCGGGATGGCCGGGTAAGCCGCCAAGTATAGCGGGAATCCCGTGACCAGCCAAGCCACGCGTGCCGGACAACGGGGACCGGGCCCGGCGAAACCGGCCCAGAACGCCACATGCCGCCTCAGCGGAACGGCAGGCCGCCGCGTCCGCCCATCATCCCGGACAGGCCGCGCATCATGCCCTTCATGCCGCCGCGGCCCAGCTTGCCCATCATCTTTTCCATCTGCTGGTACTGCTTGAGCACCTTGTTGACGTCGGCCGGGGTCAGGCCGGCGCCGCGGGCCACGCGGGCGCGGCGGGAGCCGTTGAGCAGGTCGGGGTTGCGGCGCTCTTTCTTCGTCATCGAGTTGATGATGGCGATCATGCGCGGCACTTCCTTGCCGGTGACCTGCTGCTTCACCGCATCGGGCAACTGGCCGACGCCCGGCAGCTTGTCCATCAGCCCGTGCAGGCCGCCCATGGCCTGCATCTGCTCCAGCTGGTCGCGCATGTCGTTGAGGTCGAACTTCTTGCCCTTGGCGACCTTCTCGGCGAGCTTGGCGGCCTTGTCCTTGTCGACCTGCGCCTCGACCTGCTCCACCAGCGACAGCACGTCGCCCATGTCGAGGATGCGACCGGCGGCGCGGTCGGGATGGAACACGTCCAGGCCGTCGGGCTTCTCGCCCACGCCCACGAACTTGATCGGCTTGCCGGTGACGTAGCGCACGGACAGCGCCGCGCCGCCGCGGGCGTCGCCGTCGGTCTTGGTGAGCACCACGCCGGTCAGCGGCAGCGCCTCGCCGAAGTGCTTGGCGGTGACCGCGGCGTCCTGGCCGGTCATGGAGTCGACCACGAACAGGGTTTCGACCGGGTTCACCGCGCCGTGCAGCGCCTTGATCTCGGCCATCATCGCGTCGTCGATGCTGGTGCGGCCGGCGGTATCGACGATCAGCACGTCGACGAAGGTCTTGCGCGCCTCGTCGATGGCGGCCTTGACGATGGCCTCGGGCTTCTGGGCGGCGTCGGACGGGAAGAACGCCACGCCCACCTGCCCCGCCAGCGTCTGCAGCTGCTCGATGGCGGCCGGGCGGTAGACGTCCGCCGACACCACCATCACCTTCTTCTTGCGCTTCTCCTTCAGGTGCTTGGCGAGCTTGCCCACGGTGGTGGTCTTGCCCGCGCCCTGCAGGCCGGCCATCAGGATGACCGCCGGCGCCGGCACGTTGAGGTTGAGGTCGGACGCCTGCGCGCCCATCACCGCGGCCAGCTCGTCGCGGACGATGCGCACCAGCACCTGGCCCGGCGTCAGCGAACGCATGACTTCCTGGCCGACCGCCCGCACCTTGATGCGCTGGACCAGTGCCTGCACCACCGGCAGGGCCACGTCGGCCTCGAGCAGCGCGATGCGGACCTCGCGCACGGCTTCGCTGATGTTGGATTCGGTCAGGCGGCCGCGGCCGCGCAGGCGCTCGACGGTGCCGGACAGGCGCTGGGTCAGGGATTCGAACACGCGGGGACGACCTTTCGACGGGAAAGCGGGAACACGCAAGTATAGCGGCAGCAAACCCCGCCCCATCCCCCGCCGCGCCGTTCCGGGAGCCGGCCGTTCTGGGCCGGCGACCGCCTGTGCGACACTTCGCGCATGTGGATCCCCCTGACCGCGCTCGCCCTCTATCTGGCCGCCGCCGCCTGGCTGGCGCAGGACGCCCGCCGCGGCGCCGCCGGCACCGGACGCGGCTGGCTGCTGCCCGCCATCCTCGCGCTGCTGCTGCACGCCAGCGTGCATTGGGCGGTCTGGGAATGGCGCGGCGCCAATGACCTGCACTTCTTCGGCGCACTCTCGCTGGTGGGCCTGGGCATGGCGGCACTGACCGCGCTGGTGGGCGCCACCGGCCGGATGCGGGCGCTGGGCGTGGTGGTCTTCCCGATCGCCGGCATCGCCCTGCTGGCCTACCAGCTCTACGGCCATTCCGGACCCACCGAGGCGCTGGACTGGCGATTGCTGCTGCATGCGTGGCTCGCGCTGCTGGCCTACGCCACGCTGGCACTGGCCGCGCTGCTGGCGGTGTTCCTGTGGGCGCAGGAGCGCGCGCTGCGGCGACGCGAATTCCACGCGTGGCTGCGCGCCCTGCCGCCGCTGACCGAGCTGGAAACCCTGCTGTTCCGCACGATCGCCGTCGGCTTCGTGCTGCTCACCGCGACCCTGCTGACCGGCGTGCTGTTCGTCGAGAACCTGCTGGCGCAGCATCTGGTCCACAAGACGGTGCTCAGCGTGCTGTCGTGGCTGGCGTTTGGCGCCCTGCTGCTGGGCCGCTGGCGCCACGGCTGGCGCGGCGCGCGCGCGGTGCGCTGGACGCTGGCGGCGATGGCGCTGCTGGTGCTGGCCTTCTTCGGCAGCAAGTTCGTACTGGAACTGGTCCTGCACCGCCCCGGCTGAGGCCTCGCCACGCCGCTTCGTCGCCGGTGGCGGCGCTTCGTCGCACTCCGCTGTGAAACCCCGGCTCCCGTGGCCAGACTCCCCGCAACTCAGGCAGCGGGAGCGGGACATGGCGAAGGCAAGGACCTGGCTGCGGCGCAGCGGCATCGCGCTGGCGCTGCTGGTGGCGGGCGCGATCGCGGTGGACGTGGCCACCTACGACCCGGACCCCTGGCTGGCCGATTACGGGCGCCTCAAGCACGCCATGGCGCAGGGCTACGCCAACCTCGACTGGCAGGTGGCGCGGCGCGGGATCGACCTCCCGGCGCTCGATCGCGAGACGACCGCTGCGCTGCGCGACGCCCATTCGCATGTGCGCGCCTTCCTCGCGCTGCGCGGCTTCGTGCACCGCTTCGACGATCCCCACTTCCGCCTGCGGCCGGGCGAACGTCCGGCGGCGGCCCCAACGGTTGCGACCGCCGCTGCGACTGCCGAGGACATCGACCCGCCGGCCGGCCAGGACTGCGAGGCCGCGGGCTACGAGGAGGGCGACCACGCGTTCCGCGCCCCGTTCGCGCGGCTGCCGGGCTGGCGCCCGCTCGGCGGCGGCGACTTCCCCATCGGCCTCGTCGGCGCCACCGGGGTGCTGCGCATCGCCCAGTTCGGCGAGGACCGCTACCTGGCCGCATGCCGGGCGGTGTTCCGACCCGGCATCGGCGAGCGCGCGCTCAAGCTGGCGGTGCGCGCACGCCAGCAGGCGGCCCTGCGGCAGGCCATCGCCCGCCTGCGCACCGAAGGCGCCACCCGCCTGCTGGTCGATGTCAGTGGCAACGGCGGCGGCACCGAATGGGTGTCCGAGGTGATCGCCCTGATGACGGACAAACCCCTCTCGCGCCGCGAGCCGCGCATCGTCGGCGCCACCTGCGATCGCAGCGCCGTCTGGCAGGGCCGGCGGCCGCCCTGCGAGGTGTTCGCCCCCGGCAGCAACGCCCGGGCCACCCTGCAGGGCGACGGCACGTGGCGCGGACCGCTGCTGGTGCTGGCCGACCGCGGCACCGGCTCCGCGGCCGAGGATTTCGTGGCCTGGCTGCAGCAGAACCGGGTGGCGACGGTGGTCGGCGCGCGCACCGCCGGGGCCGGCTGCGGCTACGTCAACGGCGGCGACCCGGTGCGGCTGCGGGTCGTGCCGGTGGACGTGTGGATGCCCAACTGCGCCCGCTTCCTCGACAACGGCACCAATGAGATCGAAGGCCTTGCGCCGGATGTCCCGCTGGACCTGCAGGAGGCCGACCGCGCGGCCACGGCGCTGGCCAGACTGCTGGGATGATGCGTCCGGGAATACGATTGCAGATCGAATAATTGCATTGACAAATATTGCATGGGGCAGCAATATGCCGCCCCATGAACGACCCATCCACCTCCGCCGGCCCCTGCAGCGGCTCCACCCTGGGGCTGCTGTTCCGTCAGCTGCGCGACGCCATGTGGGCGCGGATGGAGCGCGAGCTGGCGCAGGCCGGGCATGACCTGACCTTCAGCCAGTACATCGCCATCAAGAAGCTGGCCGACGGCACCACCGCCAGCGTCACCGACCTGGCCCGCGCCGCCGACCTCAACCCCGGCGCGATGACCCGCCTGCTGGACAAGCTGGAGGCCCGCGGCCTGCTGGCCCGCGTGGCCGACCCCCGCGACCGCCGCGCCCTGCACATCCACCTGACCGACGCCGGCCGCGACATGTGGCGGGACGTCGACCAGTGCGGCCGCCGCGTGCGCGAACGCGCGCTGGACGGCATGGACGATGCGACCCGTGCCCAGCTCATCCGCCTGCTGGAGCAGGCCCGCGACAACCTGCTTTCCCCGGACTGACCCCCATGCCCCGACTCTCTCCCCTCGCCTTCGCCCTGGGTGGCGCCCTGCTGCTGGCCGGCTGTGCCAGCAGCGCGGGCCTGGCCCCGCAGGGCACGCCGCGCGATGCGGCCACCCTCGAGGCCGGACGCGCCCTGTCCGGCGCCCCGCTCTCCGCCGCCGCCTGGCCCGCCGAGCGCTGGTGGACCGCATTCGGCGACGCCCAACTCGATGCGCTGGTCGATGAAGCCCTGGCCGGCTCCCCTTCGCTGGACGCCGCGGCGGCGCGCGTCCGCAAGGCGCAGGCACAGGCCGGCCTGGCCGAAGCGGCGCGCAAGCCCACCCTGGGCGGCAGTGCGCAATACGCGGTGGCGCAGTTGCCCGCCGGCCTGGCCGGCGAGGACCTGGGCGGCCAGCTGCTGCACAACGCCGTGCTGACCCTGAAGTTCGACTGGCCGCTCGATGTCTGGGGCGGCAAGCGCGCCGACGCGCAGGCGGCACTGGGCCAGGCCCGCGCCAGCGAGGTCGACGCGCAGGCCGCACGGCTCTCACTGGCGGCGAACGTGGCGCGCAGCTACGTCGCACTGGCCCAGGCCTTCGACGACCTCGACCTCGCCCGCCGCGAACAGGCCCGCGCCGACGACCTCGTCGCGCTCGGCAAACAGCGCATCGCCGCCGGCCTGGACAACCAGGCCGCGCTGCGCGGCAACGAGGCCATGGCCGCCGCCGCCAAGGCGCAGGCCGACGCCGCGCAGCAGCGCATCGACGCGCTGCGCAACGCGCTGGCCGCGCTGCTGGGGCAAGGCCCAGACCGCGGCTTGGCGATCCAGCGTCCGCATCTGCTCGAGACCCCGGCGCCGGCGCTGCCGTCGGTGCTGCCCAGCGAACTGCTCGGCCATCGCCCGGACGTGGTCGCCGCCCGCTGGCGCGTGGAAGCCGCCGCGCAGGGCATCGCGTCGGCCAAGGCGCGGTTCCGCCCCAGCATCGACCTCAGCGGGCTGATCGGGCTTGCCGCCACCGGTTTCAGCGGCCTGTTCGACAGCGATGCCTTCCTCGGCTTCGGCGGTCCCGCGCTGAGCCTGCCGATCTTCGACGGCGGCCAGCTGCGCAGCAACCTCGCCGCACGCGACGCCGACTACGACCTCGCCGTGGCCGACTACAACCGGACCGTCGTCGATGGCCTGCGCCAGGTCACCGACGCCGTGCAGGCCATCCGCGCGCTGGACGCCCAGGCGGCCGCGCTGGAACAGGCCCGCAGCGCCGCCGCCGCCGCCGCGCAGGTGGTGGAACAGCGCCAGCGCGCCGGGCTGGCCAACCGGCTGGACCTGCTGGCGGCCCGCAAGCCGCTGCTGCAGGCGGAGCAACAGCTGGCCGCCGTGCGCAGCCTGCGCTACGCCGCGGCCATCGACCTCGATCAGGCGCTGGGCGGCGGCATCGCCGCCACCGCGCCCGCCCCCATCGCCTCCCACTGACGCGCCCCCATGACCACCGAATCCACTCCGAACACCTCCACCGGCCCGGCCGCTCCGCTGCCGCCCTCGCAGGTCACGCGGACGCCCGCGCAGGGCAAGCGCCGCCGCGCGCTGCTGGTCCTGCTGGCCGTCGTCATCGTCGCCGGCATCGCCTGGCTCGCCTACTACCTGCTGGTCGCCCGCTGGCACCAGGACACCGACGACGCCTACGTGCAGGGCAACATCGTCAGCATCACCGCGCAGACGCCGGGCACGGTGGTCTCCATCAACGCCGACGACGGCATGCGGGTGAAAGCCGGCCAGGTGCTGGTGCAGCTCGATCCGAACGACGCGCAGGTGGCGCTGGCGCAGGCCGAAGCCAACCTCGCGGCGACGGTGCGCCAGGTCCGCGGCCTCTTCAGCAGCGTGGACAGCGCGCAGGCCGACATCGCCGCGCGCGAAGTGGCGCTGCAGCAGGCACGCGCCGACGTCGCGCGGCGCAGCGGGCTGGTCGCCAGCGGCGCGGTGTCTTCCGAGGAGCTGGCGCATGCGCAGGCGCAGCTGAAGGCCGCGGAAGCCGCGCTGTCGGCCTCGCGCGGACAGCTCTCGCGCAACCGCGCGCTCGTTGACGCCACCACCGTGGCCAGCCAGCCGCAGGTGCAGGCCGCCGCCGCGCAGCTGCGCCAGGCCTACCTCAACGTGCAGCGCGCGGCCATCGTGGCGCCGGTCGACGGCTTCGTCGCCAAGCGCAGCGTGCAGCTGGGCCAGCGCGTGCAGCCGGGTGGCGCGCTGATGGCGGTGATCCCGCTGCAGGACGTGTGGGTGGATGCCAACTTCAAGGAAACCCAGCTGCACAACATGCGCCTGGGCCAGCCGGTGACGCTGACCGCCGACGTCTATGGCGACGACGTGACCTTCAACGGCAAGCTGGTCAGCCTGGGCCTCGGCACCGGCAGTGCATTCGCCCTGCTGCCGGCGCAGAACGCGAGCGGCAACTGGATCAAGATCGTGCAGCGCATCCCGGTGCGCATCCAGCTGGATCCCAAGCAGCTGCGCGACCACCCGCTGCGCCTCGGCATGAGCATGGCGGTGGACGTGGACGTCCACGACCAGGACGGCCCCGTGCTGCCGGCCGCCCCCGCCGACAAGCCGGTGCTGACCACCGACGCCTATGCCCGCCAGCTGCACGACGCCGACGCGCTGATCGAACGCATCATCGCCGGCAACCTGCCGCAGGGCCGCGCGTCCTGACCCCCTTCGCAGGAGTCGCGCCGGCGGCGCCCCGTTCCCTCCCCCTCCCCCCTTGGGTGACGGATCCCGCCCGGCCGGCAGCCATCGCGCTGCCGCTCCTGCACCTTCTCTAGCAACGAGCCCCCATGGCCAACACCATCGCCCAGGAAGAAGAATCGATGGGCCTGCCGCCCGGCCGCGAAGCCACGGCGAAGCCCTCCGATTTCCGCCCGCCCAACGTGGCGTTGACCACGCTCGGGCTGGCGCTGGCCAGCTTCATGCAGGTGCTGGACACCACCATCGCCAACGTGTCGCTGCCGGCGATCTCCGGCAACCTTGGCGGCAGCGCCAACCAGGCCACGTGGGTGATCACCTCGTTCGCGGTCAGCACCGCGATCGCGCTGCCGCTGACCGGCTGGCTGACCCGCCACTTCGGCGAGCGCAAGCTGTTCATGTGGTCCACGCTGGCGTTCGTGTTCGCCTCGTTCCTGTGCGGCATCGCCCACAGCATGGGCCTGCTGGTGGTCGCCCGCGCCCTGCAGGGCTTCGTGGCCGGCCCGATGTACCCGGTGACGCAGGCGCTGCTGCTGTCGATCTATCCGCCCGCCAAGCGCGGGCAGGCGATCGCGCTGCTGGCGATGGTGACCGTGGTGGCGCCGATCGCCGGGCCGATCCTGGGCGGCTGGATCACCGACAACTACAGCTGGGAATGGATCTTCTTCATCAACATTCCCATCGGCATCTTCGCCAGCACCGTGGTCGGCCGGCAGCTGAAGGGCCGGCCGGAGCGGCTGGAAAAGCCGAAGATGGATTACATCGGCCTGGCCACGCTGGTGGTCGGCGTGGGCGCGCTGCAGGTGCTGCTGGACCTGGGCAACGACGAGGACTGGTTCTCCTCGCCCACCATCGTCGCGCTGGCAATCATTTCAGCGATCGCGCTGGCGGTGTTCGTGATCTGGGAGCTGACCGACAAGGACCCGATCGTCAACCTGCGCCTGTTCCGGCACCGCAATTTCCGCTCCGGCACCATCGCGATGATGGTGGCCTACGGCGCGTTCTTCAGCGTCGGCATCCTTGTGCCGCTATGGCTGCAGCGCAACCTGGGCTACACCGCCATCTGGGCCGGGTTCGCCACGGCGCCCATCGGCATCCTGCCGGTGATCCTGACCCCCTTCGTCGGCAAGTACGCCAGCCGCTTCGACCTGCGCATCCTGGCCAGCTTCGCCTTCATCGCGATGTCGCTGACCAGCTTCGCGCGTTCGCACTTCAACCTCGACGTGGACTTCCACCACGTGGCGCTGGTGCAGCTGTTCCAGGGCCTGGGCGTGGCGCTGTTCTTCATGCCGGTGCTGCAGATCCTGCTGTCCGACCTGGAGCCGCACGAGATCGCCGCCGGCTCCGGCCTCGCCACGTTCGTGCGCACCCTGGGCGGCAGCTTCGCCGCCTCGCTGACCACCTATGCGTGGAGCGAACGCGGTGCGGTGCACCACGCCCACCTGACCGAGCGCGTGTCGGCGCTGGATCCGACCGCGATGCAGGCGGTGGCGCAGTACGGCGGCGGCGACATGCAGCGCGGCGCGGCCGTGCTGGAGCGGATGATCTCGAACCAGGCGGCGCAGCTCGGCTTCAACGAGATCTTCCATTTGCTCGGAATCATCTTCCTCTGCGTCATCGTGTTCGTCTGGCTGGCCCGGCCGCCGTTCGGCGCGAAGACCGGCGGGGCCGCCGCGGCCGGCGGCCACTGAGCGGCGCCCGACGCCTCAGTCGGCGGCAGACAAGCCGGCGGCGGCCATGCCGGACGCCAGCAGCGCGCCCGGGGCCTCCGTCCGGCCCTCGATGGCGGCACGCAGGAACTCCGCCACCGCATCGCCACCACGCGAGCGCGCCGCCGCGATGAAGGTGGCACCGTTCCACGGCGCACCGTTCCGCACGCGCCCCTGGAAGTCCCGCCACACGCAGAACAGGTCGCACTGTCCGTTCGATGCGCGGCGCACCGCCGCATCCACCGCCATCTGCAGGACGAAGCCGCAGCGGTAGTAGGCATCGAAATCACCGCGCGTCCCGGCCTCCGCCAGCGGCCCGGCGGCAAGGCTGGTGGCGCACGCCGTCCGCGCCTGCGCCAGCTGCGCGGGCACCGCGGCGGGATCGCCCTCGCCCAGCTGGCGCAAGGCCACCGCCGCCAGCGCATCCGCGCCGCCCTCGTGGATCCAGGTGTCGGCCTGGGCGGCCTCGGGGTAATGCTGGTACAGGTGCGCCGCCTCGTGGGCGAAGAACGCGTCCAGCCGCCCGGCGAACGCCGGCGTGGCGAATGCCGGGTTGTCGCCGTAGATGTGCATGAACACCTGGCCCGGCAACGTGCCGCCCTGGTAGCCGTAGCCTCCGCCCGGATGGGCGGCATCGCGGGAGGCGAACAGCATGGGTTTTGTCGGCAGCGCGCCCAGCTGTCCTGCATACACCGCCATCAGGCGCGGCAGCAGCGTCGTCATCCGCGTGCGGATGTCCGTGGGCATCGCCGCATCGATCACCGCCACCACGTCCGGCGTCTCCACGGGCACGGCGCTGCCCACGTAGAGGTTGGTGCCATCTTCGCCATCCAGCACGTCCACCGCGTCCACCACCCGGCCGCCGACGATGGCGTGCTGGTTCGCCGGCGGGACCAGGGTGAGCCGCCACGCCGGCGCGTCCAGGCCATCGCAGCGGTCCGCGCAGGCATGGAAGCGGCCGGTGTAGAGCAGCAGCCCGCCATCGCCGAACGGCGAGAACGGCGCGTAGTCCTTCTCCAGCGACACGTACAGCGGACGCATGGCGAATGCGGCTTCACGGAACGCCCTGCCGTCCCGGCGACGCACCACCTCGATGCCGTCCTCGACGGCGATCCGGAAGGCGGGATCCAGCGGCGCCCAGTCACGGGCGCGGGTGCCGTGGGTGTCGGGCCGGGAAAACACCAGCCGGGTCGCGGGCGCGGGCAAGGCGTAGCGCACGGTCCAGCGGCCGTCCGGCGCGCGCGCCAGGGCAATCGCCGGCAGGGCGCCAGCGCCCACCGCGGCGGGCTTGGCGGGCTTGGCGGGCGCGCCTGCCGCACTGGCGGCCAGCGGCGACAGCAACAGGAGCAGAAAGGCGGCGCAGCGCGCGCGGGCGGTCAGTCGCATCGGAAAGCATCAGGCTGCAAACGTGGCCCCCACTGTGGCGCGGCGCCCCCGCCCGCCCCAGTGCCGCCGGTCATCGTGACGATCGTCACGCTTCCGGCGCGTCCTCAGGCCTGTTCCAGCGCGTCCGCCAACCGCTCCACCGCCACCACCTCCATGCCCTTGTAGCTGCCCGACTTGGGGGCATTGGCCTTTGGCACGATGGCGCGCTTGAACCCGTGGGTGGCCGCCTCCTTGAGGCGCTCCTCGCCATTCGGCACCGGGCGGATCTCGCCGCTCAGGCCCACCTCGCCGAAGGCGATGGTCTTGCCGGCCAGCGGCGCGTCGCGCAGCGACGACAGCACCGCCAGCAGCACCGGCAGGTCGGCGGCGGTTTCCTGCACGCGGATGCCGCCGACCACGTTCACGAACACGTCCTGGTCGCCCACCATCACCCCGCCGTGGCGGTGCAGGACCGCCAGCAGCATGGCCAGCCGGTTGCCTTCCAGGCCGACGACGACGCGACGCGGATTCGACAGTGGCGAAGCATCCACCAGCGCCTGCACCTCCACCAGCAGCGGACGGGTGCCTTCGCGCGTGACCATCACGCAGCTGCCCGGCTGCGGCGCGCCCATGCCGGACAGGAAGATCGCTGACGGGTTGGACACCTCGCGCAGGCCACCGTCCGACATCGCGAACACGCCCAGCTCGTTGACCGCACCGAAGCGGTTCTTGAAGGCACGCAGCACGCGGAAGCGGCTGCCGGAATCGCCTTCGAAATACAGCACCGCGTCCACCATGTGCTCCAGCACGCGCGGACCGGCGATACCGCCCTCCTTGGTGACGTGCCCGACCAGGAACACGGCGGTGCCGGTTTCCTTGGCGAAGCGCACCAGCCGGGCGGCGGATTCACGCACCTGCGACACCGAGCCCGGCGCGGCGGTGAGCGTGTCGGTCCACAGGGTCTGGATGGAGTCGGCGATCAGCAGCCGCGGCCTGGCGGCCATGGCGTGCTCGAGGATGCGCTCCACGCAGGTTTCGGCCAGCGCCTGCAGGCCCTCCAGCGGCAGCCCGAGGCGCTGCGCGCGCCCGGCCACCTGCGCCAGCGACTCCTCGCCGGTGACGTACAGGCCGGCCCAGGCCGGTGCCATCTGCGCCAGCGCCTGCAGCAGCAGGGTGGACTTGCCGATGCCGGGGTCGCCGCCCACCAGCACCACCGCGCCCTCCGCGAGCCCGCCGCCCAGCACCCGGTCGAACTCGCCGATGCCGGTCGAGGCGCGCGCGCGCGCGTCCAGCTGCACGTCCGCCAGCGCCATGATCTTCGGCGCGTCCACCTTGCCCGCCCAGCCGCTCCGGCGCGAGGCCGGCGACTTGGCCTGCGCCGCCGTTTCCAGCGCGATCTCCGACAGCGTGTTCCACGCCCCGCAGGCCTCGCACTGGCCCTGCCACTTGGCGTAGTCGGCACCGCACTCACCGCAGACGTAGGCGGTGCGGCGCTTGGCGGCGGGCGTGCTGGCGGAGGGCTTGGGCATCGATCGATCAGGGTCCGGGGATAGCGGAGACTTTAGCCGGCGGGCGTCGCAATTGCCGAGACGGACGCGACCGGACCGTCCTCGCCCGGGTCCCGTCATCCACGCGCCATCACGCCGGAAATACGAAGGCCGCCCTTGCGGGGCGGCCTTCGGGGGTCACACTTGGTGCCGGAAACAGGAGTCGAACCTGCGACCTACGCATTACGAATGCGCCGCTCTACCAACTGAGCTATTCCGGCGAGGCCGGCGATTGTAGCCGGTGCCGGGTCAGGGCGCCAGCTGCCGCAGCTCCTTGGGGAGGGCGAACACCATGCTCTCGGGCTCGCCGTGCAGCTCGCGCACGTCGGCGGCCCCCAGCGCATGCAGGCGCTCCAGCACCCCGCGCACCAGCACTTCCGGCGCCGAGGCGCCGGCGGTGACGCCGACCCGGCGGCGCCCGGTGATCCAGGCGGGGTCGATCTGGCCGGCGTTGTCGATCAACCAGGCCGCGGCGCCCTCGCGCTCGGCCAGCTCGCGCAGCCGGTTGGAATTCGACGAATTGGGCGAACCGACCACCAGGACCGCGTCGCAGCCACCCTGGACCAGCTCGCGCACGGCATCCTGGCGGTTCTGGGTGGCGTAGCAGATGTCGTCGTGCTTCGGCCCCTGGATGGCGGGGTATTTCGCTTTCAGCGCGGCGATGACGTCGCGGGTGTCGTCCACGCTGAGCGTGGTCTGGGTGGTGTAGGCGCAGTTCTCGGGCTGGTCCAGTTCCAGCGCGGCGACGTCGTCGAGGTCCTCGACCAGGTGGATGCGGCCGGCTTCCCCGTCCACGCGCCACTGCCCCATCGTGCCTTCCACCTCCGGATGGCCGGCATGGCCGATCAGCACCATGTCGCGGCCGCGCCGGCTGGTGCGGCTGACCTCCAGGTGCACCTTGGTGACCAGCGGGCAGGTGGCGTCGAAGACCTTCAGCCCGCGGCGTTCGGCCTCGGCGCGCACGGCCTGCGAGACGCCGTGGGCGCTGAACACGACGGTGGCGCCGTCCGGCACCTCATCGAGTTCCTCGACGAACACCGCGCCGCGCGCCTTGAGGTCGTCGACCACGAACTTGTTGTGCACGACCTCGTGGCGCACGTAGATCGGCGCACCGAAGACCTCCAGCGTGCGCTTGACGATCTCGATGGCGCGGTCGACGCCGGCGCAGAAGCCGCGCGGATTGGCGAGCAGGACGTCCATGCCGGGATTATCCGCCCTTCGGCGCGGGCTTGCCCGCCAGCAGACCGAACAGCGCGATGCCGATGGCACCGCCCACCACCGCGCAGTCGGCGATGTTGAACGCGGGCCAGTAGTGCTCGCCGACGTGCCACTGGATGAAATCGACCACGTGGCCGTGCAGGAAGCGGTCGATCACGTTGCCGACCGCGCCGCCGATCACCAGCGACAGCGGCAGCGCCTGCTTCCAGTCGCCGCGCGGCGTGCGCGCCAGCATCCAGGCCATCAGGCCGCTGATGCCGAAGGCCAGCACCATGAAGACGTACTTCTGCCAGCCACCGGCATCGGCCAGGAAGCTGAAGGCCGCGCCGGTGTTGTAGGTGCGGTACCAGTTCCAGAACCCGTCGATCACCGGCACGGCGGTGAACTCCGGCAGCGCGCGCAGCACCCAGGCCTTCGACCACTGGTCGAGGCCGAGCACCAGCGCGGACACCGCCAGCCACGGCAGCGCGTTCGGCTTGGGAGCGGTCGGAGCGGCCATCAGAACCACGTCCTCTCTTCACCCGGACCGTCGACGTTCGCCACGCAGCGCCCGCACAGCAGCGGGTGCGCCGCATGCGCGCCCACGTCCTCGCGGTGGTGCCAGCAGCGCACGCACTTGGGCTTGGTGGTCGGCTGCGCCAGCACGCCGATCACGCCCTTGGCCTCGGCATCCGGCACCACCCGGACGTCGCCGGTGATCAGCAGGAAGCGCAGCTCGTCGGCGAGCGGCGCCAGCCAGTTCTGGTCGGCCACGTTGCAGCGCAGTTCGATCTCCGCCTCCAGCGCGGCGCCGATGCGGCCCTCCGCGCGCAGCGGCTCCAGCGCGCGGGTGACCTGCTCGCGCAGCTCCAGCAGGCCTTCGAAATCGCGCTCGGACAGCGGGGCGTCGCCCGGTAGCGGCGCCAGGCCCTCGTACCAGGTCGCCAGCAGCACGTTGCCGGCGCGCTCGCCCGGCAGGTGGCCCCACATCTCGTCGGCGGTGAAGCTCAGCACCGGCGCGATCCAGCGCGCGAAGGCTTCGGCGATGCGGTACATCGCGCCCTGCGCGCTGCGGCGGCCGGCCGAGTCCTCCGGCATCGTGTACAGGCGGTCCTTGGTCACGTCGAGGTACAGGGAGCCGAGGTCCACGCTGCAGAAGTTCATCAGCGCCTGCACCACCGCCGCGAAGTCGTAGTTCGCGTACGCCGCGGCGATTTCTTCCTGCACCTGCCAGGCGCGGTGCACGATCCAGCGGTCCAACGCCACCATGCGGTCCAGCGGCGGCAGGTGGCGCGCCGGGTCGAAGCCGTGCAGGTTGCCCAGCAGGAAGCGCGCGGTGTTGCGGATGCGGCGATAGGCGTCGGCGTTGCGCTTGAGGATCTCCTGCGACAGCGACATCTCGTTGCTGTAGTCGGCGGAGGCGATCCACAGGCGCAGGATGTCGGCGCCCAGCGTCTTCATGATGTCCTGCGGCTCGATGCCGTTGCCCAGCGACTTCGACATCTTGCGGCCGTGCTCGTCCACGGTGAAGCCATGGGTGAGGCACTGCCGGTAGGGCGCCGCCTTGTCGATGGCCACGCCGGTGAGCAGCGAGGACTGGAACCAGCCGCGGTGCTGGTCGGAACCTTCCAGGTACAGGTCGGCCGGCTTGCCCAGTCCGCGCGCGGCCAGCACGCCTTCATGGGTGACGCCGGAGTCGAACCAGACGTCGAGGATGTCGGTGATCTTGTCGTAGTGCGCGGCCTCCTCGCCCAGCAGCTCGGCGGCATCCAGCGAATACCATACGTCGATACCGCCCTGCTCCACGCGGTCGGCCACCTGCCGCATCAGCTCGACGCTGCGCGGATGGATGTCACCGGTCTCGCGGTGGACGAACAGCGCGATCGGCACGCCCCAGGTGCGCTGGCGCGAGATCGTCCAGTCCGGGCGGCCCTCGACCATGCCGGCGATGCGCGCCTGGCCCCACTCCGGGTACCACTTCACCGTCCTGATCGCGTCCAGCGCATCGCGGCGCAGGTGCGCCTGGTCCATCGAGATGAACCACTGCGGGGTGGCGCGGAACGCGATCGGCGTCTTGTGCCGCCAGCAGTGCGGGTAGCTGTGGGTGAGCTTGCTGAAGGCCAGCAGCGCGCCGTTGTCGCGCAGCACATCCACCAGCGCGTCGTTCGCCTTCCAGACGTGCAGCTGGGTCAGGTCCACCCCGCCCGCCGGCGGCGTGGACGGCAAATAGACGCCGCGCCCATCGACCGGGTTCAGCTGTGCGGCGCTGACCTTGCCCACCAGGCCGTATTTCTGCGACACCACGAAGTCTTCCTGGCCGTGGCCGGGCGCGGTGTGCACGGCGCCGGTGCCGTCCTCGGCGCTGACGTGGTCGCCCAGCAGCACCGGGATGTCGCGCTCGGCATAAAACGGATGACCGAACAGCATGCCTTCCAGCTTCTCGCCGGTCGCATGGCCAAGCACGACGACCTCGTCCACGCCGTAGCGCTTCAGCGCCTTCTCCGCCAGCGCTTCGGCCAGCACCAGCCAGCGGCGCGTGCCGTCGGCCTTGGCCGGGCCTTCCACCAGCACATAGGGCAGCTCCGGCCCCAGCGAGATCGCCAGCGACGCGGGCAGGGTCCACGGCGTGGTGGTCCAGATCGGCAGCGCCACCTCCACGCCTTCCGGCAGCTCGCTGCCGAAGGCGCGGCTGACCTGCTGCGGGTTGCGCGCGGCGTACGCCACGTCGATCGCCGGGGACACCTTGTCCTGGTATTCGATCTCGGCCTCGGCCAGCGCACTGCCGCAGTCGAAGCACCAGTACACGGGCTTCACGCCGCGCAGCAGGTGGCCGTTTTCCACGACCTTGGACAGGGCGCGGATCTCGTCGGCCTCGAAGCTGAAGTCGAGGGTGCGATAGGGATGCTCCCAGTCGCCCAGCACGCCCAGGCGCTTGAAGTCGCGGCGCTGCACCTCGATCTGCTCGGTCGCGTACTCGCGGCACTTCTGGCGGAACGCGGCGGCGTCGAGCTTGGTGCCCACCTTGCCCCACTTCTTCTCGATCGCGATTTCGATCGGCAGGCCGTGGCAGTCCCAGCCGGGGATGTAGGGCGCATCGAAGCCGGCCAGCGTCTTCGACTTGACGATGATGTCCTTGAGGATCTTGTTGACCGCGTGGCCCAGGTGGATGGCGCCGTTGGCATACGGCGGGCCGTCGTGCAGGACGAACTGCGGGCGGCCCTTCGCCGCCTCGCGGATCTGCGCGTACAGGCCCTCGGCCTCCCAGCGCGCCAGCGTGTCAGGCTCGCGCTTGGGCAGGTCGCCGCGCATGGGGAACGCGGTCTCCGGCAGCAGGATGGTGGCCTTGTACGGGTTGTCCCCGCCCTTGTCGCTACGTTGGTCGCTCACGCGATGGCTCGCTGTGGTTCGTGTTGGTGAAGGATGGCCCGCGCCTGCGCATCGTCCTGGTGCATCTGCGCCACCAGCGAAGGCAAGTCGGGGAATTTTTCCTCGTCGCGCAATTTCGCGGCGAACTCGACCTCGACGCGGCGCCCGTACAGGTCGCCGGCGAAATCGAACAGATGGGCTTCCAGCAGCGGCTCCACGCCGTCCACGGTGGGCCGGGTGCCGAAGCTGGACACCGACGGCCAAGGCGCGTCGCTGACGCCGTGCACCCACGTGGCATAGATGCCACGCAGCGCGGGGACCTTGCCGCCGTAGCGGAGGTTCGCGGTGGGGTAGCCCAGCGTGCGGCCCAGCTGCTGGCCGCGGACGACGTGGCCGCCGATGGCGTACGGCCGGCCGAGCAGGCGCGCCGCATGGGCGAATTCGCCCGCCGCCAGCGCGGCGCGGATGCGGGTGCTGGACACGCGCTCGCCGTCCACATGGACGGGGGCGATCTCGTGCGCGGTGAAGCCTCGGCCGGACGCCGCCAGCGCCGCGCCCTGCGCCTGCAGCAGCGCCAGGTCGCCGGTGCGACCCTTGCCGAAGCGGAACTCGGGGCCCACCCAGACCTCGCGGGCCGCCAGCTGGTCCACCAGCACCCGCTGGACGAAGTCTTCCGCCGGCATCGCCGCCAGCGCCGCGTTGAAACGCAGCAGGCCGACGCCCTCACAGCCCAGCGCGCGCAGGCCCTCGACCTTGGCCCGCGCCAGCATCAGCCGCGGCGGCTTGCCTTCGCGGGCGAAGAACTCACGGGGCAGCGGCTCGAAGCCCAGCGCCACCGCCGGCACGCCCAGCGCGCGCGCGCGCTCGACCGCGCGGCCGACCAGCGCGCGATGGCCCAGGTGGAGGCCGTCGAAGGCGCCGATGCAGACCACGCTGCCCTGCGGGCAGAGTGCCCGCCCGTGCCCCGCCAGGGAGCCGGCATCGCGGAAAAGAAAGGTCATGACGCGTTGCAGTATAGCGGCGCCGCGCCGGCCGGACCGCCCCGCCGGCGCCTCAATGCTCGCGGAAATCGCGCGGCCGGAAACCCAACGCCAGCAGCGCCAGCGCGTAGGTCGCCGCGCCGCCGCCCACCAGCAGGCCCAGCCAGCCGATCCGCGTCCACTTGCCGGCCTCGGTGAACTCCGGCGCCAGGTGCAAACCGGCCAGCACCGCGGCGGCCATCGCCGCGTTCGCCAGCAGCATCCGCAGCAGGAACCGGCCCCAGCCCGGCTGCGGGTCGAACACGTTCGCCTTGCGCAGCCAGCGCCACAGCAGCAGCAGGTTCAGGTAGCTGGACAGCGCGGACGCGATGCCCAGCGCGAAATGCAGGCCCGGCACCCGCGCCAGGGTGGCCATGACGCCCTCGGCCTTGGCCGCGTCCGGCACCCACAGCACGTACAGCAGGGCCAGCAGGGCCACGTTGAAGACCATGTTGGCGACCATCGCCACCAGCCCCGCGCGCACCGGCGTGCGCGTGTCCTGGCGGGCGTAGAACGCCGGCAGCACGGTCTTGACCAGCGCGAACGCCGGCAGGCCGAAGCTCAGGCCGAACACCGACAGTGCGGTCATCCGCGCGGCCTCGGCGGTGAACTTGCCGTACTGGAAGATGGTGGACACCAGCGGCAGCGCCAGCAGCATCAGCCCCAGCATCGCCGGCAGGATGATCAGCAACGTGGTGCGCAGCCCCCAGTCCAGCGACTTCGAGAAGCCGGTGCGGTCGGTGTTGACGTGGTGCCGCGACAGGGTCGGCAGGATCACCGTACCCAGCGCGATGCCGAACACGCCCAGCGGGAACTCCAGGAAGCGGTCGGCGGTGGACAGCCAGCTCTGCGAGCCGTGCACCAGCATGGCCGCGATGAATGTGTCGAACAGCAGGTTGACCTGCGCCACCGAGGAACCCAGCAGCGTCGGCACCATCAGCCGCATGACCTTGCGCACGTCGGGATGGGTCCAGCCCCAGCGCGGCAGCGCCAGCAGGTCCAGTTGCGCCAGCTGGGGCAGCTGGAACAGCAGCTGCAACACGCCGGCGGCGAGGATCGCCCAGCCCATCGCCAGGATCGGCGGATCGGTGAACCTCGACCCCCACAGCGCGCCGGCGATCATGCACAGGTTGAGGATGATCGGGGTGAACGCCGGCCAGCCGAAGCGCTGGAAGCTGTTCAGCGCACCGGCCGCCAGCGCGGTCAGCGAAACGAACAACAGGAACGGGAACGTCAACCGTAGCAGCGTGGTGATCAGCTGGTCCTGCCCCGGGGCCGGGTCGGCCTGGGTGAAGGCGGTGGCCAGCTGCGGCGCGAACAGCATGCCCAGCGCGGTCACCAGCAGCAGTACTCCGCCCAGGGTGCCGGCGGTGCGCGCCATCAGCGCCTTCAGGTCGGCGTGGTCGCGGGTTTCCTTGATCTCGGTGAAGACTGGCACGAAGGCGGTGGAGAACGAGCCCTCGGCGAACAGCCGGCGCATGAAATTGGGGATCCGGAATGCGACCCAGAACGCGTCGGTCATCCAGGTGGTACCGAAGGTCGTATTGAAGACCTGGTCGCGGACCAGCCCGAACACCCGGCTCAGCATGGTCATGCCGCCGAACGACAGGACCCCGCGCGTCATGCTGCGCGGGCGCGCCCCGCCCCCCGCCGTGCCGCCGCTCATGCCCGCTCCGTGGACGCCGGGCGCCCTTTGTTGACCCAAGCCATTGAATCGTCCATAATTCTTGGTCTTTCCGAATCCTTCGTTCGTGGGCAATTGTGCCAGCGGACGATCTCCGTAGCCAAAACCCCAGACTTCCCAGGATTTCCCCAGTGGCCAACATCAAGTCCGCCAAGAAGCGCGCCAAGCAGACCGTCGTGCGCAATGCCCGCAACGTCGCCCAGCGCTCGCAGCTGCGCACCGCCGTCAAGAAGGTGATCAAGGCGCTCGACGCCAACGATGCCGCCGGCGCCGCCGAAGCCTTCGCCACCGCCCAGCCGCTGCTGGACCGTTTCGCCGCCCGCGGCCTGATCCACAAGAACAAGGCCGCCCGTCACAAGGCCCGCCTGACCGCCCGCATCAAGGCGCTCAAGGCCGCCTGACCCACTGCGGCAGGATTCGGCAAAAAGCCCCGCTCCGGCGGGGCTTTTTGTTGGCGCGCCCCCACCGGACGCGCAGTGATCGGAAACGACCCGACCCGCCCCGGGGACGCCCGGCCGCACGGCGCCGTCAGGCGCCGGCATCGGCCTCGGCCTTGGCCTCGAGTTCGTCGGCGCGCAGGCGGTCGAAGAATGCCTGCACCGCCAGCATGATCGGCCAGGTGCCCTCGCGGCCCAGGGCCGAGACGAGGTACCAAGGCTGCGTCCAGCCCAGCTCGGCGACGATCTTCTCCGCCGCCTCGCGGGCCTCGTCCTCGAACATCAGATCGGCCTTGTTCAGCACCAGCCAGCGCGGCTTCTCCAGCATGTCCGGGTCGTACTTGCGAAGCTCGTGCTCGATGGCGCGGACCTGCTCGGCCGGCGAGACCGCGCTGCCTTCGTAGTCCATCGGGGCGATGTCCACCAGGTGCAGGAGCAGGCGCGTGCGCTGGACGTGGCGCAGGAACAGGCTGCCTAGGCCGGCACCGTCCGCCGCGCCCTCGATCAGGCCCGGAATGTCGGCGATCACGAAGCTGCGGCCCGGCTCCACGCTGACCACGCCGAGGTTCGGATACAGCGTGGTGAACGGATAGTCGGCCACCTTGGGCGTCGCCGCCGACACCGCGCGGATGAAGGTGGACTTGCCGGCGTTCGGGAAGCCCAGCAGACCCACGTCGGCCAGCAGCTTCAGCTCCAGCCGCAGCGTGCGGGACTCGCCCTCGCCGCCCGGCGTGGCCTTGCGCGGCGACCGGTTGACCGAACTCTTGAAATGCATGTTGCCGAGGCCGCCCTGTCCGCCCTTGGCCACCAGCAGGCGCTGGCCGTGGGCGGTCAGGTCGCCGATGACCTCGTCGGTGTCCACGTTGTGGACCACGGTGCCGACCGGCACGGTGATGACGGTGTCCTCGCCGGCCTTGCCGTACATCTGCCGGCCCATGCCGTTCTCGCCGCGCTGGGCCTTGAACTTGGTCTGGTGGCGGAAGTCGACGAGGGTGTTCAGGTTCTCGTCGGCCTGCAGCCAGACGTCGCCGCCGGCACCGCCGTCGCCGCCGTCCGGCCCACCCAGCGGGATGAACTTCTCGCGGCGGAACCCGATGCAGCCGTTGCCGCCATTGCCGGCGGTGACCGTGATTTCAGCTTCGTCGACGAGTTTCATGAGGGAACCAGGAGCGTGGAGGGGGAGCTTATCGCGTTTGCCGGCGGCCGCCCGCCGGGACGGCGGCGCGGGACCGGGCGGAAACGAAAAACCCCGCCGAAGCGGGGTTCTTCGCACTGCATCGGCGGCGCTTACTGCGCGGCGGCGATGCTGACCGTGCGGCGCTTCTTCGGGCCCTTGGTGGAGAACTCCACCGTGCCGTCGATCAGCGCGAACAGGGTGTGGTCGCGGCCGAGGCCCACGCCGGTGCCCGGGTGGAACTGGGTGCCGCGCTGGCGGACGATGATGTTGCCGGCTTCGACGGCCTGGCCGCCGTACAGCTTCACGCCCAGGTACTTCGGATTCGAGTCGCGGCCGTTGCGGGTCGAACCACCAGCCTTTTTGTGTGCCATGACTGCGTCTCCTTACTTGCTGCCACCGGCGATGCCGGTGATCTGGATTTCGGTGTAGTGCTGCCGGTGGCCCATCTGCTTGCGATGGTGCTTGCGGCGGCGGAACTTGACGATGCGCACCTTGTCGGCGCGGCCGTGGCCGACGACCTTCGCGGTGACGGCGGCGCCCTTCAGCGCGTCGCCCAGCTTGATGCCGTCGGCGTCGCCCAGCATCAGGACGTTGTCCAGGGTGATCTCGCTGCCGGCTTCGGCTTCGAGCTTCTCGACGCGGAGCGTTTCGCCCTGCATCACGCGGTATTGCTTACCGCCGGTGACCAGTACTGCGTACATGTTGGAGTCTCTCGGTTTTGTAGTTCTTCTGGGTGCCCGTCGCCGGATCTGCGCGGGGGCCTGCCACCATCGAGGGCGGACAGGAGCGGAATTGTAGGGGATTCAGCGGGTTAGGGTCAACCCGCCCTCCGGACGGGCGGAATGCGCGCCTTCCTGGCCTCTCCTCCGATGGCGGCGCGCTGCATCCGGACGTCCCCGGCCTCCGTCTCATCCCGGGCGACACCCGCCAGCGAAACTGGCAATCCGGCGATTTGCCCCCAAATCGCCCCCTCGCTACGCTTCCCGATTGGCCTGCGCCCGGCGCCGGCCTCCCCCACCCGCAGGACATCCCGATGGCCCTGGACTACATCCGCATCCGCGGCGCACGGACGCACAACCTCAAGAACATCGACCTCGACCTGCCGCGCGACAAGCTGATCGTGATCACCGGCCTGTCCGGCTCCGGCAAGTCGTCGCTCGCCTTCGACACCATCTACGCCGAAGGCCAGCGCCGCTACGTGGAATCGCTGTCGGCCTACGCACGGCAGTTCCTCAGCGTGATGGACAAGCCGGACCTCGACCATATCGAGGGACTGTCGCCGGCCATTTCCATCGAGCAGAAATCGACGAGCCACAACCCGCGCTCCACGGTCGGCACCATCACCGAGATCCACGACTACATGCGCCTGCTGTACGCGCGCGTGGGCAGCCCGCGCTGCCCGGACCACCACTTCCCGCTGGAGGCGCAGACCGTCAGCCAGATGGTGGACCAGGTGCTGGCGATGGAGGCCGACGAGGCGCTGGCCGGCCAGCGCTGGATGCTGCTGGCACCGGTGGTGCGCGAGCGCAAGGGCGAGCACCTGCAGGTGTTCGACCAGCTGCGCGCGCAGGGCTACGTGCGGGTGCGGGTGGACGGCGTGCTGCACGAAATCGACGCGGTACCGGCGCTGGCGCTGCGCCAGAAGCACACCATCGAGGCGGTGATCGACCGCTTCAAGCCGCGCGCGGACATCCGCCAGCGGTTGGCCGAATCGTTCGAGACGGCGCTCAAGCTGGGCGACGGCATGGCCATCGTGCAGTCGATGGACCAGGCGGAGCGCGACCCGCTGCTGTTCTCCTCGCGCTACTCCTGCCCGGTCTGCGACTACTCGCTGCCGGAGCTGGAGCCGCGGCTGTTCTCGTTCAACTCGCCGGTCGGCGCCTGCCCGGGCTGCGACGGCCTGGGCGTGGCGCAGTTCTTCGACCCGGCCAAGGTGGTGGCGCATCCCGAGCTCTCGCTCGCGGCCGGCGCGATGCGCGGCTGGGACCGCCGCAACGCCTACTACTTCTCGATGATCGCGTCGCTGGCGAAGCACTACAAGTTCGACGTGGACACGCCGTGGCAGCAGCTGCCCGAGCGGATCCGCGGCATCGTCCTGCACGGCAGCGGCGACGACGTGATCCAGCTCACCTACGTCAGCGAGAACGGCAGCAAGTACCAGCGCAAGCACGCCTTCGAGGGCATCCTGCCGAACCTGGAGCGCCGCTACCGCGAGACCGAGAGCGCGGCGGTGCGCGAGGAGCTGTCCAAGTACATCAGCGAGCGCCCCTGTCCCGAGTGCGGCGGCGCACGCCTGAACCGGCAGGCCCGCAACGTGTTCGTGGCCGACCGGCCGCTGCCCGAGATCGCGGTGCTGCCGATCGACGCCTGCCTGGCGTTCTTCGACGGCCTGTCCCTGCCCGGCTGGCGCGGCGAGATCGCCACCAAGATCGTCAAGGAGATCCGCGAGCGGCTGGGCTTCCTGGTGGACGTCGGCCTCGACTACCTCACCCTGGAGCGCAAGGCCGATTCGCTGTCCGGCGGCGAGGCGCAGCGCATCCGCCTGGCCAGCCAGATCGGCGCCGGGCTGGTCGGCGTGATGTACGTGCTGGACGAACCGTCGATCGGCCTGCACCAGCGCGACAACGAGCGCCTGCTGGGCACCCTGACCCGCCTGCGCGACCTCGGCAACACCGTGCTGGTGGTCGAGCACGACGAGGACGCGATCCGGCTCGCCGACCACATCGTGGACATCGGCCCGGGGGCCGGCGTGCATGGCGGCGAAGTCGTGGCCGAAGGCACGCTGGATGACGTGCTGAAGGCGCCGCGCTCGCTCACCGGCCAGTACCTGTCCGGCAAGCGCCGCATCGAGGTCCCGGCGCAGCGCCACGCCCCCAACCGCAAGATGCTGCTGAAACTGAAGGGCGCCAGCGGCAACAACCTCAAGAACGTCGACCTGGAGATCCCCTCCGGGCTGTTCACCTGCGTCACCGGCGTGTCCGGCTCGGGCAAGTCCACCCTGATCAACGACACCCTGTTCGCGCTGGCCGCCAACGAGATCAACGGCGCGTCGCATACGCCGGCGCCCTACAGGGACGTCGTCGGACTCGACCTGTTCGACAAGGTGGTGGACATCGACCAGTCCCCGATCGGCCGCACCCCGCGCTCCAACCCGGCCACCTACACCGGCCTGTTCACCCCGCTGCGCGAACTGTTCGCGCAGGTCCCGGAGGCGCGCGCGCGCGGCTATTCGCCGGGCCGCTTCAGCTTCAACGTGCGCGGCGGCCGCTGCGAGGCCTGCCAGGGCGACGGCCTGATCAAGGTGGAGATGCACTTCCTGCCCGACGTGTACGTCCCCTGCGACGTCTGCCAGGGCAAGCGCTACAACCGCGAGACGCTGGAGATCCGCTACAAGGGCCACAACATCCACGACGTGCTGGACATGACCGTGGAGGACGCGCTGGAGCTGTTCCAGCCGGTGCCCAGCATCGCCCGCAAGCTGGAAACGCTGGTGGACGTTGGCCTGAGCTACATCAAGCTGGGCCAGAGCGCGACCACGCTGTCCGGCGGCGAGGCGCAACGCGTGAAGCTGTCGAAGGAACTCAGCCGCCGCGACACCGGCCGCACGCTGTACATCCTCGACGAGCCCACCACCGGCCTGCACTTCCACGACATCGAGGCGCTGCTGGGCGTGCTGCACAAGCTGCGCGACGACGGCAACACGGTGGTGGTGATCGAGCACAACCTCGACGTGATCAAGACCGCCGACTGGGTGGTGGACCTCGGCCCCGAGGGCGGCCACCGCGGCGGCCAGATCCTTGCGGTCGGCACGCCCGAGGAGATCGCCGCCCACCCGGCCTCGCACACCGGCCGGTTCCTTGCGCCATTGCTCGAAAAACATCCGGCACGCTCGACCGCCACGCCGCGCAAGAAGAAGGCCTCCGCATGACCCCGACCACGCCTCCGTCCGCCACCGTGTTCCGCGCGCCCATCCCGCTGCGCTGGAGCGACCTGGACGCCTTCAACCACGTGAACAACGCGCGCTACCTGACCTTCCTGGAGCAGGCGCGCATCGAGTGGTTCGAAACGATCGGCGAGCCCTGGATGACCGACGAGGCCGCGCCGGTCGTGGCCTCGGCCACCCTGAACTTCAAGCGCCCGATCGAATACCCGGCCAACGTCTTCGTCGAACTGTTCACCGAGAAGCTGGGCACCAGCAGCGTGGTGATCGGCCACCGCATCATGGCCGCCGACGGCACCCTGCACTGCGACGGCCAGGTGGTGGCGGTCTGGGTGGGCCGCTGGGACGGGCGTCCGACGCCGCTGCCGGACTGCGTGCGCCGTGCCTCCGAGCGACTGCTCGCCGCGCCCGCGGCCTGAACCGTCCCTCACGCGGCCCGCGCCCCGGCGGGCCTATGATCTCCCTTCCCCGCACCGGATCGCGCGCATGTCCCTGATCGAGACCACCGTCCACGGCCATGTCCACGAGCTTCGCCTGGCGCGGCCGCCGGTCAACGCGCTGAACCCCGCGCTGTGCGCCGATCTGGTGCAGGCGCTGCGCGAGGCGCTGGCCCGCGGCGCGCGCGGCATCGTGCTGGCGGGCGGGCCGAAAGTGTTCTCCGCCGGCCTCGACGTGCCCTACCTGCTCTCCCTGGGCGAGGACCAGGGCGCCCTGCTGCAGGCATGGACGGGGTTCTTCGAGGCGGCGCGGGCGCTGGCCGCCTCGCCGGTGCCGGTGGTCGCGGCGATGGCGGGGCACGCCCCGGCCGGCGGCTGCGTGCTGGCGCTGTGCTGCGACTACCGCATCCTGGCCGACGGGCCTTACCGCATTGGCCTGAACGAGACGCAGGTCGGCCTGGTGGCGCCGGACGGCATCCAGGCGCTGCTGTCCCGCGTGGTCGGTCCGCACCGTTCGGAGCGGTTGCTGGTGGCCGGCGCGATGCCGGATGCCACCGACGCCCTGCGGATCGGCCTCGTGGACGAGCTGGCCCACATCGACCAAGTGGCAGTCCGCGCACGCGCCTGGCTGGAAGAGTTGCTCCAGCTGCCGCACATGCCGATGCTGGACACCCGCGCGATCGCCCGCCGCGACGTCATCGCCGCGCTGGCGGACGACCGCATCGACCTGCCCCGCTTCGTCGCCCAGTGGTCGCACCCCGACACCCAGGCCGCGCTGCGCGCGATGCTGGCCAGGATCGGAAAGTAGGAACACCGCCGGACAAGCGGCAGGCCGCCCGCTACAGCAGCGCCAGCACCGTTTCCGGCGGCCGGCACAGGCGCACGCCCTTGGGCGTGAACACGAACGGCCGGTTGATCAGGATCGGCGCCGCCACCATCGCCTCCAGCAGCGCATCATCGGGCAGCGCCGGATCGCCGAGTCCGCGCGCGGCGAACTCCGGCTCCTTGCTGCGGATGGCCTCGCGCACCGCCAGGCC
Source organism: Thermomonas sp. (assembly GCA_041913885.1). Taxonomy (GTDB): domain Bacteria; phylum Pseudomonadota; class Gammaproteobacteria; order Xanthomonadales; family Xanthomonadaceae; genus Thermomonas. Next base: position 97,786 of record JAYSEL010000001.1, on the reverse strand, counting down.
CGCGTCGGCGATGGCTTGACGCAGCCGCGCCACGGTGGGCGGATGGGCCACGTAGTCCACGACCACCGGCGCGATGCCGGCCTCCTGCAGCAGCTGCAGCGCCCCGCGGGAATTGCTGCAGCTCGGGCGGTGCCAGATCTCGACCCGATCCATCGCGGCGGTCATGCGCCGGTGGCCACCGGCCGGCGCGGATCGGCCAGCCAGCCGCTCCACGACCCGGTGAACAGCTTGGCGCCGCGCAGGCCCGCGCGCTCCATCGCCAGGAGGTTGTGGCAGGCGGTCACGCCCGACCCGCACATCATCACGACCTCCGACGGGTCGCGCCCGGCCAGCAGCGCGCGGTATTCGTCGGCCAGCTGCATGGGTGCCTTGAAGCGGCCCTCGGCCATGTTCTGCGCGTACGGGCGGTTGACCGCGCCGGGCACGTGCCCCGCCACGCGGTCCAGCGGCTCTTCCTCGCCGCGGAAGCGGGCCGCGGCGCGGGCATCGACCAGCATGCCGCCGTTGGCCAGGTGGGCTTCGACGGCCTCCGCATCGAGCAGGCGCGAACCGTCGAAGGTCGCCACGTAGCGCTGGGTCGCGGGCTCGCGCGGGAGGGTCGACACCGGCAGCCCCAGCGACGTCCAGCGCGACCAGCCGCCGTCCAGCACGGCCACCTTCTCGTGGCCGAGCGTGCGCAGCAGGAACCACAGGCGGGCGGCATAGGCGCCGTCGGCGTCGTCGTAGGCGACCACCTGCGAAGACGGGGCGATGCCCCAGCGGGTCAGCTTCGCGCAGAACGCCTCGGCGTCCGGCCACGGATGGCGGCCCTCGCCGTGGCGGGTCATGTCCGACAGATCGCGCTCCAGGTGGGCATACGCGGAGCCCGGCACGTGGCCCTGCCGCCATGCCTGCTCGCCCAGCGCAGGGTCCAGCAGCGAGAAACGGCAGTCGACGATGGCGAGGTCGGGGCGCCCCAGCGCCACCGACAACACATCCGCCTGCACCAAGGTCGTCCATCCGGCCATCACACCCTCCATTGGCTTGAGCCCGCCAGTCGTTCCCGCAGGTTGTACAGGATCGAGGCCGTCGCGCCCCAGATCCGCTGCGGCTGGTAGCGGTATTGGAACACGTGGCGGGTGCGTCCGCCGAACTGCAGGCTGATCGTCTCCAGCTGGCCCGGGTCCATCAGCAGGTCCAGCGGCACCTCGAACACCTCCGCCACCTCGCCGGGCTCCGGCTCCGGACGGAACGCCGGGTCCACCAGCACCACGGTGGGCAGGACGCGGAAGCCGGTGATGGTCAGCAGCGGGTCCAGGTAGCCCAGCAGGCGCGCCTGCGCGGCCTGCAGGCCGACTTCCTCGCGCGCCTCGCGCAGGGCCGCCGCGGCAGGGCTGGCGTCGTCCGGTTCGATGCGGCCGCCGGGAAAGCTGACCTGTCCGGCGTGGTGCCGCAGGCCGTCGGTACGTCGGGTCAGCAGGACGCCGGGACCGGCGGGGCGCGGGATCACCCCCACCAGCACGGCGGCGGGCCGCGGCGAGGCGACCGGGGCCAGGCCGTCCAGGTCCATCAGGTTCCAAGGCGCGGCGGCGGGCGGCGCCTCCAGCGGATGCAGGGCCGCCCGCAGGCGGTCGGCCAGCCGCTCCGCCTCCATCAGCCGCCGGCCCCGCCCGGTGCGCGCGCGGGCAGCACGACGTCCATCAGGTGCAGGCGGGTGGCATCGTCCAGCACCGACCAGGCGGCGATTTCCTGGCCGGTCCGATGGCAGCCCTCGCACAGGCCACGGTCGTCGAGGTTGCAGACGCCGATGCAGGGACTGAGCACGGCGCGGAACGGATCACTCATGTGCGAATGGTAACGCCTCAAACGCGATGCGCCGGCACGGGGCCGGCGCATCGGGACTTGCCTGCGGGGGTCGCGCCGGGGCGCGACAAACCGGTCTTACTTGACCACGCCCAGCTCGATCTGCATGGCCACGGCCTGCTGCGCCAACTGCTGGTTCTGGGCGCCGCCCAGGCCCTTGCCCGGCGGGATGACCACTTCGTACACGGCGCCCTGCTGCATCAGCGGCAGGGTTTCCTTCAGCGCCGGGATCGGCGCGTCGGCCACCTTGAACGGCGGCGGGGTCTGCACGCCGCTGAGCGGCACGCCCACGGCGGCCAGGAAGCTGCGGAACGCGATCTGCACCTCGCTGGTGGCTGTCGGCTTGGCGCCGGTGCCGGCCTTGGCGATGCGGTACATGATGCCGCTGGGCAGGGTGATCACGCCCTGCTCGGCCTTGAACTTGGTGACGAAGGCCGCGGACTGCGCCTGGTTGTCGGCCAACGCCTTGCGGAAGGCTTCCTGCGCCTTGATCTCCATGCGCTGCTGGAAGCCGGAGTAGGCCGTGCCCAGCTGCTGCTCGGTGTAGGCCGGCTGCTTCTTGGCGAAGGCATCCTGCAGGCCGCGCACCACGGTGGCGATGTCGATCGGCTCGCCGGTGTTCGCCAACTCCTGGCCCAGCTGCCAACCGAAGGCATAGCTGGCATGGGTCTTGTCCACCACCGGCGGCGCGGCCGGGGTCGCGGTGGCCGGCTTGGCAGGCGCCGCTGCCGGCTTGGTCTGGGCCGAAGCGATGCCGGCAGTCAGGGTCAGGGCCGCCGCACTGGCAGCAATCGCACGCAACTTCATCCACAACCTCATCTGTCGAAGCAGCCGCCGAAACGGCCTGCAAGGAATCCGGCACTCGCCGGAGGATTCGTCGACGCCAGCCGGAACACTCCGGCGCGACACGTTAGGATACCGACCCCGGCACGACACGGCTACCGGCGCCTTCCTGCGACCGCCAGCGACGGCCGAAGTTCCGCCCCGGCTTCAGACCCCCATCGATTGGACTCCCCATGACCGACGCCCTGCTCCTGATCGACACCGCCGACGGCGTGCGCACGATCCGCATCAACCGCCCGGACAAGCTGAACGCGCTGAACGCCGCCACCCTGGACGCGCTGGATGCTGCCTTCACCGACGCCGACCGCGACGCCGCCGTGCGCGTGGTGGTGCTGACCGGTGCCGGCCCGAAGGCCTTCGTCGCCGGCGCCGACATCGCGGAGATGAACACGCTGTCCCCGGTGCAGGGCCGCGACTTCTCGCTGCGCGGCACCCGCATGATGCGCCGGGTGGAGAAGCTGTCGAAGCCGGTCATCGCGATGGTCAACGGCTTCGCCCTCGGCGGCGGCCTGGAACTGGCGATGAGCTGCCACCTGCGGATCGCGGCGGACACCGCCAAGGTCGGCCAGCCGGAGATCAACCTCGGCCTGATCCCCGGCTTCGGCGGCAGCCAGCGCCTGCTGCGCCTGTGCGGCCGCGCCGCGACTCTCGAGCTGTGCCTGACCGGCGCGCCGATCACCGCCGAACGCGCCCTGCAGCTGGGCATCGTCAATCGCGTGGTGCCCGCGGCGGAGCTGGAGGCGGAGACCCTGAAGCTGGCCGCGCAGCTGGCCAGCGCCGCGCCGCTGGCCCTGCGCGGCATGCTGGACTGCGTGAACATCGGCGGCGAGTGCGGGATCGAGGAAGGCCTCGAGTACGAATCCGCGCAATTCGGCCTGATGTTCGCCACCGAGGACATGCGCGAGGGCACCACTGCGTTCCTCGAGAAGCGCAAGCCAACCTTCGCCGGCCGCTGATCCGGCGATGGGCATCCCCTGCCCCCGCTGCGGCTGCACCGCGACGGATGCCGCCGGCACCCACGCGCTGACGGCCGCACTGCTGGCCGACGACCTGGCACAGGCGCTGGCGGATGGCCTGCTGGACGCCTGCCCCTGCCCCGGCTGCTCGCCGGCCTGCAACGCCGCGCTGCTGGAGGCGCGCGATGCGCGTCGCTTCGCGTTGGCCGCACGCGAACGGTATCGGGCGCGCGCGGCGCGATTGGCCCGCCGCCACGAGGAACGTCTGGCGGCCCGTCGCGCGGCGCCGGCGCCCGTGGCGCGCCAAGCCCCCGCCCTGCCGTCCGCGGCCGCCGACGCGCTGGCGCGGGCGCTGGCCAAGGCCCAAGCCAAGGCCCGCCAGCCGTGACCGCGGCGCGGAAACCGCGCGCGGCGCGCGGAAGCAAGCTGACATCCGACGAGATCGTCGCGCTGTTCACCCGCCTGCGCGACGCCAATCCCCACCCGACCACCGAGCTCGAGCACAGCACGCCGTTCGAGCTGCTGGTCGCGGTGGTGCTGTCCGCGCAGGCGACGGACGTCGGCGTCAACAAGGCCACCCGCAAGCTCTATCCCGTGGCCAACACGCCCGCGGCGATCCTCGCGCTGGGCGAGGACGGACTGAAGGGCTACATCAACACGATCGGCCTGTTCAACGCGAAGGCGGCCAACGTCATCGCGCTGTGCCGGCTGCTGCTGGAGCACCACGACGGCGAGGTGCCGCGCACCCGCGAGGCGCTGGAAGCGCTGCCCGGCGTGGGCCGCAAGACCGCCAACGTGGTGCTGAACACGGCCTTCGGCGAACCGACCATCGCGGTGGACACGCACATCTTCCGGGTCTCCAACCGCACCGGACTGGCACCCGGCAAGGACGTGCGCGCGGTGGAGGACAAACTGGTCCGGCTGGTGCCGGACGCGTTCGCCCGCGACGCCCACCACTGGCTGATCCTGCACGGCCGATACATCTGCAAGGCGCGCAAGCCGGACTGCCTGCACTGCCCGATCCACGACCTGTGCCGCTGGCCCGACAAGGGCCCGTCGAGCTGGGCCAACTGAGCCTGCGCGCAAAAAAAAAGCGGCGGACCGAAGTCCGCCGCCGTGCCACTTCGTCTGGCTGCTTCCGGGGATCAGAAGCGGAACTCGCCCCACACGCCGAACTCGTCGGTCTTGAGGTCCTTGCTGCGCGCGTCGTTGCGCTGGTCGGTGTGCTTGTACACCGTCGCGATCTTGACGCCCGGGGCGATCGGGAACTCGACGCCCAGGTTGTAGTAGGTGTCCTGCAGGCTGGGGTCCAGGGTCTTGCTGATGTCGCTGCGGTCGTAGCGGCCGAACACCGTCACGCCCTTCTCGTTCAGGCCCATGCTGCCCCACAGCGACCAGCCGGTGGCCTTGTCGGTGGAGGCGGTCAGCACGTTGTTCCAGTTCTTGGCCTGGAAGTACTCCACGCCGAAGCGGGTGTTGCCGGAGGCGTAGGCCGCCAGGAAGTCCACGCGGTTGGCGGTGTGCAGCGCATCGACCGTCTCCTTCTCCTTGCCCAGGGTGCCGGAGTACGCACCAACGCCAACCACCGTGCTCTGGGTCGGGGCGAAGCTCACGCGACCTTCGAAGTCCAGGCCCTTGCTACGGCTCGGGTTCTTGTAGCCGTTGCCGTTGAGGGCGGCGACCGCATACTCCATCGAACCGCCGGCCACCTTGCCGCCAGCGTGCAGGCCCCAGTCGGCCGAGGTGCCGAACTTCAGGCGGTCGATCAGGGTGTTCTCGATGTAGCGCATGCCGTAGTAGTTCTCGGCGAAGGGCACCCACGGCAGGTCGGTGGCACCGGCGCGGAGCACGAAGGCGTCGCTCAGCTTGTACTGCACGTAGGCCTTCTTCAGGTAGATCTCGGTGGCGCCGATGGCCGAGGAGTACTGGAAGTCGGTGGTCAGGTTCATCGACCACTGGTCGTTGAACTTGTGGTCGACGCCCAGGTAGAAGCGCTTGATGTCGAACGCGAAGCCGGACTTGTCGGTCTTCACGCCCTTGCTGGTGTCGTCGATGTTGGTCAGGTCGTAATAGAGGCGGCCGCTGAGCTTGGTGTCGTTCACCAGCTTCTTCAGGCCGGCCAGGCTGTCCAGCTGCTCGTTGGTCTTGGCCTGCTCCACGTTGACGTCGGACTGCGCGTCGGTGCGCTCCTCGAGGCTCTGGATCTGCGCCTGCAGCGCCGCGATCTGCGCCTTCAGCTCGGCGATGTCCTGGGCATTGGGGGCGCTCTGCGCGGCGGCGTTGAAGCTGAGGTTGCCGGCGACGATCAGGGCGATCGTGGCGGCCAAACGGGTGGGACGCATGTGGGAACTCCGGGTGTGTGGTGGACGGCGGGTCGGGCAGCGCGCAGGTCTCCGCCTGCGTCGCTTGCCGGGGCATTTCACACGTCCACGGTTGCAGTTTTATTTCCTTCCGGCGTTTTTCTTCACATCGCACCGACATCGGCCGCGCGCCCCTGCGCGCCGGCACCACCGTCACGGGACCGTCATGAAAAAGACCCGGAGGTGTCACGGCCGCGCGATGGAATGCGCGGCGAAACGGGCCCCCCCCCGTCGCTTCCGATCATCAGGAGTCCTTCGTGTCCAAGTCCTTCAAGTTCCGCCTCGCCGCGCTCGCGCTGGCGACCAGCTTCGCCGCCAGCGCCTTCGCCTCCGACGTGACCGGCGCCGGTTCGTCGTTCGTCTATCCCGCGGTGTCCAAGTGGTCGTCCGACTACAAGGCCGCCACCGGCAAGGAAGTGAACTACCAGTCCATCGGTTCGGGCGGCGGCATCGCCCAGATCAAGGCCGGCACCGTCGACTTCGGCGCCACCGACAAGCCGCTGGATCCGGCCGAGCTGTCCCGCTCGGGCCTGGCCCAGTTCCCCACCGTGATCGGCGGCATCGTCCCCGCCTTCAACCTGCCGGGCATCCCGGCCGGCGCGATGAAGCTGGATCCGGACGTGCTGGCCGACATCTTCCTCGGCAAGATCACGATGTGGAACGACCCGCGCATCGTCGCCACCAACCGCGGCATCAGCCTGCCGGCCCAGAAGATCACCGTGGTGCACCGCTCGGACGGCTCGGGCACCACCTTCAACTTCACCAACTACCTGTCCAAGGTCAGCCCGTCGTGGAAGGGCCAGGTCGGCGAGGGCACGACCGTGAAGTGGCCGCTGGGCATCGGCGGCAAGGGCAACGAAGGCGTTTCGGCCTACATCAAGCAGATCAAGGGCAGCATCGGCTATGTCGAGCTGGCCTATGCGCTGCAGAACAAGGTGCCGTACTCCCGCCTGAAGAACGCCGCCGGCAACTATGTCAACCCGAACGACGACACCTTCGCCGAAGCGGCCGCCAGCGCCGAGTGGACGAAGTCCAAGGACTTCTTCCTGATCGTCACCAATGCGCCGGGCGCCAATGCATGGCCGATCACCGCCAGCACCTTCATCCTGGTGCACAAGGACGGCAAGCCGGGCACCAAGGCCGCGGTCGACTACTTCCGCTGGGCGTTCGCCAACGGCGACGCCGCCGCCAGCTCGCTGGGCTACGTGCCGCTGCCGGATTCGCTGGTCCAGCAGATCGAAGCCTACTGGGCGAAGACCATCAAGTAATCCCCTCTGCGTGACAGCCAGGCGGCGGGCTCCGGCCCGCCGCCTTTTTTTTGCCGAACCGCGGATGACGGAATTCCGGGCGCCGTCATCGGGCTGTCACAAAAGCATCGTTTCATGTCGCTTATCGGAATCCCATCGCGAGACCCCCCATGCGCCTGCCCCTGCTCCGCACCACCGCCCTTTGCCTCAGCCTGTGCGTCGGCCTGGCCGCCTGCACCGGGGGCTCCACGCCCAGCCAGGGCGATGCGGCCGGCGCGCCGCAGGGCGGGGACAAGGTCGCCAGCATCGTGACCGGTGCCGGGGCCAGCTTCGTGTACCCGCTGATCTCGAAGTGGTCCGCCGACTACGCCAAGGCCAACGGCAAGCGGATCAACTACCAGTCCATCGGCTCCGGCGGCGGCATCGCCCAGATCAAGGCCGGCACCGTCGATTTCGGCTCCTCGGACAAGCCCCTGCCGCCGGAGGAACTGGCGAAGGACGGCCTGGTCCAGTTCCCGTCGGTGATCGGCGGCGTGGTGCCGGTGGTCAACCTGCCGGGCATCGCCGCCGGGCAGCTGCGCCTGACCGGACCGCTACTGGCGGACATCTACCTCGGCAAGGTGACGACGTGGAACGACCCGGCCATCGCCGCGGCCAACCCGGGCGTCGCGCTGCCGGCGGAGAAGATCAACGTGGTGCGCCGTTCGGACGGTTCTGGCACCACCTTCAACTTCACCAACTACCTCTCCAAGGCCAGCGCGGACTGGAAGGCGCAGGTGGGCGAAGGCACCACCGTCAACTGGGTCGCCACCAGCGTGGGCGGCAAGGGCAACGAGGGCGTGGCGTCCTACGTGAAGCAGCTCAAGGGCGCGATCGGCTACGTCGAGCTGTCCTACGCCCTGCAGAACAAGATGGCCTACACCGCAATGCGCAACGCCGCCGGCGAGTGGGTCCAGCCGAGCGCCGAGAGCTTCGCCGCCGCGGCCGCCAGCGCCGACTGGAAGAACGCCCGCGACTTCGCACTGGTGATCACCGACGCCCCCGGCGCGCAGGCGTGGCCGATCGCGGCCACCAACTTCATCCTGATGCGCCGCCAGCCGCGCGATGCCGCCGCCGCGGCCGCCGCCCGCGACTTCTTCCGCTGGGCCTGGGCGAACGGCACCGCGCAGGCGCAATCGCTCGACTACGTGCCGCTGCCGGCGGACCTGGTGCGCCAGATCGAGGCCTACTGGGCCGGGCAGCCGGGTTGATCCCGGCGACGGCGCCCGCCGCCGCGCCCGCCCCCACCGATGCCCGCCTTCGCGGGCATGACGAGCAGACCGAATGAGCGCCATCGCCTCCACCGACTCCCCCGCCGCCAGCCGCCGCGACGCCGTCGACGCGCGCCACGACCGGCATTTCCGCTGGCTCCTCACCGCCACCGCGCTGTTCGTCCTGGTCACCCTGGCCGGTGCCGCCCTGTCCATGCTGTGGGGCGGCCGCAGCGTGCTGGCGCACGAAGGCATCGGCTTCTTCCTGTCCAGCGACTGGAATCCGGTCGAGAACAAGTACGGCGCGCTGGTGCCGATCTACGGCACCCTGGTCACCGCGGTCATCGCGATGGCCATCGCCGTGCCGGTGAGCTTCGGCATCGCCTTCTTCCTCACCGAGGTCGCGCCGCGCTGGCTGCGCACGCCGGTGGGCACCGCCATCGAACTCCTGGCCGGCATCCCGTCGATCATCTACGGCATGTGGGGCTTCTTCGTGCTGATGCCGGTGATGCGCGAGCAGCTGATCCCGTGGATGGACGCCCACCTGGGCCCGCTGCCGGTGGTCGGCGCGCTGTTCCGCGGCCCGCCGATCGGCGCCGGCATGCTGACCTCGGGCCTGGTGCTGTCGATCATGGTGATCCCGTTCATCGCCTCGACCATGCGCGAAGTGTTCCTGACGGTGCCGTCGCGCCTGAAGGAATCCGCCTATGCGCTGGGCGCGACCAAGTGGGAGGTCAGCTGGGACATCGTGCTGCCCTATACCCGCTCGGCCGTCATCGGCGGCGTGTTCCTGGGGCTGGGCCGCGCGCTGGGTGAAACCATGGCGGTGGCCTTCGTGATCGGCAACAGCGTGAATTTCACCACCTCGCTGCTGGAGCCCTCCACCACCATCGCGGCGCTCATCGCCAACGACTTCGGCGAGGCCACCGAGACCTACCGCGCGGCGCTGCTGCTGCTGGGCTTCGTGCTGTTCATCGTGACCTTCGTGGTGCTGGCGCTGGCGCGCCTGATGCTGATGAACCTGGCCCGCAAGGAGGGCAACCGGTGAGCACCCCGTCCCTCGCGCTGTACCGTCGTCGAAGCACCATCAACGCCATCGCCATCGTGCTGGCCTGCGCGGCCGCGCTGTTCGGCCTCGCCTTCCTCGGCTGGATCCTGTGGACGCTGCTGGCCAAGGGGTTGGCGCACCTGAACCTGGCCCTGTTCACCCAGGACCAGCCGCCGCCGATGGAAGCCGGCGGCCTGCGCAACGCCATCGTCGGCAGCCTGCTGATGTGCGGCATGGGCGTGGCGATCGGCACCCCGCTGGGCATCGCCGCCGGCACCTGGCTCGCCGAAGTCGGCGGCCAGAGCAGGCTGGGCACCGCGGTGCGCTTCGTCAACGACATCCTGCTGTCGGCGCCGTCGATCGTGCTGGGCCTGTTCGTCTACGCGGCCTTCGTGATGACCACCGGCGGCAACTTCTCCGCCATCGCCGGCGCGCTGGCGCTGGCCTTCATCGTGCTGCCGGTGGTGGTGCGCACCACCGACGAGATGCTGCGGCTGGTACCGGTGCAGATGCGCGAGGCCGCCCTGTCGCTGGGCGTGCCGCAGTGGAAGGTGACGCTGCAGGTGCTGTACCGGAGCGCGCTGCCCGGCATCGTGACCGGCGTGCTGCTGGCGCTGGCCCGCATCAGCGGCGAGACCGCGCCGCTGCTGTTCACCGCCTTCGGCAACGAGTTCTTCAGCTTCAACATCAACGGCGCGATGAGCGCGGTGCCGCTGACCATGTACAAGTTCGCCGGATCCGGCTTCGAGAACTGGGAGCACCTGGCCTGGGCCGGCGCCCTGCTGGTTACCCTGTTCGTCCTGGCCATCAGCCTGCTGGCCCGGTTCCTCCTCCTGCGCAAGCGCGCCGCCCATGACTGACCTCCGGACCCCACCGATGAACCACGCCCTCGCCGCGGCCGCGCACGACGCCGCCCTGCCGCCGCCGGTCAAGATCGCCGCGCGCGGCCTGAACTTCTGGTACGACAAGTTCCACGCGGTGAAGAACATCGACATGGACATCCCCGAGAAGCGCGTCACCGCGCTGATCGGCCCGTCCGGCTGCGGCAAGTCCACCCTGCTGCGCGTGTTCAACCGGATCTACGCGCTCTACCCCAAGCTGCGCGCCGAGGGCCAGGTGCTGCTGGACGGCGAGGACATCCTCGACCCGAAGTACCCCATGAACCGCCTGCGCAGCAAGGTGGGCATGGTGTTCCAGAAGCCGGTGCCGTTCCCGATGACGATCTACGAGAACGTCGCCTACGGCATCCGCCACCACGAGCGCCTGGGCAAGGCCGACCTCGACGCCCGCGTCGAGCAGGCGCTGCGCCAGGCCGCGCTGTGGGACGAAGTGAAGGACAAGCTGAAGGAAAGCGGCCTGGGCCTGTCCGGCGGCCAGCAGCAGCGCCTGTGCATCGCCCGCGCGATCGCGCTCCGCCCCGACGTGCTGCTGCTGGACGAGCCGACCTCGGCGCTGGACCCGATCTCCACCGGCCGCATCGAGCAGCTGGTCGAGGAGCTCAAGCAGACCTTCACGATCATGATCGTGACCCACAACATGCAGCAGGCCGCGCGCGTGTCCGACTACACCGCCTTCATGTACCTGGGCGACATGGTCGAGCACGGCCCGACCGCGCAGATCTTCTCCAACCCCGGCAAGCAGCAGACCGAGGACTACATCACAGGGAGGTTCGGCTGATGAACGAGCACCACCACCACATCGTCCGCAGCTACGACCAGGAACAGGCCGCGCTGCTGGAAGACCTGATCCGCATGGGCCAGATGGCCGCCTCCCAGCTGGAAGCCGCGCTGGAAGTGGTCGACCGCCGCGACGCCAGCGCCGCCGAGCGCGTCATCGCCAATGACGACGCCATCGACGCGCTGGAGCAGCAGGTCAACCACGACGTCATCCACCTGATCCGCCGCGGCCCCATGGCCACCGACCTGCGCATCATCTTGGCCGCGCTGCGGGTGGCGTCGGACATCGAGCGCATCGGCGACTACGCCGCCAACATCGCCAAGCGTTCGCTGGTGCTCAACCTCGCGCCCCCGCTGCCGCACACCCGCGGTCTGGCCGCGCTGGGCAAGATGGCGGTGCAGCAGGTGCGCGACGTGCTGGAGGCCTACCGGACCCGCGATGGCGAGGCCGCCGTGCGCGTGCGCGACCGGGACGCCGAGCTGGACACCCTGTACACCGGGCTGTTCCGCGAGCTGCTGACCTACATGATGGAGGACCCTCGCGCGATCACCCCGTGCACGCACCTGCTGTTCATGGCCAAGAACATCGAGCGCATCGGCGACCACGCCACCAACATCGCCGAGAACATCTGGTTCCTGCTGCACGGCGAGGCCCCGCTGCCGGAGCGCGAGAAGCGCGACGAGAGCAACACCGCGATGCCGTGACTCCACAAGCGGCGGCCGGCTGGCCGCCGCGACCGGCAAGGGGTAGGATCGGTCCACCCCAACGCAATCGCGCAAGGAGTCACCGATGTCGCACAACCGCACCCCGCTGGCGCTGCTGGTCGGCGCCGCCGTCGCCACCGGCACCCTGGCCGCTGGCTCCTTGTTCTCCATGGACGCCATGGCGCACGGCTACATGCAGGATGCCGGCAAGGCCGCTGCCACCGAGGGCAAGTGCGGCGAAGGCAAGTGCGGGGCCGGCATGATGGCCGGCACCGGCAAGCCGGCGATGGCCAAGGCCGACCACGAGGGCGGCTGCGGCATGACCAAGATGGACACCGACAAGGACGGCCGCGCCTCGCGTGCCGAGTTCGCGGCCGCGCACGACGGCCAGGACGCGATGTTCGCGAAGATCGATACCGACGGCGACGGCTTCATCAGCCAGGCCGAAATGGATGCCCACCACGCCACCATGCAGAAGCCCGCCGCGGATGCGAAGGCCGCCGGCGAGGGGAAGTGCGGGGAAGGCAAGTGCGGCGAGGGGAAGTGCGGCGGCGGCATGTAATCCGGGATGGCTGAAGCGCTGCCCCCGCGCAGCGCGGGCCTCGGCCTGCGACGCGCCCTGCTGGACGAACTGATCGAGGCGCCTGCGGGCGCCTTCGATTTCCTGGAATGCGCCCCGGACAACTGGATCGGCGTGGGTGGCAGGCTGGGTGACCGCCTGGCCCAGCTTTCGTCGCGATATCCATTGAGCTGCCACGGACTCTCGCTGTCGCTGGGCGGGCCCGACCCGCTCGACCGCGTCTTCCTGCGCCAGACCCGCGAATTCCTGGATCGGCACCACGTGGTGCTCTACAGCGAACACCTCAGCTACTGCGCGGCCGGCGGCCACCTGTACGACCTGCTGCCGCTGCCGTTCACCGAGGAGGCGGTGCGCCACGTCGCCGCCCGCATCCGCGAGGTGCAGGACGCGCTGGGCCGCCGCATCGCCATCGAGAACGTGAGCACCTACGCCCTGCCCGACCGGTCGATGGACGAGGCCAGCTTCGTGCGCGCGGTCCTGGAAGAAGCAGATTGCGACCTGTTGCTGGACGTCAACAACGCCTACGTCAACGCGATCAACCACGGCGGCGACGCGCGCGCCTTCATCGCCGCGATGCCGGGTAAGCGCATCGCCAGCATCCACGTCGCCGGCCATTACGACGAGGCGGACGACCTCAAGATCGACACCCATGGCACCGCCGTGAAGGAGGCGGTGTGGGCGTTGCTCGAATACGCCTACGCCACCCATGGCGTGCGGCCCACCCTGCTGGAGCGGGATTTCCACTTCCCGCCGCTGCCCGTGCTGCTGGACGAAGTGGCGCGGATCCGGGCGCTGCAGGCGGCATGAGCACACTGCACGACCAGCTGCACGCGCTGGCTGCGCACGTGCGCGACCCGGCAACGCACCCCGGCCCGGTCGGGATCGAGGATCGCCGCCTGGCGGTCTACCGCGACCTGGTGTTCAACAACCTCGACGGCCTGCTGGGCGGCACCTTCCCGGTGATCCGCAGGACCCTAGGCGACGATGCGTGGCGGGACCTGCTGCGGAGTTTCCTCGCCACCCATCGCAGCGAGACGCCGCTGTTCACCCGGCTGGGGCTGGAGTTCACGGCCTTCCTCGACACCCGCGACGACCCCGCGCACCCATGGCTGGCGGAACTGGCGCACTACGAATGGGCGGAGCTGGGCCTGCAGCTCAGCGACGCGGCGCTGCCGCCACACGACCCCACAGGCGACCTGCTGCACGGCGTCCCCGTGCTGTCGCCGCTGGCCTGGCCGCTGGCCTACCGCTGGCCGGTGCACCGCATCGGTCCGGACCACCAGCCCACCGTACCGCCTGATGCGCCAACGACCCTGCTGCTGCGGCGGGATCCTACGGGCCAGGTGCAGTTCTCGATGCTGTCGCCACTGCTGTGCCGGCTGCTGGTGCTGGTCGGCGAAGGCACGCACGCCACCGGCGCGGAGCTGCTGCGCCGGCTGGCGCGGGAGGTCGGCCACGCCGATCCGGCGCAACTCCTGGTCGAGGCCACGCCGATGCTCCGGCGCCTGCACGCCGAGGGCGTGCTGCTGGGCACGCAACCCGACGCAGAAACCCTGTGAGGCGCTCCGGTGATGGCTTGCCGCGGCCGGTCGCCGCGGCCCGCTCTGCTAGGCTTTGCGGATGACGGAACCCCACGACGCACCCGCCTTCCCGCCCATGGTCGAACGCTTCCGCGGCTACCTGCCCGTGGTGGTGGACGTGGAAACCGGCGGCTTCGACTGGAACCGGCACGCCCTGCTGGAGATCGCGGCGGTGCCGATCGAGCTGGACGCCGCCGGCCGCTACGTGCCCGGCGAGGTCGCGCATGCGCACATCGCGCCGGCGCCCGGCACCGAGATCGATCCGAAGTCGCTGGAAGTGACCGGCATCAAGATCGGCCATCCGCTGCGCGGGGAGCTGCCCGAGCGCGAGGGCCTGGACCAGGTGTTCGCACCGGTGCGCGCCGCGGTGAAGAAACACGGCTGCCAGCGCGCGATCCTGGTCGGCCACAACGCCCACTTTGACCTCAACTTCCTCAACGCCGCGGTCGGGCGGGTGCAGCACAAGCGCAACCCGTTCCATCCGTTCAGCGTGTTCGACACCGTGACCATGGCCGGCCTGGCGTACGGGCAGACCGTGCTGGCGCGCGCGGCGATGGCCGCCGGGCTCGGCTGGGACCCGCAGGAAGCGCATTCGGCGGTCTACGACACGCTGCAGACCGCCAAACTGTTCTGCGCGATCGCCAACGCCTGGCCGCTGCCACGGCCCGTGCCCGCCGACGCCTGAGGCGCCGACCCTATGGGGCCTTGGGAGCGCCGCGGGCCTTGAAGGTGCGCACGATGCCGTAGGCGCTGATGGCCATCCACGTGGCCTCCAGCACGAACACCGACACGTTGAACTTGCCCAGCAGCGACACCAGCACGCCGCCCGAGCCGAACAGGTTCAGCAGCTGGTAGACGATGCCGGTGCCGGACAGCCGCCCGGCCTGCAGCAGGAAGAACGCCACCAGCACGGCCAGCGTGCCGGCGATGCCCACCCAGTCGTACCACGCGAGGTTCAGTGCCATCACGCGCTCCTCTGCCGCACGGCTTCGAACAGGGCGACGCCGCTGGCGACCGAGACGTTCAGGCTCTCGAAGCCGCCCGGCATCGGGATTTTCACCAGCCCGTCGCAGTTCTCCCGGGTCAGCCGGCGCAGGCCCTCGCCCTCGCTGCCCATCACCAGCGCCACGTTGCCCTTGAGGTCGGTGGCATACAGTGACGCGTCCGCCTCGCCCGCCAGCCCGTAGATCCACACGCCGGCCTTCTGCAGGTCGCGCAGCGTGCGCGAGAGGTTGGTCACGCTGAAGATCGGCAGCGTGTCCGCCGCACCGGCGGAGGTCTTGCGCACGGTGGCGTTGACCTGCACCGCCTTGTCCTTGGGGATGACCACGCCCGTCGCCCCCGCCGCCGCCGCACTGCGCAGGCAAGCGCCCAGGTTGTGCGGGTCCTGCACGCCGTCCAGCACCAGCAGCAGCGCCTTGCCGTCGGCCGCTTCGACCAAGGCCGGCAATTCGTGCTCGTCCCAGGTCTTGGCCGCGGCGTAGCGCGCCGCCGCGCCCTGGTGGCGCACGCCGCCAGCCACGCCATCCAGCGCCTGCTGGGCGACCCGGCGCACGTCGATGTCCTTGCGCCGCGCCTGCTGTTCGATCTCGGTGATACGCGGGTTCTTGCCGCCGGCCTCCAGCAGCACTTCGCGCACGTGTTCGGCGTCGTGCTCCAGTGCGGAAGCCACCGCATTCAGGCCGACGATCCATTGGGAGGATTTGCTCATGCGCGCATTCTGCGGGATCGGCGGGCACGGCGCACACTTCCGCTTCACCCGGACGGCATGGCGCCCGCACGCGCCGGCGGCATCCTGCCGGCACGCGTCCACCGGCCATCGCCATGCTGCTTCCCGCGTTATGCATCGTCCTTGCCCTGCTGGCCGGCATCGTGTTCGCCCTGCAGCGGCTGTACCACCGGCTCGGCGCGTGGCGCTTCGGCCTGCTGATGCTGGGCCTCGCGCTGCTGCCGCCCCTCGGCGTGGCGCAGCTCCGCCACCGCTTCCACCGGCAGCTGGTGCCGGATGCGCTGCACGCCCGGGGGCCGCTTTACGTGAAGGAGGACAGCTGGGGCTTCGGGCCCGGCGGCAACGAAACGGGCCTCCTGGTGTTCGGGCTGCCACCCCGCGTGGCCAGCGCCATCGAACGCGGCGGCATCGCCCACCTGTCGGCGCTGCCGGCCAACGTGGACCAGCACCGGCGTGACTGGCGGGGCGACTTCCACCACTGGCAGCCGACGCCGGTGCAGCCCGATGCCGGCTGGCCGCGCAGTCCGCGCAGCGGCCGCCTCGAACTCGCGGACTACATCTGCGCCTACGGCTTCTGCATCGACATCGACCCCGCCGTGGCCGCCGCCGCCACCCGCGCGGTGAATGCGCCGGGCAGCTACCACGCGCGGAGCCGGATCGGCCGCATCGTGGTCGACCCGCGGGCGAGGCGGGTCTACTACTTCTACAACGGCTGAGGCGGGAGACTCAGTACTTCTGCTTCTGCCGCTTCGCCGGCTTGCCGCGCTCCGGCACCGGCGGCAGGCCGGCGTCGTCCTCGGCCAGGCGGAAGTCGATCTTGCGCTCCTCCACGCTGGCCTTCAGCACCACGATGCGTACCCGGTCGCCGAGGCGGAACTCGCGGCCGCGGCGCTCGCCCGACAGCGTCTTGCGGACCGCATCGAAGTGGTAGAAGTCCCGCGGCAGCTGGGTGACGTGGACCAGCCCGTTGACCTTGGAGTCGTCCAGCTCCACGAACAGGCCGAAGCTGGTGACGCCGCTGATGGTCCCGTCGAACTCCTTGCCGACGTGGCTTTCCATCCATGCGGCGCGGTAACGCTCGTCGACTTCGCGCTGGGCCTCGTCGGCACGGCGGGAGCGCTCGGAGCATTGCAGTGCCAGCGCCGCCATGTCGTGCGGGGAATAGTCGTAGGCATCGGGCCTCGCGCCGCGCAGGGCGTGCTTGATCGCGCGATGGACCAGCAGGTCCGGATACCGGCGGATCGGCGAGGTGAAGTGCGCGTAGGCCTCCAGCGCCAGCCCGAAGTGGCCGATGTTGTCCGGCGCGTACACCGCCAGCGACTGGCTGCGCAGGATCACCGACTCCAGCAGCGCGGCATCCGGGCGCTCGCGGATCTTCTCCAGCAGGTTGCGGAAATCCTTGGGCTTGACCTTGCCCCACGGCGGCAGCCGCAGGGCGAACTCCTTCAGGAACTCCTCGAGGTCGGCGTACTTGGATTCCGGCGGTTTGTCGTGGTCGCGGTAGGGGGCGGGGATCCGCGCCTCCAGCAGGTGCAGCGCGGCCTGCACGTTGGCCGCGATCATGCATTCCTCGATCAGCTTGTGGGCGTCGTTGCGCTGGAGCATGCCGGCCTGGGTGACCACGCCCTGGGCGTCCAGCACGAAACGCACTTCGCCACTCTCGAACTCGATCGCACCGCGCTTGGCGCGCGCCTTGTCCAGCACCTTGTAGAGCTGGTGC
This sequence comes from Thermomonas sp., assembly GCA_041913885.1. Lineage (GTDB taxonomy): Bacteria > Pseudomonadota > Gammaproteobacteria > Xanthomonadales > Xanthomonadaceae > Thermomonas. Next base: position 80,250 of record JAYSEL010000001.1, on the reverse strand, counting down.
AGGCGTTGCACCTGCGGCAGCAGCGGGCCGATCTTGGCCAGCGCCGCCGCATGGTCGTCCTCCGGGATGCCCTCGCCCACCGCGTTCCACACGTCGGTGTAGGTCAGGCGCGCGTGGGAGTGCATCACGGCTTCATAGAACCGCGACTCGTGCACGAGGCCGTCGCGGCCCACCTGCATGTCGCAGCAGAAGCACAGGCGGTCGACCTTAGGATTGAGCGAGCAGATGCCGTTGCTCAGGGTCTCCGGCAGCATCGGCACCACGAAGCCGGGGAAGTAGACCGAGGTCGCGCGCAGCTGCGCTTCGCCGTCGAGCGCGGTGCCGGGGCGGACGTAGTGCGAGACGTCGGCGATGGCCACGATCAGGCGGAAACCGTCCTTGGTCGGTTCGCACCAGACCGCGTCGTCGAAGTCCTTGGCATCCTCGCCGTCGATGGTCACCAGCGGCATGCCGCGCAGGTCGACGCGCCCGGCGACATCGGCCGGCTGCACCTCCAGCGGCACCGCCGTGGCCTGCGCCAGCACCTCGGGCGGGAACTCGTGCGGGATATCGTGGCCGTGGATGGCCGCCTCCACCGCCTGCGACGCGGTCAGCTTGTCGCCCAGCACCGCCAGCACGCGACCGATCGGCGGCCGGTGCGCCTCCGGCGCCTGCAGGATCTCGGCCACGACCAGTTGGCCCGCGCGCGCGCCGTTGCGCGCATCCTGGGGAATCAGCACGTTGCGCTGGATGCGCTTGTCGTCCGGCACCACGTAGGCGATGCCCAGCTCCTCGGTGTAGCGGCCCAGCAGGCGGGTCAGCCGGCGCTCCAGCACCTCGACGATGGTCGCCTCGCCGCGCCCGCGCCGGTCCATGCCGGTGATGCTGACCAGCACGCGGTCGCCGTGGGTGACCTTGCGCATCTCGTAGGGCGGCAGGAACAGGTCGTCGCCGCCCTTCTCGGGACGCAGGAAGCCGAAGCCATCGGGATTGGCGATCACGGTCCCCGCGATCAGTTCCGCCTGCGCCGCCGGCACGTAACCGCCGCGGCGGTTCTGCAGCAGCTGGCCGTCGCGCAGCATCGCGCCCAGGCGCTTCTGCAGCGCCTCGAACCGGTCCGGCGCGGTCAGCGCCAGCTGGCCGGCCAGCGCGGTGTCGTCCATCGGGCCGTCCTGGGCCGCCAGCACCTGCAGGATCATCTCGCGGCTGGCGATCGGCTGGGCGTAGCGCTGGGCCTCCCGATGGGCGTGGGGATCGGACGCGGGGGCCGTCGGTGGCGGGCCCTGCCGGCGCTGGCCCGCCGGCATCGCCGCGGGCTCGGGCATCCACGGCGGGCGCTTGCCCCCGCCCTTGCCGCCACCGCGGGATGCCTTGCCGGGACCGGACGATGCACCGCCGGTGGCCTTGCCGCGGCCGGAGCCGCGCTTGCTTGGGGGTTTGCTCATGCCCCGATGGTACAGGCCCCGGGTGGACCCCGAACGCAGGCGCAAAAAACTGTTGACAGCCCCCGCGCATCCCCGGAGAATGCGCGGCTCACCACCGGCCCAGGTGGCGGAATTGGTAGACGCACTAGTTTCAGGTACTAGCGGGTAAAACCGTGGAGGTTCGAGTCCTCTCCTGGGCACCACGCTTCGAACAGGCCCCGCCTCGACGACGCAACAAGAAACCCGCCAGCGGCGGGTTTTTTTGTGTCCGCGCGAAGGCGAGCCGCCCTGTTGGGGGTGCGCGTTATTCCAGCGCGCGTCGCCGCGCCAGCTGGTCGCGGTCCAGCTGCAGCAGGTACCGGAACAGCTTGCGCTGCGCCGCCGGCGCCAGGTCCACGAACTCGCAGCCGGCCTGCGCCGCGTCGTAGCCAAGGTGGCCGCGGACCAGCACGTGGCGGATCTGCAGGTTCACCTCCACCTCGCCGACGTCGGGCAACTCGATGCGGCAGTCGCGAAGGATGTCGCCGACCTGGAACTGGACCGCCGAGCGGGTGGCCACGATCGCCAGCCCACCGCCGCCGATATCGCGAATCGTGGCCTGCACTTCGTGCTCACCGTCGGGCAGACGCAGCAGGCAGGCCAGCGTGCCGGGCGGCGGCTCACGACGCATGAACTCGCGCCGCTGCAGGTAGAGCATGCGCTGCGGGATCGGCAGGCGCAGCGCGGGCTTGTCCTCGTAGGTGTCCAGCCGGGCCGGACCGCTCGAGAAGCGCAGCGCGGCGCGATCCAGGCTGCCCTCGATCCGCAGCAGGTGGGCGGCCATCCAGACATCCAGCAACTTGCGGGTGGACGGCACGTCGATCCACAGCGTGCTCTCGTCGACCTTCAGCAGCAGGGTGGCCATCGTGTCCAGGCTGCCCTCGGCGCGGACCGTGAGCGCGCAGCGTTCACCCGCCATGCGCTGCAGGTGATGGCGGATCTCCATGGCATCGTGGACGTAGAACTTGTCGTAGTAGCCGTCCAGGTCGGCCGCGTCTTGCTCGGAAATGGGCGGGGCTTCTGTCATCACTTCAGATTAACGGCTCCCGCCGCCGCCTGCTTGATGGCCCCGACAAGCGGGCGTCAGGGCCGCTCGGCCGCATCGCCCTCGCGCACGCCGAGGTTGGTGGGCGCGGCGTCGTAGGTGGCGCGGTCGAGCATTCCGGTCTCCCGCGCCACCAGCACCGGCACCAGCATCTGGCCGGTCACGTTGGTCATGGTGCGCATCATGTCCAGCACGCGGTCGATGGCGTACAGGTAGCCGATGGTCTCCAGCGGCAACCCGGCCGCGCTCAGCACGACGGTGGCCATGATCACCGCCGTGCCCGGCACGCCCGCCGTGCCGAAGCTGCCCAGCACCGACGCCAGCGCGATCACCAGGTACTGGGTCAGCGACAGTTCGATGCCGGCGTACTGCGAGATGAACACCGCCGCCAGCGCCGGGTAGATGGCGCCGCAGCCGTCCATCTTGATGGTGGCGCCCAGCGGCACCGCGAACGCCGCGTAGTCCTTGTCGACGCCCAGGTTGTGGGTGACGCTGCGGAGCGAGGCCGGCAGCGCGGCGTAGCTGCTCGACGCCACGAAGGCCACCTGCATGCCCGGCGCGGCGCCGCGGAAGAACTTCAGCGGGTTCAGGCCATGCGCCAGCAACAAGCCGCTGTACACCACCACGATATGGAAGGCGCAGGCCAGGTACAGCGCCACCACGAAGCTCAGCAGCGGGCGCAGCTGCTCGAAGCCATAGCCACCCACCAGCGCGGCGATCAGGCCGAACGTGCCGAACGGCGTGAATTCCAGCACGTAGCGGGTGACCTGGATCATCACGTCGCTGGCTTCGCCCACCAGCTTGCGGATGCCGGCCACCTTGTCGCCCAGCTTGACCATCGCGAAGCCGACCAGACCGGCGAAGAAGATCACCTGCAGCACCGTACCGCTGCGCGGCACCAGCACCTTGGTGCCGTCGGCCAGCTTCGCGGTGGCCGCCCCCCCCAAGGCCTGGAACGGGTTGGACGGCACCAGGTTGAGCAGCATGTCCAGCGCGCCCGGCACGTCCTTCGGGGTGTAGTCGGCGGCCATCTTCAATTCGGACACACCGCTGCCCGGCTTGACGATCCAGCCGAACAGCAGGCCCACGCCCACCGCCAGCACCGCCGTCAGTGCGAACCAGAGGAACGTGCGCCCGGCCAGCGCGGCAATGGACTTCTGTCCGCTCAGCGAGGACACCGCGTTGATGACCGCGAAGAACACCAGCGGCACCGCGATCATCATGATCAGGGTGACGTAGAGGTCGCCGATGGGACCGAACCAGGTCTCGGCGTCCTTGCCGAACGCCCAGCCGGCGAGCGCACCCAGCACGAAGCCGAGCACGACGCGCTTCCAGAACTTGATGCGGAACCACCAGTCGAACATGCGGGCCATCCGGGTCGGGGTCCGACGCACGATACCCGAGCGGCGCCGTGCACGTCAGCGCCACCGGCGCAACACTGCGGCAACAAGGAGGCTGCTTCATAATGCAGGCATGACGACATCGCATTTGACCGCCCGCCTGCGGCCCTTCGCGGCCGGCCTCACCCTCGCCCTGGCGGGCTGCGCCAGCGCCCCCGCGGCGATGCCCGTCGATGCGCCCAGCGCGGGTCTCCACGTGGACGTGCCGGCGATCCGCCGCCCTGGTGGAGAAACACCCGCCTGGTGGTACCGCGACGGCGCCGCGCAGGCCGCCGAGCGCGGCGCGATGGCCGGCCGCGCCAAGAACGTGATCGTGTTCCTCGGCGACGGCATGAGCCTGCCCACCGTGGCCGCCGCGCGCATCCTGGAAGGCCAGCGCCAGGGCGGCAGTGGCGAGGAGCACCGGCTTGCCTGGGAGGACTTCCCCGCCACCGCGCTGGCCAAGACCTACAACACCGACGCGCAGACGCCGGACTCCGCCGGCACCATGACCGCCATCACCACCGGCGTGAAGTCCCACATGGGCGCCATCGGCGTCTACGCCGGCGACAAGAACGACTGCGCGGACAGCCTCGGCAAGCACGCGCAGACCTGGCTGGAGCTGGCGGGCATGGCGGGCATGGCCAGTGGCGTCGTGACCACGGCGCGCATCACCCACGCCACCCCGGCCGCCACCTTCGCGCACGTGCCCAACCGCAACTGGGAGAACGATGCCGCGCTGCCGGCCCGGGCCGCGGCCGAGGGCTGCAAGGACATCGCACGCCAGCTCATCGAGGCCACCGACGGCGGACGCGGCCCGTCGATCGTGTTGGGCGGCGGCCGCAAGGAATTCCTCACCACCGCCCAGGCCGACCCGCAGCAGCCCGACAAGCGGGGCCTGCGCCGCGACGGCCAGGACCTCGTCGCCGCCTGGCGCCGCGCGCACCCCCAGGGCGCCTACGTGACCACCGCCACCGAATTGGCCGCCGCCACCGGCGCCCCCAGCGTGCTGGGTCTGTTCAACTACGACCACATGCGGTACGACCACGACCGCCGTGCCACCGGCGCGGTCGAGCCCAGCCTCGCCGACATGACCCGCGCGGCGATCGCACACCTGTCAGGCAGCGGCCAGGGGTACGTGCTCATGGTCGAGGGCGCGCGCATCGACATGGCCCACCACGAGGGCAACGCCTTCCGCGCGCTGGACGAGACCATCGCCTTCTCCGACGCCGTGCGCGCCGCAATCGAGGCCACCTCGGCGGACGACACGCTGATCCTGGTCACCGCCGACCACGCGCACACGCTGAACTTCGTCGGGTATCCGGCCCGCGGCAATCCGATCCTGGGCAAGGTGCGCGGCAGCAACAGCTTCGACGGCGCGCAGGGCAAGCTGGCACTGGGACTGGACGGCAAGCCCTACACCACGCTGAGCTACGCCAACGGCCCGGGCAACAGCGGCGCGACCGATGCGCAGCCCGCCGGCAGCAAGCGCTATCCGCACTGGCCGCGCAGCGAGGATGCACCGGCACAGGGCCGTCCGGACCTCACCGACGTCGACACCACCGACCCGGATTACCTGCAGGACGCCCTGGTGCCGCTGGCCGCGGAAAGCCACGGCGGCGACGATGTCGGCGTGTGGGCACGCGGCCCCGGCAGCACGGCGGTGCGGGGCTCACTGGAGCAGAACGCGCTCTACCACATCGTGGTGCAGGCCACCCCGCGCCTGCGGGCGGCGCTATGCGCGCAAGGCCTGTGCGATGCGAACGGCGTTCCGGTGGAACTGCCCCGGCCGGCCAACAGCGCCCCGAAGTAAGGGCGCCCCGCGTCGGCGGTCAGAACGGCTTGGCCAGCACCAGCCAGACCACCACCACGAACAGCGGCAGCGGCAGCTCGTTGAACCAGCGCAGCGCCCGCGGCGACGCCAGCGGCCTGCCCTGCGCCACGCCCTTCAGCTTGCGTCCGGTGGCGATGTAGAACGCCAGCAGCAGCGCCACCAGCGCCAGCTTGGCGTGCAGCCACCCGCCACCGATGCCGAAATGCAGCCACAAGGCCAGTCCCAGCACGAAGGCGATGCCGAACATCACGTGGCCGAAGCGGTACAGGCGGCGCCCCATCAGCAGCAGGCGCTCGCGCACCGGCGGCACGTCGCCCGCTTCGGCCAGGTTGACCAGGATCCGGGGCAGGTAGAACACCGCCGCCATCCAGGCGACCACGAACACGATGTGCAGGGTTTTGACGAGGAGGTAGGCCATGCCCGGACTCGATGACGGAATGCCCATTAGGATGCCACGATGACCAAGACCTACGACCGCGCCTACTTCGACCGCTGGTACCGCGACGGCGGCATCGGCCATGCCGCGCGCCTGGCCCGCAAGGTGGCGCTGGCGGTGGCGACCGCCGAATACCACCTCGAGCGGCCGATCCGCACCGTGTTGGACATCGGCTGCGGCGAGGGCGCCTGGCGTGCGCCGCTGCTGAAGCTGCGGCCCAAGGCGCGCTACATGGGGTTCGACAGCAGCGACTATGCCATCGCCCGCCACGGCCGCCGGCGCAACCTGCACCACGCCCGCTTCGGCGATTTCGCCCAGCTGCGCCCCTGCCCGCCGGCTGACCTGCTGGTGTGCAGCGACGTGCTGCACTACCTCGAGACACGCGAACTCGATCGCGGCCTGCCGGCGCTCGCGGACCTGTGCGGCGGCGTCGCGTTCATCGAAGTGTTCGCCCGCGGCGACGGCGCGGAAGGCGACGAGCACGACTTCAAGCAGCGGCCTGCGGCGTTCTACCGGGACCGACTGCGCGCCCTGGGCCTGCGCCCGCTGGCCTCGCACTGCTGGCTGTCGCCGACGCTGGCGCCGCACGCGACCGCGCTGGAACTGCCGGACTGAAGCCGCGAGCCGCGACGGCCGTCACGGCGCCGCGGGATCGATGCGTTATGCTGCAGTGCCGCAAACCGGGCGCGACCGCAAGACCCACCACCATGCTCCTGTACCAATTGCACGAACTCTGGCGCGCAGGCCTTGCGCCCTACGCCTACTGGGCCGATGCCGGCGCGAAGATGTATTCCGCGCAAGACAGCTGGCTGTCGATGCTGCCCGGTGCGCAGCGCACCGCGGCCGCCTACGAGTTGATGTACCGGCTGGGCAAGGACTACGAGAAACCGGCGTTCGGCATCCACCAGATCGAGGTCGAAGGCCTGTCGATCCCGGTAGTGGAGCGGGTGGCGATGGAAAAGCCGTTCTGCCGGCTGCTGCGCTTCAAGCGCTACCACGACCAGGCCGACGGGCTGGCCCGGATGAAGGACGACCCCACCGTGCTGGTGGTGGCACCGCTGTCCGGGCACCACGCCACGTTGCTCCGCGACACCGTGCGCACGCTGCTGGCCGACCACAAGGTCTACATCACCGACTGGACCGATGCGCGCATGGTGCCGGCAGCCGACGGCGCGTTCACCCTCGACGACTACGTGGCCTACGTGCAGGACTTCATCCGCGCGATCGGCACGGACGACCTGCACGTTGTCAGCGTCTGCCAGCCCACCGTGCCGGTGCTGGCGGCGATCTCGCTGATGGCCGCGCGCGGCGAACCCGTGCCGCGTTCGATGACAATGATGGGTGGCCCCATCGACACCCGCCAGTCGCCGACCGCGGTCAACAACCTCGCCACCCGCCAGCCGCTGTGGTGGTTCGAGAACAACGTGATCCACACCGTGCCGGCCAACTACCCCGGCGCCGGCCGCCGCGTGTACCCCGGCTTCCTGCAGCACCTGGGCTTCGTGGCGATGAACCCCGAGCGCCACGGCGTGTCGCACTGGGACTTCTACCAGGACCTGGTGCAGGGCGACCTGGATTCCGCCGAATCGCACCGCAAGTTCTACGACGAATACAACGCCGTGCTGGACATGCCGGCGGAGTACTACCTGGACACCATCCGCACCGTGTTCCAGGAGCACCTGCTGCCGCGCGGGCAGTGGGACGTGGCGGGTGAGCGGGTCGACCCCTCGAAGATCCGGGGCTGCGCGCTGCTGACCATCGAAGGCGAGCTGGACGACATCTCCGGGCAGGGCCAGACCCGCGCCGCGCACGCCCTGTGCACCGGCATTCCCGAGGCCGACCGCCAGCACCTGACGGTGGACGGCGCGGGCCATTACGGCATCTTCAGCGGGCGCCGCTGGCGCACCCAGGTCTATCCGCAGGTGCGCGCCTTCATCGCCGCGCACCGCGGCACGGCGACGCCTGCCGCCGCCGCGGCGACAACGCGGGGCAAGCGCATGCGGAAGACCTGAGGGCGCCGTCCGCCGCGCTATGCTGGGCGCCTGCCCACCGGAGCCCGATGATGCGCGCCACGCTGCTTGCCACCGCCCTGCTCGCCCTGCTGACCGCCGACCTGCACGCCGCGGATGGCGCGGCGCCCCCCAAGCGCAAGTCCGCCCAGGAGATCATCGACGCCGCGCCGGCGAGTGCCTGGCGTGACCTCGACCCGGCCAACACCCTGTACATGGAATTGCCCGCCGGGCGCGTGGTGATCGAGCTGGCGCCCGGTTTCGCGCCGGAGCATGTGGCGAACATCAAGACGATGGCCAAGGGCGGATTCTGGGACGGCCTGACCATTTACCGCTCGCAGGACAATTTCGTGGTGCAGTTCGGCGACGCCGAAGGCGAGGAAGCCGGCAAGGCCAAACCCTACCCCGCCGGCACCCGCACCCACCTGCCGGCGGAATTCACCCGCAGCGACCAGGGCGTGCGCTTCGACCGCCTGCCGGACGTGGACGGCTGGGCACCGCAGGTCGGCTTCGTGGACGGCTTCCCCGCGGCGCGGGATCCGAAGGCCGGCAAGGTCTGGATGACGCATTGCTACGGCGTGCTGGGCGCAGGCCGCAATACACCGCCGGACAGCAGCATCGGCGCCGAGCTCTACGTGGTCATCGGCCAAGCGCCACGCGCGCTGGACCACCAGCTCAGCGTGGTCGGCCGGGTGGTGAAAGGCATGGAGCTGCTCAGCGTGATCCCGCGCGGCCCCGCGCCGATGGGCTTCTATGCGAAGCCCGAGCAGCGCGCGCCGATCCTGTCGATCAAGCTGGCCAGCGAGGTGCCCGAGGGGCAGCGCACCCCGCTGCAACTGCTGCGCACCGACAGCCAGGCGTTCATCGACGCCACCGAAGCGCGCCGCAACCGGGTGGACGACTTCTACACCCAGCCGGCCGGCCACATCGACCTGTGCAACGTCCCGCTGCCGGTCCGCGAGACACCCGCGGCGAAGTGAGGCGATCGCGCTGACGAAACAGGCGGCCCTAGGGCCGCCTGTTTCGTTGCAATGGACGCCACGCGCGGCGGGTCAGAACTCGCGACTGACCCGGATCCCCAGCGTGCGCGGCTGCGCGATCACCGTGTAGGGCTCGTTGCCGCAGGTGAGCGCCGCGCACTGGGCGAAGCGGGTCATTTGCGCGCGCTGGTCGAACGCATTCTTGAGGAACACGTCCACCGACCAGCTGTCCTTGCGCCAGCCCGCCGACAGGTCGACCAGCGTGTAGGCGTCCAAGTAGCCCAGCAGAGCGGTCTCCGCCGTCCGCATGTCCACCCGCCGCTTGCTGGCGTGCGACAGCGAGGCCTGCCAATAGGCTTCGCCGGACCCCAGCTCGAAGGTGTAGCGGGCATTCAGCGCGCCCTTGAAGCGCGGCGTGACGGGGAGCGTGGTGCCAGCCGCCGCCTGCGGGCCGTCCACCACGTCGCCGTTGGGGTTCACCGTGCCGGCCGGGCAGACCGTCTCCGGCTTGCCGTCGGGCCGCAGCCACCCGCAGAAATTCTCGGTGAGCTTGGCGTCGTACCAGGCGAAGCTGCCGGTGAACTGCAGGTTGTAGGTGGCCGCCCAGCTCAGGTCGAGCTCCATGCCGTCGATGCGGGCCTGGTTGGCGTTGCGGATCTCGGTCAGGCCGTTCTGGCCGAGGTAGGAGAACTGGAAGTCCTTCCAGTTCTCGCGGAACACCGCACCGTTGAAGATCAGCGTGCCGCCCGCCCACGAGGTCTTCCAGCCGGCCTCGTAGTTGGTCAGGAAGTCGGAGACGTACGGCGGCAGGGTGCCGCGGCGGTTGATGCCGCCCGGCCGGTAGCCCTGCGACCAGGTCGCGTAGACCAGCTTCTTGTCGTCGATCTTCCAGGTGGCATTGAGCCGGTAGGTGGCGTCGTTCTCCTTGATCCCCTTGTCGAAGACCTTGCACGGCGCATCGTCATACGGCTCCCAGTTGGACGGGGCGCCGTACTGGGCCAGGCAGCCGGCCTCGCCGTAGCGGTCCACGGGGTCCAGGCTGCTGCCCGAGGAGTATCCGTTGGCGAAGCCGAAGTAGCCCTTGAGGCCGTTCTCGGAGCGGAACCAGCGCCCGCCCGCGGTGAGCTCCAGCTTGTCGGTGGCGTCGAAGCTGACCTGGCCGAACACGGCCTGGTCGCGATCACGACGGTCCTGCTGGGTCAGCCAGATGGTCTCCGGCCAGCCGCTCACCGACAGCACGTCCGCCAGCCCGTCCACGCGGTAGCGCTGCTGGATGTCGTGGGTCTGTTCCTGCCAGAACAGCCCCGCCACCACGCGCACCCGGTTGTCCTGCGGCGAGGCGATGCGCAGCTCGTGGCTGGTGCGCGTGTAGCCGTCCTTGGCTTCGATGTGCTGGGCCGGGTTGATCAGGTCGCCGTTGTTGTCGTAGAAGTACGCGCCGTAGCCCGCAAGCGCGTCGTACCAGTAGCCGTAGTCACTGTAGTCGGACGCGGAATCGACGTCGCGCTTGAGGTGCGAGAACACGTAGGTGAGGTCGAAGTTGCCGACCTTGCCTTCCACGGTCATCGCGGCCTGGTACCAGCGGTCGTCCGAGAACTCCGGGTAGAAGTGCTTGACCGCCATCTCCCCGCTGGACGCGTCGTAGCCGGCGGCGGCGCTACCCACCAGCGGGTCGATGCCGGCGCTGCCGTAGGCCTTCTGCTTCTGCGCGATGACCTGCGGGGTGATCGTCCAGCGATCGTTGATGTCGAAGCGCAGCGCGGCACGCATGCCGGCGGTATCGGCCGTGTTGTAGTTCTTCTCGGCTAGGTCGGCGTTGTCGTCGACGATCCCCGAGGTGGGATAGGTGCGGGTGCCGCGCAGGTTGTCCACGTAGCCGGCATCATGCTTCTGCCAACCCACCAGGCGCACCGCCGCGGTGTTCTCCTTGATCGGCAGGTTGACGAAGCCTTCCAGCACGTGCCCGATGCCGCCGCCATCGATGGCGTTGACCTCCACCGCGGCGCCGGCCGAGAAGCCGGTCGGATCCGGCTTGCGGGTGATGATGCGCACCGTGCCCGACTGCGAACTGGCGCCGTACAGCGTGCCCTGCGGGCCGGCCAGCGCCTCGACGCGGTCGATGTCGTACATGTGGATGTCGAGCGCACCCTGGATCGTGGTGATCGGCTGCTCGTCCAGGTACATGCCCACGCTGGGCTGGGAACCGGAGTGGTTGCCGTCGCCGCCGCTGGCCACGCCGCGCATGTAGACCTGCACGAAACCCGGCCCGGAGAACACGCCGCCGCCGGCGGTGCCGTAGCTCAGGCTGGGGATCATCTTGGCGTAGTCGCTGAACGACGAGACGTTCTGCTGCTCCAGCTGCGCGTTGCCCAGCACCTGCAGGCTGATGGGGACCTCCTGCAGGTTCTCCTCTCGCTTCTGCGCGGTCACCGTGACGGTATCGAGGGTGCGCGTTTCCTTGTCCTTCTGGGCGGGCGGCGCGGCCTGCTGCGCCCAGGCCGGGGCGGCGAAGGCCAGTGCCACGGCGGCGGCCAGCGGGATCTTGCGGAACTGCCGGTATCGGCCAACCTGGCGTTGGCCATGCTTGCTTGCGTGCATCGCGGACTCCCCTCCGGATCGTGACAGCAGTGTGGTGGTGTTGCGGTTGTGGATGCCCCTGTGGAACCGATCGTGCCCGTCCCGCCTATTTACGCGCCCTCCCCCCACGCCGGCAACTGCGCCGGCGGCGGGACCGCCGGGTAATGGGTCAGCACCGGGCCCAGCGCGTCTTCCAGTGGCCTCAGCCAGGGGGCGAAGCGGCGCCACTGGTCCAGTCCTTCGCGGTAGATCGGCCGACGGACCTGCTCGGAGCTGGCGGTGCGCACCGCGCGGTCGTTCTCGAAGAAGCGCAGGCAGCGCGGATCGAACTCCAACCCGCAGTAGTCCAGCAACGCGCGCACCTGCGCCTCGGTGTCGGCCACCATGTCCTCGTAGATCACCCGGTGGATGCGCCCCGGCAGCACGGCGTCAAAATGCGCCATCAGCGCGACGTAGTCGGCGTAGTACTGGCCCAGGTCGGCAAGGTCGTAGCTGAAGGCCTGGCCGCGGGCGAAGTGCTGCTTGAAGTTGGAGAAGCAGCAGGCCAGCGGATGGCGACGGGCGTCGATGATCTTCGCGTTCGGCAGGATCGCGTGGATCAGGCCGACGTGGGCGAAGTTGTTCGGCATCTTGTCGATGAACAGCGGCCGGCCTTCGCGTCGGTGCACCTGCGCCCGGCGCAGGTAGTCCTCACCCAGCGCGGCCAGGTCCGCGGGCTCCAGCCCGGCCAACACGTCGTGGTAGGAGGTGGTTTCCGGATTGCCGTCGCGCTGGCGCAACTCGCGGGTGATCGCGATCAGCGAGGGCAGCTCCATCGTGCCTTCCACCTGCGGATGGCTGGAGAGGATCTGTTCCAGCAGGGTGGAGCCGGCACGCGGCATGCCCACCACGAAGATCGGATCGGGCGCCGGGCAGCCGGCCCCCGCGCGTGCCGCGAAGAAGGCGGGCGTGTAGGTGCGGATGGCGCGGCGAGTGCGTTCGCGCCCCAGCGCTGCGTCATACGGCAGCTGCGCGCGCCGCAGGGCGTTGCCGCGCGCGTAGTGGGCGAACGCCTCGGCGTCCTCGCCGGCGTCCTCCAGCCCTTTGCCCAGCGCGAACTCGAAGTGCAGGCGGGCATCGTCGTCCAGGTCCGTGCGGCGCAGCTGGAGGCGCATCGCCTCGAGATCGGCGGCGTCGAAGCGCACCGTCTTGAGATTGGCCAGACTCCACCACGCGCCGCCGAAGCCGGGCCGCAGCGCGATGGCGCGACGGTAGGCGGCGACCGCCTCGGTGGTGCGATTGGCGGTCTTGAGCGCGTGGCCGTAGCCCAGCCACACCTGCCACTGGTCCGGCGCGCGGGCCAGCACGCTCTCGTAGCCGGCGATGGCGCCATCGAAGTCGCCCAGCTTGCCCAGCACCACCGCGCGCATGTTGCGCAGCGGGGCATTGCCCGGGTCGCGTTCGAGCAGTCTGTCGATCTCGGCCAGCGCTTCTGCATGCCGGTTCGCGCGATTGAGCACCACCGCATAGTGCTGGCGCGCGGCGTCGAATCCCGGCGCACGCTCCAGCGCGTGCTCGAGCAGCAGCGCGGCCTCGTCGTTGCGGCCCAGCCGGACCGCCAGTTCGGCCAGCATCCGCAGGGCGGCCACGTCGCCCGGTTCGCGCGCCAACCGCGCGCGCAATCGCGTTTCCGCCTCGGGCAAGTCCCCGCGCGCCAGGGCATCCGCCGCCGCCAGCAGCGCCGGATCCCGCGCGCTGTGGCGCACGTGCTCGAGGTAGGCGGCATTCGCGCCATCCTCGTCCCCGGCGGCAAAGCGCAGGTCGGCCAGCGCCAGCCAGCCTCCCGGAAGCGCCGGCTGCAGGGCCACCGCACGCTCCGCGCAAGCGAGCGCGTCCACCCGCCGGCCGGCCGTCGCGCGCACGCGGGCCAAGGCCAGCCAGGTCATCGCCGAGCGCGGCTGCGCACGCGCGAGCCGGTCCAGCCGCTGCTCGGCCGTCGCGATGTCCCCCTGCGCCGCGGCGGCCATGCCCAGCACCAGCTCGGCGCCGGGGTGGCCGGGCGCCACCGCCAGGATCTCGTGGGCCTGGGCCTCGGCCAGGTCCGGCCGGCTTTCCAGCAATTGCAGTGCGTGGGCCAGCGCCGCCTCCAGGCTGGCGGCCGGTGCCGCATCCGCCGCGCTCATCGCCGGCATCCCGTCCCCGGACTCGCCGGGCGATGGTCCCGGACGATCATCGGCTGGCGCCGTCATAGGCCACCACCGCCAGGCCAGCCAGGTCGAGCCCGGGCAGGCAGCGCAGGTTCACCGCCACCATCGGCGCACCGCTCCCGGGATCGGTGCCCTCGCTGAAGGGCGCGATGCCGCAGGTGCGGCAGAAATGGTGGCGGATGGCGTGGGTATGGAAGGTGTAGGTGGCCAGGTCGGCCTCCGGTGTGCGCAACGTCAGGGAGGCCCGCGGGAAGAAGGCCAGCAGCCCGCCGCGGCGACGGCACAGCGAACAGTTGCAATCGATGGCGGTGTCGATCGTGCCGTCCAGCGTGAACGCGATCGCGCCGCAGTGGCAGCTGCCTTCGTATGTCGCCATCCGCCCGACTCCCCTCGACCGTGACTACCGGCATGTTGCCACGTCCCATCGCTTCGCACATGGTGCGAATACTTTTGCCCGCACACCGCCGGAGAACCCATGCCCAGCCACCGGGTCGCCCTTGCCCTGTCTTACCTGCTCGCGCTGTCCTCGGTTCCCCTGCTTGCCAAGGCGCCAGCGGCGGCATCCGCGCCCGCCACCGGCACCGGTTGCGCCAGCATCCCGCTGGCCGCGCCGGACGCCGGCGCCGTCCGCGAGGCGAGCGCCGCCAACGCCTGGGGCGGCCCCCGCCAGCCCGGTGCCGCCACCCTGTCCGACCGCGTCGTGGCCTACTCCATCGACGCCGAGCTGGACCCCGCCAAGCACACGCTGCGCGGCAAGCAGCAGCTGACCTGGCGCAACCGCAGCGCGCAGCCGGTGTGCAGCGTGTACGTGCACCTGTACCTCAACGCCTTCGAGGGCCCGGGCAGCACCTTCATGACCGAGCAGCGGGCCAGCGAACAGGGCTTCCGCAGCAACGTCGCCACCAAGGACGGCGAGTACGGCTACATCCGCCTGGACAAGGTCGCGCAGGGCGGCCAGCCCGCGACGTGGACCTTCGTGCAACCCGACAACGGCCCCAGGACCGACCGCAGCGTGGTCCGCATCGACCTGCCGCAGCCGGTGGCGCCGGGCGCCAGCACCACCTTGGACATCGATTTCTTCGACCAGCTTCCGCGGGTGGTGGCACGCACCGGCTATTACGGCAGCTTCCACCTGGTCGGCCAGTGGTTCCCCAAGATCGGCGTGCTGGAACTGCCGGGCGAGCGTGGCGCCACCGCGCCGCGCTGGAACGCCCACGAGTTCCACCTGCACAGCGAGTTCTACGCCGACTACGGCAGCTACGACGTGCGCATCACGGTGCCGAAGGACTACACCGTCGGTGCCACTGGCCAGCTGGCCGGCAAGCCGGTCGAACAGGGCGGCAAGACCACCCACCGCTATGTCCAGCACGACGTGCATGACTTCGCCTGGACCGCCGACAAGCGCTACGCCAAGCCGCTGGTGAAGACCTGGAACGGACCGCTGGGCCCGGTCGAGGTCAAGGTGCTCTACACCCCGGAATACGAAAGCAACGCGGAACCCGTCCTGCAGGCGACCATCGACTCGCTGGACTACTTCTCGAAGACCCTCGGCCCGTACCCGTACAAGACCGCGACCGCGGTGGTGCCGCCCTACGGCGCCACCGAGGCCGGCGGCATGGAGTACCCGACCTTCTTCACCGCCGACAGCACCACCATGGTGGCGCCCGGCAGCATCGGCCGCTGGATGCTGGACTTCGTGACCGTGCACGAGTTCGGCCACGGCTACTTCTACGGCATCCTCGGTTCGAACGAGTTCGAGGAGCCGATGCTCGACGAGGGCATGAACGAGTACTGGGACCAGCGGATGATGTCCGGCCGCAAGCAGGACCTGGCGCTGGAAATGCCGTGGATGCGGTGGTTCAACATCGGCACCCGCATCGTCCCGTTCCAGATGGAGCGCCTCGGCGCCAGCCTGGCCGACCCGGCCGACCCGCTGGGCCGCAACTCGTGGGTGCGCCTGTCCAGCGGCAGCTACAACACCGTCTATTCGCGCACCGCCACCACCATGCGCCAGATCGAGGCGCTGGTCGGCACGCCGGCGATGGAACGGGCGATGAAGCTCTACTACGAGCGCTGGAAGTTCCGCCACCCGTCGCTGGCCGACCTGCGCGACGCGCTGGCGGAAGGCACCGGCAAGCCTGCCATCGTGAACGCGGCGTTCGACGCCTACATCTACGGCACCGGGCGCACCGACGACCGCGTGGAAAGCCTGTCCAGCCGCGAAGTGCTGCCGCTGCCCGGCTACTACGAGTACAAGGGCAAGCAGGTGCTGGTGGGCAGCAAGGCGATCGAGCAGGCCATCGAGAAGCACCGCAAGGCCTGGAAGGACAAGCACCCCGACGCGAAGGACGGCCAGGGCGCGTTCCCGTACCGCACCGTCGTGGTCGTCCGTCGCGACACGGCCAAGCCGCCGCAGGTGCTGCGCATCCGCTTCGCCGACGGCAGCCACCGCGATTTCCCGGTGACCTCGCAGGAGAGCTGGCAGCGCATCGTGGTGACCACCCGCGCCAAGGCCGTGTCCGCCGAGCTGGACCCCGACCACCTGCTGTGGATGGACGCCAACAAGCTCAACGACAGCCGCACACTGGAGGCGCAGCCCGCCGCGGCGCGCCGCTGGTTCGGCGATTTCGCCGCGCTGCTGCAGTCCTTCTTCGCCCTGCTGGCCACCGTCTGAGGCGCACACCGATGAACATGACCAATCGTCCGCTCCGCGCCCGCTCCTCGGTCCCGCACGCCCTGGCCGGCGCCCTGCAGTGGCGCCTGCTGCTGCTGTGGATCGGCGCCACCCTGCTGTGCGCGCTGATCGCGGCCCTGCCTGCCTGGGGCTGGCTGGGGAGCCTGCTGGACCACGCAGTGCAGGCCCCGGCGATCGCCGAAGGCCGCGCGCCGGGCCTGCTGCTGGAAGCGCTGACCGCGCGCACCACGCCGATGGGCGTGCTGTCCGAAAGCCTGTGGGCCGGCACCCTGCTGATGCTGCTGCTGTCGCCGCTGCTGGCCGGTGCCACCGTGGCCGCGGCGCGCAGCCGCACCGCGCCGGGCTTCGGCGACCTGCTGCGCGGCGGCATCGCCGAGTACGGCCCGATGCTGCGCCTGCTGCTGTGGTCGGCGATCCCGCTGGGCATCGCCGCGGCGATCCTGATGGGCGCCATCGGCTTCAACGAGAAGGCGAACGAGCACGCCACCCTCGCGTCCGACGTGGAGCATGGCCGCAACATCGCGCTGGCCGTGGGTGGCCTGCTGTTGCTGCTGGCCCATGCCGGCATCGAAGCCGGTCGCGGCTGGCTGGCCGCCGATGCCCGCCTGCGCTCGGCGGTCAAGGCCTGGTGGCGCGGCACCAAGCTGCTGTGCCGCCGCCCGATCGCGGTGCTGTCGGCCTACGTGTTGCCCACCGTGCTGGCCCTGGTGCTGGCAGCGGGCTTGCTGGCCCTGCGCCAGCGCGTGGATGCCAGCGGCATGACCGGCTTCCTGCTCGCGGGGCTGCTGGGTTGCGCGATGGCAGGCGCCCTGGCCTGGGGCCGCGCCGCGCGCCTGTTCGCCCTGCGCGCCCTCGCCGAGGATGCCCACGCCCGCCGCTGAGGCCCGTGGCAACGCTTCGGGTAAGATGCCCCGGGGTCAAGACCTGGGGAACCTGCGGCGTGGCATTCTTCGATCTGATCAAGCGATGGCGCCCGGCCAGCACGCCGGGCGCCACACCGACGGCCGTCGAGCGGCCCAGTCCCGCGACCAGCACCGACGCCCACGCCAGCGACGCCGCTGGCGCGCAGGAGCGACGTGAGCGCGAACGCCGGGGCGCCCGTCCGGGCACCCGCATCCTGGTGGTGGACGATTCGCCCACGATCGTCGCCCTGCTGAAACGCATGCTGCAGCAGAACCACTTCGACGTGCTGGTCGCCTACGACGGCGAGAGCGCGCTGGAGATCGCCCAGCGCGAGCGGCCCGACCTGGTCTTCCTGGACATCGTGCTGCCCGGCATCGACGGCTTCAGCGCACTGCGCAAACTGCGTCGCGATCCGGCCACCAAGGACGTGCCGGTCATCATGATCAGCGGCAATGCCCAGGCCACCGAGCAGTTCTACGTGCAGCGCATCGGTGCCGACGACTTCATGAAGAAGCCGTTCTCCCGCGCCGAGGTGTTCAGCCGCATCGAGCAACTGCTGGACGTGGACGGCATCCCCCGCCACGTCGCGCGCCCGGCAGGACGCCAGGACGCCCAGGCCGCCCTCGCGGACTGATCGGTCGGCGTGTCAAAAGCGACGAAGGGGCCTGCGGGCCCCTTCTTGCGTTCATCCCTCCGTAGGATCAGTCCGGCACCACCGTCACGCGCACGCGGACCCGATCGCCCGGGTGGTAGTCCATGCGCCGGGTGTAGCGCCGGCCGTTGTATTCGTAGGTCACGTCGTAGCCCCCCGCGCGGCGGTCGCCGCTGCGCACCGGCTCCGGATCGCACACCCGCACCGTCCCGCCCCGCACGTAGCGGTTGCGCTGCTGCTGGTCGTAGATCTCCCGGCCGGCAAGGCCGCCGACCATCGTGCCGACGGTCGTTGCCACGACCTGTCCACTGCCCCCGCCCACCTGGCTGCCCAGCACCGCGCCGATCACGCCGCCGGCAATCGTGGCCACCGAGCGTCCGGGGCCCTCGGCGCCCGGGCGCCGCGCATCGTAACCATCGTCGTACCGACGGGAACGGACCTCATAGCCGTCGGACTCGTACCGGCCCGCCGTGGTGGTGTCGTAGCAGCGCACGCCGCTACCGGACGCTGGGCGGTAACCGTCCTCCAGCACGGGATCGACCCGGATGACCCGCGCCTCGTCGACGTAGGCCTCGCCCTGCGCACTGTCGCGGTACTCGCCGTAGCCGCTGTCGTAGGAGCGGTCGTAGCGCGATTGGGCATGGGCGGTGGTGCTGCCGGCGGCAAGGCCGAGAGCGAACAGGCTGGCGATGAACGGCTTCATGCGGTAATCCCCGGCGCCGGGGCAGGAAGGGACCGGCGTGGACCGAACACTGCGGTCGTGCCCTTGACGGACGGCTGAATGCCGCCACCCCGCCCCACGGGCATTCAGCGCGCCGCCAGCCGCGCCCGTCCCGGACGCGGCGCATGCTGCGCTGCGGCAGCCGGTGGCGCGCCGCTGCGCTAAGGTGGTCGTCCGCCATGACCGCCCGCCGAGCGCCCAACGCTCCGGCGCGAAGCGCGGACAGCCATGACGCCACGTCCATTCGCACGCGAAGGAGGAACGGGCTCATGTCCTACAGCACCCCCCAGATCCGCAACGTGGCCCTGGCAGGCCACCCCGGCGCCGGCAAGACCACCCTGTTCGAAGCCCTGCTGCATGCCGGCGGCGCACTCCAGACGGCAGGCACCGTCGAACGCGGCAACACCGTGTCCGACTTCGACCCCATCGAGAAGGAGCGCGGCCACTCGCTCGACGCCGCCATCGCCAGCCTCGACCGCCCCGGCCTGCACCTCAACCTCCTCGACACGCCCGGCTACCCCGATTTCCGCGGCCCGGCGCTGGCGGCGCTGGCCGCGGTCGAAACCGTGGCGGTGGTGGTCGACGCCGACACCGGCATCGCCCACGGCACCCGCCGGATGATGGCGTACGCCCGGGAACGCGGACTGTGCCGGCTGCTGGTGGTCAACAAGATCGACCATGCCGGGGCCGACCTCGGCGCGCTGGTGGACGCCCTGCGCGCGGAGTTCGGCCCGGAAGTGCTGCCGCTCAATCTGCCCGCCGACGGCGGCACCCGGGTGGTGGACTGCTTCGGCCGTCGCGACGGCGACAGCGACCTCGGCCCGGTGGCCGACTGGCACCAGAAAATCCTCGACCAGGTGGTGGAGATCAACGAGACGGTGATGGACCACTACCTCGACCTCGGCGAGGGCGGGCTGTCCGGGCAGGAACTGCACGATGCCTTCGAGCAATGCCTGCGCGAAGGCCACCTGGTGCCCGTCTGCTTCGTCTCCGCGCGCGCCGGTACCGGCATCGCGGCGCTGCTGGACACCGCCGAACGGCTGCTGCCGCATCCGGGCGAGGCCAACCCGCCGCCGTTCGTGAAGGGCACCGGCACGGACGCCGCGCCGATCGAGGCCGTGCCCGACCCCGCCGCGCACGTGATCGCCGATGTCTTCAAGATCGTCAACGACCCCTTCGTGGGCAAGCTGGGCATCTTCCGCGTGTACCAGGGCACCGTGCGCAAGGACGCGCAGCTGTTCGTCGACGACGGCCGCAAGCCGTTCAAGGTGGCGCACCTGTTCCGGCTGCACGGCAAGGACCACGTGGAAGTGGCGCAGGCGATCCCGGGCGACATCGCCGCGGTCGCGAAGATCGAGGAGCTGCACTTCGATGCGGTCCTGCACGACTCCCACGACGAGGACCACATCCACCTGGCACCACTGCCGTTCCCGCGGCCGATGTTCGGGCTGGCGGTGGCGCCGGCCAGCAAGGGCCAGGAACAGAAACTGGCCACCGCCCTGCACAAGCTCGCCGAGGAGGATCCCGCCTTCGCCGTCGAGCACAACGGCGAGACCAACGAGACCGTGGTGCGCGGGCTGTCCGACCTGCACCTGCGGGTGATGCTGCGCCGATTGAAGGAGCGCTTCGGCGTCGAGGTCACCACCCACCCGCCGCGCATCGCCTACCGCGAAACCGTCGGTGCCGCGGCCGAGGGCCATCACCGGCACAAGAAGCAGACCGGCGGCGCCGGGCAGTTCGGCGAGGTCTTCCTGCGCATCGAACCGCTGCCGCGCGGGACGGGCTTCGAGTTCGTGGACGAGGTGAAGGGCGGCACCATCCCCGGGCAGTTCCTGCCGGCGGTGGAGAAAGGCGTGCGCCAGGTGCTGGCCGGCGGCGCGGTGGCCGGCTATCCGATGCAGGACGTCCGCGTGGTGGTCTACGACGGCAAGCACCATCCGGTGGACAGCAAGGAGGTCGCCTTCGTCGCCGCCGGCAAGCGCGCCTTCCTGGATGCGATCGCGAAGGCGCAGCCGCAGGTGCTGGAACCCATCGTCGAACTGGAGGTCAGCGCGCCCGAACAGCACATGGGCGACATCAGCGGCGGCCTGGCCGCCAAGCGGGCGCGGATCAGCGGCACCGACAGCCTGCGCGGCGGCGAGATCGTGGTGCGCGCGCAGGTGCCGCTGTCGGAGCTGGAGGGCTACGCCGCCGAACTGAAGTCCGCCACGGCCGGGCGCGGCCGCTACGCACTGGACTTCAGCCACTACGAGCCGGTGCCCGCACAGGTGCAGAAGCGGCTGGCCGAGGCCTACAACCCCCACCACGACGAGGACTGAGACGCAGGCCCCGCCGGGCCCCGCGAAGGCGCGCTATCGTGTGCGCCTTCGTGCCCCCGGACCCCATCATGCGCTGCCATCGCCCGCTCCTCTTCCTGTCGCTTGCGCTGCTGGCCGCCTGCGGCGGCCCGGACCGCGCCAACCCCGCGGAAGCCGCCGGCGAGGACAGCCTGCCGAAGCCCGCCATCGCCGCGGGCTCGGTGACCGGCATGCCCGCGCCCGGCCCGTCGACGCCGAACCCGGGCAAGGGGCCGACCCCCGGACTGGATCCGCTGGCCGCCGGGGATGCGCAGGCCACGGCGGAGGCCACCGCCGAACCGGGCGCGGACGCCGCGGTGGCGGTCCTGCGCGACTACTTTGCCGCCATCAACACGCGGGACTTCGCCCGGGCCTACGCACTGTGGCGGCAGAACCCGCAGACGCCGGCGCAGTTCGCCGACGGCTTCGCGGGCACCACCGGCGTGAGCGTCGAAATCGGCACGCCCGGCCCCATCGACGCGGGCGCCGGCCAGCGCTTCATCGACATCCCGGTGACGCTGGACGCCACCCAGTCCGACGGCCGCGTGGAGCGCTATGCGGGCCGCGTGGTCCTGCACCGCAGCAGCGTCGAGGGCGGCAATCCCGACTGGCGGATCGAGCGGGCGGCACTGGCGAAGCAGTGACGCGGCCGCGCCCCGCTCAAAGCTCGAAGCGGTAGGTGAACTTCACCACCAGCTGCTCAGCGTCGCGCAGCGAGAACGCATCGCCCAGCAGGCGCTCCGACGGCCGCCAGTACTCGTTGAACATGTCGCCGCCGCGTCCGTAGACCACGTAGACGTAGGACAGCGGCGCCAGTTCGTACCGGTAGCGGATCTGGAACCCGAGGTTGCGCAGGCTGAAGTCGCCGACCGGGGTGGCGCTGGGCAGCACGCTGCCGTCCGCCTGGACATCCCAGCCCTGCCGCACGCGGGCTTCCAGGCCCAGCGCCTGCAGCTTGACCCGCAGCTCCTGGCGGTCGTCGATGGTCCAGTTGACGGCCCCGTTGAGCTGCACCGAACGCTCGTCGAATTCGCCCACGGTGTTGCCGTCCTGCCAGACCATCCAGTCGGCGACGTGCTCGGCGCTGAGGTCCAGCGTGTAGCTGAGTGCATCGTTGGCGAACCAGGTCGGGGCGATGCCGGCCGACCAGCCCACCCGATGGTTGCCCGCCAGCCCGCCGCTCATCACGTCGGTGTAGGCATCGAAGGCCCAAGCGCCCTTGCGCGGACGGGAGAACTCGACGTGGGAATTGAAGTTCGGCGGCGTCCGCAGCGGATGGCGGCCGCGGGTGATGCGATCGTCGTACCCCGCGCTGTTGACGTTCAACTGCGCGAACAGGCTGCTGCCGTCGCGCAGCTGGCTTTGCCGGCTGAGGCGGAACTGCCGCTGCAACGGCAGCCCGTGGTCGTTGTCGGTCGCGCTGACCCGGGCCCGCCAGTCGTGCGACGCGAACGCGGATCCGGCCGGCAGGTCGGTGACCCGCTTCGAGACCTGATAGTGGCGGTAATTGAGGTTGTTGCGCGACAGGTAGCCGAAGTCGTTGACCTCCAGGCTGTCGCCGAAATGCATGGCCATGAACTGCTGCCGCCAGCCGCGCGCCATCTCGTAGTCGGCCCACACGGTGGCGCCGCTGCCGTGCGTCCGCTGCCCCGCCTGCGCGACGTCGCTGGCGATGAGGCGGGTGCGCACCGTCCAGCGCGCGGTCGGCCGCCAGTCGTGGTCGACGCCCAGCACGTTCGCCGTGCGGTCCAGGTAGGGGTGCTCGACCTGGGTCAGCATCACCCCGAGGTTCTGCAACCGGAAGTCATGCACCAGCCGCAGCGCACGGAACGCGCGTCCGGCCGGATCGCCCTCTTCCGCCAGGAACATGCCGTACTTGGTGGAGCCCACGTTGCCGTTGAACTTGAGCGCGGCCGTGATGTCGCCGGGACCGCGCCCGTCATCGGCCGGGCCGCCGACGCGGCGGGTGTAGAGCAGCTGGCTGAAGTCCGAGGGCGTGGTGAACTCGAACAACCCCTGGTTCTCGGTGAAGAACGGGCGCTTGTCGCTGTAGAACGTCTCGTTCGCGCCGAAGTTCACCACCAGGTCGTCGCTCTCGACCTGGCCGAAATCGGGATTGAGGGTGGCGGTCAACTGGAACTGGCCGTTCGGCTTCCAGAAGATGTCGGCGCCGCCGTCGAAATGGCTTTCGCCGCGCACGTTGTCGTACAGGCCGGACGCATAGGGCGTGATCGCCAGCAGCGCGGTGTCGTAGGCCGGCAGTTCCATCGGCGCGAAATCGGACAGGAAGCGCGGGCGCTCGAAGCTGGCCTGCGGCCAGGCCATGCGCTCGCCGGTCGCCCCCACCACGCGGTCCAGGTAGAGGCGGACCGCGCGCTTGCCGTCCACGCCCTTGGCCATGGGCGCGATGTACCAGGGGATCAGCATTTCCGCCGACCAGCCATCGGCATCGCTGCTGGCCGCGTGCTGCCAATTACCGTCCCAGTCGGTGCTGAACTGCGACTGGTTGGTGATGACGGCATCGTTGATGCCATTGCTGGCGCTGACCATGAAGTTGTAACCGGTGCGGCCGTCGCCCTCGAAATCCACCATCAGGTTGACCCGGTCGACCTGGGCCTCCTCGTCGCGCTGGATCTTCTGCAGCGTGCGCGGCACGCCGGCCGGCTGCACCGCGCGGAACGCCACCGCCAGCCCCTGCGGAGTGGCCATCACCCAGGCCTCGGTGGGCAGCGAACCCGGCGCGCCGGTCAATGGCTGGGTGGTGCGGAAATCAGTGATGCGCCGTGCGCCCTGCCACTCGGCCGGATCGATCACACCATCGACCGTCACCCGCGCGTCAGGACCGGCGGCGAGCGCAGGTTGGACAAGGCCCGCCAGGCTCGCGAGGGACAGCAGGATCAACAGGCGTCGGCACATGGGCGGCAGGGATGGCAGCGGTGCGCGCACCTTAGCCGCCCGCAGCGGCGCGGCGAACTGGCGTTGGTCATGTAAACCTTCGGCAGGGCGGGCGCATCGCCGCGCCCGGCATGCCGCGCTCAGCGCTTGGGCTTGAGCATCGTGCCGGTGCAGGTCTTGGCACCGCAGCGGCAGGCCCAGATCTTCTTCAACCGCGTGGTGTGGCGCTCGGCCAGGGTGATGCCGTAGTCGTAGGTCAGTTCCTCGCCCGGCTTGATGGCGCGGACCGACTCGATGAACACGCGCGATTCCTTCGGGTCGGCGTCGTCCTCGACCAGCACCGCCTCGCAGTTCGGATCGCAGCTGTGGTTGATCCAGCGGGCGTCGTTGCCCTCGAAGTTGGCGTCGATCACCCAATCATCGTTGAGCGTGAACAGGAAGGTGTGGCCGCTTTCGATGTGGCCGCTGTCGCCCGCGTCCACCTCCTCGTGGGTGCGGCGGCGGCCCTTGTATTCGATCAGGCGCTCGCCCTTCGCGATCGGCTGGGCGGCGAATACGCCGTTGCCGTGGATGGCGGACTTGCGGGTGGCGATCTTCTTGGGCATCGGCGCAGGGCGGCTTGGGGAGCGGCCATTGTGCCCAGCTGAACGGTCGCCGTCACCGCATGGCCGGTGCCGGAGCGCGACCGCGTCTTTGGGAGGGACATCCCCATCCACTGACTCGCCACCATGCACCTGCACCTTCGCCGCACCCTCCCCGCCCTCTCCCTCGTGCTGGTCCTTTCCGGCTGCACCGTGCCGGCACAGGACACCAGCACCGCGCCCGCGCGCACGGCCTTGGCCGACGGCGGCCACGACGCCAGCCTGTCCGCGCGCGGCGAGTACCTGGTGCGCATCGCCGGCTGCAACGATTGCCACACGCCGGCCTACGGCGAGCGCGCCGGCAACGTGCCGAAAGCGGAATGGCTGACCGGCTCGCCGCTCGGCTTCCTCGGCCCCTGGGGCACCACCTATCCCGCCAACCTGCGTCTGAAGGCGGCGGACATGGATGAGGCCGCCTGGCTGCGCTACACCGGCAACCTGCACACGCGGCCGCTGATGCCGGATTACGCGGTGCGCGACATGACCGAGGACGACCGCCGGGCGATCTACCGCCTGCTGCGGACGCTGGGACCGGCGGGCCAGCCCGCGCCCGCCTACCGGCCGCCGGGGCAGCCGCCGGTGGCGCCGTACCTCCAGCTGGTGCTGCCGCCGCCCGCGCAGGGCTGAGCGAACGGCTCGCACCTCAGCGGAACAGCCACCACGCACCACCGCTCCAGTACAGGGCCATGCCGATGCCGAACAGCGCCCAGAACAGCTTCCTGGCGCTGCGGCCCACCCGCCACAGCACGAACACGGCGGCGGCCACCAGCAGCCAGCGCAGCAGGCGCGAACGCTCCGGCCCCGGTGCCGCGGCTGCCGCGCGCTCCACCAGCTCGCCCACCTTGGCCTGCAGCTGGTCGGCGAACGCGGTACGGGTTTGCGTCTGGGTGTACATCGCTGTCTCCTGCGTCCCGATTGGACGACTCGCATTCTCCGCAGCGCCACGCATGCCGGCAGCGCAGGCCGTCAGCCATCGGCGCTGACACCTGTCACCCGGAGGCAGGCACCCTCGTTGGCTGAACGGCGGGCATCGGCATGGACGACTGCGTCGCAACCGGTCCCGCGATGCGTCAACCGATCCGGCTGGCGATGCGTTGCCGGGCATTCCATCACGCAGGAATCCCCGCCATGTCCCAGCGCCTCGCCCTTCCCGCCGCCCTCGTCGCCCTGTGCCTGGTCGCCGCCGCCAGCGCCCCGGCGCCCGCGCAGCAACGCCTGCGCGAACGCATCGCCCAGCGCATGGAGCAGCGCACCGGGCAGCGCGGCGCCGAAGCCGACCGCGCCGAGCGCGCCACCCCGCCGCCGGGCGCGCGGGTGGAACGCGACATCGCCTACGGGAAGGACCCGAAGCAGCGCTACGACGTCTACCTGCCTGCCAACGTCCGTCCCGGCGCGCCGCTGCTGGTGATGGTGCACGGCGGCGGCTGGCGGACCGGCGACAAGGGCCTCGCCCGGGTGGTCAACAACAAGGCGGCCTGGTGGCTGGCGCGGGGCGGCGTGTTCGTCTCGGTGAACAACCGCCTGGTGCCGGACGCCGACCCCCAGGTGCAGGCCCGCGACGTCGCGGCTGCGGTGGCCTCGGTGCAGCAGCACGCACGCCAGTGGCAGGCGGATCCGGCGAAGACGCTGCTGATGGGCCACTCGGCGGGCGCCCACCTGGTGGCCCTGCTGGGCAGCGATCCCGCCCTGCTGCGCCAGGCCGGCGCGCAGCGTCCGCTGGGCGTGGTCTCGCTGGACAGCGGCGCGCTGGACGTGCCGGCGCTGATGGCGCAGAAGCGGGTGCCGCAGCTGTACCACGACGCCTTCGGCAATGATCACGCGTTCTGGGCGTCGGTCTCCCCGCAGCAGCAGTTGTCCCGGGGAGGCGTGCCGATGCTGCTGGTGTGCTCCAGCACCCGGCACGTCCCCACCGCGCCCTGCGACGAAGCGCGCAAGTTCTCTGTGCGCGGGCGCACGCTGGGCGTGGCGATGCAGGTGCAGCCGCAGGCGCTCTCGCACGGCGAGATCAACGACCAGCTGGGCCTGCCGTCCGCCTACACCGACGCCGTCGCCGGCTGGATCGATCAGCGGCTGCGCTGATCGCGCGTCGCCGCCCGCCAGGCCTGCAGCCCGGGCAGTTCCTCCGCCTGCACCAAGCCGCGGGTGACACGGTGCCACCAGCTGGAGAACGAGGCGCAGGGACGCGCCGCCTCCGGGAACAATGCCGCCGGCGGCCGCTGCAGCACCTGCGGCGGCAGCGACCCGGCGACGTGGGGATCGGCCAGCGTCGCCACCGAACGCGCGCCGGCCAGCGCACGCGCCAACGCGTCGCGGTCGCCCTGCCACTGCCCGACGGTGATCGCCTGCATCCGCGCCGCCACGAAGGCCAGCCGCCGGCCGCTCCACGGCCAACGGGCCAGAGGCTCGGCAGGCCACCAGCCGATGCACACGACGTCCGGCGGCAGGTCGGCCGGCGGATCGCCCAGCGCCCACGGATGCACCAGCCACACATCGCGACCGGCGACCCTCTCCGGGTCGGGCGGCACCGCCTGCGGCGGCGCCATGCCGACCGGCGGTTCGTCCACGCCCGCCGCCTCCGATCCGTTCACGGCGAGCGGGCTCCGGGCGATGGCGTCCAGCACGTCGTAGGACACGTCGACCGGCGTGCCCGGACTGTGCCACGCCGGCGGCGCATAGCGGGCGACGTTTTCGGCATTGAAGAGATAGGGCTTGCGGCTGGCGGTGCCCGCCACCCATTGCCAGCTGAGGTGGTTGCTGGCCAGGTCGCCGTCCAGCAGGTGGCCCAGCAGCCAGTCCGCGCCGGTCCGCCAGTGCACCTTGCGCAGGTGGACCACGTAGCTGGCCAGCCACATACGCGCATGGTTGTGCAGGTAGCCGGTGGCGTAGAGGGTGCGCACGGTCTGGTCGATGGCGGGCACGCCGGTGGCCCCGGCCCGCAGATCCGCGGGCAGCACGCAGGCATAGGCCTCGTCGGGCAGCGGCCCGGGATGGAGCGACTGCAGGATCGCCTCGCCGCGGTGCGCCCACACGTGCCGGAAATAGGCGCGCCAGCCGAGCTCGAACACGAACTTGTGCTGCACGTGCAGCGGACCGCGCGCCAGCACGCCGGCCAGCACGTCCGGCAGGCTGACGAAGCCATGCGTGAGATAGGGCGACAGCCGGGTCACCGCACCGTCGAGGGCGTTGCGGGTGCGCGCGTAGTCGCCGGGGCGGACCGCGGCGATGCGCGCCAACGCCGCGTCGCGCGTGGGCGGGAACAGGTCGGAGGCGGTCATGCGGCGGGCGGCGACGGTGTCCCGCGGCGCCACGCCGGCCGCAGGCGCAGGAACAGGCGGTAGGCCACGTCCAGCGCGCGCAGCCGCCAGCCCGTGCCCAGCAGGCGCCCGAGCCAGGCCCAGCGCGGCAGCAGCCGCCACAACCCGGCGAAGGCCGCGGCGCCGTCCAGCAGGCGACCGTCGGGCAGGCGCAAATGCAGCCGCGCCAGCGCGGCCTCCCGGGTCA
The DNA here is from genome assembly GCA_041913885.1 of Thermomonas sp. Classification (GTDB taxonomy): domain Bacteria; phylum Pseudomonadota; class Gammaproteobacteria; order Xanthomonadales; family Xanthomonadaceae; genus Thermomonas. The sequence continues at coordinate 52,018 of JAYSEL010000001.1, read as the reverse complement.
GGCCGGGACCGAGGCGGGCGGCGTCGCAGCCGGCCACATCCACCCACTCGACGCCGCCGGCACCGGGCTGGCGGCGGTACATCGCGATCTCGCGCGCGCAGACCGGGCAGGCGCCGTCGTAGTAGAGCGTCGGTTTGGAAGGCACGTCAGGATCCATGCCGGCTCTACGGAACGCCGATGCCTCCGGATGCGGCCGTCGCAACCGATCCGGCGCTTCGTGCGTATCGCCCCGCGGAGTTCCCCGGAATCCACCGCCATGCTCGCTCCTTCGCACACCCCGCCCCGCCCTGTCGCCCTGCTGGGCTACGGCGGTCTGGTGCCTTTCATCGGTTTGGCCGCGCTGGCCCGGCTCGACCCCGCGCGCCAGCCGCACTGGTCGGCGGCGCTGCTGGACTACGGCGCGGTGATCCTGGCCTTCGTGGGCGCCCTGCACTGGGCCCTGGCCATGCAGGCGACCGGGCTGGCGCAGGCCCGCCGTGCGCAGGCCTACGCCTGGAGCGTGGTCCCGGCCCTGCTCGGCTGGGTGGCCCTGCAGTTGCCCGCGCCAGCCGGCGGCCTGCTGCTGGTCGCGGGCTTCGTCCTGCACCTCGGCGCGGACCGCCACCTTGCGGCGCGGATGCCTCTGCCCGCCTGGTACCTGCCGCTGCGCCTGCAGTTGACCGCCGTCGCCGGCCTCTGCCTGCTGGCGGAGGCCTGGCGGAGCGCCGGCACCGCCTGAGCGCCGCACTTGGCCGCGGCGACGTGAAACCGTACAATTCCGGTACGCATTCCAACCCGCACGCGCCATGCTCCGCGTCACCAAGCTCACCGATTACGCCACCGTCGTCCTGACCGTGCTCGCCGCGCGCCCGGACGCCGTGCTCAGCGCGCCGGAGCTGGCCGACCACGCCGGGCTGGAAGCCCCCACCGTCGCCAAGGTGCTGAAGCCGCTGGCGGCCGCCGGGCTGGTGGCCGGCTTCCGCGGCGCCAACGGCGGCTACCGGCTGGCGCGCCCGGCGGCGGCCATCACCCTGGTCGAGATCGTCGAGGCGATGGAAGGCCCGCTGGCGATGACCGAATGCAGCGTGCACGACGGCCAGTGCGGCATCGAGCACAGCTGCGGCGTGCGCGCCAACTGGCGCCGCATCAACGACGTGGTGGCCGACGCGCTGGGCAGCGTGACCCTGGCGCAGATGCTGCAACCGCCCGCGCGCCCGTCGCGCGGGCGCATCGCCGTGCGCCTGGCGCAGGCCTGAGGACCACCCCATGACCGAACCGCAGAACGCCCAGATCCACGCGCAACTGGGGCGCAAGTACGACGCCGGCTTCATCACCGACATCGAGACCGACTCGCTGCCGCCCGGCCTGTCGGAGGACATCATCCGCGCGCTCTCGGCGAAGAAGCACGAGCCGGAGTGGATGACCGAGTGGCGCCTGGCCGCCTACCGCCACTTCCTGACCATGACCCAGCCCGACTGGGCCAAGCTGAAGATCGGCCCGATCGACCTGCAGGCGCTGAGCTACTACAGCGCGCCGAAGGGCCCGAAGTACCAGTCGCTTGACGAAGTGCCGAAGGAGCTGCTGGACACCTACGACAAGCTCGGCGTGCCGCTGCACGAGCGTGCCAAGCTGGCGGGCGTGGCGGTGGACGCGGTGTTCGACTCGGTCAGCGTGGGCACCACCTTCAAGAAGGAGCTGGCGGCGGCCGGGGTGATCTTCACCTCGATGAGCGACGCCATCCAGAACCACCCCGAGCTGGTGCGCAAGTACCTGGGCACGGTGGTGCCGGTGGGCGACAACTACTTCGCCGCGCTCAACTCGGCGGTGTTCTCCGACGGCAGCTTCGTGTTCATCCCGAAGGGCGTGCGTTGCCCGATGGAACTGTCCACCTACTTCCGCATCAACGCCGGCCACACCGGCCAGTTCGAGCGCACGCTCATCGTGTGCGAGGACGGCGCCTACGTCAGCTACCTCGAGGGCTGCACCGCGCCGATGCGCGACGAGAACCAGCTGCACGCCGCGGTGGTCGAGCTGGTGGCGCTGGACGACGCCGAGATCAAGTACAGCACCGTGCAGAACTGGTACCCCGGCGACGAGAACGGCGTCGGCGGCATCTACAACTTCGTCACCAAGCGCGCCGAGTGCCGCGGCGCGCGCAGCAAGGTGACCTGGACGCAGGTGGAGACCGGCAGCGCGATCACCTGGAAGTACCCCAGCTGCGTGCTGGTGGGCGACGACTCCACGGGCGAGTTCCACTCGGTCGCGCTGACCCACCACTACCAGCAGGCCGACACCGGCACCAAGATGATCCACCTCGGCAAGCGCACCAAGTCGAAGATCGTCAGCAAGGGCATCAGCGCGGGCCGCGGGCAGAACAGCTACCGCGGGCTGGTGAAGGTGGCCGCCGGCGCCGAGGGCGCGCGCAACCACACCCAGTGCGATTCCCTGCTGATCGGCAAGACCTGCGGCGCGCACACCTTCCCCTACATCGAGGTGAAGAACCCCACCGCCACCGTCGAGCACGAGGCGACCACCTCCAAGATCAGCGACGACCAGCTGTTCTACTGCCGCAGCCGCGGCATCGGCGAGGAGGACGCGGTGTCGATGATCGTGGACGGCTTCTGCAAGTCGGTGTTCCGCGAACTGCCGATGGAGTTCGCCGTGGAAGCCAAGAAACTGCTGGACGTGTCGCTGGAAGGCGCCGTCGGCTGAGCCCTGCCCCGCGTGCCCCTGGCGGCGGCGCGGACCGAATCCGTACGGGAAACAACCATGCTGAAGATCGACAACCTCCACGCCCGCGTCGCCGGCAAGGACATCCTCAAGGGCCTCTCGCTGGAAGTGACGGCGGGCGAAGTGCACGCCATCATGGGCCCGAACGGTGCGGGCAAATCCACGCTGGGCAACATCCTCGCGGGCCGCGACGGCTACGAGGTGACGGCCGGCACCATCACCTTCGACGGCAAGAACCTGCTCGATCTTGAGCCGGAGGAGCGCGCCGCCGCCGGCGTGTTCCTGGCCTTCCAGTATCCGGTGGAAATCCCGGGCGTGAACAACACCTACTTCCTGCGCGCCGCCTACAACGCGCAGCGCAAGACCCGCGGCGAACCCGAGCTGGACTCGATGCAGTTCCTGAAGAAGGTCCGCGAGAAGCTCGCCGTGCTGCACCTGAAGGACGAGCTGCTGCACCGCGGCGTCAACGAAGGCTTCAGCGGCGGCGAGAAGAAGCGCAACGAGATCTTCCAGATGGCCCTGCTGGAACCGAAGCTGGCGATCCTGGACGAGACCGACTCCGGCCTCGACATCGACGCGCTGAAGGCGGTGGCCGATGGCGTCAACGCACAGCGATCAAACGAGCGTGCCTTCCTCGTCATCACCCACTACCAGCGCCTGCTCGACTACATCAAGCCGGACGTGGTGCACGTGCTGGCCGACGGCCGCATCGTCGAGACCGGTGGCCCCGGGCTGGCGCTGGAACTGGAAGCCCACGGCTACGACTGGATCCGCCAGCGCACCGGGCCGGAGGCCGCGTGATGAGCGCCCTGCTCGAATCGCTGGCCGCCGGCTTCGACGGCGACGCCGACCGGCGTGCCCAGCTGGACGCGCTGCTGCAGGACGGCCTGCCGGCGCGCGCGGAGGCATGGAAGTACACCTCGCTGCGCGCGCTGGAGCGCCGCCGCTTCGGCGCGGCGCAGGCGGTGGCGGTCGATCCCGCGCTGCTGGCGGACATCCCGGCGCCGCGCCTGGTGTTCGTCAACGGCCGGTTCGACGGCACGCTGAGCGATCTGTCCGGGCTGCCGGCCGGCGTGGACGTGCAGCCGCTGTCCCGGCTGCTGGGCGGCGGCGATGCGCGCGCGGTGAATTTCCTCGCCCGCCGCTATGCCCGCCCCGACGAGCCGTTCGCCCGCCTCAACGCCGCGCTGGCGCGCGAAGGCGCGGTGGTCCGCGTGGACGCCGGCGTCGACGTACAGGCCCCGCTGCACCTCGTGTCCGTGGGCGTGCCGCAGGACGGCGACGCCGCCTGGCACCTGCGCCATTTCATCGAACTGCGCGAAGGCGCGCGGCTGTCGCTGGTGGAGCATGAACGCGCCGCCGGCGAACACGCCCACCTCGGCAACGTGCTGTTGCACGCGCATGTGGCGAAGACGGCGCGGCTGGCGCACGTGCGCCTGCAGGACGCCGCGCCGCGCGCCACCCTGTTCGCCCGCACCGACGCGGTGCTGGCGCGGGAGGCGACCTATGCGCGCACCGACCTGGAACTGGGCGCCGCCCTGGCGCGGCACGAATTGAACGTCCGGCTGGAAGGCGACGGCGCGGCGCTGCAGGCCGACGGCGTGCTGCTGGCCGACGGGCGCCGCCACGTGGACACCCGGCTGGGCATCGACCACATCGCCCGCGACACCCGCTGCGGCCTGACCTGGCGCGGCCTGGCCGGGCAGCGCGGCCGCGCGGTGTTCCACGGCGGCATCACCATCCACGCGGGCGCGGACGGCACCGGGGCCGATCTCTCCAACAAGAACCTGCTGCTGTCCGCCGAGGCCGAAGTCGACACCCAGCCGGTGCTGGTGATCCACGCCGACGAGGTGAAGGCCGCGCACGGCGCGACCGTCGGCCAGCTCGACCCCACCGCGCTGTTCTACCTGCGTTCGCGCGGCCTGCCGGAACCGCAGTCACGCGCGCTGCTGACCGGCGCGTTCTGCCGCGAGGTGGTGGGCGGGATCGCCGACGCCACGACCCGCGCGCTGTGCGACGCCGCGCTGGACCGCGCGCTGGCGCGGTTGGGCGCATGACCGTGGCCGCCGCCAGCGCGATCGACTGGGACCGTATCCGCGGCGATTTCCCGCTGCTGCGGCGCGAGGTGCACGGCAAGCCGCTCATCTACCTGGATTCCGCCAACACCGGGCAGAAGCCGGAGTGCGTGCTCGCGGCCACCGACGACTTCTACCGCCGACACAACGCCAACGTCAGCCGTGCGGTGCACCAGCTGGGCAGTGAAGCCACCGAGGCCTACGAAGGCGCTCGGCGCAAACTGGCCGCTTTCCTCAACGTGCGTTCCGACGAGCTGGTGCTGTGCAGCGGCACCACCTTCGCGCTGAACCTGGTGGCCTACTCCTGGGCGCTGCCGCGGCTGCAGCCGGGCGACGTCATCCTCGTCACGCGGATGGAGCACCACGCCAATATCGTGCCGTGGCAGCTGGTCGCGCAGCGCACCGGCGCGACGCTCCGCGTGGCCGAACTGCGGCCGGACGGCAGCCTCGATCTCGAAGCGCTGTGGGTTGCGATGACGCCGGAGGTGAAGCTGCTGGCCGTCGCCCACGTCAGCAACGTGCTGGGCACGGTGAATCCGGTGGCGGAGATCTGCCGCGAGGCCGCGAGGCGCGGCATCAGCACCGTCGTCGACGGTTCGCAGGCGCTGCCGCACATGCCGGTCGACATCCCGGCGCTGGGCTGCGATTTCTACGCCGCCACCGGCCACAAGCTGTGCGGGCCGACCGGCACCGGGCTGCTGTGGGCGAAGCGCGAACACCTGCAGGCGATGCCGCCGTTCCTCGGCGGCGGCGAGATGATCAAGGAGGTGTGCTTCGACGGCACCGTGTTCAACGACCCGCCGCACAAGTTCGAGGCGGGCACGCCCAACATCGCGGGCTTCGTCGGCCTGGGCGCGGCCGTGGACTACCTGTCCGGGATCGGCATGGCCGCCATCCACGCGCGTGAAGCGCAACTGCTGGCGCACGCCACCGAGGAACTGCTGAAGATCGACGGCCTGCGCATTTACGGCACCGCGCCGGAGAAGGCGGCGGTGATCAGCTTCGCGATCGAGGGCACCCATTCGCACGACCTGGCCACCCTGCTCGACCTCGAGGGCGTCGCGGTGCGTTCGGGCCAGCACTGCGCGCACCCGCTGCTGCAGTGGCTGGGCGTCGGCACCACCTGCCGCGCGTCGCTGGCGTTCTACAACACCCACGCCGAGATCGACGCCTTCGTCGCGGCGCTGCGCAAGGTGACGCGCCTGCTGGCATGAAAAAGCCCGCGTCGCAGGGCGCGACGCGGGCTTCGGACCGCCCGGCTGGCGAAGCCGGGGATCAGGGCCGGAAGACCACCTTCACGCTGCCATCCACGGCACCGTCGCTGATGTAGCCGACGGCCGCCGGGTTTTCCGCCACCGCGGCCTTCACCGCGGCATCGCCCGACACCTTGCGCGGCGGCTGCGCCTTGCCGGTGAAGGTCAGCTGCGACCAGTAGGCCTTCATCTGGGCGGCGTTCTTGTCCGCCACCTTGTCGTAGAACTCGTTGCGGACCGCCGCGCCTTCGGCCTGGTCGATCGGCTTTGCCACGCGGCCGTTGGGCAGCGCGTCGGTCTTGGCGAGGAAGATCTGCGACACCTGGGCACGGCTCAGGGAATTGACATCGCTCTTGGACGACATCACGACCACCACGCCGGCCTGCGCCATCGAACTGGAGGCAAGCAGCACCGCCAGCACGGCCATCCGCCTGTTGAACGGGATTTTCATGGGCTCACCTCAGAAGACGAAGTCGACGGTGGCCGACACGAGCGTGTAACCACGGCCGGGCTGGAACCCGGGCTGCACGTTCCCCAGGCCACCGAACGAGCCGGCATGGTTCTGGATATGGTTCGCCTGCAGCTTCACCGCGATGCTGTCGCGAACATCCCAGCGCAGCGCGGCGCCGATGCTGTGGCGGCTGCTGTTGTTGCTCAGCACCGCGCCGTTGAGCAGGCCGAACGGATCCAGTGCCCCCGGCAATTCACGCCCACCGGAATCGACGTGGGCCACGGTGAGCGACGGCGTCAGGCTGCCATGCCGGAAGCCCACGCTGGCGTAGCCCGAGGTGGTCTTGCCGCTGATCGACGGGCTGTAATCGGCCTGGATCGCCTCGGCGCGCAGGAACCAGTTGCCCGGGTCATAGCTGTAGCCGATGCCGCTGAAGCTGCCGTCCACGTCACGCGGGTCGAGGCGGGCCGCCGCGTCCGCCAACGCCGGGATGGGCAGGTTGCGGTACGTATCGAACAGGGCGTTGATGCTGTCGGTGACGTAGTGCACCTTGCCGCGGATGTGGCTGACCCGGAAGCTGGACGATCCGCGATCCACCTGCACGGCCACGCCCCGCATGGCGTCGACGTCGGCTTTCTCGGAGTTGATCCGGCCGTAGAACCCCTGGATCCCGATGACGGCCTCGCCGGCGTTGATGTTGTAGACGCCTTCCACGCCATCCATCGGCAGCAGGTAGTTGTAGACCTCCTGCGGCGGACGCGCCCAGGGCATCGCGTAGCCGACGCGCTGGTACTCGGAGAGCATGTAGAGCGGCGCGGTGATGCGGCCCAGGCGCGCGCTGAACGCGGACGAGAACCGGTACTTGACGTGTGCCAGCGAGATTTCGGGCTTGTAGGACTCGGTCACCGCGTATTCGCTGACGGCCTGGACCACGCCGCTGAAATTGTCGGTGAACTGGGCGTTGAGCTGCACCGCCACCCGGGAATCCAGCTTCGCGGACGTGGCGCTGCTGGCACCGACGCCCCGCGTGGTCTGGAAGTCCGGGGTGACGTCGGCCTGGTCCTCGGTGGAATGGGTGACGCCGAGGGTGCCGAACCCGCTCAGCTTGAAGCGGTCGTCGCCGCCATCCTGCGCCCATGCCGCCTGGGACAACGCCAGGCTGATCGCCAGCGCGATCCACTGCTTCTTCTGATGCATATGCATCCCTTTTTCGATTTGATCGGAATACGTTCCCCCGGAACGGCCACGCGGGACCCCGCAAGGCTGCTCCTCGACAGGAGTAACGGCCGGAGAACCCGGAGATGAAGACCCCCCCACTAGACGATCGTAGGGGGGGGTGGCGGCTCAATTCCGCAGGATCGCCGTCCGGGCAGGGCACCCGCCGCCACACGGCGAGTGCGCGCCGGCATGGCCGGCAATGGCGTGGAAGCAGGGACGTCCGTGCGACGACGCCTGCCCCACGGCGCACCCAAGCAACCAGCATGCGCCGGGCAACCCCCAGCCGAAGGCCCGCCGCAGCGGGCCAGGGGCCGGACTCCACGCGATCAGCCTGGCCGCTTTCCTCAATGCACCCGGCAGGCGGCCAGCAGGTCGCGGTCGCGGCGGTACACCGACGTCCGGACGTCGAACACGCCCAGCACGGTCGAGAACAGCGCGTCATGGTTGGCCGGCCGCTTCGCCGCCTGGCGCAGGCAGGCCAGGTCTAGGCCCTCGTCGGCCACGAAGCCCGGCGACATCCACAGGGTCATCGGCACGTGCAGCTGGGCGCGCGGGGCGATGGCATACGGAGCCCCGTGCAGGAACAGGCCGTACTCGCCCAGCGACTCGCCATGGTCGGAGACATACAGCATCGCGGCGTCGCGACCGGCCTGCGCGGCCAGCAGGTCGACCAGCTGGCCCAGCACCGCATCCGAATAGAGGATGGCGTTGTCGTAGGCGTTGACGATCTCCTGCTTCGAGCAGCGGCTCAGCTCGGCGGTCTTGCACACCGGCTGCCAGCGCTCGAACCGCGGCGGGTAGCGTTCGAAGTAGTTCGGCCCGTGGTTGCCCAGCATGTGCAGCACCACCAGCGCATCGCCCTGGGCGGCATCGAACTCGCGCTGCAGGCCGGCCAGCAGGATCTCGTCGAAGCAGCGCCCGCCCGAACACAGTGCCGGCGCGTCGGCCGGCCCCATGGTGTGCGAGCTCACCCGCACGCAGGTGCCCTTGCAACCCGACTGGTTGTCGCGCCAGAGCACGCGGACGCCGGCACGGGCGGCGACATCGAGCACGGACTCGTGCCCGCGGATGGCGTCGCGGTCGTACCGCTCGCGGCCGAACGGCGAGAACATGCACGGCAGCGAGACCTCGGTGCTGGTGCCGCAGGCGGTGGTGTCGGGGAAGTTCACCACGTCGCGCGCGGCCAGTTCCGGCGTGGTCTGGCGGGCGTAGCCGTTCAGGCCCCAGTGGTCGCCGCGCACGGTTTCGCCCACCACCAGCACCAGCAGGCGCGGCTTGCGCGCCAGCGCCTCGGGCGGCCGGCGTGCGTCGGCGCCCACCGGCACCACCGGCCCGCGCGCCTTCTTCGAGGGCTTCAGGACGTTGACCAGCGAGACGATGTAATTGCCGGGCGTGATCTTGTAGCGCAGCACCGGATCACTGCGCACCAGCGCGAACACGCCCTGCGAGGACGCACCCAGCGCACCGCCGGCCAGCAGCGCCATGGCCAGCACGAAGCCGCCCCGCACCAGCAGGGCGCGCCGCCAGGTGCGGCGTACCGGCCGCGTCAGCAGCACCAGCACGGCGGGCAGCACGCCCAGCAGGACGATGTGCAGGACCAGCCGGACCGAGAGCAGCTCCCGGCTCTCGGCCATGTCGGTGTTGAGGACGTTGCGGATCATCTCCGCGTCGAAGACCACCGCGTAGCGGGTCATGTACCAGTGGGCCGAGGCGGTCACCACCAGCAGCAGCGCCAGCAGGGGACGGGCCAGCCGCCCCCAGCAGAACAGGCCTAACAGCAGCGCGTGCAGCGCGAAGACGGCGACGCCGAGGGACAGCAGCACGCGAAGGCTGCCGTCGCCGGTACGGACCGCGGCCCACAGCGGGCCGTTCATCACCAGCACGAACCAGGCGCACACCAGCGCGACCAGCGCTTCCGTCGACACCACCGGGCGCCACCAGGGGCCCTTGTCGCGGGCCCGCATGCCCGTGTCACGCCAGGATTTCGCCACGCCGGCCTCCGCCTACGGTCATCGAGTGAAAGGATGGCGCGCGACAGTAGCACCCGCCACGGCCCACGCCCAGCGGGGACGCCGCCGGGCGCGGAGGAATGCCCCGATCAGACCGGGCGGGCGTCCCGGCGCATGCCGCCCTGCCGGCCGCCACGCTGCGCATCGCGCGGCTGCTTCGGGCCGGCATGCGCGTGCGCCTCGGACGTGCGCGGCTTGCCGTGCGGGCGGCGGTTGCGCGACGGGCGCGGCGCGCGCGGGCCGTTGTCGAACGGCTTGGCGTCGTTGCGGATCGCGCGGCTGGGCTCGAAGCCCGGCACCACTTCCATCGTGATGTCGCGGCCCAGCAGCTTCTGGATCTGGCGCAGCAGGTTCGCCTCGTCCGGCGACACCAGCGAGATCGCCTCGCCGGTCGCGCCGTTGCGGCCGGTGCGGCCGATCCGGTGCACGTAGTCCTCGGCGACCATCGGCAGGTCGTGGTTGATGACCAGCGGCAGGTCCGGGATGTCCAGGCCGCGCGCGGCCACGTCGGTCGCGACCAGGATGCGGGTCTTGCCGCTCTTGAACTCGTTCAGCGCCTTCTGGCGGGCGGCCTGGCTCTTGTTGCCGTGGATCGCCAGCGCCGGCAGGCCGGCCTTTTCCAGCTGCTCCGCCAGGCGGTTGCAGCCGTGCTTGGTCTTGCCGAACACCAGCACCTGCTCGGTGTGGCGGCGGGCCAAGATCTCGACCAGCAGGTCGCGCTTGGCGGCACCGTCCACCGGGTGCGCGCGGTGGGCGATGGTCTGCGCCACGGTGTTCTGGGCGGCCACCTGCACTTCGCGCGGGTCCTTCAGGAACTCCAGCGCCAGCGCCTTGATGCGCGGCTCGAAGGTCGCGGAGAACAGCAGCGTCTGGCGCTGCTTGGGCACGCGGTTGACGATGCGCTTGATCGCCGGCAGGAAGCCCATGTCCAGCATGCGGTCGGCTTCGTCCAGCACCAGCACCTCGACGCCGTCCAGCTTCACGCTGCCGCGGTCCAGGTGGTCGATCAGGCGGCCCGGGCAGGCCACCAGCACGTCCACGCCGCGGCGCAGCTGCTCGATCTGCGGCTGCATGCCGACGCCGCCGAACAGGGTGGTCACGTTCAGCCGCAGGTGGCGGCCGTAGGTCTTGAAGCTGTCGGCCACCTGCACCGCCAGCTCGCGGGTGGGCACCAGCACCAGCGCGCGCGGCTTGCGCGGGCCGGCCGGCGGGGTGTCCTTGGACAGGCGGTTGAGGACCGGCAGCGCGAACGCGGCGGTCTTGCCGGTGCCGGTCTGGGCGCCGCCCAGCACGTCGTGGCCGGACAGCACCAGCGGGATCGCCTGGGCCTGGATGGGGGTGGGAATGGTGTATTCGTTGTCGGCAAGCGCGCGCAGCAACGCGGGCGCAAGGCCCAGGGATTCGAACGACATGGAGGAACTCCTTGTGACCCGCAGGTGCGGGACGGCCCGGGCGTTCCTGTTGAACCGCGCCGCAGGCAGACGATGGCACGACGCCGGTGATCCGGGCCGTGTCTGCGCGACGAAAGGCGTACGGGGAAGAAAGCCGCGGAAGCGGCCGGCTTGATCAGGAAAAACGCACCTTCCTTCGGAGGAAAGGCGATCAGCCGTGCGCAGAACAGCCTGCATTCTACGCGAAACGAGCGAATGTGCCGCCTGCCCCCTTCCGCCGTTCAGCTTGGCGTGACAGTCTTCCGGCACCTCTCCACACGCCCGATCCGCATGAAACTCGAAGTCCGCTTTGCCCAGTGGCTGCTGGCCGCCGTGTTCCTCGTCGCCGGGGGCTTCCGCCTGTGGCAGGCCCTGCATGGCACACCGACCAGCGACACCACGCTGTTGATCAGCACCGCCGAGGTGCTGCTGGGCGTGTTGCTGGCCGCCGGCTGGCAGCTGCGCGCGGTGGCGCTGGTCGCGGCGCTGGCCCTGATCGTCGATGCGGTGCTGTCGCACCCGTTCTGGAAAGCGAGCGGCGGCATGCAGGCGGCCCAGCTGCTGCAGTTCATGAAGAACATGGGCCTGGTCGGCGGGCTGGTCCTGCTGTCCGGCGCCGGCGGCGCCAAGCGACGCTGACCCGTCGCCCGCCTCCGCCCCCCATCGGCTCAGACGTCGAGCACCGCACCCGGCCGCGCCAGCGTGGCCTGCACGCCGTGGCGTTCGCTGATCTCGCCCGCCAGCGCCTCGCGGGCCAGGTCCTCGCCGTGCACCAGGGCCACCGGCGGCGGCGGGGCGAAGCCCGCGTACCAGTCCAGCAGGCCCTGCTGGTCGGCATGCGCCGACAGCCCGCCCACCGTATGCCGGTGCGCGTTCACGCGGACATCGTGGCCGTGGATGCGCACCCAGCGCGCGCCGTCCACCAGCCGGCGGCCAATGGTGCCCTCGGCCTGGTAGCCGACGAACACGATCCGGGTCTGCCGGCGCGGCAGGCATTGCCGCATGTGGTGGAGGATGCGGCCGCCGTTGGCCATGCCGTTGCCGGCGATCACGATCGCGCCGCCATGGATCCGGTTGATCGCCATCGAGTCTTCGACCGACTCGGTGACCCGCAGGTTGGGCAGCTTGAAGGGGTTGGGCTTGCCGCCCCAGACGGCGCGCGCCTCGGCATCGAACAGTTCGTGGTGGTGGTCGTAGACCTCCACCACCTTCGACGCCATCGGGCTGTCCAGGTAGATGCGCCAACGCGCCATGTCCCAGTCGTCCCAGTGGCGCGCGAACCAGTACAGCAGTTCCTGCGTGCGCCCCACCGCGAACGCGGGGATCAGCACGTTGCCGCCATCCCGCCACGCCGCATCGAGGATCTCGCCCAGCTCGCGGATGGTGTCGCTGCGCTCGCGGTGGTTGCGGTTGCCGTAGGTGGATTCCAGCAGCAACAGGTCGGCATCGCGCACCGTCTCCGGGTCGCGCAGGATCGGCGTGCCCTTCATCCCAAGATCGCCGGAGAACACCAGCTTGCGGTCGTCGGCCCACAGCTCGACGATGCACGACCCCAGGATATGGCCGGCATCGCGCAGGGCCAGCTCCACGCCGGGCAGCAGTTCGCTGCGCTGCCCGTACGGCAGCTTGCGCACCTGCGACAGCGTGTCGTGGACGTCGGCGCGGGTGTACAGCGGCATCACCCGCGGCTGGCCGGGCTTGCGCTTGCGGTTGGCGCGCTCGGCGTCGCCCTCCTGCAGCGAGGCGGAATCCATCAGCATGATCGGCAGCAGATCGGCGGTGGCCGCCTGCGCGTAGATCGGCCCGCGGTAGCCGGCCATGACCAGCCGCGGCAGGCGGCCGACGTGGTCGATGTGGGCGTGGCTCAGCACCACCGCATCGAGCGCGGCGGCGTCGAACGGGAACGGCGCGAAGTTGCGCCCTTCGGCCTCCGGGCTGCCCTGCACCATGCCGCAGTCGATGAGGATGCGCCGTCCGGCGGCCTCGATGAGATGCATCGAGCCGGTCACCTCGCCGGCCGCTCCGTGGAAATGCACGCGCATGCTGTCGCCTCCGTTCGCCAGCCCACAGCGTACCCCTTGCCCCCGACTTCCGGCAGGGTGCCGCGGCCGCACGCCTGCGGCTAAGGTATGCAGGTTCGACTACGGAAAATCCCCATGCGCCTGCTTCCCCTCGCCTACGCGCTTGCGCTGGGCACCGCGGCCCTCGCCGCGCGCGCGGCCACGCCGCCCGCACCGACCGTCGCCGCCGTCCCCGGCAGCGAGGCCATCGCCAGCAAGACACTGGCCAACGGCCTGAAGATCATCGTCTGGCCGGACCACGACATCCCCAATGCGAACTACTACACCTTCTACAAGGTGGGCAGCCGCAACGAACGCGCCGGCATCACCGGCCTGGCGCACTTCTTCGAACACATGATGTTCAACGGCACCACCCGGCGCGCGCCGGGCGAGTTCGACCGCACCATGGAAGCCGCCGGCGGCAGCAACAACGCCAGCACCAGCAACGACCTGACGATCTACACCGACTGGTTCCCGACCAGCGCGCTGGAGACCATCTTCGACCTCGAGGGCGACCGCATGGCCCACCTGGCGTTCGACCCGAAGGTGGTCGAGAGCGAGCGCGGCGTGGTCTACAGCGAGCGCCGCTCCAGCGTGGACAACGACAACATGGGCACGCTGATGGAGCAGATGCAGGCCACCGCCTTCGTCGCGCATCCCTACCAGATCCCCACCATCGGCTGGCCCAGCGACATCGAGCGTTGGAAGACCGAGGACCTCAAGCAGTTCTTCAAGACCTACTACGCGCCCAACAACGCGGTGCTGGTGGTCGCCGGCGACGTCGAGCCGGCGCAGGTGTTCGCCCTGGCCGACAAGTACCTGGCCGCGCTGCCGCGCCAGCCGGAACCGACCCCCGTCACCACGGTGGAACCCGAGCAGCAGGGCGAGCGCCGCCTGGTGGTGGAGCGCGCCGATGCGCAGTCCCCGATCGTCGCCTACGCCTTCCACAGCGGCATCGGTGCCGGCAGCAAGGACTATCCCACGCTGGAACTGCTGACCACCATCCTGGCGCAGGGCCAGTCCTCGCGCCTGCACCAGCGCCTGGTCGAGAAGGAACAGGCCGCGGTGGACGCCGGTGCGTTCGCCGAGGCCGGCTTCGACCCCGGCCTGCTGTGGGTCTACGCGATGCTGCCGCCCGGCGGCGACCTGGCCAAGGCCGAGGCGCTGCTGGACGAGGAACTGGCGAAGGTCGCCCGCGACGGCGTGACCGCCGCCGAACTGGAGAAGGCCCGCAACCTGAAACTGTCCGCGTTCTGGCGCGGCATGGCGACCATCAACGGCAAGGCCCGCGCGCTGGGCACCGCCGAGGTGTTCGAGGGCGACTACCGCAAGGCCTTCGACGAACCCGCCGCCTTCGAGGCCGTCACCGCCGCCCAGGTGCAGGCGCTGGCCGCGAAGATCCTGCGCAAGCAGAACCGCACCACCGGCCTGCTGCAACCCGTCGCCGCACCCGCGGCCCAGAAGGAGGGCGCACGATGAGCCGCCTGCGTTTCGTTCTCGCGGCGCTGGCCGCGTTCGCGTTCGGTACCGCGGGTGCCGGCGAGATCAAGTTGCCCGACTATCAGACCGTCCGGCTGGACAACGGCGCCACCGTGCTGCTGGCACCGCGCAAGGACGTGCCGATGGTCGCCGCCACCGTGCTGGTCCGCGGCGGCGCGCTGGCCGACCCGGCCGGCAAGGAAGGCACCGCCGACCTGCTGGCCGAACTGCTGTCGCAGGGCGCCGGCAACCGCGACGCGCTGGCGTTCGCACAGGCGGTGGACGGTGCCGGCGGCAGCCTGGCCTTCGGCAGCTCGGCCGAGGCCCTGACCGCCAACGCGCAGTTCCTGTCGAAGGACACCGGGCTGATGCTGTCGCTGCTGGCCGACGCACTGCTGCGCCCGACGATGGCGCCGGCCGAGTTCGACAAACTGCGCAAGCGCGCCATCGATGGCATCGCGGCGGCGAAGGACGCCGACCCGCGCCGGCTGATCGGCCTGTACGCCAGCGGCTGGCTGTTCCGCGGCCATCCCTACGGCCGGCCGGCCGGCGGCGACGAAACCAGCCTGGCCGCCATCACCCTGGACGACCTGCAGGCCTTCCGCCGCCAGCAGATGGGCGGCGACCGCCTGGTCATCGCGATCGCCGGCGACTTCGATCCCGCCGCCGTCACCGCGCAGGTGAAGCAGGCCTTCGGCAACTGGGGCAAGGCAGCCGGCGCGCTGCCGCAGGTTGCCGCCAAGCCCCGGGAAACCGGCCGCCGCGTGCTGCTGGTGGACAAGCCGGGCGCCACCCAGACCTACTTCGCGCTGGGCAACGTGGGCACGTCCCGCAACGACCCCGCGCGGGCCGCGCAGGACCTGGTGCAGACCGCGTTCGGCGGCCGCTTCACCTCGATGCTGAACACCGAGCTGCGGGTGAAGTCCGGCCTGACCTACGGCGCCAGCGCGCAGCTGCCGCGCCCGCGGCTGCCGGGCGGCGCGCAGATCACCAGCTTCACCAAGACCGACTCGACCAAGGCCGCGATCGACCTCGCCATCGCCACCCTGGACCGCCTGCACCGCGACGGCCTCGATGCGGCCACCCTGCAGTCGGCGAAGAACTACATCGCCGGGCAGTACGCCCCGGACCTGGAGACCGCGCCGCAGCTGGCCAGCGCCATCGCCTGGCTGGCCCTGTACGGCGACGGCCGCGACTACATCGACGGCTACCTCGGCCAGGTGGCCGCGGCCACGCCGGCGCAGGTCGCCGCCGCGCGCGCGGTGTTCCCGGCCAGCAGCGACCTGGTGATCGTGGCGATCGGCGACGCCGCCAGTATCCGCGACGTCATGCGGGGCTACGGCCCGGTGACCGAGATGAAGATCACCGACCCGCGCTTCTCGCCCTGAGCCACCCGTCGGGCGACGGGGGCGACCATGACCTCCGGCACCCCCCGCCCGCCGGCGCCAGCCGATACAGTCCGAAGACGCGGCCCAGTGCCGCGTCTTTTGTTTTCCGTTCCCCGCCCTCCGGAGCCACGCCCGTGAAAACCCCGAAGTTGCTGTTGCTGTCCCTTGCCATCACCGCGTCGCTCAGCGCCTGCCAGAAACCGGCCGAGCCCGCCGCGACCGCCAAGGCCGACGCCCCCGCGCAGGCCGCGCTGCCGCCGCTGGCCGGCTTCAAGGTGTCCGACCTCGACACCAGCAAGAACGCGTGCGTTGACTTCGCCGGCTTCGTCAACGGCAAGTGGCTGGCCGCCAACCCGGTGCCGGGCGACAAGACCAGCTGGGGCAGCTTCGAGATGCTGGACGAGCGTTCGGAAGCCGCCAGCAAGGGCATCGCCGAGGCCGCCGCCGCCAAGGCCGGCGCCACCGGCATCGAGAAGCTGATCGGCGACCTGTACGCCACCGGCATGGACGAGGCCAAGATCGAGGCCGCCGGCATCGCGCCGATCCAGCCGATGCTGGACCGCATCAACGGCCTGAAGACCCCGGCCGACATCGCCCAGTACCTGCGCGACGAATTCGCCGCCGGCCGCGGCGAAGTGTTCAGCTTCGGCGCCGAGGCGGACTTCAAGAACTCCAGCCAGAAGATCGGCTACGCCTTCCAGGGCGGGCTGTCGCTGCCGGAAAAGGCCTACTACCTGGAGGACGGCCCGGACGGCAAGTACAAGGCCATCCGCGAAGCGTTCGTGAAGCATGTCTCCAAGCAGCTGCAGAATGCCGGCGTGGCCGCCGCCGACGCCGACAAGCAGGCCGCCGACGTGCTGGCGTTCGAGACCCGCCTGGCCAAGGCGTCGCTGTCGCCGATCGAGCTGCGCGATCCGAACAACCAGTACCACTTCGTGAGCATGGCCGACGCCGACAAGGCCTCGCCCAACTTCCCGTGGTCGGAATTCTTCAAGGCCAACGGCGTGAGCGCGGACGGCTTCTCGCTGTCGCAGCCCAAGTTCTTCGCCGAGTTCGACAAGATGCTGGCGGACGTGCCGGCCGCACAGTGGCAGGCCTACCTGCGCATCAACGCCATCGACGGCATGGCGCCGTTCCTGTCCAACAAGTTCAACGACGAGCGCTTCGACTTCTATGCCCGCACCCTGCGCGGCCAGAAGGAGCAGAAGGCCCGCTGGAAGCGCGTGATGGACACCGTGGAAGGCACCGCCGGCGAGGCGCTGGGCCAGCTCTACGTCAAGCAGTACTTCCCGGCCGAATCCAAGGCGCAGATGGAAACGCTGGTGCAGAACCTGCGCGAGGCGCTGAAGGCGCGCATCGAGAAGCTGGACTGGATGAGCGCCGAGACCAAGGCCAAGGCGATGGACAAGTGGGCCAGCTTCACGCCCAAGATCGGCTACCCGGACAAGTGGCGCAGCTGGGACGGCCTGTCCACCAGCCGCGACGGCTACGTGCAGAACATCATGGCCGCGGCCAAGTTCAACCACGCCTGGGACATGGCGAAGATCGGCAAGCCGGTCGACCGCAGCGAATGGGGCATGACCCCGCAGACGGTCAACGCCTACTACAACCCACTGATGAACGAGATCGTGTTCCCGGCGGCGATCCTGCAACCGCCGTTCTTCGACCCGAAGGCGGACCCGGCGCTGAACTACGGCGGCATCGGCGCGGTGATCGGCCACGAGATGCTGCACGGCTACGACGACCAGGGCAGCCAGTTCGACGCCAAGGGCAACTTCAACAACTGGTGGACCAAGGCCGACCTGGCCGGCTTCCAGTCGCGCACCGCCCGCCTGGTCAAGCAGTTCGACGACTACGTGGCGATCGACGACCTGCACGTGAAGGGCCAGCTGACCCTGGGCGAGAACATCGCCGACCTGGGCGGCCTGAACGTGGCCTGGGACGCCTACCAGAACGCACTGAAGGCGGCGGGCAAGAGCGGCGACGACAAGATCGACGGTTACAGCGAGAACCAGCGCTTCTTCCTGAACTTCGCCACCGTCTGGCGCCGCAACTTCACCCCGGACGAACTGAAGGTGCGCCTGAACACCGACCCGCACGCCCCGGCCAACTTCCGCGCCATCGGCGCGCCGAGCAACATGCCGGCGTTCGCCACCGCGTTCGGCTGCAAGGCCGGCGACGCGATGGTGCGCGAAGGCGACCAGCAGGTCGTGATCTGGTAACCACGCCCTCCGGCGCTGCGTTACCCAGGAAGGCCCGGCATCCGCCGGGCCTTCCTGCTTTCCGGCCGCGCCACCGCCGGTGTATGGTCGCGGCTTCGCCCAGCGGAGCCGCGCCATGGACATCCACGACATCGCCCTGACCCTGTTCACCCAGCTCGTCGGCGCCCACCGCGGCACCCCGTTGGACGCGGACGCCCGCATGGAACTGGGCCGGGAGGCCTACCGCTGCGCCGAAGCGTTCATCGCCGCCAAGGATGTGTACATCCGCGAACTGCCGGTGGCCACCGCCGAGCAGGGCTACTGATGCACGCCGATGCCTGCGGGTATGCTCCGGGCATCGTCTCCCGGAGTTCCCGCATGATCCGTCGGTTTGCCAGCGTCGCCGCCCTCGCCCTCCTGCTTGCCGGCTGCGGCAGCGGCCCGGTGCGCCGCGTGTCGGAACCGTCGGCCAGCATCCAGCAGCTCACCGTGCGCGCCGACGGCCGCTGGGACGTCGCCCTGCGCCTCAACAACTTCAGCAGCGTGGCGATGCGGTTCGACGCCACGGCGCTGGACCTCGCCTTCGACAACGGCGCGGCGGCGCGGCTGGAATTGCGACCGGGGCTGGACGTCGCGCCGGAATCGGCGGACGTGCACACCGCGACCATCACGCCCACCCCGGCCGGCCGCGCGCGCCTGGCGACTGCGCTGGCCGACGGGCGCGGCCTCGACTACACCCTGCGCGGCACCGTCGAGGCCACTCCGCAGGGCGGCAAGCCGAAGACCTGGACCATCAAGCGCGAGAGCGCGCTGTCGCCGGTGCCGGGCCTGCCCGGGGCGCTGCGCTGACGGCACCCGGCGGGGGCGTTCCGGCAGACCATACGCTGTAGTATGCTCAGGATTCCGGCGGGCCGGATGGCGGCCCGCGCACGCCTGGAACCCCACGCATGAGCACCTACAAGGCCCCTCTCGACGACCTCCGCTTCGCCCTCTACGACGTCCTCGACGCGGAAGCGCAATTCGCGCGCCTCGGCTTCGCCGACGCCAACCGCGAACTGGTGGACGCCGTGCTGGACGAAGCCGCGCGCTTCACCGAAACCGTGCTGGCCCCGCTCAACCGCATCGGCGACGAAGTCGGCTGCAGCTACGACAAGGCCACCGGCAACGTCACCCCGCCGCCGGGCTTCAAGCAGGCATTCGACCAGTTCGTCGAGGGCGGCTGGACGGGCCTGACCAACGCGCCCGAACACGGCGGCCAGGGCATGCCCGCGCTGCTGGGCGGCGTGCTGACCGAAATGGTGGACAGCGCGAACCTGGCCTGGGGCAACTTCCCGATGCTCAGCCACGGTGCGGTCAAGGCGCTGGAAACCTACGGCGAGGACTGGCAGAAGAAGGCCTTCCTGGAGCCGCTGGTGGCCGGCACCTGGACCGGCACCATGTGCCTGACCGAGCCGCACTGCGGCACCGACCTCGGCCTGCTGAAGACCCGCGCGGAGCCGGTCGGCGACGACAAGTACGCGATCACCGGCACCAAGATCTTCATCACCGCCGGCGAGCACGACCTCGTCCCCAACATCGTCCACCTGGTGCTGGCCAAGCTGCCGGACGCGCCGCCCGGCGCCAAGGGCATCTCGCTGTTCGTGGTGCCGAAGTTCAAGGTGGCGCGCGACGGCACCGTCGGCGAGCGCAACGCGGTGCGCTGCGGCGCGATCGAACACAAGATGGGCATCCACGGCTCCGCCACCTGCGTGATGAATTTCGATGGCGCCGAGGGCTACCTGGTCGGCCAGCCGCACAAGGGCCTGCAGGCGATGTTCGTGATGATGAACTCCGCCCGCCTGGGCGTGGGCGTGCAGGGCCTTGGCCTGTCGGAGCGCGCCTACCAGAACGCGCTGCGCTACGCCCGCGAGCGCCTGCAGTCGCGCTCGCTGTCGGGCCCGAAGAACCCCGACAAGCCCGCCGACCCGCTGCTGGTGCACCCCGACGTGCGCCGCATGCTGCTGACCCAGAAGGCGCTGGTCGAGGGCGGCCGCCTGCTCTCCATGCACGCCTACTCGCTGCTGGACGAAGCGGAGAACGCCGCCGACCCCGCCGAGCGCGAGCGCGCCGACACGCTGGTGAGCTTCCTGACCCCGATCTCCAAGGCCTGCCTGACCGAATGGAGCATCGAGAACACCTACAACGCGCTGCAGTGCTTCGGTGGCCATGGCTACATCCACGAGCACGGCATGGAGCAGTACGCCCGCGATGCCCGCATCACCACCCTGTACGAAGGCACCACCGGCATCCAGTCGCTGGACCTGATCGGCCGCAAGACCGCGGCCACGCAGGGGGCCGGACTGAAGCTGTTCCTGGCCGAGGTGGAAGCGTTCGCCAAGCAGCACGAAGGCGACGCCGCGCTGGCCGAATTCATCGCGCCGCTGCGCGCCAAGTGCGGCGAGTGGGGCAAGCTGACCCTCGACGTGCTGGCGCGTGCGGCCGGCAACCCCGAGGAGCTGGGCGCGGCCAGCACCGACTACCTGTTCTACTCGGGCTACGTGGTGCTGGCCTACTGGTGGGCGCGCAGCGTGGCCGCGGCCGAGGCATCCGACCGCCCGCAGGCGTTCAAGGACGCCAAGCGCGAGACCGCGCGCTTCTACTTCGCGCGCCTGCTGCCGCGCACGCTGGCGCACAAGGCCGCCATCGAGGCCGGCGCGCAGACGCTGATGGCCCTGCCCGACGCCGGCTTCGGCGCGTACTGACCGCCCATCCGTGCGCCCGGCTCCGGCCGGGCGCACGCCACTGCGGCACCCGGTTTCCAAACTGTCATCAAGGGCGTATAAGCTGGTGACCCGATGGAGACCGACAGCGCGAATCTTCGCCTGGTCCATGCCGGCGACCGCCCCGCTGCAGACTTGCACGCGGCACCCTCCGTTTCCCCCGCTCCGCCCGCCTTTGCCCCCGGCCTGCGCCTGCTGGCGCTGGATGCCCACGGGCGCGCGCTGGACTGGCTGAGCTGGCAGGACGCCACCTGTCTGTACGCGCGCGACGCGGTGGCTTGGACGTTGGGGGAACCCTGCCTGACGGTGCGCGGCGGCATCCACCGGGCCAGCGGCGACCGCAGCCTCGTGCGGCTGCACCCCATCATCGCCGCCCGCGGGCATGCGCGCCCCAGCGCCATCAACCCGACGCCCACGCTGACCAACCAGGCGCTGTTCGCCCGCGACCAGCACCTGTGCCTGTACTGCGGCCGCCAGTACCACCGCACCATCCTGACCCGCGACCACGTCCAGCCGGTGTCGAAGGGTGGCCGGGACACCTGGGAAAACGTCGTCACCGCCTGCGTGCAGTGCAACTCGCGCAAGGGCAACCGCACCCCGCAGCAGGCCGGCATGCCGCTGCTCGCGGTGCCCTACCGGCCGAGCTGGGTGGAGCACCTGATCCTGTCCAACCGCAACATCCTCGCCGACCAGATGGCGTTCCTGCGGGCACAGCTGCCCCGCCATCCCCGCGGCCACTGAGCTGCCCGCCGTCGGCGCGGATGCCCGGCCCGCGCACCGCGCGGGCGTTCGGAGCGCCGCCATCGACGGCCGTCGATGGCCAGCGGCGCACCTCACCCTCGCCGACCAGATGGCGTTCCTGCGGGCACAGCTGCCCCGCCATCCCCGCGGC
>JAYSEL010000001.1:0-29994 GCA_041913885.1 Thermomonas sp. | reverse complement strand
CACTGAGCTGCCCGCCGTCGGCACGGATGCCCGGCCCGCACACCGCGCGGGCGTTCGGGCCACGCGGAAGACCGCATCCGGCCCCCACCCCGCCCATGGCAGCGCGTACCATTCCCCGATCACACCCGGGAGATTGCCGTGACCCTGCGCCTTGCCCCTCTTGCCTGTGCCGTCCTCCTGCTGACCGCCTGCGGCGGCAAGCCCGGCGGTGACCCGACCGCGGCCGCCAAGCCGGCCGGCCCGGAGGAAAAAGTCCTCAACGTCTACAACTGGTCCGACTACGTGGCCGAGGACACCATCGCGAACTTCGAGAAGGCGACGGGCATCAAGGTCAACTACGACGTCTATTCCGAGAACGAGACGCTGGAGACCAAGCTGACCGCCGGCAGCAGCGGCTACGACCTGGTGTTCCCCTCGGCGCGCCCGTTCGCGCAGCGCCAGATCCAGGCCGGCCTGTACCTGCCGCTGGACAGGGCGAAGCTGCCGAACCTGTCGCACCTGGACCCGTCCATCCTTCAAGGGCTGGCCGACATCGACCCCGGCAACGCCTACGTGGTGCCGTACATGTGGGGCACGACGGGCCTGGGTATCAACGTGGACAAGGTGAAGGCCGCGCTGGGCGAGAACGCGCCGATCGATTCGTGGAACCTGCTGTTCGATCCGGCCAACGCCGCCAAGCTGGCGAAGTGCGGCATCAGCGTGCTCGACGACGACCAGGAAGCCTTCGGCGCCGCGCTGATCTGGAAGGGCAAGGACCCGAACGCCGGCGCGGCCGACGAGATCGACACCGTGAAGCAGGTGTACGCCGCGATCCGCCCGTACATCCGCACCTTCAACAACGCCGAATACAAGGACGCGCTGGCGAACGGCGACGTCTGCGTGGCGATGGGCTACTCGGGCGACATCCTCGGCGCGGCCGACGCCGCCGCCGAAGCGGCCGAGGCGACCGGCAAGCCCGCGCCCGACATCCGCTACGTGATCCCGAAGGAAGGCGCGATCCGCTGGGTCGACGTGATGGCGATCCCGAAGGACGCCAAGCACCCCGGCAACGCGCAGGCCTTCATCGACTACCTGTTGGACCCGAAAGTCACCGCCGCGATCACCGACGCGGTGGGCTACGCCAACCCGAACAAGGACGCCACCGCGCTGGTCGAACCCGACATCACGAACAACCCGGGCGTGTACCCGCCGGACGACGTGCGCGCCAAGCTGGTCGACCCCAAGTCCCTGCCCGAGGCCGTGCAGCGCCAGCGCGTGCGCGCCTGGACCGCGATCAAGAGCGGACGCTGAGGTGGCGCTGGCCATCCGCTCCGCCGCGCCGCTGGAGCCGTGGAAGGACCCGGCGGCGCAGCCCTTCCTGCGGATCGAGGGCATCACCAAGACCTTCGGCAAGCTGTACGCCTGCGACGACATTTCGCTGGACGTCTACCGCGGCGAGTTCTTCGCGCTGCTGGGCGGCTCAGGCTCGGGCAAGAGCACGCTGCTGCGCATCCTGGCCGGGCTGGAAACGCCGGATCGCGGCCGCGTGCTGATCGACGGCGTGGACGTCACCGCGCTGCCGCCGTACCAGCGGCCGGTGAACATGATGTTCCAGAGCTACGCGCTGTTCCCGCACATGAGCGTGGCGCAGAACATCGCCTTCGGCCTGAAGCAGGACGGCATGGGCGCGGGCGAGATCAAGGACCGCGTGCAGCAGATGCTGGAGCTGGTGCAGATGCCGCAGCTGGGCGCGCGCAAGCCGGCGCAGCTCTCCGGCGGCCAGCGCCAGCGCGTGGCCCTGGCGCGCGCCTTGGCCAAGCAGCCCAAGCTGCTGCTGCTGGATGAGCCGCTGGGCGCGCTGGACAAGCGCCTGCGCGAACGCACCCAGTTCGAACTGGTCAACATCCAGGAGCGCGTGGGCACCACCTTCGTGATGGTCACCCACGACCAGGAAGAAGCGATGACCATGTCCAGCCGCATCGCGGTGATGGACGCCGGCCGCATCGTGCAGGTGTCCACCCCCGCCGCGCTGTACGAATACCCGTCCACCCGCTTCGTCGCCGAGTTCATCGGCGGCATCAACCTGTTCGAAGGCCGCGTGCAGTCGTTCGATGCCAACGCCCGCGTCGCCCGCATCGCCTGCGACGCGGTGGATGGCGGCGCGCTGCTGGCCCGCCACGCCGATCCGCTGCCGGAAGGCACTGCCGTCAGCGTCGCGGTCCGGCCGGAGAAGATCGACGTGCACGAATCGCGCCCGCAGGCCGACAACGTGGCGGTGGGCAAGGTGCGCGACATCGCCTACCTCGGCGACGTCTCGATCTACCACGTCGAAACCGAATCCGGCGCGGTGATCCGCGTCCAGGAAACCCACGTCGAACGCAGCTCCGAGCCGCACTACGACTGGGGCGAGACGCTGTGGCTGAGCTGGCCGGCCAGCGGCGCGGTGGTGCTGACCGCATGAGCAGCGTGCCGAACGGCGGCTGGTCGCAGCTGTGGGCGGACGTCGTCCGCAACCTGTTCGGCTGGTTCCGCGCAGTGGGGACCGAGTTCCGCACCCGCCGCGGGCGCTTCGTCGTGACCATGCTGCCGATGCTGTGGCTGCTGCTGTTCTTCGCGGTGCCGTTCCTGATCGTGCTGAAGATCAGCTTCGCCGAAGCGGTGTTCGGGCAATCGCCCCCGTACACGCCGCTGGTCGAACACGCCGCCGACGGCGCCACCAGCCTGCGCCTGCACGCCGGCAGCTACCTGCTGTTGCTGCAGGATCCGCTGTACGTCGCCGCCTACCTGAAGTCGCTGCTGTTCGCCGGCGTCTCCACCCTGTGCTGCCTGCTGCTGGGCTATCCCATCGCCTACGGCATCGCCCGTGCGCGGCCGGCGTGGCGGATGCTGCTGCTGGTGCTGGTGATCCTGCCGTTCTGGACCAGCTCGCTGCTGCGCACCTACGCGATGATCGGCATGCTCAAGGCCAACGGCGTGCTGACCGGTGCGCTGGCCGCCATCGGCCTGGTCGAACCCGGCACCGCGATCCTGCACACCGACCTCGCCGTGTACATCGGCATCGTCTACAACTACCTGCCCTTCATGATCCTGCCGCTCACGGCCACCCTGATGCGGCTGGACTTCGGCCTGCTGGAAGCCGCGGCCGACCTGGGCGCGAAGCCGTGGCAGGCGTTCCTGCGGGTGACCTTGCCGCTGTCGATGCCGGGCATCATCGCCGGCGCGCTGCTGGTGTTCATCCCGGCGGTGGGCGAATTCGTGATCCCCGACATCCTGGGCGGACCCGACGCGCTGACCATCGG
This sequence comes from Thermomonas sp., assembly GCA_041913885.1. Lineage (GTDB taxonomy): Bacteria > Pseudomonadota > Gammaproteobacteria > Xanthomonadales > Xanthomonadaceae > Thermomonas. Next base: position 26,716 of record JAYSEL010000001.1, on the reverse strand, counting down.
CCGCGTGCTGTGGACGGAGTTCTTCACCAACCGCGACTGGCCGCTGGCCGCCGCGGTGGCGGTCGCCATGCTGCTGATGCTGGTGATCCCCACCCTGCTGTTCGAATACATCGAGAACCGCCGCGAGCGCAGCGAGGCGCAGGCATGAGGCGGCGCAACTGGGGCCTGTGGACGGCGATGGCGGCAGGCTACGCGCTGCTGTACGTGCCCATCGTCTCGATGGTGGTCTACTCGTTCAGCGCCTCGCGCATGGCCACGGTCTGGGCCGGCTTCTCCACCCGCTGGTACGTGGCGCTGTTCTCCAATGACCAGATCCTGCAGGCGCTGGCGCGCAGCCTGACCATCGCCGCCGTGGCGGCCAGCGCGGCCACCGTACTGGGCACCGCCTGCGGCCTGGCACTGTCGCGCTTCGGCCGTTTCCCCGGCCGCGGCCTGCTCAGCCTGATGAACTCCGCGCCGATGGTGATGCCGGACGTGATGCTGGGCCTGTCCTCGCTGCTGCTGTTCGTCACCCTGCAGCAGGCACTGGGCTGGCCGGAGCGCGGCATGGGCACGATCATGATCGCCCACATCACCCTGACCACCTGCTACGTGACGGTGGTGGTGCGCTCGCGCATGAGCGCGCTGGACGACAGCCTGGAAGAGGCCGCGATGGACCTCGGCGCGCGCCCGTGGCGGGTGTTCTGGCTCATCACCCTGCCGCTGATCGCCCCTGCCCTGCTGGCCGGCTGGCTGCTGGCCTTCACCCTGTCGCTGGACGACCTGGTGATCGCCAGCTTCACCTCCGGCCCCGGCGCCAGCACCCTGCCGATGCTGATCTATTCGAAGGTGAAGCTGGGCGTGACGCCGGAGATCAACGCGCTGGCGACGCTGATCGTGAGCGTGGTCGCGCTGGGCGTGGTGGCCGCCGGCCTGGTGATGCACCGGCGCGAGCAGGCGGGCGCGGAGCCCTGATCAGCCGCCGCGCGGGACGATCCGCCACGCACGGTGGATGCGCGCGTTGCGGGCGAAGTCCGGCGGGATGGTGGAGGCGCTGATGTCCTCCACCTGCGCGAACTCGGCCAGCGCGGCTTCGTCCAGCTTGAAGCGGCGGAAGTTGTTGCTGAAGTACAGCACGCCGCCGGGCGCCAGCCGCGCCACCGCCGCGCGCAGCAGGCGCACGTGGTCGCGCTGCACGTCAAAGTCGTCGGCCCGCTTGGAGTTGGAAAAGGTCGGCGGGTCGCAGAACACCACGTCGTACTCGCCGGTGTCGGCTTCCAGCCACTTCAGTGCGTCGGCCTGCGCGATGCGGTGGCGGGTGCCGCCAACGCCATTCCCGCGCAGGTTGTCGGCCAGCCACTCGAGGTAGGTCGCCGACAGGTCGACGCTGGTGGTCTGCGCCGCGCCCTGCACCGCCGCCTGCACGGTGGCGACGCCGGTGTAGCAGAACAGGTTGAGGAAGCGCTTGCCGCGCGCCTCCAGCGCCATCCGCGCACGCAGCGGGCGGTGGTCGAGGAACAGGCCGGTGTCGAGGTAGTCGAACAGGTTGACCTGCACCTTGGCCGCGCCTTCCTCCACCGTGAGGAACTCGCCGCGATGGTCGAAGTGGCCGTACTTGCTGCCGCCCTTGCCGGTGCTGCGGGTCTTCACCGCCACGCGCTCGCGCGGCACGCCGAACACCTCGCGCACCGCCAGCAGCAGGTCGCTCAGGCGCTTGCGGGTGCTGGCCTCGGGGATCTCGGCCGGCGCGGCGTATTCCTGCACGTGCAGCCAGGTCTCGCCTTCGACCGTCGTGTAGACATCCACCGCGCAGGCGTATTCCGGGATATCCGCGTCGTAGGCGCGGAAGCAGCCGACCTGCGCCTGCTGCCGCCAGCGCGCGAGCTTGTCGAGGTTCTTGCGCAGGCGGTTGGCCACCATCTGTGCGCCCTCCGGCAGCGCGCGCTTCTCCACCCCCTCGCGCTGCGGCGGGGCGATCGGATCCACCGCGATCAGGCTGCACTCGATGGCGCCGTTGAACAGCTGGTAGCTCTTCTTCGCGCGCAGCCCGGTGGCACGGGCCAGTTCGCCGTCGCCGCACAGCAGCGCCGCGCGCCACTGTGGCGCCACGCGCTTCAGCGCCTCGCCCAGCGCGCGGTACAGCGCCGGATCGGCGGCCAGGCGCGCGTCGTAGGGCGGATTGCAGGCCACCACGCCGCGCGGGTTTTCCATCGGCGCCAGGTCGGCGATGTCGCGCACGGACCAACCGATGGCGTCGTCCACGCCCGCCGCCTGCGCGTTCTCGCGGGCGGCGCGGATGGCATGCGGGTCCACGTCACTGCCGTGGAAGCAGGGGCGCAGCGCCGCGCGGCCCCGCGCCTCGCGGGCGATGGCGTCGATGCGCAGGCCTGCCCACGCGTCGTCGTCGAACCCGATCCAGCGGGTCGGCGGCGCATCGCCATGGCGGCGCAGCCCCGGCGCGACGTCGGCCGCCATCAGCGCGCCCTCGATCAGCAGCGTGCCGCTGCCGCACATCGGGTCGAGCAGGTCGCCGCCCTCGGTATAGGCCTGCGCCCAGCCGGCGCGGTGCAGCACGGCGGCCGCCACGGTTTCCTTCAACGGCGCGGCGCCCTGCACGCGCCGCCAGCCACGGCGGTGCATCGGCCCGCCGGACAGGTCGATGGACAGCGTGGCGCGGCCCTTGCGGACGACCAGGTTGATGCGGACATCCGGCGAGTCCACGTCCACGTCCGGCCGCTGGCCGGTGCTGGCGCGCAGGGTGTCGACCACGGCGTCCTTCACCCGCTGCGCCGCGTAGCGCGCGTGGGTGATGGCACTGCCGGACACATGGGCGTCGATGGCAAACGTGTGGTTGGGCGAGAGATGACGGGTCCAGTCCACCGCGGCCGCGCCGGCATAGAGCGCATGCTCGTCGGCGCACTCGAACTCGGCGATGGGGCAGAGGATGCGGCTGGCCAGGCGCGACCACAGCACCGCGCGCTGGGCGTCCAGCAGCGTGCCTTCCACATTGGCGCCGGCCATCGTGGCAGTGGCACGCGCGCAGCCCAGGGCGACCAGCTCGTCCGCCAGCAGGTATTCCAGGCCCTTGCCGCAGGAAGCGAAGAATTTCATGGCGTCACGACGCCGCCAGCAGCGCGGCGAACGCGTCGGCGCTGGCCTGCACGTGGTCGGACAGGCGGTGGGAATCGTCCACCAGCAGCAGCCGCGCGTCGCGCGCCGCCGCCCAATTCACCACCTGCGCGGCGGGGATCAGTTCGTCGTGCCAACCGTGGATGATCGAGGTCTGCACGGGTGCCGCCGGCATCGGCGGTGCGCCCTCCATCACGACGGGCGGCGCCATCAGGAACAGGCCGGCCACCGGGACCTGCATCGACACGACGCCGCTGATGTAGGCGCCCAGGCTGGAGCCGGCCAGCACCAACGGGCCGCGCGCGACGGCGGCCTGTGCCAGCCCGAGCAGGCGGGCGATGCGCGCCGGCACGTCGCCCAGCGGCGTGACCTCGCGGCGGGCGTCGAGGTCGGTGTAGTCGGGGCGCTCGTGGGTCCAGCCCAGGCGCTCGGCCACGTCGGCCAGCGCGGTCACTTTGGTCGCATCGGGGCCGCTTTCGAAGCCGTGCGACAGGATGCAATGTCCTCTCATGGGTGAATGCTAGCATCGGGCCATGTCCGCGCCCGCGATCCACCCGCATCCCCTGCCCTACGTCGGCCTGCTGGCGGAGCGCCCGCTGGACGCGGTGGACACCGTGGTCCTGCACTGCACCGAGCTGCCCGACCTCGCCACCGCGCGGACCTACGGCGAGCGGGTGCTCTACGACTCCGGCACCGGCAACAGCGGCCACTACTACATCGACCGCGACGGCCGCATCGAGGAATACGTGCCGCCGGGCCGCGTCGCCCACCACACCCGCGGCTGGAACGGGCGCAGCGTCGGCATCGAGCTGGTCAACACCGGCCGCTTCCCAGACTGGCTGGACTCGCGCCACCAGGCGATGGACGAGCCCTACACCGGGGCACAGATCGCCGCGCTGGTGGCGCTGCTGCAGTGGCTGCGCGGGGAGCTGCCGGCGCTGGCGCACCTGGCCGGCCACGAGGATCTGGACCGCGACGAGGTCGAGGCGAGCGACGATCCGGCCGTGAAGGTGCGCCGCAAGCGCGACCCGGGGCCGCTGTTCCCGTGGGACGCCGTGCTGGGCGCGGTGGGCTTGCCGCGCCTCGCCTAGCGGCCCTGCGCGCGACCGGACAGCTGCCCGCCATCCGGCGCCCCCTATAATCGGCGCATGAACGCGCCTGTCTCCGAACTCATCGAACTGCTGTCGCTGGAACGGCTGGAAGACGACCTGTTCCGCGGCCAGAGCCGCGACATCGGCACCAAGTACGTGTTCGGCGGGCAGGTGCTGGGGCAGGCACTGTCCGCGGCGCAGGCGACCCTGACGCAGCCGCGCGCGGCGCATTCGCTGCACGCCTACTTCCTGCGTGCCGGCAACATCGAGGCGCCGATCGTCTACGACGTGGACCGCACCCGCGACGGCGGCAGCTTCTCGGTGCGCCGGGTCACCGCGATCCAGCACGGCAAGGTGATCTTCTTCTGCGCCGCCTCGTTCCAGGACGCCGAGCCGGGCGCGGAACACCAGCTGTCGATGCCGGACGTGCCCAAGCCGGAAGACCTGGAGCCCGCGCCGACCATCCCGCCGGAGAAGCTCGCGCTGCTGCCCACCAAGGTGCAGCGCTGGCTGGATCGCGCCGGTCCGTTCGAATTCCGCCACGTGTACCCGCGCGACGAGCTGAACCCGCCGAAGCGCCCGCCGTTCCAGCAGGTGTGGTTCCGCCTGACCGAGCCGGTCGGCGACGCGCCGGAACTGCACCGCGCACTGCTGGCCTACGCCAGCGACTTCCACCTGCTGGGCACCGCCACCTTCCCGCACGGCATCAGCTACTACCAGCCGAACGTGCAGATGGCGTCGCTGGACCACGCGCTGTGGTTCCACCGCAGCTTCCGCGCCGACGAGTGGCTGCTGTATTCGATCGACAGCCCCAGCGCCCAAGGCGCGCGCGGGCTGGCCCGCGGCCAGATCTTCGACCGCGCGGGCCGGCTGGTGGCCAGCACCGCGCAGGAAGGCATGATCCGGGTGCTGCCGGCGTGAGGAAGGTCTTTTCCAGCCAGCGCCTGGAGAACGTCGAGGCGGTGGCGGAGTTGCTGCGCGCCGAGGGCATCGAGGTCAAGATCACCAACGGCCGCTCCTACCGCGGCCACCGGCGCGGCGGTTTCAGCTACGACAGCCGGCGCGTCCCCGAGGACCTGCCCTCGGTGTGGATCCTGCGTTCCGAGGACCAGCCGCGCGGCCGCCAGCTGCTGCGTGACCTGGGCCTGCTGGAGAGCACCCGCGAACCCGGCGCCAGCTACCTGCCCTCGGGCCGCCACGGCGGCACGGGCGAGACCACGACCCGCGGGCTGCTGGGCGGCAAGCGCCTGAAGCTGGGGCTGCTGCTGTTGATTGCCGCCGGCGTCAGCCTAATCACGTACGTGACCCGCAAGCCACCCGCCGTGGCGCCGACGGTCGCCGCTAGCACGCCCGCGGTCTCCGACGCGCCAGCCATGCCGGTGCCCGAAGCGATCACCGAATTGCAGGTGTACCGCACCGACGTGCCCACCGCGCTGGCCCGCCTGCTGGTGGCCGATACGCTGGCCAAGCGCAAGCCGGCGCGCGCCTGCGTGGCGGTGGACGACGCCGACCCGTCGCCGGCCCTGCTGGCCGTGCTGCCCGCCGGCCCGGCCCGGCTGTCGCCCGCCTCCGCCTGCCCCGGCAAGGGTGCGCTGGCCATCCGCATCCACGACTACACCACCGACGGCAGCGGCCGCGGTCAGGTGCGGCTGGACGTGGGCACGTCACCGACGCGCGTGCTGGACGTGGAGCGCGAGGGCACCGCCTGGCGCGTGCTCGCCTCGCGCTGACGCCAACGGCCCGCCTGAAGCGGGCCGCCGGTCTTGCGCGATCGACTTACTGCCTGGGCGGCAGCGGGCCCGGCGCGTGCGGGCCTCGCGGCATCCGCCCCGCCTGGCCCTCGTGGCGGCCGCAGGCCTGGCCCATCGCATCGAACTCGGCGCGGCTGAGCTGGCCGTTCTTGTCGGCATCCGCCTTGGCGAAGCACTCGGCGCGCCGGGTCGCCATGCGGGCCTGCATGTCGGCGCGGTCGACGTAGCCGTCCTTGTTCACGTCCATCGCGTCGAAGCGCTGCGCCCAGGTCTTCTCGCCTGCCTGCATCTCCGCGCGGCTGATGCGGCCGTCGCCGTCCGTGTCCAGCGCGCGCATGCCGCGCGCCTTGCCGTCCTGGCCACGCATGCCCTTGCGCTGCATCGGCAGTTCGTCGGCCGCCAGCTTGCCGTCCTTGTTGCGGTCCAGCTGGTCGAACTGGCCGGCCAGGCGCGGAAACTGCGCCGCCTCGGCCTTGGTGACAACGCCGTCGCCATTGGCATCGGGGCGGGGGTGCGCGCCCGGCGCGGCGGTCTGGGCCAGCGCCAGCGCCGAGGTGGATGCGGCGGCGACCGCGAGCATCAGGATGTGCAACTTCTTCATGGTCCGTCTCCTCCCGGCACCGGCCGGGCTTGCCATGGAAAACGCCCCGCGCGCCGTGCGGTTGACCGCCACCCCTGCGCGCGGCTGAACGGCGGCGCTATCCTGCGGCCATGGGCGGCAACGACGACAACCACCTGCGGCTGTTCCACAGCGCCCCGCATCCCTGCGGCTACTGGCCCGACCGCGAGGCGCGGGACCTGGTGCTGGATCCGCGCGACCCGCGCCTGCCGACGCTGTACCCGATGGCGCTGGCGTGGGGCTTCCGCCGCTCCGGCGACATCGTCTACCGCCCTGGCTGCAGCGGCTGTCGCGCCTGCGTGCCGGTGCGCGTCCCGGTGGCCACGTTCACCCCCGACCGCAGCCAGCGCCGCTGCCTGGCCCGCAACGCCGACGTCGTCGCGCACGTGGTGGCACCGGGCTGCACCGACGAATACCTGGCGCTGTACCAGCGCTACCTGGCCGCACGCCATCCGGGCGGCGGCATGGACGACCACGGTGCGCACGAGTTCGAGCAGTTCCTGATGGGCGCCTGGAGCGACAGCCGCTTCCTTGAGTTGCGCGAACAGGGCAGCCACCGGCTGCTGGCGGTGGCGGTGACCGACCTCGCGCCCGACGCGCTGTCAGCGGTCTACACCTTCTACGACCCCGACGAAACGGCACGCGGACTGGGCACCCTGGGCGTGCTGCGGCAGATCGAATGGGCCCGGCGCGACGACCGCGCGCACCTGTACCTCGGCTACTGGATCGCCGGCCATCCGAAGATGGACTACAAGCGCCGGTTCCAGCCGCTGGAAGGGTTCGATGGGCGCACCTGGACGCCCTTGGCGGCCGGACCGTGACTGCCGCTGTTGGCGCCTGATCGAGGGCGCCGCACCGCGGCCCGTCCTTGCGCCCCGTCACCCTGCCGGGGAGTGCGCAAAGGCACCCCTGCCTACCTGGCGACCCGCCCTCCGCGCTTCCGGTGGTTCCGGCGGGCACGCCCTCAGCGATGCCGGTGGACCAGAAACGACCGGCCTTCGACGGCGTAATCGTGCCAACGCTCCACCTCGAGTTCGGGATGGGCGGCCAGGAGCTCGCGCAGGGCGCGGCGCTCGCCGGTGGCGTTCGATGCGTGGTTGGCATGGAACTCGTCGAACAGCAGCACCGATCCTTGCTGCAGCACCGGCGCAACGAACTCGAGCGCCGCCTTGGCGGCCTCATAGACATCGCAGTCGATGTGCACCACGGCTGCGGCGTCGATGCCAAGACGCTCGCGCAAGCCCGGCTCCGCCAAGCTCTCGCGGAAGTCGCCGGGTACCGACATGCAGCGCCCGGGATCAAGGCCTGCAACGCGCCAGTTGTGCTCGAACGTCTCGCGGTTCGAGCAGTAGGTCCCGTCGACGTAGACCTCGTCGTTGCGTGCGCCCAGGATGCCGGTGAAGCTGTCGAAGCCGAAGAAGCGCATCCACGGACAACGCTTCGCCATGGAGTGCCACGCGAGGGTGAACGTGCGGCCATCGAACGTACCGAACTCGAGGTAATGCCCGCGCCGCAGGTTGGCGGCGACCTTGCCGGCCTCGTTGAACATCACCTCGTAGTGGATCGGATTGACGCGCGCCTGCACCGGCTCGACGAACAGCGTGCGTGCGTACAACGTGTTGACGACGAAGCCGCGCGCCTTCAGGAAGCCGGTCGCCGCGTGCAGCGCCTTCAGCACGAGCTGGTCGGCGTCGGCGAGCAAGATCAGCGTGTCGCTCCCATCGGCTCCCTCGGGCAACGCCGCCTCGATCAGGGCCGACTGCGACGCAACGGGCTCGGGCAAGGTGACCGAGAACCCCTCGTAGCCATCCATCAGCGGCTGGCAGTCGGGGACCGCCCTGGCCAATCCCCGCTCGGTTCCGATCAGCAGGATGTTGCGCAACGCCGGCCCGAAGGCCTCGATGTTGCGTACCAGCAGTGACGAACCCTCGGCGAACGGCATGGGCGCTACCTTTCAGGCAAAGATCAGGATCTTCACCGTAGCACCATTCAGCCGCCTGCTACAGGGCCGACCCGAAGGCCAATCGCCGTCCGCCGTCAACGCCGACGACGACCGCGTCAACCCGCTGCGGCAGTCGGCGCCTCGGGCACCTGCGGCATGCCGGGCTCCAGCGTCACCGTGCCCGGCCGGTGCCGGTGGTAGAAGCCGAACTCGGCATCGGTGCGCGCCGACACGATCATCCGCACCATGCTGCCGGGGATCATCAGCTCCAGCTCGACGGCCTGTCCGTCGGGCGCGCGTCCTTCGAGCACCATCTCGATGAAAGCCCCGCCGGTGTCCACCTCGCGGCAGGGCACGAACGGCCCCGCAGGGCCGGTCTGCAGGTACGGCTGGATGGCACCGCCCAGCGCCTCGATGGCCTGGGGGAACAGATACACGGCATAGCCCGACGTTTCGCTCATGCGGCCATCGTGGCACAAATCGCGCCCCGCCTGCCGCCGCCCTTCGTTCGTGAAGCGGGGCATGCGATCCTTGGCGCATGCCGTTCTCCCCCTTCCTGCGGGCCGCGACCGCGGCCGCGCTGCTGCTGGGCCTCGTCGCCTGCTCGCCGCCGTCGCTGCCGTTCGCGCGGCTGGCCGGGCTGGTGACCAGCCGCCAGCTGGACGAGATCAGCGGGCTGGCGGCGTCGCACGTCCACGAGGACGTGCTGTGGGCCATCAACGACGGGGACAATCCCGCGCGGCTGTACGCCATCAGCCGGCGCGGCCGCCTGCTGGCGCGCTACGACGTGGCCGGTGCGAAGAACGTCGACTGGGAAGACCTGGCCAGCTTCGAGCTGGGCGGCCGCCACTACCTGCTGGTGGCCGACACCGGCGACAACGCCGGCCGCCGCCGCGGCTTCGCCCTGCACGTGTTCGAGGAACCGACGACGCTGGCCGACGGCACCTTGCGCCCGGCCTGGACCATCCGCGCCCGCTGGCCCGACGGCCCGCGCGACTGCGAGGCGGTGGCGGTGGACGCCGCCGGCGGCCAGGTGCTGCTGGTGTCCAAGAAACGGACGCCGCCGGAGCTGTTCGCGCTGCCGCTGGCCGATCCTAGGGGGGCGGTGGTCGAAGCCCGCCGGATCGGCCGCCTCTCCGGCGTGCCGCAGGTGGGCGAGGAACTGCAGCGCAAGGATCCCAAACTGGCGGCCCTGTTCTCGCAGGTGACCGCCGCCGACATCGCGCCGGACCGCCGCACCCTGGCCGTGCTGACCTACGGCAGCGTGCTGTTCTACCGCCGCGACGACGGCGAGACCTGGGCCAACGCGACGGCCCGCGCGCCGGAAACCCACGACGTGCCCCCGATCCCGCAGGCCGAGGCGCTGGCGTGGAGTGCCGGCGGCGGCGGCCTGTACGCGACCGGCGAGTTCAGCCCGGCGCCGCTGTTCTACCTCGTTCCCCAGCAGTGATGCGCCCCTCGGGGCACGGGACGGACGGCACGCGACCGTTCGTCGGCCGGCGCTTGCGTCGATAGATATCATTTTGATATCAATTCATCATTCCCGACCAACGAGTCCGACCATGAAAGAGAACGCGTTCCGCTCGCTCCCCGGCATCCCGGTCCTGCTGCTGTCGCTGCTCGGCGGCACCGGGGCCACGGCGCTGTTCATCCAGGCCGCCCGCGTCGGTGACGTGGGCTTGATCACCGTCTCGGCCGTGCTCGCGGTGCTGGCGCTGCTGGCCCTGATCGGCCTGTACAACGTGGAACCCAACCAGGCCGCGGTGCTCAGCCTGTTCGGCAAGTACGTGGGCACGGTGAAGGAAGACGGCCTGCGCTGGAACAACCCCTTCTACGCGAAGAAGAAGGTCTCCCTGCGCGTGCGCAACTTCGAATCCGGCAAGCTCAAGGTCAACGAGCTGGACGGCAGCCCGATCGAGATCGCCGCGGTCATCGTCTGGCAGGTGCAGGACAGCGCCGAGGCCGTCTACAACGTGGACGACTACGAAAGCTTCGTGCACATCCAGTCCGAATCCGCGCTGCGCACGATGGCCACCAGCTATCCGTACGACCAGCACGAGGATGGCCAGATCGCGCTGCGCAGCCACGCCGCGGAAGTCTCGCAGCACCTGCGCGACGAGCTCTCCGAGCGCCTGGCCGATGCCGGCGTGCTGGTGCTGGACGCGCGCATCAGCCACCTCGCCTACGCTCCGGAGATCGCGCAGGCGATGCTGCAGCGCCAGCAGGCGAACGCGATCATCGCCGCCCGCACCCGCATCGTCGCCGGTGCGGTGGGCATGGTGGAGATGGCGCTGGCCGAACTGCAGAAGAACGGCGTGGTCGAGCTGGACGAGGAGCGCAAGGCGCAGATGGTCAGCAACCTGCTGGTCGTGCTGTGCGGCGAGCGCGCCACCCAGCCGATCGTCAATGCCGGCACGCTGTACTGAGCCGGGAGGACCATCCATGAGCATGACAACCGCAGGCGCCGTGGTGGTCGCGATGGTCCTGGTGATCGCCATCGCCGCGCGGCGCCACCGCACGCCGCGCGACTGACCCGCCATGTCCGAGAAGAAGGCCTATCCGCTGCGCATCAACGCCGAGGTCCTGGCGGCGGCGCAGCGCTGGGCCGACGACGAACTCCGCAGCCTCAACGCGCAGATCGAATACGTGCTGCGCGACGCGCTGCGCAAGGCCGGGCGGCTGCCCGGACCCAAGACGAAACAGGAAGATGACGCATGAGCCGACGCTGGCTTTACAAGGTGGTCGTGTTGAAACCGCAGTTCCTCGGGCTGAAGCCCGAGACCATCGAAAGCACGCTGGCCTCGTTGGGCCAACAGGGCTGGGAGCTGGTCTCTGCGACGCACCTGGGGATGAACGTGCACCTGTACCTGAAGAAGGAAGCCTGACCATGCGCCCTGCCATGCTGTCCCTGCTCCTCGCCTCGTCGCTGGCGCTGTCCACCGGGACGAACGCGCAGAGCGCCGATCCGGCCGCCATCGCCCAGCAGGCGCTGGACCTGATGGATGCCGGCGATTACACCCACGTCGAGGCGCTGTTCGCGCCGCGCATGGCCGAGGCGGTCCCCGCCGACAAGCTCAAGGCGGTCTGGGAGTCCCTGCCCGTGCAGATGGGCAAGGCCACCGGGCGCGGCGAAGCCACCACCGCCGCGCAGGGCGACAGCGCCGTGGTGCAGGTGCCGCTGCATTTCGAGAAGGCCGAGCTGGTCGCGAAGTTCGCCATCGGCGCCGACGGCAAGATCGCCGGCTTCCTGGTGCAACCCGTGCAGGCGCCCCCCGCGCCAGCCCCGGCGGTGGCGGCGGATGCGCCCTATGCCGAGCGGGAGATGGCAATCGGCGACGGCGCACGCGCCCTGCCGGCCACCCTGGCGATGCCCAAGGGCGACGGCCCCTTCCCCGCCGTGGTGCTGGTGCACGGCTCCGGCGCGCACGACCGCGACGAGACCATCGGCCCGAACAAGCCGTTCCTCGATATTGCCCGCGGCCTGGCCGCGCAGGGCATCGCGGTACTGCGCTACGAAAAGCGCACCAAGGCGCATCCGGAGGAATTCGCCAACGGCGCGGCCTTCGGCGTGGACGAGGAAACCACCTTCGATGCCGTGCTGGCGGTGGACGCGCTGCGCAAGACCGACGGCATCGACCCCCAGCGGGTGTTCGTGCTCGGCCACAGCCAGGGCGGGATGATGGCCCCGCGCATCGCCGCCCTGTCCGGCCATGTCCGTGGCCTGGTGCTGCTGGCGGCGCCGGCCCGGCCCCTGCTGGACATCGTGGTGGAGCAGAACCGCCGCCTGGCCGTGCTCGATGACGGCAAGACCAGCGAGGCCGAGCGCGATGCCATCCACGCGCTCGTCGCGCAGGTCAAGGCCACCCGCGATCCGGCGACCGACGCCGCGACCCGGACGGTCATGAACCAGCCGGCCGGCTACTGGCGGAGCATCGACGCGGTGGACCCGGTGGCCGAGGCGCGCCGGGTGGCCCTGCCGATGCTGGTGCTGCAGGGCGCGCGCGACATCCAGGTGGTGGACGCCGACTGGCAGGCCTGGCGCGGCGCTTTCCATGCCGACCCGAAGGTGACGTTCAAGCTCTACGACCGGCTCAACCACCTCGGCATCGCCGGCGACGGCGAGGGATCGCTGGCCGAGTACCAGCAGCCGGGACACGTCGCGGAACCGCTGGTCGAGGACGTGGCCTCTTGGATCAAGGCGCACTGAAGTGGAAACGCGGCACGAGTTCGCGGTACCCCCGCCGTCCCCGGCGCTGTACTGGCTGTTCGGCGCACTTTGGCTGGCGATCACCGCATCCGCGCTGCTGCGCACGGATGCGGCCGCCTGGCACGCCGACCCCGTGCCTTGGTGGCTGGTACCGCCATTCGCGGCCGCGCTGGTGGTGCTGGGCCCGCTGCTGTGGCTTTCCCGGCGCTCCATCGCACTGGAGGGCGACCGGTTGGTGGTGGCCGCCGGACTGAACACGCTCCGGCTGCCGGTCGCAGACCTGGCGCTGGAACAGGCGCGCATCGTCGATCTCGACGAACATACATCGCTCAAGCCAGCGCTGAAGTTGTTCGGCGTGGGCCTGCCCGGCTACCGCGGCGGCCACTATCTGCTGCGCGACCGAACCCGCGCGTTCCTGCTGCTGACGCGCGGCAGGACACTGGTGCTGCCCCGGCGCGATGGCAAGCGAGTGCTGCTCACCCTCGCGCAGCCGCAGGCCCTGCTGGACGCCCTGCACGCGGCAAGGTGACGGCCTGCTGCGCTACCCTGCCCGAATGCCGCCCCTGCCGCCGATGCCGCTGAAGACCCACCTGCGCAATACGCCGGAGATCGAACTCTGGCCCGCCGCCGTCCTGCGCGCGCGTGGCAACGCCACCGCCCGCCTGCTTGCGCGTGCGCGTCGGGTGCTGCGCCGCAAGCGGGATGGCCAGTATCTGGCCGCGGAGCTGGCGGACGGCCTGCATCCCCTGGTCCCCGGCCTGCAGCGCGAACCGGGCCTGGCCGCAGCACGGCGCGCCCTGACGCTGCCGCTCCCGCCCACGGGCGGCGCGTTCCATCACGTCGGTACGGTGCCGCTGCACCGCCTGCACGAGCGGCTGGCCACGCTCGGCCTGGACACCGACGGCTATGCCGCGCGCACCGGCCTGCCGCTGGTCGCCGAACCCGACTGGCTGGCCTTCGCCGGCATCGACCGCTGGCGCCGACCGCTGTGGCTGCGCATCGACGCCGCCCGCGCGTGGCAGCGCCTCCGCGACGCGGCGCTCGCCGACGGCATCGTGCTGGACGCGATCTCCGGCTACCGCAGCCACGACTACCAGCTGGGCATCTTCGAACGAAAGCGGGCGCGCGGCCAGACCGTGGACGAGATCCTCGCGGTCAACGCCGCACCGGGGTTCTCCGAACACCACGCCGGACTCGCACTGGACATCGGCACCCCGGGCGAACCGCCCGCGGAAACCTCCTTCGAGCGCACGCCTGCCTTCGACTGGCTGCGTGCACATGCCGGCCAGCATGGTTTCGCGATGAGCTATCCGCGCGACAACCCGCACGGCATCGTGTACGAGCCCTGGCACTGGCGGTTCGATCCCGCATGAGATCCACCACCATCGCCGAGGCCTGGGCCGGCGACCGCAACAACTTCAACCTGATCCGGCTGCTGGCCGCATGGCTGGTGGTCTACGGCCATGCCTGGGCGATCACCGGCAGCGCGGGTGGCGACGTGGTGACATGGCTCACCCGCTTCAAGTTCGCCGGCGGCGTGGCGGTGGACGTCTTCTTCGTGGTCAGCGGCTTCCTGATCGCGGCCAGCCTGCAGCGCAACTCCACGCGGGATTACCTCGCGTCACGCGCACTGCGCATCCTGCCTGCGCTGGTCGTGTGCGTGGGGCTGTGCGTGTTCGTGCTGGGACCATTGTTGACCACGTCACACGATTACTGGCGCCATGCCGATACCTGGCGCTACCTGTGGACCAACGTCTCGCTGTGGTCGAACGCGTATTTCCTGCCCGGGGTATTCGAGACCCTGCCGAACCCGGCGGTCAACGGCTCGCTGTGGACCTTGCCGATCGAGGCGCGGCTGTACCTGGCCTTGCTGGCGGCAGGGGCCGCCGGCCTGCTGGCGCCACGTCGCTACACGCCGCTGTGGGCGCTGGCACTGCTGGCGGCCTATGCCTATGCGCTGTGGCGCCATCCGCTGCCCGACCACCTGATGAACACGACCTGGTGTACCGCGTTCTTCATCACCGGCACGATGTTCTGGGTGAACCGCGAACGGATCGCCCTCAGCGGATGGGCGGTGCTGGCCTTGCTGCTGCTGGCGGCGATCGCGCGCGGGACGCCGTGGTTCCACCTGCCCTATTTCGCCCTGATCGCCTACGGCACGCTCTGGTTGGCGCTGGCGGCCCGGCTGCCGGTGATCCGGCACACCGATCTTTCCTACGGCATGTACCTCTACGGCTGGCCGGCCGGGCAACTGGTGCAGGCGTTTTCACCGGGAAGCGCCCTGCACAATGCCTGGTGGGCCACCGTGCTGGTCCTTGCCCTGGCGACCGCATCGTGGTTCCTGGTGGAGCGCCCGGCGCTCGCGCTGAAGCGGCGGCTTGTTGCGCGCGGGCCGGCGACGGGAGCGGACACCGGATCAAAATGAGGCTTCGCGATCGGACGGGTCGGGGGATCGATCCTGTCCGGCACGACCTTCACCCGGCCGCCCTGTCCCCACTGTCCCGCGCCATGCCAAGCAGCGTCGTACGTAGGCCGTCGCGCCAGTCGGGCGGCACGATGCCAAATTCCCGCTGCAACTTCGCGGTATCCAGCACCGAATACGCAGGCCGCCGCGCCGGGGTCGGATAGTCGGCGGTCGCGATGGGCAGCACGCGCGGCCGGTGCGGCAGCAGGCCCACCGCCTGTGCTTCGTCCATGATCGCGTCCGCGAACCCGTGCCAGCTGGTTTCGCCGGCGGCGACCAGATGCCAGGTCTCGGACGCCGCCAGCCCGTGCCGCAGGAGCTGGCCGGTGGCGTCGGCGATCCATGCCGCGGGCGTCGGCACACCGATCTGGTCGGCCACCACGCGCAACTCGTCGCGCTCGGCAGCGAGGCGCAGCATCGTGTGCAGGAAATTCCTGCCGTGCGCGGAATACACCCACGCCGTACGAAGGATCGCGTGGCGCGCGCCGGACGCGCGGATCGCCTCCTCGCCGGCCAGCTTGCTGGCGCCGTAAACGCCCAGCGGCGCGGTGGCGTCGCCCTCGCGGTACGGCCGCATGCCGCTGCCGTCGAACACGTAGTCCGTGGAGTAATGCACCAGCAAGGCACCGGTCTCCGCACAGCCGCGGGCCAACGCCGCCGGCGCTTCCGCGTTCGCCCGGAACGCGGCGACCGGCTCGCCCTCGGCGCGGTCCACGGCGGTGTATGCGGCAGCGTTCACCACCACATCGGGCGCGATGCGATGGACCAGCCCGGCCAGCGATTCCGGCGCGTCGAAATCGGCGACCACATCGGCATCCGCGCCGTCGCGGGTACCCACGACCACGTCGCCCAGCGCCGGCAGGACGCGGCGCAGCTCGCGCCCCACCTGGCCGTTGCCACCCAGCAGCAGCAGCTTCATGCGGCGTACTGCGGCAGGCGTTCCGGCGGCACGTCCGCCAGCAGCGGCGCGCCCGCATCCTTCGCCGACAGCGAGACCTCCGCCAGCGGCCAGTCGATCGCCAGCGCCGGATCGTCCCAGCGCAGCGCGTTGTCGCTGGCGCGGTCGTACGGCGCGGTGCACAGATAGGTGAACAACGCCGTCTCGCTGAGCACCAGGAAGCCGTGGGCGAACCCCTCCGGGATCCAGAAATGGCGCTTGTTCTCTGCGCTGAGCACGACGGCCGCATGCTGGCCGAAGGTGGGCGAACCGCGGCGGATGTCGACGGCGACGTCGTAGACCTCGCCTTCCAGAACGCTGACGAGCTTGCCCTGCGGATGGTTCGGCCACTGGTAGTGCAATCCGCGCAGGACGCCGCGCTGCGAACGCGAGACGTTGTGCTGCACGAACCGCGTGGGCAGGCCGTGCGCACCGAAGCGCTCCGCGTTCCAGCCTTCGTAGAAGAAGCCGCGCTCGTCGCCGTGCACGGAAGGCTCGATGACCACGCACCCGGGCAACCGGCTCTCGACCAGCTTCATGCGATTCGCCCTTGCGTCGCCAGGCCCAGCAGGTACTGGCCATAGCCGTTCTTCGCCAGCGGTTCGGCCAGTGCACGCAGGTGCGCGGCATCGATCCAGCCGTTGAAGAACGCGATTTCCTCGGGGCAGCACACCCGCAGGCCCTGTCGCGCCTCGATGGTCTCGATGAAGGTGGAAGCCTCCACCAGCGACTCGTGGGTGCCGGTGTCCAGCCAGGCGTAACCGCGCCCCATCTTTTCCAGGTGCAGGCTGCCGTCTTGCAGGTAGCACTTGTTGAGATCGGTGATCTCCAGCTCGCCACGCGGCGACGGCTTGAGCGATGCCGCGAAATCGCTGGCGCGACCGTCGTAGAAGTAGAGCCCGGTGACGGCGTAGCTGGACTTCGGCTGCACGGGCTTTTCCTCCAGCCCGACCACCTTGCCGGCGGCATCGAACTCGGCCACGCCGTAACGCTCCGGATCGCGCACCCAGTAGCCGAACACGGTCGCGCCATCATCGCGCGCGTCGGCGCGCTGCAGCAGGTCGGTCAGGCCGTGGCCGTGGAAGATGTTGTCGCCCAGCACCAGGCAGCTCGGGCCACCGGCGAGGAACTCGCGGCCGATCAGGAAGGCCTGCGCCAACCCGTCGGGGCTGGGCTGCACCGCGTATTCGATGCGCATGCCCCACTGCGAGCCGTCGCCCAGCAGGCGCTGGAACAGGGCCTGCTCGTGCGGGGTGTTGATGATCAGCACCTCGCGGATGCCCGCCAGCATCAGCACGCTGAGCGGGTAGTAGATCATCGGCTTGTCGTACACCGGCAGCAGCTGCTTGCTGACAGCCTGAGTGATCGGATACAGCCGCGTACCGGATCCACCGGCGAGGATGATTCCCTTTCGGAGCGGGCCTTTGCGACCACTCGCCAGCGGGCTCATGCCGCCACCCCGATGCGCTCGAGCCGATACGACCCATCGAGCACCCGCCGCACCCAGTCCTGGTGGGCGAGGTACCAGTCCACGGTCTCGGCGATGCCCTGCTCGAAGGTGTACTTCGGCGCCCAGCCCAGCTCGTCGCGCAGCTTGCTGGCGTCGATGGCGTAGCGGCGGTCGTGGCCCGGGCGGTCGGCCACGAAGGTGATCTGCGACTCGCGCGGCAGGCCGTCCTCGCGCGGACGGCGCTCATCCAGCAGCGCGCAGATGGCCTTCACCACCTCGATGTTCTGCTTCTCGGCGTTGCCGCCGACGTTGTAGGTATCCCCCACCCGGCCCTTGGCCAGCACCGTGCGGATCGCCTCGCAGTGGTCGGCGACGTACAGCCAGTCGCGCACCTGCCGGCCGTCGCCGTACACCGGCAGCGGCTCGCCGGCCAGGGCCTTGGCGATCACCAGCGGGATGAGCTTCTCGGGGAAGTGGTACGGGCCGTAGTTGTTGCTGCAGTTGGTGGTCAGCACCGGCAATCCGTAGGTGTGGTGGAAGGCGCGCACCAAATGGTCGGAGGCGGCCTTCGACGCCGAGTACGGCGAATTGGGCGCGTACGGCGTGGTCTCGGTGAACAGGCCGGTCTCGCCCAGCGAGCCGTAGACCTCGTCCGTGGAGACGTGCAGGAAGCGGAAGTCCTGCTTCGCGCTGCCTTCCAGCGCCTTCCAATGGTCGCGCACCGCTTCCAGCAGGGCGAGCGTCCCGACCACGTTGGTCTGGATGAACGCCGCCGGCCCGTCGATGGAGCGGTCCACGTGGCTTTCGGCAGCGAAGTTGATCACCGCGTCCGGACGATGCTCGGCCAGCAGCCGGGCGACGAGTCCGCGATCGCCGATGTCGCCGTGCACGAAGACGTGGTCCTGGTTGCCGTCCAGCGCCGCCAGCGTGTCGCGGTTGCCGGCGTAGGTCAGCGCATCCAGGTTCACCACCCGGATGCCGCGCGCCACCGCGTCCAGCACGAAATTGCCGCCGATGAAGCCGGCGCCGCCAGTGACCAGCCATGTCGCCATGCGCGGGATTCCTTTTCCTGATGAATCGACTTAATTCAATTATCCCCGAAACGCAAAAACCCCGCCTGAAAGGCGGGGTTTTTGCGATGCGTCCCGAGATGGCTCGCGGAACGGAATTGGTCGGGGTAGCCGGATTTGAACCGACGACCACTTGTCCCCCAGACAAGTGCGCTACCAGGCTGCGCTATACCCCGGAAGGTTGGCCGCGCAGTATACCCGAGCGGACGGTTTCCGGCGAGGCCGGATCAGCGGCGCAGGATCTGCAGCACTTCCTCCAGCTCGGCCCGCACCTGGCGGACGATCTGGTTGCTGAGCGCCGACTCCTGCTTCGCCCCCTCGCCTTCCAGCCGCAGGCGGGCGCCGCCGATGGTGTAGCCCTGTTCGTACAGCAGGCTGCGGATCTGCCGCACCATCAGCACGTCGTGGCGCTGGTAGTAGCGGCGGTTGCCACGGCGCTTGGACGGCTCGAGGCTGGGGAATTCGGTTTCCCAGTAGCGCAGCACGTGCGGCTTGACGTCGCACAGCTCGCTGACTTCGCCGATGGTGAAGTAGCGCTTGGCCGGGATCGGCGGGAGTTCGCGGTTGCTGCCCGGATCAAGCATGGACGGTCCCCACGAAGGCTTCCACGCGCTCCTTCAGCTTCTGGCCGGGCCGGAAGGTGACGACGGTGCGCGCGGAAATCGGGATCTCCTCGCCGGTCTTGGGGTTGCGGCCCGGGCGCGGGTTCTTGCGGCGCAGATCGAAATTGCCGAACCCCGACAACTTGATCTGGCGGCCCTGCTCCAACGCCTCGCGCAATGCATCGAAGAACGCGTCGACGAATTCCTTCGCTTCACGCTTGTTGAGACCGACTTCCTCGTAGAGCTTTTCGGCCATTTCCGCCTTCGTCAACGCCATCGCCGTCCCCTGTCAGCGCCTGATCACCGCACCGTGCTGCTCGCCCAGCGCGGCGATCACGCCTGCCACCACGGCATCCACATCACGGTCGGCCAGCGTGCGGGATTCATCCTGCAAAATCAAGCCCATAGCCAGACTCTTGAAACCCGATTCGATGCCCTTGCCGGCATAGCGGTCGAACAGCACCAGATCGCGCAGCGACGGCCCCGCAGCCGCCTCGGCCGTCGCCTTCAGGTCGCTCCAGGCCACCGCTTCCGGCACGACGAACGCGAGATCCCGGCGGACGGACGGATACTTCGACTGCGTCTTCGCGCGCGGCAGCGCACGGGCCAGCAGCGGCTCCAGGGCCAGCTCGAAGCCGAGCACCTCCACGTCCAGTCCCAGCGCCTGTTGCAGGCGCGGATGCAGCTGGCCGATCCAGCCGATGGCGACGCCGTCGCGAAGGATGTCGGCGGAGCGGCCCGGGTGCGCGAACGGCAGGGCCGAGGCGCGGTACTCCAGCGTCGCACCCGACAGCGCGGCGAGGCTTTCCAGGTCGCCCTTGAGATCGTGGAAATCGACCGCGCGGGCCGGCGCGCCCCACTGCTCCGCACGGGCATCCCCACAGGCGATCGCGGCGATCCGCAGCGTTTCCGCGGGCGCCTCGCCGGCGACGGCAGCGAAGGTCTTGCCAAGCTCGAACAGGCGCACGCGCGACTGCTGGCGCGCCGCGTTGCGGGCCAGCGCGTCCACCAGCCCGGGCAGCAGCCGGGTGCGCATCACGCCGAGCTCCGCGCTGAGCGGATTGGCCAGCGCCACCGCGGCGTCGGCCGCGTGCCACGTGGCCAGCAGGCCGGCGTCGACGAAGGCGTAGTTGATGGCTTCCAGGAAGTCGCGAGCCACCAGCTGGCGGCGTACGTCGTGCTCGCTGGCCCGGGTTTCGGTCGGATTCACCAGCCGCGTCGCACCGCCCGGCAGCGTGGCCGGAATGGCGTCGTAGCCGTGGATGCGGGCGATTTCCTCGACCAGGTCTTCCTCCAACACCAGGTCGAAGCGGCGCGCCGGCGGGGTCACCCGCCAGCCGTCGCCGGTCGCCTCGACCGCAAGGCCCAGCGCCGTCAGGATGCGGGCAACCTCGGTGTCTTCGACCTGCGTGCCCAGCACGCGGGCCAGCCGGGCGCGGCGCAGCAGGATCGGCTGCGGCTGCGGCAGGTGCTCGGGCAGCGCCGCCTCGACCACCGGACCGGGCGCGCCGCCGGCGACGTCCAGCACCAGCCGGGTGGCGTACTCCACCGCGATGCGCGGGAGCTCCGGATCGACGCCGCGCTCGAAGCGGTGGCCGGCATCGGTGTGCAGGCCCAGCTTGCGGCTGCGGCCGATGATCGCCGCCGGGGCGAAGTGCGCGGCTTCCAGGAAGACGTTGCGGGTGGCCTCGCCGACCTTGGTGTCCTCGCCGCCCATGATGCCCGCCAGGCCGACCGCGCGATCGGCGTCGGTGATGACCAGGAACTGCGGGTCCAGCGTGGCGTCATCGCCGTTGAGCAGGCGCAGCGTCTCGCCGGCGCGCGCCTGGCGCACGCCGATCGGGCCCTGCAGCAGGTCGCGGTCGTAGGCATGCATCGGCTGGCCCAGCTCCAGCATCACGTACTGGGTGACGTCCACCAGGAAGCTGACCGGGCGCACGCCGCTGCGGCGCAGGCGCTCGGCCATCCACACCGGCGTGGGCACCGCGGCATCCACCCCGGTGACGACGCGGCCGACGAACCGCGGCGCCGCGGCGCCCGCGGCAAGCGCGACCGGCAGCGCCGCCTCGTGCACGGCCGGCACGGGATCGGCATTCAAGGGCTCGACGGCGCAGCCGGTGGCCGCCGCCACGTCAAAGGCGATGCCGCGCACGCCGAAGCAGTCGGCGCGGTTCGGCGTCAGCTTCAGTTCGATGCTGGCATCCGGCAGGCCCAGGTAGTCGGCCAGCGGCGCGCCCACCGGCGCATCGGCCGGCAGCTCGAGCAGGCCCGACGCGTCCGCGTCGATGCCGAGCTCCTTCGCCGAGCACAGCATGCCGTTGGATTCGACGCCGCGCAGCTTGGCGGCCTTGATGGTCAGCTCGCCCACCCGGGTGCCGATCGTCGCCAGCGGCGCAAGCAGGCCGGGGCGTGCATTCGGCGCGCCGCAGACGATCTGCAGCAGCTCGCCGGTCCCGGCATCGACCTGGCAGACCTGCAGGCGGTCGGCTTCCGGATGGCGGGCGCAGTCGACGATGCGGGCCACGACCACGCCGTCGAGCGATTCGCCCAGCACGGTCATGTCCTCGACCTCGAGGCCGATCGCGGTGAGCGTGGCGGCGAGCTGCTCGCGCGTGGCGCCGGTCTTGACGTGCTGGCGCAGCCAGTTTTCGGAGAACTTCATGGCGGCGGCCTCAGGCGAATTGCTTCAGGAAACGCACGTCGTTCTCGAAGAACGCGCGCAGGTCGTCCACGCCGTAGCGCAGCATCGCGAACCGCTCGACGCCGAGGCCGAAGGCGAAGCCGGTGTAACGCTCGGGGTCGATGCCCACGCTCTTGAGCACGTTCGGATGGACCATGCCGCAGCCCAGCACCTCGAGCCAGCGGGTGCTGCCGTCGGCCTGCTGCCAGGCGATATCCACTTCCGCCGAGGGCTCGGTGAAGGGGAAGTAGCTGGGGCGGAAGCGCATCTCGAAATCGCGTTCGAAGAAGGCGCGCACGAATTCCACCAGCGTGCCCTTGAGGTCGGCGAAGCTGGCGCGTTCGTCCACCAGCAGGCCTTCCACCTGGTGGAACATCGGGGTGTGGGTCTGGTCGGAGTCGCTGCGGTAGACCTTGCCCGCGGCGATCATGCGCAGCGGCGGCGTGCCGCCGGCGCGCAGCAGGTCCTGCATGTAGCGCACCTGCACGCCCGAGGTGTGGGTGCGCAGCAGGCGCCCGTCCGGGAAGTAGAAGGTGTCGTGCATGGCGCGCGCCGGGTGGTGCGGCGGGAAGTTCAGCGCCTCGAAGTTGTGCCAGTCGTCCTCGATCTCCGGGCCGTCGGCCAGTTCGTAGCCGAGGCGCCCGAAGATGCCGGTGATCCGCTCCAGCGTGCGGCTGACCGGATGCACGCCCCCGCGGCCGGCATCGCGCCCCGGCAGGGTCACGTCGATCGTCTCGCCGGCCAGGCGCGCGTCGAGCACGGCGTCGTCCAGCGCGGCCTTGCGCGCGGCCAGCGCCGCGGCGATGGCGTCGCGGACGCGGTTGATCGCCTCGCCGGCGGCCTTGCGCTGGTCGCCGGGCAACGCACCCAGCGCCTTCAGCTGCGCGGTGATGCTGCCGCTCTTGCCGAGCAGGCCCACGCGCAAGGCCTCCAGCGCATCGGGCGTGGCGGCGGCGGCGATGTCCGCCAGCGCCTGCGTAGAGAGGGATTCGATTTCGCTCATCTGGTTTCCGGCCCCCGGGCACGCCCTGTGAAAAGCGCACCCTGTAAACGAACGTGGGGAAGGACTTGCGCCCTTCCCCACGTCTTGGCGGCTTGCGCCGCCGGTCTTCACCGCCCTGGGGCGGGTTTGCGTGTGGATCGACGGCTTACGCCGCCAAAGCGCCCTTGGCCTTTTCGGTCAGGGCCGCAAACCCCGCCGCGTCATGCACGGCGATGTCCGCCAGCACCTTGCGATCCAGGGTGATGCCGGCCTTCAGCAGGCCGTTCATGAAGCGGCTGTAGCTCATGCCGTTGGCGCGCGCGGCAGCGTTGATGCGCGCGATCCACAGGGTGCGGAAATGGCGCTTCTTCTGCTTGCGGCCGATGTAGGCGTACTGCAGGGCCTTGGTGACGGCCTGCTTGGCGACGCGGAAGACCTTGCGGCGGGCGTTGTAGTAACCCTTCGCGGCCTTGATGACCTTCTTGTGGCGCGCGCGCGCCGTAACACCACGTTTGACTCGTGCCATGTCTTATCTCCTCACAAATACGGCAGCATGCGGTCCAGGCGGCCCGCGTCCTCGGCACGAACGTGGTTCGTCTGCCGCAGGTTGCGCTTCCGCTTGGTCGCCTTCTTGGTGAGGATGTGGCTCTTGTTGGCGTGGCCGCACTTGTACTTGCCGGAAGCGGTCTTCCGGAAGCGCTTGGCCGCCGCCCGATTGGTCTTGATCTTGGGCATTGGGAATCCTTGCGAAATCTAGAACTGGCCGAGGCGGCGGCGTTGCCACGGGGGCGCTGCCACGCTTTCCATCCTGCCTTGCCGGTGGGTAAGCCCGGATTCCACGGGGAACCGGGCGGGTCCTGGGTGCCACTGAACAACAATCCCGGCGAACCGGGCCGCGCATTATGGCGGGCCGGCGCCGGGTTTGCAATCTTGTCCTTGGAAAATCAGGGCGTTGCACGCACGCCCCGCGTTCCGGGACGGCCGCCGGGACCGGCAGCCGCCACTTCCGGACTTACTTCTTCTTCGGCGCGATCATCATCACCATCTGCCGGCCTTCCAGGCGCGGTCGGGATTCGATGACGATGTCCTCGCCCAGGTCGGCCTCGATCCGCGCCGCCATTTCGCGGCCCAGCTCCTGGTGGCTCATCTCGCGGCCACGGAAGCGGATGTTGACCTTGATCTTGTCGCCGTCGACCAGGAATTCGCGCATCTTGCGCAGCTTGATCTGGTAGTCGCCCTCGTCCGTGACCGGACGGAACTTCACTTCCTTGATCTCGACCTGCTTGGTCTTCTTCTTGGCCTCGTTGGCCTTCTTCTGCAGTTCGAACTTGAACTTGCCGAAGTCCATGATCTTGCAGACCGGCGGATCCGCGTTGGGCTGGATCTCGACGAGGTCAAGTTCCTCGTCCTCGGCCATGCGCAGGGCTTCGTCGCGCGAAAGCACGCCGATCATCTCGCCGTCGCTGCCGATGACGCGGACCCGCGGGACGCGGATTTCCTGGTTGCGGCGGTTCTGCTTGTTGTCAGGGGTACTGATTGTGGCTGTCTCCAAGGGTTGGCCCTTGCGGGCCGGTTCGCCTGCCGGTTCCGGAACCGGCAGGCGGGCTTGCGGGATGCGGTCGGCGCGTCAGCCGGCCCCTTCTTCGCGCAGGCGCGCGGCGAAGGCGTCAACGGACATGCTGCCAAGGTCTTCCCCACCCCGCGTACGCACCGACAGCATGCCATTTTCCTTCTCGCGGTCCCCGACCACCAGCAGGTACGGCACGCGCTGGAGCGTGTGCTCGCGGATTTTATAGCCGATTTTCTCGTTCCGCAAATCGGAAACCACCCGGAATCCTTGATTCGCAAGGGTTTTCCGGGCCGCTTCGACGGCGTCGGCCTGGGCATCGGTGATGTTCATCACCACCGCCTGCACCGGCGCCAGCCAGGCCGGGAACTGGCCGGCATGGTGTTCGATCAGGATGCCGATGAAGCGCTCCATCGAGCCCACGATGGCGCGGTGCAGCATCACCGGGTGGCGGCGCTGGCTGTGCTCGTCCACGTATTCCGCGCCCAGCCGGCCCGGCATCATGAAGTCCACCTGCATGGTGCCCAGCTGCCAGGTGCGGCCGATGGCGTCCTTGAGGTGGTACTCGATCTTCGGGCCGTAGAACGCGCCCTCGCCCGGCAGTTCCTGCCACTCCACGCCGGAAGCCCGCAACGCGCTGCGCAGGGCATCCTCGGCCTTGTCCCAGGTCGCGTCGTCGCCCAGCCGCGACTCCGGGCGCAGGGCGATCTTGATCTGGATGTCGCTGAAGCCGAAGTCCGAGTAGACCTTCAGGGCCTGCGCGTGGAACGCGCGCACCTCGGACTCCACCTGGTCCTCGGTGCAGAAGATATGGCCGTCATCCTGGGTGAACCCGCGAACGCGCAGGATGCCGTGCAGCGCGCCGGAGGGCTCGTTGCGGTGGCAGGCGCCGAACTCGCCGTAGCGGATCGGCAGGTCGCGATAGCTGTGCAGGCCCTGGTTGAACACCTGCACGTGGCCCGGGCAGTTCATGGGCTTCACCGCGTAGGTCCGCTTCTCGGACTCGGTGAAGAACATGTTGTCCTTGTAGTTGTCCCAGTGGCCGGACTTCTTCCACAGCTCGACGTCGAGGATCTGCGGGCAGCGCACTTCGCCGTAGCCGGTCTCGCGGTAGACCTTGCGCATGTACTGCTCGACGGTCTGCCAGATGCTCCAGCCCTTGGGGTGCCAGAACACCAGGCCGGGACCCTCTTCCTGCAGGTGGAACAGGTCCTGCACCTTGGCGATCTTGCGGTGGTCGCGCTTCTCAGCCTCCTCCAGCTGGGTCAGGTAGGCCTTGAGGTCCTTGTCGTTCAGCCAGGCGGTGCCGTAGATGCGGCTGAGCATCTGGTTGTTGTGGTCGCCGCGCCAGTAGGCACCGGCCACCTTCATCAGCTTGAACGCGCGCAGCTTGTCCGTGCCCGGCACGTGCGGGCCGCGGCAGAGGTCGGTGAACTCGCCCTGCGAATACAGCGACAGATCCTCGTTGGCCGGGATCGATTCGATGATCTCGGCCTTGTAGGCCTCGCCCATGCCCTTGAAGAAGGCGATCGCGTCGTCGCGCGACTTCACGCTGCGGCTGACCGGCAGGGCTTCCTTGACGATCTTCTGCATCTCCGCCTCGATCGCCGGCAGGTCCTCCGGCGTGAACGGGCGCTCGTAGGCGAAGTCGTAATAGAAGCCGTTGTCGATCACCGGACCGATGGTGACCTGCGCGCCCGGGAACAGGCGCTGCACGGCCTGCGCCAGCAGATGGGCAGTGGAGTGGCGGAGGATGTCGAGCGCCTCCGGCGACTTGTCGGTGACGATGGCCAGCTCGGCATCCCGGTCGATGACGTGGCTGGCGTCGACCAACCGGCCGTCGACCTTGCCGGCCAGGGTGGCCTTGGCCAGCCCGGCACCGATGGAGGCGGCGACATCCTGCACGGACACGGGGGCGTCGAACTGGCGTTGGGAGCCGTCAGGGAGCGTGATCGAGATCATGGGAGTGGCTCTTTGGGGAAATCCCCGCCGGGCGGTGGCGGGCGGATGTTCGGGGATGAGTGGAAAACACGAAAAAAGGCGCCGAGGCGCCTTTCGATCATCCACATTGAAGGGAGCGCGAGTGCGTCGGCAGGATTCAGCGGTGGGCGCCGGTAGTGTCCATGTCGCACGCTCGGCCGGCGTTGCCGCGGGCCACCTCTCTCCGTTTCGTTGCCACGCCGTGTGCAGCGTGGTGGGCGGTACAGGGTTCGAACCTGTGACCCCTACCATGTCAAGGTAGTGCT